>JBGUVX010000013.1:0-59944 GCA_045220575.1 Bacteroidaceae bacterium
GGGTTGGGCTGTTCGCCCATTAAAGTGGCACGCGAGCTGGGTTCAGAACGTCGTGAGACAGTTCGGTCTCTATCTATCGTGGGCGCAGGAGAATTGCGCGGATATGGCACTAGTACGAGAGGACCGTGCCGTACAGACCTCTGGTCTACCGGTTGTTCCGCCAGGAGCACCGCCGGGTATCCACGTCTGGCCGGGATAAGCGCTGAAAGCATCTAAGCACGAAGCCCCCCGCAAGATTAGTTCTCCCCTGAGGGTCGTCCGAGACGAGGACGTTGATAGGAGGCAGGTGTAAAGGCGGCGACGCCAAAGCCGAGCCTTACTAATAGCCCGAGACTTTCGCTTGTAGGTTGTCCCTACGGTATGTCGGCTCTCTCTTGCAGTGTATTGTGTCAGCCTTATACGGTTGTGCGTTCGGGAATACGGGTTTGGATATAGCTCTGAACTCTGAACTCTGAACTCTGAACTCTGAACCAAGACATTAAGGTGGCTATAGTGGCGGGGTTCCACCTCTTCCCATTCCGAACAGAGAAGTTAAGCCCGCCCGCGCCGATGGTACTGCTATTGTGGGAGAGTAGGTAGCCGCCGTTTTTCAAAGAACAAGCCCTTCAGTCCAAGTGACTGGAGGGCTTGCTTCGTTTGTGGCTGCTGCCTGCTCTCCCGCAATTTGTGGGCGAAGAAGAGCCTTCAGAGGAAAGACTAGATGCCTTTCCGTGCTCTGATGAGGGGAGCGCAGTGCCCTGCGCGACGGAGGGCTGTAGGTAGCCGCCGTTTTTCAAAGAGTAAGCCTCTGCATCAATGATGCGGGGGCTTACTTCGTTTATGGGGCTAATAGGGCGAATGGGCAGTATATGGGTAATGGGGCGTATGGGATTTGGGGGAGCGGAAGGTTGTGCTGGCGTGGCTATGATGGTGGCGGGGCGTGGCTGTGGTTACGTTTCCTTATGACAGCGGTCGCGGATTTTCGTGGGTACTGTCGTGACATGTTCATGGCTACGGACGTGATATATTCGTGACTACGGTCATGGAATTTCATGGCTACGGTCATGACATACCCGTGACTACGGTCGTGAAAAGTCATGACTACGGTCATGGGAATTGGTGTATAATAAATCCCCTGCTATTCGGCAAGAATGGCAGGGGATTTTCTTTGTTCTATTCAGTGTCCTGTTTAGTAGGCGAATATGTAGGGATATATCTTGATGTTGATATAGTTGTTGGCGTTGCTCGAGTATGAGAAGGTGTTTTCTTCGTTTAGCTCCTCTAAACTAGATGTATATTTCCTGTAGTAGCTGAAATCGGTCACTGTCATACCGTTGGCTTCCTTGCCTTCCCATTCGTAGTAGTCTTTTTCCACACTTGACAGGCGAATGTTATTGGCTTCAAGCGTAGCGTCTGTAATGCTACGAGTGTCTTCGTTCTTATAGTCGTCGTGTATCGTGTACTGGAGGTTTGTGACGATGGCTTTGCTCACGTCGTTGGGGTCGTAACCTATGACATCGAAAGCTAACCATTCATTCAACTTAGTCATTCCGGTGTTTTTCTCCCTTGATGCTTCGACATGCAGGACGTTGTTCTTCAATGTTGCCTTAATCATGTCGTGGCTGGGCCTCCAGTTGATGATTTGCTTGGTTGGCTCCCCATCCTTATAAGTTGGCGCTGTTCCGTAAATCTCGGCCCACAGTCTAACGCTGCCAAGGTTGACCTTGACTTCCACCTCGTCGCTTGCCGACTGTGTGATATTGAGTCGCACAATGTCGCGCTGCTCCATAGTCGGGTTCTCCTCGTTATGACCGGCAATCATGATGTAACCCTCGCGTTCCTTTCCTGTGGCGTTGGGCTTAACCGTCACCTCCACCTGCATGGTCATATTCTCCTTGTCGCGCTCGCCCCATTTCATACTTATCCAGTCCTTATATACGTTCTCGATGCCCAACGAATAATACTCGTAAACGTCCGTCTTGACGGTCACGCTCTTCGTACCGCCGTTGGCGTCGAAGGCCAGCGATTCGGGTGTGACCGAGACACCTGTTGCGCCAGCTTCCTGCGTGACTTTAACGGTGTACTTGGCAGCAACAACATCCTTGTCGTTGTATCCTTCAACGACGAACGATGTCTTGCGAGCCTCGAATGCTGTGTTCTTCTCAGTCGTAGCCTTCACGTGGAAACCAGTGTAGTTGGTTATGAGTTCGAGCTTTAACCAGCTTTCGGTGCCAGCCTTGTTAAGTTTCAGGTACTTGCAGTTTGACAGGACGGCTATCCATTCTGTGTCGGCATCAGGGCCGAAGCTCAATGTGCTGGGATTGGGATTGACGTAAGGCTTCTTTTCCTTCTTCGCATCCACGACCACTCCGCCTTCTGTGGCTTCCACCTCCTTGGTGATGCGATTGCCGTCTTCGTCCACAACGGTTACGGTCTTCTTGCCTACGCCGGTGGGAATCGTCACACGTCCCTCTTCGTCAGGCAAGCCAATCTGTATCTTTCCCGTTTCTTCGTCTTTGATGATTACGGCCTTGGGCTTAGAACCTGCATCTGTTACGATGTCGAGAAGGCTGTTGCCGAACTCCTTGGCTTTTGCTGCGAGGTCGGTGTCCTCACCGCCGTCCACCGTGCATTGTTCCTTGATGTAGTCGGCAAAGTCCTCAGCCAAGTAGCCGGCAAGTTCCTTGGTGATGGGGTTGTCGTCGCCAATGGCATTGCCGAGTTCCTCCTGGATTTCGCCAAGTATTTGCTCAACGATGAATTTGTTAATCTCCTGGAAGTTGGCCTTGCCCTCCAGCATCTTGTTCGACATCTGTATCATCTTGACTTTGTTCTCCAGAACATTGCCCATCTCCATGATTTTGGCACCATATCCGCCAGCCACTTTGTCGATGGCGGTAAAGTAGAGTGTTCCTGCCGATACGGCAATCTTACCGCTGACCTTTGCTGCAGTCTTCAAATAGGGGATACCGTCTTCGTCAGCCAGTACGGCATAGTTATCGACATAGGGATGTTGCTTTCCGTCGGCTTCCAGCTTGCCGATGTCGCGCCATTGGTGGCTGATTTTGAACATGCAGTCGTTCAGTTCGCCTTTGTTCAGCTTGCGGAAGAAGTCCTTGGCGTCAGTGGCTCTGTTCTTGATGCTTTCAGGCAGATAGTTATACAGGTCGTTCTGTGCATCTTCGTTACCGTATGCTCCCATCTGTAGCAGCACCTCCTGCACCTTATCCTGTTCTTCCTTCGCTGCGTCTCTTGAGGCAGTCAGGATTTTATAGATGTCAGAAAATGGCGAGCGCGTTACTGTGGTAGGTGTCAGTACGCCCGATTTTTCCAGCTTATCGAGGGCAGCCTCGTACTTGTCGCTGTTCGCCAGCAAGGCACATACTACGTTGATTACGGGGTCTGGGTCGGAGTGGTCTCCCGTTCCGCTGAACAGGTCGCCTTGCCATCCGTCGCTCAGCAACTTGGCAAACTCCAGACGGATGTCCTCGGCCTTTACTGCCAAATCCACCAGCATGTCCAGGTCGTCAACCTGCAGCGAACCGTCTTTCCATTCTGTCTGGTTTTTGTTCTCTGCGAAGCCAGATGTGTCCACTGGGTCGTCGTCTCCGCACGAGCCGGCAAAGAGTGCAACGGCTGGGAGAACCATCAATTGAATAAGTCTCTTAAATTTCTTCATAATGTATAGTGTTTAGGGTTAATTATCGCATGTGAACGTCACGCTGCGGGAAGGGTATCTCGATGTTGTTAGCGTTCAGAGTGTTGTAGATGGTCTCTTTAACGCGTGCAATTAGGACTGCCTTTCCGTCGACGAGCATCCAAACCATCACCTTCAGGTCGACGCTGCTGTCGCCGAAGTCGTCGAAGCGCACCATGATGGGCCGCTCTGGGTCGGTGATGTATTGTCCGTTGTCGTTGGTCTCCTGGCAGATGGGCGTGAGTGCCTCGATGAGCATCTTGCGCACCTTGTCGACGTTGGTTCCGTAAGCCACGCCCACGGGTATGCTTATCAGCTCGTAGCTGTGGTTGCGTGTCATGTTCTTGAAGTTCTTGCTGAAGAGCGCCTTGTTGAGGAAGGCGATTACGCAGCCGTCGCCCGTGATGATTTGCGTGCTCTGGTAGGTGATGCTCTCCACCTTGCCCGTGATGCCGTCGCACTCGATGAAGTCGCCCACGCGCAGTCGTCCCGTCATGAGCGACAACCCGTAGAAGAAGTTTTCGATGAGGTCCTGCATGGCAAAGCCGAGACCCGTTGCCAAGCCCGCCGTGACGATGCTGATGCCGCTCTTCGGCACGTTGAGAATGACGAAGACGATGATGACGTACATTCCCCACGTGAGTATGGCGATGATGTTGCGCGACAGCGTCAGGTTCAGCACGTCGTCCGGGTCGGCAGTCCTGCGGCGATAGACGGCGTAGAAGCTGCGCACGGCGTAGTTGATGTATCGGAAGATGAACCACAGGGCAGCCACCTGGCAAAGCTTGGAGAGCGACACCTGTATGAGGTCCTTCTGGTCGATGAAGTTGGTGAAGAAGGCATCGTGGCAGACGCTTGTCATCTCGAAGAGGGCAGCGGCCCAGTATATGCTTCCGAGTACTGACACGACTGCCATGATGGGCACAAGGGTGCGGTTGATGAAGTCGTAGAGCCAGGTCGTGGTGATGTGCTCGCCGTTTTGTATCTGCTGCAGGATTCTCTTCTCTGTCGCGATACCATCGCAACATACGGAACGGGCGATTTTGCGTGCCAGATGTCGCTGCTCGTAGAGTTCCATGAGGTCGTAGAAGCAGGTGATGGTGGTGATGGCAGCCAACTGGAACGTCCACCAAACCATAATCTGCACGGCCAGCAGAGTGAAGCCCACCCAGGCGCAGATGGTGGAAATTACCATCGCGATGCTTGTGATGTAGCTATAGGCAACGTCGAGCATCGGCAGCCCTTTCCTGTACTTGCGAGCCAGCCACAGTTGCCACAGGGTGAAGCCCAGCAGCACGGGCGGGAAGATGAGGTTCAGCACGATGTTCGGTATGAGCAGGATGCGCACGAGCACCACGATGAACGACAGGATGAGCAGCGGCAGGTAGGTCAGCGTGGCGTGCAGCATGTCGCTCCCCTTCAGTCGGATGTAGAGCGAGAGGAAGATGACCTCCATGAGCCACGTCGTGTTGATGATGAGCCCTGCCCCCATCCTTACGGAGTTGCTGGGCATGTACGAGCGCAGCACCATCACGATGATGCCGAACAGCGCCGTTCCCACCACGAGGGTGAGCATCTTGCGGCGCGTCTTAGCGTCTTCGCCCATCCATCGCTTGGGCACCAGCCAGCGCAGCACAATGTAGCTCACAGCCAGCGAGAGCGACAGGTAGAGCAGTACGAAGATGGTGATGAAGGCGATGGACAGCCCCCTCCATTCCGACTTGCTCTGCTCGTCGTCGAAGGGCTTGTACTTCGACCTTGCCGAGCTGCTTGCCCTTTCGATGTAGAAGGGCAGGGCAGAGAGGATGCCCAGATAGTTCGTGCCCCCCTCCTTGAAGATTCTGTCCTGCAACTGCTTGTATTGCATCTGGGCAAACTCGTTCAGTCGCTCCACCTTCTCGCGCACGCTCTTGTAGTACGTGCTCTCGGCCTCCATGTTCTCCAGGTGCTGTTCCAGAATGTCGCGCAGCGCCTCGGCGTACTCCAGACAGGCCTTGCGGTCCTCCAACTGCTGACCAGTCAGGTACAGCGGCTCCTGGGGCTCCTCGTCAATCTCCTCGTCGCGCAGCGGAAGCGGCATAGGCTGCTGGTCCGTCGTCTCTGCCAGTGAGTCAATCTTCGAGGCCAGCGAGTCGATGGCCTGCAGCAGGATGCTGTCGCTCTGCGTCAGCAAGTCCTCGTCGTGCTTCGCTACGGGAGGCATCGACTTCAGCGAGGCAATCAGCGCGTCGTACCTCTCTATCTCCGACTTCAGCCTGTTGATAATCTTGTCGTAGGGTAGGGCGTTCTGCTGCTTGTCGCCCAACTGGCGGTGCAGGTTCACGGCCTGCTGGCAGGCATACGCCATGTCGAACGTGTTCTCCGTCGACTGCGAATACAACATCAGCCCAATCTGTTCGCACTGGTTCATGTACGACACCAGTTGCTGGTGCTGCTGCGCACCCTGCTGCTCGTACGACTGTATGAACATCTGCAACTTCTCGTAGTCCCTTGCCAGTTCGGCCCTCAGCACGCTCAGCGTCTGAGCCAGGTCCTTCTCCTTCAGTACCGCCCGCCCTGGCACCACCATCAGCAGACACAGGCACAACAGTGCCAACACTCTCCTTTTCATAAATCCTTATACCATATTAATATTACGCACGCGCGCGTATGAACATAGACAATACAAAGATAGGACGTAATTTTATATCCTCCAAGCAATCGCGTCATTATTTTACTGAACCAGCGATATTAATGTTCCAGCGGAAGGATTGCGCTGTTCCTGCGACGCGATAGTAACGCATCGCCTGACGCGATAGTAATGCATCAGCCGAAGGAATACTAATCCTTCAGCCATAGGAATAGTATCGCCTCTCGCAGAACGAAATGTTCCCCCAGCCCGAGCCACACATTCCCTCCTCAACAACCACACGTCAACTCCCCCGACTTCACGTGTCAACCCCTCCGACTTCACACGCGAACTCCACAGACTTCACACGTCAGCTCTGGCATAGCAACGCGAGGCCGTTCCGTCCTTCTCCGCACAAATTTACCCTCACTACAGGCTCCAAAGTGAGTCGATTTTGCCGATAAAGATGATATTTTTGCATTTTTCCATTACGGTTTAACAAATATTTTGTAAATTTGCGATTGTATGTGGTAAGTGTACCTATTAGAAACCTAAAAACTGATAAATGACAACCTCAACCCTCAACAGGTCACGTGCACTAACAGTAGAGGATATCCATGAGATTGAACAAAAAGACTCCTGTACCCCGCAAGAACTGAGGCTATTGCTTTATAGGGTTGTTGATGATGTATATAACATGCACGAATAAACGAACAAACTATATAATAAACTTAATTAAAAAAATGAAACGAAAACTACTTTTAGCCGTCTTTGCGGCTTTGGTCGGTCTGTTTGCTAACGCACAGACCTGGACCGCCTCCGAAGTAGGAGCAGGTTATGCCCTTCTCTACAATGTCGGAACCGGAAAGTATTTAACAAGAGGAAACGGTTGGAACACCCAAGCCAGCATAGGTGATTTTGGTGCTGCAATGACGTTTGAACTCCAATCGGTTAATGGCAAATATCGCCTTCGCTCTCAAAGTCAAAAAGGCTTAGAACATCTCAGCGGCGGTACGGTTTATACCGACCAGTCTACTGGAAAAAACTCCACCTGGACATTTACACAGGTTGGTACTGACAATGGTCCCGTCTATAACATCGTTTCTGCCGACAACCACGGTGGCGGTGCAGGTGCATACCTTACAGCTGGTGTTGATGGAACCATCGTTACTCCTGGTGCAGATGGCACTATAGATGGTGCTAAGTGGAAGGTATTTCTATTTACAGACCAACAAGCTAAGTTGGCTACAGCTATGGCATCTGCTACAGAGGACACCCCAGTAGATGTATCAGCCTTCATTGGTAATGCTAATTTTGCGGCTTATCCCGATATTTCAGGAGATTTCTGGAAAATGCAGTCTTCAAATTACAATCCCAATGGTGGTGATCTTAGCAACCCTGTAGCTGAGTCTTGGCGCGCCGCTTTCACACTGAGCCAAACTATCACGGTGCCCAATGGTAAATATCAGTTGCGTGCACAAACGTTCTTACGCGACTATGATAATGAGGGCACTAACTTTGCTGTAGTATATCTCAATGATGCTACAGTACCTTTCCAATTAATGCAGACGGAAACGGCTTCACTCGGCACTGTATCTAGCTATTTCTCCAATGGAGATAATGGTAATTTTTACTGGACTGACTGGACTGAAACTGTCTCTGTAACAACGGGTAGTATAACTATAGGTGTCCGTGGTACCCGAACAAATACATGGTGTGCTTGGGATAACTTCCAGCTTCGATATTTGGGTCCCGTGACCGATTTGTCAGCATACATACAAGGCTTGGCTGATGCTGTGGCTGCAGCACAGGCTGTCGAGGGTACGGTCCCCACCGCCGTCTATGCTTCTATTGCTGATGTTATTACGACTCAAAATCAGGAATATGGAACAGCAGACGAGTACACTGCTGCCATTGAAGCTATAAATTCAGCTGTCAGCACCTACGCTACTTCAGAGATTGTTTCTGCTTATACTAATTATAAGGAAATTAGGGCTTATGTTGTGGCTTTGGATGATGATGCTACTGTCTTCACTGGTGATGCTACAGTTGATGTTACTGCCGCAGATGCTGCCGCAAATGCTGCAACAACAGTAAACGCCATCAGTGCTGCTATTGATCTTCTGCGCACAGCCACTGCAACATTCATATCATCAGTTACTTTGAATGAAGGCAAACGCTTTGATATCACAAATATCTATCTGACCAATGCAGACTTTGAGGTTCCCACGGCTAATGGCGTTCTGCCTCCAGGATGGAATATTACCATCGGTGGTGCAAACTGCGGCCAGCAGAATCGTACTGATACAAACCCAGATACGGGTCTTTCCATTACTAACTTTATTGAGGCTTGGCATTGGAGTTCTATAACAGCTGGTGAAATCTCACAGACTGTTACAAGTCTGCCAGAGGGTACTTATAATCTGGAGTGCGATGCTTCTGTCTGCCATGATCCCGCATCTGGCGATGGCACAGATATCGTTGGCGCATACCTCTTCATTAAGTCTAGTCTCAAAACAGAGACGGAAGCTGTTGGCAATGTTCGTCTTGGAATCAAACATTATTCAGTTTCATTCTCACATGGTGGTAGTGGCTCTGTCCAGTTTGGTCTGATGGCAACAAACGAGATTAACGCAAACTGGCTTTCTGCTGATAACTTCAAAGTTTATTACGCAGGTGGCGTAGATCTTTCTATTTATGCAGATGCTCTTGCTGAAGCCGTTGCAGACTTTGAAGCTCTTGAGGCATCTTCTGATGCTGATGACTATGCTACTTACAAGGCAATTGTTGATGCAAATAATACTACTTGGAGCAATTCTAGTGAGTATCAGGCTGCTATTGATGCCGTTCACGATGCAACATCAGCACTTTCTACTATTAATACTGCAAAAGCTGCCTATAATGCAGCTCTTGTAGCTGCTAACGAAGCCAAGGATGGTGCTGCATACAAGTACATCTCTGGTTCTGAGCGTACAAATCTTGTAGCTGCTATTGAGGATGTTCCGGCTGCCAACAGTGAGCCTTCTGTATTTAATGCCAAGGCAGAGACGCTGATTTCTCTTACTGAGACCTTTAAGGCAGCCGCTCCTAGCTATAATGCTTGGGTTCTTGCTAAGACTGAATGCAAAAACCTTTGGGGATCTGCTTTAGGCGTTGCTGATCCTACAACCGCTGCTGAGGCAGCTGCTGGTGTTAATAACCTGAATGTAGCTCAATATAACAAGGTTGATACAGCATATACTTATCCCTTGACTACTGTGATTGGTGACTTCTCTACTTGGACCGCTACTTCAAAGTACAATACTGGTGGAGATGACATTGATGATACTCCTCAGACAAATAACAGCGAGCACTGGAGTGGCAAAACTCACGATTATTACGAGCAGGGCAGCCACGGTTGGGGTGCGTCACATGGCTTCAAATGCACATATTCCAAGACCGCAACATTGCCCGCAGGTAACTATGTCGTCAAGGTTGCTGCACGTGCTTCGGGTGCTGTAACAGGTACACTTTCCGCTACTGCTACCGATAAAACTGTCAAACTGCCTAAAGTTGGTGCTACTTCTAAGGGTATTGACCTCAGTGGTGCTGCCAACTTTGGTGAAGGCGAATTCGCGAGAGACGGTGTCGGCTTCGGTTGGGAATGGCGCTTCCTGCCCTTTACTCTTGATGAGGATGGCGAGGTAACTATAACAATTAACGAATCAACAACTGCTACGAACAACTGGTTCTCTCTGTCTGATGCCGTCCTGTTGTCAGATAGTGAGAAAATCATTCCTGCTACTGAGGAAGACTATGCTCTCCTTAATGAAAACCTCGACAAGTATGTTCTTGGCTTCGATGCTGGTGAGTTCGCTCCCTACAACAACCCCGAACTGGTTCAGGCTATCATTGCTGCCAAGGCTATCGATCAGGAAGTCGTGAACTCTCAAGAATCTGTACAGGCCGCTGCCGAAGCTATTACCAACGCTGGCGGCGTTGCCAATGAGACGGAAGTGAATGCTGTTTATAATGGTGACTTCAGCTTGACAGAAAATAATGAGGCTCCTGCTGGATGGACATCTACAAAGAGTGGTGCTTTCTCTGGTCAGTATATGCCTCGTGTCTTTAATAATGATGATCGCTTGAGCGAGTTTAACGATACTAAGTCTGCATTCTTTATTCGCTTTGATGGTACTAATAGTGATCGTGGTACTTTGTACTACTATGGTAAAACAGAGACTTATACAATGCCTCTGAAAGCCAGCACAACATACTATGTGAAGGCAGACGTAAAGGGCTGGGGGAGCACAGGAAAGCCTCAGCGTATGAATATTGGTGGACCTGAAGGGTTCTCTGGACAGTATAAGGAAGTAACTCTGTCTAATAGAGCAGATAATGATGATACTGCTCCTCAGCAAATGTTAATCGTCTTTACAACAACAACCGCTGGTGATTATTCTATTAGTTTCCAGTGCCCTGGTAGCGATAGCAACAAACATAATGCAGTTGTATCCAATATTGAACTGAAGCGTGCTACTGCCGCAACTATGGCTATCAGCGATGCTGAGTTTGCTACCTTCGTTGCTCCATTTGCCGTTTCTATTCCTGATGGAGTGAGCGCTTATACGATAGAAAGCATAAAAGCTGATAACGAAACATTGGCATTGACTGAAGTAACTAAGTCGATTCCTGCGAACACCCCTGTTGTTCTCTTCAAGGAAGAGGGTCTTGCTTCTACAACATCCTATGGATATCCCGTTGCTGGTGAACCTAAATTTGGTCTGCTGACTGGTGTCTATGAGACAACCGATGCTCCCAATGGTAGCTACATCCTGCAGAAACAGGATGATGAGGTAGGCTTCTATGTGGTAAATACTGAGGTGGCCCAACCTAAGGTTAAGGCAAACCGCGCTTATCTGACTGTTCCTGCCGAGGCCGCTGGCGTGAAGGCATTCTTCTTGGGCGGTAACGACGAGACAGCCATCAAGAGCGTATTCGACGGCGTTGCTAACGGCGACATCTACGATCTGGCTGGCCGCAAGGTTCAGCGCATGCAGAAGGGCGGCGTCTATGTTGTAAACGGTAAGAAGGTAATCGTTAAGTAATTCAATTCACGAACTAATCTCAAATTCTCGAATAGTATGGAAAAGAAATTATATATCAAGCCTGAGTTGAATGTAGAGGACGGCGAGCTCAGCACCATGTTGGCACTCTCCATCAAGGGCGGTGTTGCAGATGACAGCGATGCTCTTACCAAAGATGTCACTTGGGACATCTGGACTGATGAAGACGACGATTACGAAGACGAATAAAAAGTAAACATACTTTTTAGCTTAACATGTAGGTGCTCCCTGGTCCTTGGTGATTCGGGGAGCACCTCGTCTCTCTCCCTTCCGTATGCGAAATATGAACATATTGTTGCATATTTGCCTATAAATTACTATCTTTGTGCGCTCATAATTCTATATATATAATAAGGTAAAGTAAGGAATGAGTGAAAGATTGTTTATCTTCGACACTACGCTGCGCGACGGCGAGCAGGTGCCCGGCTGTCAGTTGAACACGGTGGAGAAGATACAGGTGGCCCGGCAGTTGGAGCTGTTGGGTGTTGATGTCATTGAAGCAGGCTTCCCTGTCAGCAGTCCTGGCGACTTCAATAGCGTCGTGGAGATTTCCAAGGCCGTGACGTGGCCTACGATTTGTGCCCTGACACGCGCTGTGGAGAAAGACATCGATGTGGCTGCCGAGGCGTTGCAGTACGCCAAGCACAAGCGCATACACACTGGCATTGGCACCAGCGAGAGCCATATCAAGTATAAGTTCAACTCCACGCCCGAGGAGATTATCGAGCGGGCAGTGCGTGCCGTCAAGTATGCCAAGCGCTACGTGGAGGACGTAGAGTTCTATGCCGAAGACGCAGGACGCACGGACAACGAATACCTGGCTCGCGTGGTGGAGGCCGTAGTGAAGGCTGGTGCAACGGTGGTGAACATTCCGGACACGACGGGCTTCCGCGTGCCTGTGGAGTATGGCGAGAAGATAAAGTATCTGATGGAGCACGTCGATGGGCTGTCGGCTGGCAAGGCAATACTCTCTACCCATTGTCACAACGATCTGGGTATGGCTACGGCAAACACGGTGGCTGGTGTGCTGAACGGTGCGCGACAGGTGGAGGTTACCATCAACGGCATAGGCGAGCGCGCTGGCAACACCAGCCTGGAAGAGGTGGTGATGGCATTCAAGACGCATCCCTACTTAGGAGTCGAGACGAACATCAACACGACGAAGATATTCCCCATCAGCCGCATGGTCAGCAGCCTGATGAACATGCCCGTACAGCCCAACAAGGCTATCGTAGGGCGCAATGCCTTCGCCCATTCGAGCGGTATCCATCAGGATGGTGTGCTGAAAGATGCCTCTACCTACGAAATCATGGATCCCAAGGAGGTGGGTATCGACGACAATGCCATCGTGCTGACGGCTCGCAGCGGACGTGCTGCATTGAAGCATCGCCTGCACGTGAACGGCGTGGAGGTGGACGGCGATCGTCTCGACGACCTCTATGCATCCTTCCTGCGGCTGGCAGATAAGAAGAAGGAGGTGACGGACGACGATATCCTCGTACTGGCAGGAGCCGACCGCACGGCCTCTCATGCCATAAAGCTCGACTATCTGCAGGTGACTACAGGTATGGGCGTGCGCAGCGTGGCTGCCATAGGCCTGAACATATCGGGCGAGCGCTTCGAGGCATCGGCTTCGGGTAACGGTCCTGTTGACGCCGCCATCAAGGCCCTGAAGGTCATCATCCGTCGTCAGATGACATTGCGCGAGTTCACCATACAAGCCATTTCCAAGGGTTCGGACGATATGGGTAAGGTGCACATGCAAGTGGAGTACGACGGACACATATACTATGGTTTTGGTGCTAACACCGACATCGTCACCGCCTCCGTCGAGGCATATATTGATTGTATAAATAAGATGACCCCCCATCCCCCTTTAGGGGGAGTGACCCCCTAACCGCCAAAGATGGATAAGTATAATCATTTCGCATATCAGAATGCAGATCCTGTATATTATGCCCAACTGAAAGTTTGGGCAAAGGAAATGAGATCTAATCCAACCGAAGCAGAGGCGGTATTGAGGAATAGAGTTAGGGCAAACAGTTTAGGGCATAAGTTCTTGTTTCAATACATAATAGGTGAATACATAGTTGATTTTCTTTGCCCAGACTGCAAACTTATAATAGAAGTAGATGGAGATTATCATACGGAATTGACACAACAACACGATGATGAGATAAGGACGAGGTGGTTGGAAAATGCTGGTTATAAAGTCATTCGCTTTACCAATGAACAGGTGTTGAATGATATAGATAATGTAATAGAAGAAATAAATAATTATTTGCAAAGGAATTAAATATGAGAGAAGGCTGTAGTAATGGAACACTCCCCCTAAAGGGGGCAGGGGGGTCTACCTTATTTGATAAGATTTGGGACGCACACGTGGTGTATGAGGTTCCGGACGGTCCCACGCAGTTGTATATCGACAGGCTGTATGCCCACGAGGTGACATCGCCACAGGCATTCGACACGCTGAGGGACAAGGGACTGAAGGTGCTCCGCCCTGAGCAGATTGTGGCTATGCCAGACCACAACACACCCAGCGACCAACAGGAGTGCATCAACGACCCCGTAGGACGTAAGCAGGTGGAAACCCTTCGTAAGAACTGCGAGGAGTTTGGAATCCGGCACTTCGCTATGGGTACTAAGGACAATGGCATTATCCATGTGGTGGGTCCTGAGAAAGGTTTGTCGCTGCCAGGTATGACTATTGTCTGCGGCGACTCTCATACTTCGACACACGGCGCTGTTGGTGCTATCGCAATGGGTATCGGCACCAGCGAGGTGGCTCAGGTGTTGGCTTCGCAATGCATCCTGCAGAGCAAACCCAAGACTATGCGCATCAACATCGAAGGCACTCTGCCCAAAGGCACTACCGCCAAGGACGTCGCCTTGTATATCATGGCTCAGATGACTACCAGCGGTGCTACGGGCTATGCTGTGGAATATGCAGGTTCGGTTGTTCGCAACATGAGTATGGAGGGACGTCTGACGCTGTCGAACCTCTCAATCGAGATGGGAAGCCGTGCCGGACTGATTGCTCCCGACGAGACTACCTTTGCCTATCTGAAAGGTCGTGAATACGCACCTAAGGGTGCCGACTGGGACAAGGCTGTAGAGGAGTGGAAGAAACTCAAGAGCGACGATGATGCTGTGTTCGACAAGGAGGTTACCTACCGTGCCGAGGACATTGCCCCCCGCATTACATTCGGAACCAACCCAGGTGCGGGTATTGCTATCGACGGCACTATTCCCACACTGGACGGGCTGACTGAAGACGAACGTACACAGTTGATGACACAGCTCGACTATATGCAGTTCAAGCCTGGACAGAAGTTGGAGGGCACGCCAGTGGATTACGTATTCCTGGGAGCCTGCACCAACGGACGCATCGAGGACTTCCGTGCCTTTGCCTCTGTGGTGAAAGGCAAGAAGAAGGCTCCTAACGTAGTGGCTTGGCTGGTGCCCGGCTCGTGGCTGGTGCGTCAGCAGATTATTGACGAAGGCATCGACAAGGTGCTGGAAGAGGCTGGCTTTAAGTTGCGACTGCCGTCGTGCTCGGCTTGTCTGGCTATGAACCCCGATAAGGTGCCTGCAGGCAAGCTTGCCATCTCTACCTCGAACCGTAACTTTGTGGGCCGTCAGGGACCCGGTGCTCGTACCATTCTGGCCAGTCCGCTTACCGTTGCCGCCTCGGCTCTCACGGGAGTTGTAACCGATCCAAGAAAGACTCTTCAAAATTAAGAATTAAGAGTTAAGAATTATGAAACAGAAATTCGATATCATACAGTCTACGTGCATTCCTATAGCCATAGACAACTGCAATACAGATCTGATTATTCCAGCCCGCTATCTGGCCAGTACGACGCGCGACCCGAAGTTCTTCGGTGATGCCTTCATGCACGATTTGCGTTACGATGCCAACGACAAGCCTGTTGATGACTTTGTGATGAACCAGTCTGCATACAAGGAAGCTCCTCGTAAGGGAGTGCACGAAATCATCGTTGCGGGAGCAAACTGGGGAAGCGGCAGCAGCCGCGAACATGCAGCATGGGCTATTGCGGGCTATGGAGTGCGTGTCGTAATCTCAAGTAGCTTTGCAGACATTCATCGCAACAATCTGTTGAACAACTTCGTGCTGCCCGTAATCGTTAGCAAGGAAATGCAGCAGGAACTTTTCGATACCATTGCTGCAGACTCGCAGGCAGAGATCCGTGTGGATGTGCCCAATCAGACAGTAACCAACGTAACCACAGGACGAAGCGAGCACTTCGAACTGAACGGCTACAAGAAATATTGCCTGAAGAACGCCCTCGACGACATAGACTTCCTGCTTGAGAACAAAGATAAGATAGAAGCCTGGGAAGCCAGTAACAAGAAATGAAAGCATGAGTAAGAAGCCTTCTGTAATAGAAATCATGGACACTACGCTGCGCGATGGTGAGCAGACCAGTGGCGTAAGTTTCATGCCACACGAAAAACTGATGGTGGCTCGTGCCCTGTTGCAGGACTTGAAGGTAGACCGCATCGAGGTAGCTTCGGCACGTGTCAGTGATGGTGAGAAGGAAGCTGTAAGTAACATCTGCCGATGGGCCAGTCAGAATGGATTCCTGGACAGGGTGGAGGTGCTTGGCTTCGTTGATGGTCACACTTCAGTTGACTGGATTAAGGAGGCTGGTTGCCAGAATATCAACCTGCTGTGTAAGGGTTCGCGTCGCCACTGTGAGGAACAGTTGAAGAAAACTTTGGAGGAGCACGTTGCCGACATCAAGGAAGTTCTGAAATATGCCGAATCACAGGGCATAGGCGTGAATATCTACCTTGAAGATTGGAGCAATGGCATGAAGTCTTCGGCAGACTATGTCTTCGGACTGGTTGATGCCCTGAAGGATACCCCTATCAAACGATTCATGCTTCCCGATACGCTGGGTATTCTGAATCCCCTCGACCTCATTAATTACATGAGGCGTATGCGTAAGCGCTATCCTGAGTTGCATTTCGACTTCCATGCCCATAACGACTACGACCTTGCAATATCTAATGTGCTGGCAGCCGTGCTGGCAGGATGTCAGGGAATACACACCAGCGTGAACGGACTTGGCGAACGCGCTGGCAATGCTCCTCTGGCTTCGGTGCAGGCAATCCTCAAAGACCAGTTCCAAGCCGCGACGAATATCGACGAAAGCAGGTTGAATGAGGTGAGTCGCATGGTGGAAAGCTATTCTGGAGTGCCCATCCCCCTGAACCAACCCATCACGGGTGCCAACGTCTTTACACAGGTGGCCGGTGTGCATGCTGATGGCGACAATAAGGGTAAACTCTATCAGAACGACTTGATGCCTGAGCGATTCGGGCGTAAACGAGAGTATGCATTGGGCAAAAACTCAGGAAAGGCCAACATCCTGCGCAACCTTGAGGAACTGGGGCTGGAACTGACCCCCGAGCAGACTAAGCGCGTGACGGAACGAATCATCGAACTTGGTGACAAGAAGGAACTAGTGACGCAGGAAGATCTGCCCTACATAGTTAACGATGTTCTAAAACATGCCACCGAGGAGGAACGCGTGCGACTCGAAAGCTACATGGTGAATACGTCGTATGGTCTGCGTCCTATCGCCAGCGCGAAGTTGAACGTAAATGGAACCGTGTACGAGGAAACGGCAACTGGTGACGGTCAGTATGATGCCTTTGTGCGTTGCATACGCCACATCTATCGTGACAAGTTGAGCCGTCAGTTTCCCTGGCTCTCCAACTACACCGTTACCATTCCGCCAGGTGGTCGCACTGATGCCTTGGTGCAGACCATCATCGAATGGCAGTTCGAGGGGAAGACCTATCGCACACATGCCTTGGATGCCGATCAGACAGAGGCTGCCATCAAGGCTACTATAAAATTGCTGAATATTATTGAAGAAATTTACAAATAAGATATGAAACTGAAGATTGCAGTACTGGCCGGCGATGGTATCGGCCCTGAGATTATGGAGCAAGGCGTAGCCGTAATGTCGGCTGTGGCTGAGAAGTTTGGGCACGAGGTGTCGTACAAGGAGGCACTATGTGGCGCACATGCCATTGACGAGGTGGGTGACCCCTTCCCAGAGGAAACCTTCCAGACTTGTATGGAGGCCGATGCTGTGCTGTTTGCCAGTGTGGGCGACCCGAAGTTTGACAATGACCCTACTGCAAAGGTGCGTCCAGAACAGGGTCTGCTGGCCATGCGCAAGAAGTTGGGACTGTTTGCCAACATCCGCCCCGTTACCACTTTCGATTGCTTGGTACATAAGTCGCCTTTGAAGGACGAACTGGTGCGTGGAGCCGATTTCATCTGCATCCGTGAACTGACGGGTGGTATGTATTTCGGTGAGAAAAAGGAAGGCACAGAAGAAGCTTACGATACAAACTTCTACTCACGTCCCGAGGTGGAGCGCATTCTTCGGGTGGCATATCAGTATGCTCGTCAGCGCCGCCATCACCTGACGGTTGTTGACAAGGCAAATGTGCTGGCCTCAAGCCGTCTGTGGCGTCATGTTGCTCAGGAAATCATGACCGAATATCCCGATGTTACTACCGATTTTATGTATGTCGACAATGCTGCTATGCGCATGATACAGGAGCCTCGATTCTTTGATGTGATGGTTACCGAAAACACCTTCGGCGACATCCTTACCGACGAGGGTTCGTGCATTACGGGTTCCATGGGATTGTTGCCCAGCGCGTCAACTGGTGAGCATACTCCTGTATTCGAACCCATTCACGGAAGCTGGCCTCAGGGTAAAGGCCTGAATATCGCCAACCCTCTGGCACAGATTCTTTCTGTAGCCATGCTCTATGAGTATTTCGACCTGAAGCAGGAGGGCGCTCTCATCCGTGAAGCAGTAAACGCTTCGCTCGACCAGAATGTTCGTACACCGGAGATTCAGGTTGAGGGCGGTGCTAAGTATGGAACTCGCGAAGTGGGGCAGTGGATTGTTGACTACATCAAGAATAAGTGAGGTACGTCCTTATTATAATATTGTTAATGTATGCTGGGCTTGCGAAGGCTCAGCATACTTATGAGGAACATACCAAGATGGGGTTCGACGCATTAGCTGACGACAGCCTGATTGTGGCAGAAAAACATTTTCGTGCAGCGATGCTGCTGGAACCTTCCCATCGTTCTAACTATCTGTTGTTTCGTTATATAGGCCGAATCCAAGAACGGCAGGAGTGGTACAAGGAAGCTTTGGAGAGCTATACGTCAGGCCTGAACCTGAATCCGAAAAGTCTGGAGTTGAGGCTGGATCGTGCAGCACTGTATTATCGCATGGGCAATGAGGGGCGGGCGTTGAACGATTATTCGGATGTGTTGGACGAGCAACCGGAAAACATGGAAGCGCGACTTATGAGAGCACACATTTATTCTGCAATGCACAATTACAAACAGGCGCGGGCCGACTATGACTTCATCATTAAACTCGATCCGTTGAACGAGAAAGCTTACATCGGACTGATTTTGCTGAACGACCGCGATGGGCGGCCTCGTGAGGCAATGGAACAGATGAATGGATTGTTGCTGGTCTATCCTAACCATGCTACGCTTTATGCAATACGAGGAGGAATGGAACAGAAACGTAAACAATATGAGCTTGCTTTGGCCGACATGAACCGTGCTATAGAGATGGAACCGAAGAATGCTGATTTTTATGTTTCGCGTGCTACGCTTTATCTGGAAATGCGGAAGAAGAAATTGGCGCGACAAGACACGCAACTTGCCGTCAAATATGGCGCAGACCCCAAAGAAATGGCATCGCTTTTGAAGTGATGCCATTTTTATTTGTTTTTATCGAAAAAAAACTTTACATTTGTACGGTCTAAACTTTATTGCCATGCCGAAATACAATATCATTAGTAAAAAGGAGAAAGATGCATCGTATAGAATGATGCTGCGTCCCGAGCTTGTGGATGAGTTGTATGAGAAGATTCAGCAAAAGATTGTGCTGGAGAAAAAATACCGAGATGCGGAGTATTCGGCAAAGCAACTTGCTGTTGACTTGCAGACTAATACACGCTATATCAGTGCGGTCATTAATCTTCGATTCCAGCAAAACTATTCCTCGCTGGTCAATGAACTGCGTATCCGAGATGCACTTTATTTGCTTATCGACCAGCGTTATGCCGATTGTACTGTGGAGGACATTGCCACGATGGTTGGCTTTTCTAACCGCCAGTCATTCTATGCTGCATTCTATCGGATTAAAGGTATGACTCCGAAAGAATACCGACAGCATAATATGAAAAATAAAAGCAAAAAGTAGGGAAAAACGGTGGCCGACTTTAAGTACAGCGACATCAGATTTGCCGACATTCAGATGCTAAGATATCGGGTGCCGGGATTTGATGCATTGTCACTTCGCCAGAAGAAACTGGTGTATTATTTGAGCGAGGCAACATTAGCTGGCCGTGATATATTGTGGGACCAGAACTGTCGTTTTAATTTACCTATTCGGCGGATGCTGGAGGCCGTTTACGAGGAGATAAAGAACAACAACTCGGCATATCAGGATTCTGTCGAAGCACGTGCTTTCGTCCAGTTCCTGTATTGTGTGTGGTTCGCCAATGGTATTCACCATCACTATTCGATGGATAAGTTTCAGCCAGCTTTTAGTCGTCAGTTCTTAGAGGATATGTTGCATAAAATAGCTTATCCCATTGACGATATACTGATGGATGTCATCTTTAATCCAGAAACTCTTCCCAAACGTGTAAACCAGTCGGACGGCGATGATTTGTTGCAAACATCGGCTATGAACTATTATGCATCCGACATAACACAACATGAGGCAGAACTGTTTTATTCAAGGATGAAGAGTGCAGATGATCCGCATCCTGTGATGTACGGAATGAATAGTCGGCTGGAACGCGATGCTGATGGTTGTTTTGTAGAACGTGTGTGGAAGAGTGGCAGCATGTATGGACCGACTATTGACCATATTATAGATTGTCTGCAGAAAGCACGTGATGTGGCAGAAAACGAGCAGCAACGCAAGGTCATAGATACGCTGACGGAGTTTTATCGGACAGGTGACCTCGCAACATTTGACCGATACACTATTCAATGGGTCAAGGAAACATTGGGTGAGATAGACTTTACCAACGGATTTACGGAAGTATATGGTGACCCATTGGGATTGAAAGCCTCGTGGGAAGGATATGTAAACCTGAAAGACCAGAAGGCAACGTGGCGTACCAAACAACTATGTGATAATGTTCAATGGTTCGAAGATCACAGCCCAATCGATCATCGTTTCAAGAAATCAAAATGTCATGGTGTTACGGCCAAGGTCGTGGAGGCTGCCATGCTTGGTGGCGACTTGTATCCTGCCAGTGCCATCGGTATCAACTTACCTAATAGTAATTGGGTTCGTCAGGAATATGGTAGCAAGAGTGTGACAATCGGAAACCTGACCCATGCTTATGCCGAAGCTGCTCGCGGAAATGGTTTCCGCAAGGAATTTGTAGTTGATGATGATACTCTTCAATTGCTGGATAGATATGATGAGGCGTTAGATGATTTACACACAGACCTGCATGAATGTTTGGGGCATGGTAGTGGCAAGTTGCTGCCTGGTGTGGACCCAGACGCTCTGAAGGCGTATGGCAGTACAATAGAGGAGGCCCGTGCAGATTTGTTTGCGCTTTATTATATCGCTGATCCCAAACTGTTGGAACTAGGTTTGGTTCCCAATATGGAAGCTTATAAAAGTCAGTATTACAGTTATATGATGAATGGTTTGCTGACACAACTCGTACGCATAGAGCCAGGCAAACAAATTGAGGAAGCCCACATGCGCAATCGTGCCCTTATCGCCCGTTGGGCGATGGAGCATAGTGATGGCGCGATGACTCTTGTTCGCAAAAATGAAAAGGCATATCTCTTTGTTTCCGATTATGCGTCTCTTCGCAATGCTATAGGGACTTTGTTGTGTGAGGTTCAGCGAATAAAGAGTGAGGGCGACTATGAGGCCGCACGTTGTCTTGTGGAGAAATATGGGGTGGAAGTAGATCCCGTCCTTCACGAAGAGATGCTGCAACGCTATCGGGCACTTGATTTGGCTCCATACAAAGGATTCATAAATCCTTGCTACCACGCAGTACGAAACGAGGCCGGAGATATCATTGATATCAAGGTGAGCTATGGCGAGGCCTACGATGAGCAAATGCTTAGATACAGTAAAGATTATAGCTATGAATGTTGAAGAAACTCTACATGATATAAAGAAGGAACTGCGAGCTAACATGAATGGCGTAGCATCGTCCCGTATGCGTGAGAGCGGATTGGCATATCATGTAAACTTCGGCATAGAGATTCCTCGTCTACAGATGATAGCCCGTGAATTTGAACCCAACCATGAACTGGCGCAACAGTTGTGGCACGAGGATGTGCGTGAAAGTAAGATTCTGGCAGCAATGTTAATGCCTGTTGACCGATTCTTGCCCGATGTCGCGGATATTTGGGTCGAACAGATTCCCAATGCCGAGATTGCGCAGACAACTGTCATGTATCTGTTCTCGCGTTTGCCGTATGCTTCGGATAAGGCATTCGAGTGGATGGCGAGCAGCAGTGAAATGTTGCAATTGTGCGGTTTCCTGCTCATTGGTCGTTTGCTCATGCAGGGGGGCGAGATGAGTGAACGTAGTCAGCAGGAATTTCTTGATCAAGCCGCTTCACTTGGAAATAGCGGAAATCTGCATTTGCGTAAGGCTATAGCCAATGCACTTGCTCATTATGAAACAAATCATAAAACTAAAGAAATATAATCCTATGAGTAAAGGAAAAGTTGATGCCCTTCTGGGCATTGTTTTCGGAGACGAAGGAAAGGGTAAGGTCGTGGATGTCTTTACCCCGAAGTACGACATCGTGGCCCGTTTCGCAGGCGGTCCTAATGCTGGTCATACTATTATCTTTGACGGCAAGAAGTTTGTCTTGCGTTCCATCCCTTCGGGCATATTTGCGGAAGATAAGGTAAATATCATCGGCAATGGCTGTGTCATTGCCCCAGACTTGTTCATGGCTGAGGCTCGTGAGCTGGAGGATGCCGGTTACAATTTGCGTGACCGACTTCATATCAGCAAACGTGCCCATCTTATCCTGCCTACTCATCGCGTGCTTGACCGAGCCTATGAGGCTGCCAAAGGAAAGAACAAGGTTGGCACTACGGGCAAAGGTATAGGTCCTACGTACAGTGAGAAGGCCAGTCGTACTGGTTTGCGGGTAGGCGATATTTTGGAAGGCTTTGATGAAAAATACAAAGCTCTAAAGGCTCGCCATGAAGAGATTCTCCGCAATTTGAATTATACGGATTATGATATTACGGAGGAAGAGAAACTGTGGATGCAGGGCGTGGAATATATGCGCTCATTCCCGCTTGTCGATACTGAGATAGAAATCAACAAGGCTTTGCGCGAAGGAAAGAGTGTGTTGGCAGAGGGCGCGCAAGGCACGATGCTTGACATTGACCACGGTACGTATCCTTTTGTCAGCTCGTCGAACACCGTTTGTGGTGGTGTTTGCACGGGGCTTGGCGTAGCTCCAAATCGCATAGGTGAGGTGTTTGGCATCTTCAAAGCCTATTCCACACGTGTAGGTGCTGGTCCTTTCCCCGTTGAACTATTCGACGAAACGGGCGATCGCATTCGTGAGATAGGTCATGAATACGGTGCTGTAACTGGTCGAAACCGTCGTTGCGGATGGGTGGATCTAGTGGCTCTGCGCTATGCCATCATGGTTAATGGCGTTACGCAGCTTATCATGATGAAGAGTGATGTTTTGGATACTTTCCCCACTATCAAAGTTTGTGTTGCATACGAGAAGGATGGTGTTCGCACAACGGATATGCCTTTCAATACTGAGGGATGGCAGGCTGTTTATGAGGAGCTGCCAGGATGGCAGACTGACCTTACAAAGATGACTTCCGAAAACGAATTTCCTCAAGCCTTCCGTGACTACGTCAAATATTTGGAGCAACAGTTGGAAACTCCAATTACCATTCTATCAGTAGGCCCTGACCGCGCTCAGACAATAATTAGATAAGGATAATAAAGACTTCTGGCAGACAATCCTTGGTTAATATCAAGGGTTGTCTGTCATTTTATACATCTTTTCTTCTTCTGCCTTCAGGCGTTCGCGACAATCCTCATGCTTCTTTAGGGCAATGCTTTGTTCTGCCAATTGCATCATGATAGACTGACGCTGTTTTTCCAATTGCTCTTTTTGCAGAATCAATGATTCCATAATATCGCTGTCGTCGCTATCCGATGGACGCATCCCTTCGGCTTGTAAGGCTACAATCGTATTGCGTAAGGCATTGACGCGTGACTGCTCCAACATTACTTCTATGCGTAGTGAACGTATGCTCTCACGTATCGCGTTCCAATCTTTGTCGGAATCAAAAACTTGTTCCAGTTCAGCATATTGAACGGGAGGATGATTGGCATTGAACTGTCGTATCCATACATCGAGTTTGGAGCGTTCGTCGTTGGTCGCATAGTCCAGTTTTGATGTCTGTTCTTCCAGTTCTGCTTTCTTGCCTTCCAATGTTGCCAAAAGACATGCAGAATTAAATGTTGTCTCCTGCTGCTCCTGCTCTTTTTGTTCAGATTGTAACAACTCACTGTAATAGGTCTCGAAGTATTCCTTTACATCCTGTTCGCCAATCATACTATTGTATGTTTTTTCCCCTTCCTTGCGCATAGCCGAGTTCCGTTCATTGCTCTCACGCAAATGCAGTAACAGTTTGTTAAGGAACATGGATGTTGCCATTTTGGTATCTTTCAGTGCCTGAAGTTCTTCTTGCCGATGTTGCTTTTCGGAAATAGTGGCGTTCAATTGTTTCCAATCTTTCTGCATTTGTTCAATGCGTGTGCGCAATGCTTCTGGATTGCTGTTCCATTCGGCATACCATTCATTCAGTGTAATGTTGACGTTTAGTTGTTCATAGAGTTGCGTAAAATCTGTTTGCAGCTTTGCTTTGACCTGTCGAGCATGTTCCACCTGTCGGGCAAGCACTTGGCAACCAGTGTTCACTTCGTTGAGTCGTGTGGTTAAATCTGTACGGTGAAGCTCTTTGCGTGTAAGCGCTTCTGCGATTTCATTGATGCGCTTCTGGTGAAAGTTGTATTCATCCAGTTCGTTCTGTGCCTCATCGGCAGTCTGCATGGCGTTCTCGATAAGTTGTCGTATGAGGGCAGTTCTGGCTTCTGGGTTCGTTGATGATGAACAATCTTTGAACGAGGGGTCGAGCGGCGCAAATACACTCCATTCCTTAACATCGTCCATTTGCCTGCGACGTAATAACGATAGGACCTCTTCTTCGGCATCGCGTTGAGATTGTAGGGCTACTTGTTCCAATTTCTTTTCGAGTAGTTGAGCTTCTTTTGCTCTCAGTTCGGCTTGCATGATACCATAGTCGACCTTAATCTCATCAATGAGCTTGTTTTGTTCCAACAGCGTATCACTGTGGTAGGGGTGGTGACGTGCTCCGCATACGGGACATGCCTCGTTTTCCTTCAGGTCGCTTCGTAACTGAATTACGTTCTGACTTTTACTGAGTGTCAGTGTGTACTCCTTTTCATGACAAAGTTGTCGCATAGGAGTAACCTTTTCCTCGAGTTTCTCAATCTCTTGGTTCAGATTTTCGAGTGTGAGCCTCAGTCGGTTGACGATTTGCGTCTTTTGCTCAATCAACGAGTAGCCAGATTGGATACGGTTCCATAGCGATTGAGCACTGATTAGCATCAGCCTCCTACTCCTCAGTTGCATTGCACGTTCTTGTAGCGAGTAACTGTCACGTCCCAGATTCTGTTGACGGTGTAGTTGCAATTCAGCGTTCAGTGTCTTGATATCCTGTTCCACCTGTTGATATTCGCTGAACACACGTCCCAACATGTCGTCCTTTTCCTTTTGCTTCTTAAGATATTCGTCTTGTTGACGTGCGGCCCGTTCATCTTCTTCTTTAATCTCCTGTAGCCTTTCGAGTTGGGTTAGCACTTTCTCTCCGTGTTTCATCAACCGGCGATGAGGTTCCATCGTTTGCCGTTTGATACTATCTTGGGCTATGGCTGTTTTTAGCTCTTGTATTTCGTTATCATGTTCTTCTATTTCCTGTGTCAGATTTTCCATTTGCTCTTCTACGATGCTGAGCAATTGTTGGTCGGTGTCTTCAATAAGGTCCAGAACGGTACGCGCCCCAAGTATTTGGTTTGCCCTGTCCACTTGGCTGTGGATCCGTTCTATTTGTTTTATTGCCTCGGTATGTTCATTGGTCAGTTGCTTGAGTTGCTTCCTTTGTTCTGTGGCATCATTCTTGGCTTCTTCAATACCTCGTTCTACGATGCTCATTTTCTCCTTGCACTCTCGCGAAATCTGTTCCAGTAGCCGCATTCGTTGGAATATTCCCTGTACGGTCTCAAAGGTCTCGAAACGGTTGAGGTTGTGCTCTTCGTTGGCCATACCGGTCAACTTTTTGTTCATCTCATATAGCCGGCTTTTATGCTCTGTCAATTCGTGACGTCGTTCGTTGAATCGGTGTAGCCATTCCTGTTGGTCATGGATGCGTTGCAGGTTAGACTCTATAATGTGTAGCTTGGATTCTGCCAGTCTTTTTGCATCCACAATACGTGCCAGCTTCTGTGGACTTAGCATTTCACTGGCTAATTGAAGACGACGAGCCTCGGCGCGTGTCAGTTTCCTTATCCAGACTGCAATATCTTCGGGCAAAGACTCGCCATATCGTTCACGCCACCAATTTCGTGCTATATCTTCTGCAGTCAGTTCTGGTTGTGGCGTATCAATAAGGTGTGCTATCTCGTTTTGCTCTTGAGATTGTTGTGGCTGGGGAGCAGGTGTGCTCTTCTGCTCGCTATGATTGTCTTTATTATGGAATAAGTTCATTAGTCTTTGTTTTTGATGTCTCAAAGATACGATTAAGTGAGTGAAAACACAAATTTCCATGTATATATTTTAAACTCTATGGAAAAAATTGTATCTTTGCGCATATTATATGTATAAGAAGACAAATGGAAATTAGCGAATTATACCAGATATTCCGTGAACATCCAGTAGTTACTACAGATAGTCGTCGCACACCGCATGGCAGTATGTTTTTTGCCCTTAAAGGTGAGACCTTTGATGGAAACCAATACGCCTCACAGGCTTTGGAACAGGGATGTAGCATCGCAGTAGTGGATGATGAACGAGTTGTCAGAGATAAAAGGTATGTTTTGGTTGATAATGTTTTGGATACCTTGCAGAAGCTTGCTCACTACCATCGCGAGCAGATGCCTGGCAAGATGATAATCCAAGTGACGGGTACCAATGGAAAGACGACTACAAAGGAATTGGTCTCGACGGTGCTCAGCCAAATAGGTCCTGTACAATGGACGCAAGGAAATCTGAACAATCATATTGGTGTTCCTTTGACTTTGCTGACGTTGGAAGATGATAATGGCTTTGGTGTCATTGAGACAGGTGCCAATCACCCAGGTGAGATAGCACAGCTTTCGGAGATCGTTGACCCAGATATGGGGCTTATTACCAATGTTGGTCGTGCTCATCTCGAAGGATTCGGCTCGTTTGAGGGTGTGAAGAAAACCAAGGGTGAACTTTATGATTACATTCGTCGCGAAGGCAAAATCGGTATTTTCCTTAATGCCTCGGATGAGAATCTTGTTGAGATGGCAGGTGACTTGCCTGCTGTACGCTACGGATTGACGGGAGCACCTGGTGCGGAGGTTTGGGGCGAAGTCGTTGAGTGTACTCCGTTTGTCAAGTTCCGCTATCGTCAGGAGCATACTCAATGGTACACGGTGCAGACCCGACTCATAGGTGCCTATAACATTCACAACCTGATGACTGCAGTAGCTGTTGGTATGCAGTTCGGCGTTCCCTTCAGTCTTATGAACGAGGCTCTCGCCAATTATCAGCCCACAAACAATCGGTCCGAGTTCCGTGATACGGGCAAAAATCATCTCATCATTGATGCTTATAATGCCAACCCGACATCAATGGCTGCAGCTCTCGATAATTTCCGACAGTTTCAGGCCGAACGTAAAATGATGATTCTGGGCGACATGCGTGAACTGGGTGCCGATTCAGCCCAGGAACACCAACGCATAGTAGATATGGCAGCACAGAGTGGGGCAGAGGTGTGGTTGGTTGGCAAGAACTTTGCCGATACCCGGAACTCTTTCCGTCAATTTCCTGATGTCGAAGCTGTGAAGGCCGAATTGCAAGCCCATCCTATTGAAGGGTTTACTATCCTTGTCAAAGGCAGTAACGGAACCAAACTCTTCCAGTTACCAGATTTCTTGTAACCAACGATAATACAAACATAACATACTAACTATGATGAAGAAACTATCATTATCTCTCATGCTTTTGCTCTGCGTGACATTGCAGGGCTGGGCACAACGTGTGACCGATAAGCTTGACCGTGGACTGGTGGCTATCCCTGCCAACACTAACGGTGGTTCTGGGTCGGGTAATTTCGTGTCTTGGCGCATCCTTGCCGACGAGTATTACGACGTAACCTATAATCTTTATGCCAATGGCTCTCTGGTGAAAAGTGGCTTGAAGGTGTCGAACTTCAATCATGCAGCAGGAACATCTACCACCAAATATCAGGTGGCTGCTGTAGTGAAGGGTGTCGAGCAGGCAAAGTCGGCTGAGGTTACCCGATGGAACAGCGGCTACTACGATATTCCAGTAGCAAAAGTAGTGGATCGTCAGGGCAATGATGTTACCAGTCAATACATACTGAATGACATTTCTCTGGGCGATGTGGATGGTGACGGCGTTGTGGAGTTCTTGGTTAAGCGTAATTACACTGGCGATATCCGGAACGCCTCGAACACTACTTGTTTCCACCACTACGAGTGCTATAATCTGAAAGGCGAACGTCTGTGGTGGATAGACCTTGGTCCCAACATGATGGCAGGTCCCGATGAGCAATGGGACATTGTCCTCTTTGACTGGGACCTGGACGGACGGGCCGAAGGCATTATGCGTGGTGCTGATAACATGATTATCCATACGGCTTCTGGCAACACAATCAACGTAGGTGATATGACTTACGTTGCCGGACGTCATCAGTATACTTGTGAGGGTAACGAATACCTGCTCTACATTAATGGTCTCACGGGTGAACTTTACAATATCAGTGGTAATGCCTCGAAGCCTTGGATTGCTTATCCGCTACCCCGTTATGAAAATGGTGAGAGCGACTATGTGCAGGCTTGGGGCGGAAGCACCAACGGTGGCCATGATGGTGGTCATCGTTCCTCGAAGCACTATTTCGGCGCACCCTTCCTCGATGGTCGCCATCCCAGCATTTTCTTAGGTCGTGGCTGCTATACGCGTCACAAGATGGTGGCTTTGGACGTTGACCCTACGACTCATCAACTGACCGAGCGTTGGCGTTGGGCTAATAACAACGGATGGGGCGACCCTTGGTTCGGTAACGGATTCCATAACTTCGGCATTGCAGATGTCGATTGGGACGGACGTGACGAGATAGTCTTCGGCTCTATGGTTATCGATGATAATGGCAAAGGCCTTTCCACGACAGGTCTGGGACATGGCGATGCCCAGCATTGCAGCGACTTCGACCCCTATCGTCACGGACAGGAAATCTTCACCTGCAACGAGGACGAGCCTAATATGAACTATCGCAATGCCACAACTTCCAAAATGTATGTCCGTTCGAAAGGTACGGCTGATGATGGTCGTGCTCTGATGGGCAATTTCTCGAACTCCTTCCCTGGCTGCATGGGCCGTTCTGTGAATACGGGTTTGATAAGTTCCGTAGCAGACCGCGAGATTTCGGGCGGTCCCAGCACAGGTGGTACCAACGATGGTCTGTATTGGAGCCATCTGAATTTCCGTATATATTGGACGGGCGACCTCGTAGAAGGTATCTTGGATAGTCCGGGTACGGAGCGCGAAGCTGTGGTCTGGACAACGACGGGCGGACGTGTGTTCCAGTCGAGTGGTTGCCAGATGAACAATGATTCGAAGAACAACCCCTGCGCACAGGGCGATATCTTTGGCGACTGGCGCGAGGAAATCGTACTTCGTGCCGATGGCAATAGCAAGATTCGTATCTATACGACACCGCAGGCTACAACCTATCGCATTCCCTCCTTGTGGCTCGACCACCAGTATCGCAACGCTATGGTGTGGCAGCCTGTAGGTTACAATCAGCCACCTCACGCCAGCTTCTTCCTTGGGCAGTTGGAGGGCATTACGGTAGCACCTCCTCCATTCACCATGAGCGGTCGTACGGAGATTCCCAACGCAGGTACCATATCTTCGGCCAATGCTGGTCAGCACGTCATAGTCTGTGAGACGAACGACACGCGGGTGACCGTTGTCGATGGTGCCAATCCTGATGTGGCAACCTTCAATGTGCCTTCGTGGGTGCAGGGAACTAACAGCAACAAGACGGACGGAACAGCAGTTATTGACCGCACATATTATACCTGCACCGTTGAGGGCGGGGCCTTTGCAGGGGGTATGCGATTAGTGAAGCAGGGTGACGGAATACTTGCTCTGCCCAAGGTAGATATGACCTATACTGGCCCCACTGACATCTGGGCAGGTACGTTGAACTTCGACGGCTCTATGACTCAGAGCACGCTTTGGCTCAACCGTTTTGCCGAGCTCAATAGTGTGGGCACATTCCGTTGCATTAAGGCCGATTACGCTTCTGTCATCCGTCCGGGTGGTGAGAATGCCCAAGGTAGTATCACCACCGACTCACTTCTGCTGGGCTTTGGCTCCCGACTTGTGCTCGACGCTTATAGCGACGGACTACAGATAGACCAAGTGAACACGCAATACCTGAGTATCGAGAAGAAATCGGGCACCGCATGGGAAACCTACGGCCCGAAATACCTGGTGCCAGTGTTGGAGATTGTTGTCCATGGGCTTGATGGCAGCAATCAGTTAGTTCCTGGTAAGTACCTGATTGGCAACATGGGAACTCTGAAGGGCAGCCTTGACAATGTGAAGATAGAGGGCGTTTCGAGCCAGAAGGCTTACCTGCAGCAGGAAGAGGGCAAGCTTTATCTCGTCATCGAGGGTATTCGTGATGCTGGCATTGTGTATTGGACGGGTGCCAACGGTTCGGTTTGGAACTATGCCGATGCCGAGAATTTCCAAAGCATGGAGGGCGAGCCCGACATCTTCGTGACGGGCGACAAAGTGATATTTGACGATGCTGCCAAGCGCTTTACAGTGACACTAACAGGCGAACTTGACCCCGATACAGTCATTGTCGACAACACCAAGGCCTATACCTTTAACGGTACGGGCGCGTTGGTGGGCGGAACTTCGCTGGTAAAGCGTGGTACTGGTTCGCTGACTATCTCGAACGATAATACCTATACGGGCAAGACCCTTATCAGCGGTGGCACGGTTAAGGTCAGCAACCTTTCGAATGAGAACAAGGCATACGGTAATCTGGGAGCCGTCAGCAACAAGAATACAAACTTCGTCATTGAGAATGGTGCTACGTTGCAAACAACGGATGTAGTAGAGATGGGAACGCCCATCCGCCTGCAGGGCGAAGATGGCGGTGTGCTGAACAATAGCACAGACTTTGCGATGGACCAGACATTCGTGGGCACCAAGCTAACCAAGAGCGGTAACGGTTTGCTGATTTGCTACAAGGCCAACCCCTCGCTCAGTCGGATGGTCATTACTGCAGGCTCTGTTGCCGAACGCGCTGGTAATGCTGCCAACACCATCGAACTGCAAGGTGGTACGCTTTATGACGATGCGCAAAGCACTACGCACGCTATCTATGTACCGAAGGGCAAATCTGCTACATGGCAACTGACGAACTCTTATTATACGGCCTACGAGAATAAGATTACAGGCGAGGGTACGCTGACTATTATTCCTCGTAATACTGTCAGCCGTGTGCGCATTACGGGTGACTGGTCGCAGTTCGAGGGCACTATCAAACACACTACTACTGGTATTTGGCTGCCGTTGGATGCTACTTCGGGCATTCCAAAGGGTACGCTGAATTTGGCTGCAGGTTGCACGGTGACGAACGTCTGCAAGGCCTATACCATTGGTTGTCTGACAGGTAGCGGCTCGCTGGCTCAGCCTGTAGCCAACTTCCAGAACAGTAGTGCCGTTTCGGGCAACAACACTTGGAATGTGGGTAATTCGCTGGGCAAGGACTTCAGCTTTGCGGGCACCATTACCGACAATGGCTCCTCCAATAAGGTTCTTTTCAACAAAGTGGGTACTTGCAAGATGACCTTCACCGGCTCGGGCGACTTCCAAGGAGCTTGTCAGGTGAAGGCTGGCGAACTGTGCTTGAACAACAGCAAGTCGAACATCATGCTGGGTTTGGGCAAGCTTACTGTTGCCAGCGGTGCCACTCTCAGCGGTAAGGGCGTGCTGGGCAACAGCAGTGTCGTTGTGAACAAGGGCGGCACCCTGCGCAGCGGCATTACCGATACCAACACTGCCGGCAACCTGAAGTTCGAGGGAAAGGACGTAACTGTGAACGGTACCTTGCAAACCTGTATCGGAAGCAAGAGCAGTTTTGGCAAATTCGGAAATGTGGGAACTTTGACGCTGAACGGCAAACTGGTAATTACTGCTGCCGACGGCTTGGCCCTTTCCGAAGGTGACGAGATTCAGATTATCGACGCTGCCAACATCAAGTTGGGCGACGCGCTGGAACTCGACCTCTGTTCACCGAACTTGGCTATGGGCCTGACGTGGGATACCAGCCGACTGGCCGAGGGCATCCTCGTTGTCGGTCCTGCACCCGTTGCCGTCATGAGTCTGCAGGCCGACGAACTTGGTGATGCCGAGATATTCACCCTCGCGGGCATCCGCCTACAGAAGCGTCCCACGCGAGCTGGAGTTTATGTGGTGAATGGTCGTCAGGTGATGCTGAAGTAAGGTGTTGCTGATATAGAAAGAAGAAAGCCCTCGAAAGTCGAGGGCTTTTCTTTTTAGTTGCGGAGGTCCGACTCGAACGGGCGACCTCCAGGTTATGAGCCTGGCGAGCTACCAACTGCTCCACTCCGCGATTTTGCGAGTGCAAAGGTAAGGAGAATTTTCCTTTTGACCAAACATTTCGGCGGGATTTTATAATTTTGTGCATATATTAGCCTGAAATCCTTGTTAGATTGCACACTTTTACCTATCTTTGTGCCTGTTATGGGAACGTCAAAGACACGTGACAAACTGATAGACGTGGCTCGTCGCCTGTTTGCTAAGAACGGGATGGATGATACGACGATGAACGACATTGCTGTTGCATCCGGCAAGGGTCGGCGTACGCTTTACACCTATTTCAAGAGCAAGGAGGAGATTTTCTATGCCGTCATCGAACGTGAGATGTCGCGCATGAGCGACCGTCTCAAGGTGGTGGCTACCAAGGATTTGGAACCCGAAGACAAGTTGGTGCAACTGGTTTATACCCACTTGAGTCTGATAAAGGAGGCTGTGATGCGCAACGGAAACTTGCGTGCCGAGTTCTTCCGCAATATCTGGCTGGTGGAGAAGGTGCGTAAGGAGTTCGACCACACGGAGATAGAACTTATACAGCAAATCATCATGCAGGGCATCCGTCAAGGGAAGTTCGACGTGACGAACATCCGTCTTTCTGTCGATATCATCCACTATTGCATCAAGGGCCTGGAAGTTCCCTACATCTATGGTCGTTTGGGCAACAGCATCAGCACCAGCCGTCCCATGGTAAAGCAAGTGATTCATCGTGCAATGGCAAAGATTGACCGTCCCGATGAACGGGATGAAGGGTGATGGATTAGGGGGAACCTTAATCTTGAATTTTGTTTTTTGTTTTTTGAATTAATATAATATGAAATTATTGGAAGGAAAGACCGCACTCATCACGGGTGCGGCACGTGGAATAGGCAAGGCTATTGCCTTGAAGTTTGCCCAGGAGGGCGCTAACATTGCATTCACCGACCTTGAGGTGAATCTTGAGACCGAACAGGAACTGGCAGCTTTGGGCGTGAAGGCCAAGAGCTATGCTTCGAATGCAGCCGACTTCGCTCAGACGGAGCAGGTCGTGGCTCAGGTGAAGGAGGAGTTCGGTTCTATCGACATTCTGGTGAACAACGCCGGCATTACGAAGGACGGCCTGATGCTCCGCATGAGCGAGCAGCAGTGGGATGCTGTGATTGCCGTTAATCTGAAGTCCGCCTTCAACTTCATCCATGCCTGCGTGCCCATCATGATGCGCCAGCGCGGCGGCAGCATCATCAACATGGCCTCTGTAGTGGGCGTTCACGGCAATGCCGGACAGGCCAACTATGCAGCCTCTAAGGCAGGTCTCATCGCCCTTGCCAAGAGTATTGCTCAGGAGATGGGTCCCAAGGGCATTCGTGCCAACGCCATTGCTCCGGGCTTCATCGAAACGGCAATGACGGCAGCCCTCAGCGACGAGGTTCGCGAGGCTTGGAAGCAGAAGATTCCCCTTCGTCGCGGCGGTCAGGTCGAGGACATTGCCAACACGGCCCTCTATCTCGCCAGCGACCTCAGTTCGTATGTCAGCGGCCAGGTCATTCAGGTCGATGGCGGCATGAACACGTAATATTCACAAATTAGGAATGTTTATGAGACGATTTTTGATTCTTCAACTGATACTGTTTGCATGTCTGACAGCATCTGTTATTTCCTGTGACAATCCGAAATCTATTGCGTGGAGTTATTTCTACTGTGCAAAAGACACATTGGATGCAGGTGATCCCTATGCTGCGAAAGTGTATCTGAAGGCCTGCAAGAAGTCTGTAGACAGCGAACTCTCATTCAAGGTCGACTCGCTGATGACGCTCATAGATCAGGCTATAAAAGAGGAAGAGGCTTCCAAGGAATAGCACAGTGACAGTACTTTACGAGGACAATCATATCATCATTGTTTCAAAGGACGCCGGCGAAATCGTGCAGGGTGACAAGACGGGCGACAAACCTCTTTCTGATGAGGTGAAAGCCTACATCAAGGAACGCTACCAGAAACCTGGAGCCGTGTTCCTCGGTGTCGTTCACAGGCTCGATCGTCCCGTCAGCGGGGTAGTGCTCTTTGCCCGCACGTCGAAAGCCCTGAGCCGCCTCTCCGAAATGTTCCGCACAAGGGCAGTCCGCAAGACCTACTGGGCCATCGTCGCCAATCGTCCGCCGCAGGACGAGGGTACGCTCACCCATTGGCTCACGCGCAACGAGAAGTCGAACACAGCCCGGGCCTACGACCACGAGGTGCCAGGCTCCAAACAAGCCATTCTCGACTATCGCCTGCTGGCCAGCAGCGACCGCTACTTCCTCTTGGAAATCGACCTCCACACAGGCCGCCACCATCAAATCCGCTGCCAGCTCGCCAAGATAGGCTGCCCCATCAAGGGCGACCTCAAGTACGGTGCACCTCGCTCCAATCCCGATGGCGGCATCTGCCTGCACGCCCGCCGCATCCAGTTCGAGCACCCCGTATCGCACCAGCCCATCGACATCGTCGCACCAGTGCCCTCCGATAACCTCTGGCGCGCCCTCACCGCCTCCCTCTAAGCAGAGAGACCGCACACACATCTACTGCCGCGAGTTCACACATCAACTCGCGGCAGTTCATGTGTCATCTCGCTCGTCGCGACGCGCCGCTGTCGCCGAAGCAACACAATCCTGTGCCACAGGGAATACTATTCCTATTGCTGAAGGAATACTATCCCTTCACCTCACACGATACTATCGCGTCACCCCACGCCATACTATCCCTTCGCCCAAAGCATAAGCCCCCCTCCAACTCCCCCGAGGGGGAGGGCTAAGCAAATTATTATTCATTAACCAACGAGTCTCCTCCCCTCGGGGAGGATGGGAGGGGGCTGACTCTCAAAAAACCTCACAACCTCCCCCTTCCCTTTGTTTATCGGGGCTGGAGACGGTGACGTTTGCGCTCAAACCTCACCCAAAAGTCCCCCAAACCTCACCCGCCGATTAACGACGATAAAAAAACGATGGTTATTGAAAATCAATGATTTACACATTAGTGCAATCAATTCGGAGTTGGGAGGTTTAGGGGACTTTTAGGTGACTTTTACAAATAAACCTCCCCCTCGCGGGCCCTTTATTCATCGGCTCTGGGGGACTTTGTGAGGTTTTCTGCGCATTCCCTCTTTTTTACAAAAAATCTCTCTAATTGGTGTTTATCGTATAGCTGAGCATGCTGTGACTAATTAAAGCCTATGTCAGAAGAGTGTAGCAGAGTAGACCCAAGGCTGGAAGTGAAAACAGAAGCAGCATAATGCCCAAGCAGCCCGAACGGCCTTTGTCGTGGGTGCCGTTAAGCTTGTAATACAGCTCATCGATGGCATCCTTGGCGTCCTTTAGGTTAACCAGGTTCTTTTCTTTGTACAATTTGACAGCTTGCAGTTTATTGCCTGATTTAACCAAGTTGATGATTTCTTCATCGAAATCTTCAAGTTTTTCTGCAGCAGGTACGCTTTTCTCATTAAGGTCAATAGCGTCGATGATGTCCTTCGCATCCTTCAGGTCGCAGCCTGTTTCTTCTTTGTAGGCTTTCACGGCTTGCAGTTTCTGACCATCTCTAAGGTACTGCATGACTTCTTCACTGGGTTGGGGCAGGTTATTACTAAAACTCATAGTCATAATGTTTAATATCAAACGAATACGACACAAATTTACGAATTTGGTATGGAACGTCAAAGAGATAAGGTAACTTTTCTTCTCTATCTCTTTGCCGTCTAAAGGGGTTGAACAATACGCAACAGGGTGGATTATTTTACGGTGACCTTGCGACCGCGGACGATGTAGAGACCGCGAGGCAGGCCTTGGAGCGAGGTGGTGCCTTGGCGGACTATCTGGCCCGTCAGCGAATAGACATTCTCATCTTCCATCTTCAATCTTCCATCTTCGATGTCCTCGATGTTTGTGGGCAGGGTGTTGTTGTTGGTCTTGCCGTAGACGTTGGTCTGGTAGAGCTTGACGCGGTAGGGCCATTGTTCGGCTGTGCTCTCTACGTCCCAACTGAGCCAGTCGCGCGTCCAGTAGCTGGTGGGGGCACCGCTGACGACGAGCCACACGTATTCGCATTTGGCTGGGCAGTCGAAGGCGAGTATGCCCGTAGGTTCGTCGTACGTGGCGCGTCCGATGTCGCTGTAGACGCGGGTGCCGTCCTTCTGCAGGGCTACGAATCCGTAGCGCCAGCCAGCCTTTTCAGTGTTCAGGGCCGTGTAGCCCTCTTTTCCTGCCTCACCCACAAACTCTACGTAGATGGTCTTGTCGGTTGTTGGGGCATTGAGGCGGATGGCGTTGTTGCCCCAGTTCTCGATGCAATTGGCAGCCGTAGGCATGTAGAATCCGTTGCCGGCGGCTGTCAGGGCAGTCTGGTCGCGGAAGCCGATGCGGCTCTTGCCGTACTCGCGGATGGGGTCAAGGTCGAAGGTGGTCATGCGTGCTCCGTACTCCCACATCTCGTCGCCCAGTTGGCTGAGTTTCTCTGCCGCGGTTCCTGTCATGTATGTCTTCATGTAAACTTGGAAGGGGTCTTCGTATCTCTTCGAGTTATTCCAAAGCGCGCCTATTGCGCCCATGCCGTGAAGGTGGCAGATGTAGTCCTGAATGAAGTAGTTGTTGTAGCGCAGGTGCACGGCGAGAGGGTGGCGATGCAGGCCGTTGATGGTGCCTCCGAACCAGTCGTTGCCCTGTCCGCTGTCCCACACGAACTGCATTTGTGGGTAGAACTTGTAAGCCTGCCACTGGGCGCACATCTCCCAGAAGACGTTCAGCGTGGACTGTCCCCAGTTGTAGTTGAAACCATCGGTGCTGCTGTTGTCGCAATGGGTCTGGTACTGGAAGCAGTGTCCAATCTCGTGGGCTACGGTCTGTCCGCTGCGCGAGGTGTGCGCTCCGTTGGACAGAGTGAGCAGACCTATCTGGTCGTCTATACCGCTGCCGCTGGCCTCCCAGTCTGTGGTGTAGCGCAGGCGGATAATCATCTTGTAGGTGTCGGTCTTCGAACGGCCTTGGTTGATGGTGATGAACTTCAGGCTGTCGGCATACATTTCGAAGATGCGGTCGGCTTTCTCAAGAATACCCGGAACGGCAGCAGGAACGCTGGTGCCGTAGCCGCTTTCCCAGAAAAGAATCCAGTGTTTCGACTGCAGCGAGCGGTCGTAGCACCATTGGCTGGTGGCCTTCTGCAGGTCGGCATCCGTTCCGCAGGCGTTGGTGCTGCAATAGATTTTCTTGTCGACAGCCTTGATTTTGTTGTTCAGGGCCGTTGTTGCCGTCTTAAGTTTGGTCTTCGTCAGGGAGTAATCCACCACATTCTGCTGGGCTGTCTCGATGGCGGTCTTCAGCGCCTCGACAGCCGAAGCCTTGCGTTCTACGCCTTCCCACCAGCCGACGACTTGCTGAGCGTAATCGATGCGGGCCTGCAGGCCATCATAGAGGGCACGGGAGTCCTTGGCCTTGCTGATGGCCGAGAGTAGGGTGGTGCGTGCTGCGCTGAGCGCCTCCAAATCGTAGATGATGTTCTGCTCGTCATCGGTGCCCGTACCTTGTAGGGCTGTCTGGGCCGTACCGATGGCAGCGTTCACCGTCTCGGCAACGGACTCCTGAATGCCCAAGTCGAGCAATGCCTGTGCTTCGTCCACCAGTTTCTGAACCTCGGAGGCATAGTCGGCAGGCGTGACTTCGCCCATGTACTGAAGCTTGAAGTTGTCGACACACAGGTAGTTTCCCGTGGCTTCCTGCGCTTGTAGGCCTATCTCAATGTCGGCCTTCTCGTCCACTACGGAAAACGAGAGGCTGTACTGTTTCATGGAGGTGACGGCGGCTTTCGTGGTGCCTGCAAACAGGTAGGCGCCCGTCTGTGCCGAACCCTTATTGGTGGTACTGTTGCTGCCCGTCTGCTGAATGTGCAGGGCTGCGGCTGTCAGTTGGTAGGTGCCTTGCGGCAGGTTCTTCAGGGTTTGCACCACGCTGGCCTCGTCAATCTGCTGGCCGATGCCAACCCACGACTCCAGATAATAGGTGCCAGCCTTGCGTGAGAACACCGAGTTGCTCTGTGTCTTCATGTTGTTTACCGTCCAGCCTTCCGTCCCGTTTGTCTCGAACGATGGGTTCTGAATCAAGCTCGTCTTGTCCTCCTGTGCCCAGATGGATAGGCTCACAGCCATTGCCATCAGGGTTAGGCTGCACTTCACGATTTTGTGTATTCTCATTCTTCTTTTATTGATTATTTGTATGTCATAATATTCAGTCGATGCCGTGCTTCGCTGGCGGGTAGGGCGGTCTCAAGCGTAACGATGCGCTCCTGGCCCGGCAGCAGGTCGAAGTAGTTGTCAGAGAAACGGTGGTCGCTGTCGCCGTTGAGGCTCAGGAAGACACCCCGGGCATAGCAGTCCGACTTTAGTTTGATGCTTAGGCTGGAGGGAGTTGCGTCCTCCACTTGCCACGCGATGTGCGTGGGCTGCAGTTTCAGGTCCTTGGGATAGACCAGAATGTAGTTATTGCTGTATGTGGCGGCAGAGCCGTTGCCAATGCGAAACTCCGCATGGATGATGGCCTCGTCGGCTGCAATTCCGGCCTCGGTCAGCAGTTGGGCTGTGGGCACCTTCCAGACTTCAGTGGCGCTGTTGGCGGCAGCCTTTACCTTTAACTTTATGCTATGAACCCGCGACTCCGCCGTCCACACCTCTATCGTGAGTTGTCCGCTGACGGGCATCAGGCGGTCGTTGACGAGACTGACACAGAGCGTTCCGTCCTCCTTCTGGATGGGGGAAACAAGGATGTCGGCCATAGCCTGACGAATCATGTAGTGGGCGGCCTTCCAACGGCCATAGTAATCACGCGTGCTCCACGAGGCCACGGGCCAGCAGTCGTTGATTTGCCACAGCAGCGACCCCCAGCAGTAGCCTTTGTCGCGGCGATGGGCTTCGACGGCTGTCTTCATAGCATCGCCCTGCATCAGTTGTCCCACGTAGAGCAGCGTGTCGAAGGCTTGCGGACGGCCGTATTCTGTGCTTAGGTAAGATTCGATGAGGCTGTTGGCATGGGCGCCTCCGCGCTGGTGTGCCATCATCACGTCAGACGTTATACTCCATTGTGCAGGGTCTGGGCAGAAGCGCTTGACGGAGTTCAGTTCCGGAAAACTCTGCATCCCGTACTCACTGAAGAACCGCGAACGGACTTTATTGTATTCGCTGATGGGCTTGCGGCTGTGCCATACCTCCCAATAGTGGTAGTCGCCACTTGTGAAATCGCGGCGCCCGTCCTCAGCCGAATAAGGCGACGAGGAGTGATACGGGGTCTGAGGAGCGTACTCACTGACAACTTCGGGCAAAGTCCTGAGGAAAATGGCCTTGTATTCTTGCCACAGTCGGTCGGCAACGGTCTTGTTGTTCTGCTCGCTACGTTGTTTCCAGCCCCAGTTGAACCAGGCATCCTGGATTTCATTGTTGCCGCACCAAAGGGCAATGCAGGGGTGGTTGCGAAGGCGACGCACATTGTCGACGGCCTCCTGACGGATGTTGTCCAGAAAGGCTTCGTCGGCAGGATACATCGAGCAGGCGAACATGAAATCCTGCCAGATGAGAATGCCATGCTGGTCGCAGAGGTCGTAGAAGCGGTCGTCCTCGTACACACCGCCTCCCCACACGCGCAACATGTTCATGTTCACGGCTACGGCGTCGGCAATGGTGCGGCTATAGATGGAGTCGGTGACGCGTGGCAGGAAGATGTCGCATGGAATGTAGTTGGCTCCCTTCATGAACACTCGTTCGCCGTTCTGCGTAAAATAGAACGCCTCGCCGACGGCGTCTTTCTCGCGGTGGAGCTTGATGGAGCGGAGTCCCACGCGAGTAGAGAGCTTATGGGGCTCATAGGCCTTATGGGTCTTATGGGACTCATGGGTTAGGGTGGTTGTTAGGGTGTAAAGGTGAGGCTCGCCCAGACCGTTGCTCCACCACAGTTGGGGATTGGCGATGGTGTAGGGCAGAACAAACTTGTTTGTGCCGCGCTTCAGGGTCACTTGCTGAGAGGCCAGTCGGCACTGGGAGGCAGAGTCTGTGATGGTGATGGTGGCCGTAGCCTCGTGGTCGGCCTCGATGCTTACATGGTGCTGGATGACGGCACGTTTCCTGTTCACCTCCTTTTGCTCTACGAAGACGTCGCGAATGATTGCATCGTTCCAAGCCGTGAGCACTACAGGGCGCCAGATGCCGAAGGTGATCAGGCGCGGTCCCCAGTCCCATCCGTAGTGGTAGCCGGCCTTGCGGGCAAATGGTGCGAGTGCGCGGTCCAACAGTCCGCCGTTTTGGCTCTGGTCGTTGCTGGCATCATACTCGTAGCGGTGAGCTTCCCACTTGGGCATGTCCCTTTTCACCGGTGAGTGGAAGCGAACGCGCAAATGGTTCTTTCCCACCTTTGTGAGGCGGGTGATGTCGGCTCGCCACGTTCGGAACATGTTGTCGGCCTTCAGAATGAGTGAATCGTTGAGCCACACGTCGGCGTATGTGTCCAGTCCGTAGAAAGTGAGCTCACGACGGGCACATTGCTGCTGTGCCTCGGTAATCTCGAAGTGGTTGTCGTAGAGCCAGTCTTCTTTGTCAATCCATTGCACGGCGCGTTCGTTCAGTCCGAAGAACGGGTCGTCGATGTTGCCGATGGCCATCAGGTCTGTGTGGACGGTACCAGGCACCGTTGCAGGGTGCCAGTTGTTGAGGCGTTCCTGTCGGAAAGTCCAGCCGTCGGATAGCGCCACTGACTCTTGTGCCAGAAGTGTGAGGGCTGGAAAAACCATCAGAACTGCGAAAAGCCAATAGCGGATGACGTGATGCTTCATGGTAATGGATTTATTTGTTCTGTGCAAAGATACGAAAACTTTTCAGATTCCACAACGTGAACAGGGGCCTTTGTCGTGGAGTGGGGCACCACAACGTCCACAACGGTAGCGCGGGCGATGGCGGCGCAGATATTGCCAGACGGCCAAGGCGGCATAGAACATCAATAGGAAGTAGCCGAGGAAGTATTGTGTGGTGATGGAGAAGAAAAGGTAGATTCCAGCGAGGATGGCCAGCAGGGAAAGGGTGTAGAGAATGGCTTCGCCTGCAGGCAGGGAGCGGCGGATGTCGTCGAGTGAGGCTATGATGAGGATGACGATGAGCCAGGCCAGCGAAAGGAACAGAGCCAGAATGGTGGGCTGACCGAAGGGGTTGAGCGTGGGATGGAAATAGAAATCTACCCACAGTTGGGGGACGAATATCTGAATGGCGGTATAGAGCACGGTGGCTGCGGCAAAGGCAAGACAGAGCAGCATGGGGTAGGGGGAGGCAATGTCATCGATGTGTACGAGGTGGAAGCGTCGTTTCCGCATCCTTCTGGAGAGCCAGGCGGCAAGGGCGGTTACGAGGAGCGCAACGGCGGCGACTACGTGGCTGTCGGAAAACAGGTGAATGCCCTGCGATATGGGGTCGTCGGGCACTACGGCCTCCATGAGTTCTGATTCGTGGACCCAGCCTTGGGTCAGTTGGTCGCGTGCCACTTTCACCCATACGCTGTCTATCGAGTCCTCGGGGATGACCTCGATTTGGGCCACCACAAGGGGGTCGTTCTTGTAAACGACATGCGAGTCAGTTTGTTCGGGCACGATGAGCAGGTGCATGGGTCGCTCTTCCTGTAGGATGAGGCTGTCGCTGGTCAGCACGAAGTTGTAGTCGATGTCCCACGGACGCTCGAAGTCCCTTTCCGGCTGGTTGGGCTTGCAACTGAAAATGAGAAAATGAGAGAATGAGAAAATGAGAATGAATGACAACACATGAATGCATTGCCACATCTTTCTTCCTATGTCAATAAACATCCTCATTCTTTCATTTCTCAGCATAAACTTTCATTTGGCAGTTCTTGCAGTCGAAACCGAGCCGGAACCGCCGTCCGTCTGCCAGCCGCAGAAATAGCGGAGAGTTATCTTTCATCCTTAACTCCTTATAGCACATTCCCAGCTCGTGACGGATGCAGTAGCGGCAGGTCATGAGTAGCAGTCCCTTCTCACCTGACTGAGGCTGTTCCACTTCCAATGCCCAGTCCACCTGTTTGGCTCCCTGTTCCAGATAGAAGCGGCGAGCCTCGTGGTTTGCCACATTGACGAGATACGTCAGCGACTCTCCCCCCTGTCCCTCGCCGCCAGAGAGGGGAGTAGGTTCATGATCAGGTTTAACAGACTGCGCATTCAGCTCTCTCTCTGCTTGGGAAGTGGTGGATAGCTGGAGAGCCTGCAGGGTCTTTCTCCGCCAATCGGCAAGGGTGCTTCCAGGTATGAACCAGTTCTGTGACATTTCGATGTCTGTGCCCGTGGACTCATAGGGAGTGTCGCCCAGACGCGCAAGCTGGCGCTCTATCTGCTCGGTTTGTGGACTGCGGGCCAGTTCGTGAGGGTGGGGGAATACTTGTTCTGCCGTTGCACCGTCTTCGCGAATGAGGCGAAGCAAGAAACCGTCTTCCTCCTCTTTCAGCAGCCAGCGCACTCGCACTTTCCTTGTGGCTGTGGGTTTCGACAACTGTTGCTCGAACTGCTGGTCGTGGTTGCGGAACATACCTTTCCTTATCACGACCTTGCTCGCATCGTTCACGCGGAAGCCTTCCAACTGTCCTTCCTTGTTGATGAAACACAGCCCGTCGCCGTTGTGCAATTCCGTTTCGGGAGTGATGGGCTCGCCCATGCTTTTCGGTGTGTGTGTGTTCGCCATGTCACGAGTTCTTCCATCTAAAAAGTAGTTGGTAAACAGTCTGTTAAAAGATTTTGTTAAATCAGGGCTAAAAGTTATTTTCTCGTAACCCAGGCTGCTTCTGCGGTACTCTGGTCGGCGACTGAAAATCTCGTCGAGCCGCTGTCGGTAGTAGGCCACTACGTTCTTCACGTAGCCTGTGTCCTTCAGCCGTCCCTCTATCTTTAGGCTCGATGCTCCGGCGTCCAGCAGCGCTTCGAGTTGAGCCGAGCGGTTCATGTCGCGCAGCGACAGCAGGTGCTTTTGTCGCATCAGCACGCGCTCTTTCTCCCCCTCACCCTCGATGAGGTCGAAGGGCATGCGGCAGAACTGGGCACATTGGCCGCGGTTGGCCGACCGCCCGAAACAATATTGAGAGGCATAACACTGACCGTTGTACGATACACAGATGGCGCCATGCACGAACACTTCCAGTCTGACGTCGGGCACCCGTCGGTGAATCTCGCTAATCTCTTCCAGCGTCAGTTCGCGAGCCAACACCACCTGCCGGAAGCCCAGTCCCCTGAGCCACTCCACTTTCTCCGCCGTGCGGTTATCCATCTGCGTCGAGGCGTGGAGCCTTAATTTATGAAAACCGAAATCCGTATTACGAGGCTGTGCATTCGTATTTCGTATTTCGTAATTCGTAATTAATCCGAAGTCCTGCACGATGAGGGCATCCACGCCTGCTGCCTGTAGTTCGTCGGCCAGTTGTCGTGCCTCCTCCAGCTCGTTGTCGAAGAGTATGGTATTCAGCGTGACGTAAACCTTCACGCCGTAGGGCTGGGCGAAGTCCACCAATTGTCGTATGTCCTCCACCGAGTTGCCTGCTGCCGCTCGTGCCCCGAACCTTGAAGCACCGATGTACACGGCATCTGCTCCGTGGCGTATGGCTTCAATGCCTGTCTGTAAATCCTTTGCCGGTGCCAGCAACTCTATTTCGCGCATGTCGCTCAGTGCCGTTTACTTGGTGGAGAGCAGGTCGTCGAGGTAAGAGTAGAAGGACGGGTCTTCGCCTACGGTGATTTTGACGATGATGCCCATGGGGTCTACGACAATCTTCGTGGGGTAGCCCTCTATGCCGTAGAGCTCTTGCAGTTGCTGGGCACTCTCCTCGTCGGTGATGACGTGTTTCCATTCCATGTCGTACGAGTCGATGGCCTTGAGCCAAGTGTCCTCGTCGTCGCCCACGTCGATGCTGAGGATTTCGAACAGGCCCTCGTACTTCTCATAGTATCGCTTCATGTCGGGAATGCCCTTAACGCACCATTTACACCAAGTACCCCAAAAGTCGAGCACGATATATTGCCCGCGAAGGCTGGACAGACTCAAGGGCTTGTCATCGGGACCAAGCAGGGTGAAGTCAGGGGCTTCGCTGCCTTCGGCGGCAACCTGTGTCTGTGCGTTCTCTACTGCGGGAGCGTCCTGCGACTCCTGCTGCTTACTCTCTTTCTGAGGGGCGCAACCTGCCAGCACGAGTGCGGTCAGGATGGCGAGATGGATTTTCTTCATGGTTAGCGTCTGTAATATTTATTTCCGTTGTGTGCTCACTTAATCGCAAACTTGGTGGCGCATTCGTTGCCTTCGGAATCACGGGCACGAGCCACGTAGATGCCAGCAGGTAGCATGGACAGGCCGATGCGTTCGTGACCAGTTTCGAGGAAAAGCTGCTGCCGCAGTACGAGGGCACCGCTGATTGTGTAGACAGCGACCGAAAGATTCGGGTCATCCTCGCTCTTGACGAGTAACTGCTCGTTGGCGTAGGCGATGCTCATGCCGCCAGAACGGCTGGAGAGCGTGCGGACGCCTGTTTGGGTGGTGTCCTCAGGTGCCACATATTCCCAAGCCCTGGCGTATGTGTTCAGCAGGTTGGCCTTGTTGATGGTGGGTTGCGTCATGAGATAGACCTGATTGCCGCCATCGGGGAAACGTCCTACGGTCTGGTCGCCGTTGTGGGCACAATAGACGAGGCTGTCGGCCCACGAACGGTCTGCTGCCATCAATCGGATGACGGTTCCGTCCTCGTTGTCAAGCTTGAAGTTGGCGTGCAGCTCGGTCTTCGTATCACGCTTGCTGCACCAGATAATCTTGTAGCCGTGGGCGGGGATGATGGTGCTGGCCTTGGTGCCCTTAGCCGTAATCTGGTACTTTTCGGGCTTATTGCTGCGGTCGGTCAGATACATACCTTCGAGGTCGATGTCCTCGGAGGTTGTGTTGTAGAGCTCCACCCAGTCGTCTTTCTTGAAGTAGTCGTTGACGTAGATGCTGTTGCTGGCCGATACTTCGTTGATAACAACGGGAGCCGACGAAAGACCAGCTTCTTGACGTTCCTTGGCCGTCATCTCCTCGTAGCAGGCGATGAGAACCATGTTGCCCTCGGGCATTTCGTATTCCTCATTGGTGCTGATGATAACTCCATCGGAGTGGGTCACGCTCTGCGAAATGCTGGCCTCCCAGTAAACGTCGGTGGAGTTGGCGTTATTGTTGTGAATCTCGACGGCAATGGTGTTTTTGCCGAGTTTGAAGAGCGAGGCATCGAGGTCCAACGTGCCACTGTCTGGGTTGTTGCGGGCATAACTGGTGGCATAGGTGTTGTAGGTAACGCTGCCGCTGGGCATGTTGTAGCGACCAGCCTCTGTGCCGTTGATGTAGAGTACGAATCCGTCGTCTATGGTGTAGTTGAGCTGCAGTTTGCCTTCTGGTGCCTTGTCCATGTTGAGGACGGTGCGGAAATAGTAAGTGGGGTACTTCTGGTTGGCATCGCCTCCGTAGTCGAGGTAGGTGTTCGTGTAACGGCTGCCACCCACGAAGTAGCCTAAGGGGGCTTGTCCGTTGCTCCAAGCTGAATCGTCGTAATTGTCAGTGTACCAGTCCTGTCCGTCGAGCGAGCCCTTGTCATAGTATTTCCACGTGGACTCTGTGGGAATCAGGTATTCGGTCTCTGTCAGACCGGTGCCTTCGGTCATCTTCCACCCGATAAACTTGTAGCCGGCAGGAGCCTGGGCACGGAAAGTTATGGGGGCGAAGAGACGACCGCTGAACTTGTTTGTGGGTACGGGCAGATTGTTGACCAGCAGACGGGCTTCAGGCAGATTGCTGGCCAGCCCCACGCTTTGTGCCTTCTGGCTCTTTAATCCCATGGGACTGTAGTTCTGCAGGGCGGAGTACATGCTGTTCTGTCGGCCCTCCGTCAGTCCGTTGATGAGGGAGTTTGCTGTGCTCCACGGAGTGCTCTGCTGGTTGTAGAATGAGTTGTAGATGTTCTGGCTGGCACTTACGCGGTTGGCCAGTTCGTTGATGATGGACTGGCAGCGTTCGGGTTCGAAGACAGAACCTGCCACGAGGCAGTATGTGTCGATGAATTGCTTACGGAACTCATCGTTCTGCAACATGTTCAGGAAGATGGTCACAAACTCGATTTCCTTGTTGTAGAAGCGGTCGATAGGCTGTCCGTAGAGCACGTCGAAGGTGTAGCTCTGCTTGTTGGCAAACGTGGCGAAGGCATCGGTGGTGTTGAGCGAACCGTCCATGTCGAAGAGGATGAAGCGGAACTTGCCGCCCTCCATGATGGGCTTCCAGCCCTTTACGTTGTTCTGGGGCCAGTCCCAGTTGCCCAAGTACATCTGGACGGCCATGTAGTTACAGTATTCGTCGATGTCCACCATATCCTTGATGGCCTCATAGGCACGGCTGTCGCTGCATGCTGCTGCCAAGTCGTACCAGCGCTGCATGCTTTCGTAGGTGCCGCACTTCTGGACGTAACCCGAGTCGGGTGACATTTCGAACTGGTCAATCTCGTCGTCGTCGAGCCCGTAGTTGGCATAGACGTAGTGCTTGTTGTTCGGCTCGCGGACATTGATGACACCTGCATACTCGCCGTTGAAATAGTGCATAGCGGGCTGGTAACCCTGACAATCAACATCAAGGCCTGAGCGGAATACTATTTCCTGCAGGGCTGGGTCTCTGAAGCGGCAGCCGTTGTCGTTTCCACCGTTGCGAATCTGCAAAGTCTTGTGCTTGCGATAGGGCTTCTCCTCAAAGAAATCGTAGGGCAGGAAGTTCTGCAGTTCGTATTGCTTCTTCGCCTTGATTTTGAAGGAGAAAGGCGTCCAGGCACGGCTCCATCCGCCGCAGCGCTCCATTGCCGTCTCTTGATTGATGACCATCTCGCCTTCGGTGTTGATGTATTCGAAGTTGACGGGGCGCTCCCAGTCCATATTCCAGTTGCAGGGCGAGCTTTGTCCGTTGCCGGGTCGTCCGTTTCCGTTACCTTTAGTAAAGATGCCGTAGTCGGGGCTGTAGAGGTTATTCCTGTCTGTAACGATACTCATTACTGGCAGGGCAAAATTTTTGTCTTCGAGGATGTAGCTGCGGGTGACAACGGGACTGGGCAGCCTGTTTTCGGCAAAGAGACGGAAACGGTAGGTCGTTGTTTCGCTGGGGTAGAAGAGTCCGTCAGCCGATACCGCACCGTTGTCCAACGTGGGCGTTGTGCCGTCGGTGGTATAGCGAAGGGTAGCTCCCTGGGGGATGTTGACGCATACCGTCATCGAACCGCCGAAGATTTGCGACGGACGGTCTACCACGGGGGCAGACAGTTGGTATAACCCATACTCCATACCGTCGTTGGGTGCTTCAGGTGTTGGGGTGGATGACCACATGTAGCCATCTTCGTCCAGTGTTAAGCGAGCATACGAAGCTCGGCTGACCATTTGTGGGTAGGCCAGCGAGGTCAGCTGGTTGCCGCTTTTGTCGCTCAGGTATATGGTTCCGCCCTCGACATCCAGTTTCATGTCGATTTGCGTGGGGCAGTACTGGTCGTGGTGGTCGAACCAGAGTACTTTATATCCCTTGGCAGGCACGGCTATGGGTTCGGTGATTTGCACCATCTTCAGGTTTTCGCGGTCGTCGCTCAGCCAGCAGCCTGTCAGCGATACACCCTTTGTTCCTGGATTATAAAACTCTATCCAACCGCCGTAGTTCCATGAGGGATCGAGGAACTGGTCGTTGTTTGCTGATTGCAATTCGGTGATAATCAGATTCTTTTGTCCGACTTCGTTATAAGAGACATTTATGGTGCATGTAGCTGAAAGGTTACTGCCGTCTATGGTCGTGGCCGTAATCTTGACCTGTCCAGTCTTGTGGGCAGTCACTATGCCATTCTTGTCCACCGTAGCAATGCTTTCGTTGTTGCTCTTCCATTCAACATTCGTATAGGTGGCGTTGTCAGGCGTTATGGTGGCTGACAATTGTAAGTTCTCGCCCACAACCATCGAAGTCGTGGTCTTGTTCAGCTTGATGGCGGTTGCTTGTACCAAGTCGCCCCACATCTCCAGTCGCCAGTCGTCCAGACAAACCCAGTCACTTTGCAGGATTGATGCCTTGCGGATGCCGATGACCAGTTCGCCGTTGCTGCCAACGGTGGCTTCTACCGAGTTCTGATAGTAGCCAGCCTCGAACCAATAGTGGGCAGCAGCCATGTTGTTGGGGACATAGCGTGTGTTGCCTTCCCACCAGTTGCCTATTGAGCTGGTAGCACCTCCCAGACTTTCTGTCAAGGCTGCACTCGACAAAGGAACGATGTCGCTCTCGAAATCGCCTTCCGATGATGTGGCATAGAGCTTGGCATACTGGTAGTCGGTGTAGTCGCCAGAGGAGTAGCGGTTGTAGTCATCGCTGGCAGAGCCCATGCGGTAGAACGCGCTGAGGCTTACACGATATTTACCAGCCTTCAGCCCCGTTATCACCTGATACGTATCAAAATACTTCTGGTAATGCTCGGCATTCTCCATTGGAGATGCAGCTCCAAAAGTGGTGCCAGACCAGCCCGTCGTAATGTCGTTGCCTTCGAACGATGGGTTTACGATGTATCTTGTGACGTCAATCCACTGGGCGGCGCGTGCCCCACCTGCTAATGCCAGCAACAGGACAAAAAGGAAAAGTCTCCGCTTGCTGTTTTTCTTATAATTGGACATAAAAAATCGTACTTTTGCCGTTAATTATCATATAATTAGCAACAAAAGTACGAAAAAATCCCGAATCAGTAACGAATACTTCGGAAAAAGTGTTTATAAATTTATGTTAACGCCAATGCCGAATACATCGTTGGAACGCTCGTAGAAGTCAGTCTTGGCACCTGCGGCAGTGGCTGAGGTAACGGTCCTGTCCTTGTAGAAAGTGTGCATGTAACCAGCATCAACATCAACCTTCTTGCTGGCGTGAACACGTACGCCAAGGCCCATCATGTTGTTGGAGAGGTTGAATGACAAGTCATTCATGTACTCATCGGACAGACCATAGCGAGTGTTCTGCCATGAGCCGCTGACGGTGAGCCACTTGCAGCAGTCCCATTCTACACCGGCAGAGAACTCCTGAGTGTTTTTGTCGATGAGCTCCTGCTTGTTGTTGTACTGCTTGGCAGCCTTGTCGAAGTAGTAATGCCAGCCAGCCATGATGCGAACCTTCTCAATGGGGCTGTACTGAGCACCGGCACTGAGGATGGCGGGAATGTTGGCAGCCACCTTGCTTCCATCTTGGAACTGACCCAGCAGGGCTGTTGCGCTAGGGTTAGCAGCAACCATAGCAGGAACATTGGCCTCTGTCTTGTTCTTCAGGCGCAGCTTTGTCTCGGCCTCGAAGCGAGCAGCTACGTTCCAGTGCTTGTTTATCTTGTAGTCGATGCCAATGATGGGAGTAATGCCGAAGCCTGTCTGGTCGCAGTTCAGGTCAATACCGTAGTTTGCCAAATCAGCTCTGCCTGTTGTGCCGGGGAAGACACCGGGAACTGCAGGGATGGAGTAGCCGATAGAGGGCTTTACGAAGCCATTGTAGTTACAAGTGGCATATACAGCACGCAAGCCAACGAAACCAGCCAGATTGTCCTTGAACTTATACGTTCCACCGGCAGAGAGTCCGAAGTAGTACTGACGGCCCTTCATGTAGCTATTCAGCGTATAGCCGTCGTAGGTTGCCGTTGCTGCCAAGGCAGGAGCTGCGGTTGCAGGAACACCGGCTGCTATCAGTCCTGGCTGAAGCATGGTGGGTAGTAATCCGGGGACGTTAGTAAACAAGGCACCTGCGTATGCCGATTCAAACGAGCCGATGCCGTTGTCAAACTCGCACTTGCCGCCACCGCCGCCAAGCGATATGCTTCCGTTTACGCTCCACTTGCCTTTGTTGTAGCTGACGTGAAGAGACGGAATTACGGGTGCCAAGGCGTCACCCTCGAACTTGTGGGTGGTTGCGTTATTGTCAAGATTCTGCGCAAACAGAGGGAATGTCGTGGTGATGTCACGACTCTGCTTGGCAAATTGCCAGTTGGCTGAGATGTGCCAGCCGTCCTTCAGGAAAGCGGTACCAGCGGGGTTGAGGTAGATGCCAGTGACGTCGATGATGGCGTCCTGACTCATCTGGCGCAGGAAGCTGACGTTTTGGTTGGAGTTCGTTACCAGACCACCGGCCTTGACGGGATTGAAAACTGAAAATGCAAAACTGAAGATTGCGAATGTGAATAATACTTTTTTCATAACATTCTGATTTAATACTCAAATAATTTTGCGGTTGTGATTGTTAAATCGGGTGCAAAGGTACACACTTTACGTTAATTTGTGTAAAGAAATACTGCACAAACTACCGTAAAGTGTGTATTATTTGATATAAATCAATTATTCTTGTGGAATTACTTCCTGCATAAAGATGGCTTCGAGGCTCCAAAGCGCACAGTCGTTGGTGGTAGTCAACGGGCTTTCGTCCAGCGGTTCGGGCACCTCGTTGCCCTCAATATGGTGCATCTCGAAGGGGTAGTGCTGCATTTTGTGGCTGTAAGTCCACATATCCTTCCAAGCTTCCTCTGCCAGTTTCTTGTTCTGAAGCTTCCATGCGGCGTATGCCTTGAGGCGGCTCACGCGGAATGTGTTCTTCGTCATAAGGTGGTAGCGGCTGCAGTAGTCGAGCCACGTGCGTTGCCACGCTTTGTTCGGAAGCATTTCGTCGAGTTCGTGCTGCACTTCGAAGCCGCCCATGATGGTGGTCAGGTGTTCTGTGTGGGTCATCTTCTTGTCGCCCTCCCACGACAGAATGCCAGTTGCAGGGTCAAAGCCGAGTACGCCAGGGCCTGTGAATATGCCGTTTGGCAGACGTGAGATGCTCTTCATGCCAATCTCAATCTTTTTCCTATAAGTATTATCGCGGGTGCGCTCGTATTCCGTCATCCAGTTGCCAGCATAGGCAAGCCAGTCGGGACCTACACGCAGACGGGCAGGAGCAGTGCAGGGATATTTCTCGCGAGGCAGAGCCAGTCGCATGGGGTCGATGGTATAGAGCTTCTGGTCGGCATCCTTGACATCGGTCATCAGGTCGCCCAAGCGCTCGTCGGCTGTCAGGTAATACTGGAAGCGGTTCCATGCAGCCTGACTGATGCGTGCCTCCTTTGCTCCACAGCCCCAGTGCGATACATTGTGACGAGAGCCCAAGCCAGCCATCGGGCCTATGTGATAGACATCTACTTCTGAGGTGTGGCGAGTCATTGCAACTGCCAGTCGCCAGAGGTCGGCACGCCCAGTGCGCAGGAACGAATACCACAGCCACGAGATGCTTCCCAGTTCGGTGTTGTCCCAGGCAAAGCCGCCAACATCGTACTTCCATTGGTGACGGGCAGGGTCGTATTGGTGCATGAAGTCGCCGTAGTTCCAGAAACCGTACCAATGGTGCTGTTCTTGTTGACGCAGGTAATAGTCGAGGTACTGATTGAGCAGCGTTTCTACCTTCTGGCGCTTTTCGTTGCTGTTGTCGGGCAGCGACCAGATGCCGAAGGCGTGCTTTGCGTGCAAGTATTCGGGCGTGGGCAGTAGGGGAGTGTCCTTGCTTAGGCGTTGGGCTGTCAGTGCAACGGCTTCCTTGCCCGGGTAGTTGCAGGTGGGAATGAGTGTCAGTGTTGAGGTGCGGGCAATTCCGTAGGGAGTGGACATCCCTTCCTGCACATCCTCGTATGAGGCGATGAGGTCGTGAGCCACATTGTCGTAGTGGCGCAGGTCCATAGCAGGTGCGTCCGGACTCCACAGGTAAGCTGTCAGCAGGGCGCGGTCGCTGGTGGCGCTGTCCACTTGCAACGATGCTGGATGGCTCTGCCAGAAGTCTTTCATGCTTATACCCAGTCCTCCGCTTACGTCACCCACAAAAGCGTAGCCGGGCGCACGATGGCCTGTCTGTGTGCCAATCCAGGGGTTGTTGGCATGGGCGCGTTTCGTAATGGAGAAACCTTGGTCGTTGGGCTGACTGAGACGGAATGAATTCCATTTTGCCCAATGGTGTAACAACTCTTGTCCCTTCTCGTCGAATGCCGATGGTTCGGGAATGCGCTTGCCTGCCACTTGGTCCACTTCCCACTGCGGGTTGTTGTCCAGAAAACGCCTTCCGCTAAGGGGCTGTATGCTCTCCGCCCATACGCCTTGCCCTGTGGCAAAGGCAACGTGTCGGTTGTACAGTTGTTCGCGCATGGGAACCTCAAAGCGAACACCCAGCGAACGAATGAAATCCTTGTTCTGGTCGCCGTCGTATATGAACGAATGAACCATCTTAATCTCCTCGCTGCCTTGATAGAAATACAGACGCACGGTGAATGGTAACCATTGGCGACCGTTGGCAGCGTGATGTCCGTTGATGCGGACTACTGTTCGCACTTGTCCTTCACGCTCTATGTAGGCAGTGTCTATGGAACTCTTATAGTTGGAGAACTGCAAATTGCCGACACCTTCCTGATAAGGCTCGTTCTGCGTGGTGCAGACGAGAGTCCCATGCTGTGCCACCTTCGTGCCATTAAGCACAAGACTGTCTATCAGACCCTCTCCCTTGCTGGAGATATAAGCCTTCAGCGGACCTGTGCTCACCAGAAGGCTAGTATGACTAGTGGGACTAGTAGAACTAGATGGACTAGAATTTCTAGAAAAAGCAATCTCCTTGCCACCAGCAGGCACTACGGCTGCTGCTGCCAACCATTTCACACTGCCGTCGGGCCAGTATGCCAAAGGCCAGCAGTCGGTGGGCAGGGCTGTTCCGTTGCATGTGATGCTGCCTGCTGCTTCGGCTTTCATCTCTCCTTTGTCGAAGGGTATGCCAAGAGTAACAGGCTGTTTCTCTTGAGGTGTTCCCCCAACCCAATGGAGAGGAACCTGAGCCTTCAAAGGCAAATGAAAAAAGAGAAGTGAAAAACTGAAAATTAGAAGAGAGGAAAGGGTGTTACGTTTCATGATTCATAGCATTTTACGATGCGAAGATACGAATTTCCCGCCATTTATTTCCATCTTCGCCCAAAATTCTTTATATTTGCGCATGATTAGTACCATGTGATTATGAGAAGACTGTGTTTTTTACTTTTGGCATTGCTCTTGTCGCTGTCGGCAGTTGGCAAGGTTGCCCATCTGTTGCCTGTTCCCAAGCAGGTGACTATGTCCGAAGGAGGACAGACATTGGCACTTACAGGCGTCCTTTCGTGTCAGACAATGCCTTCGGAACGTATTCAACGAGTGTTTCAGAACCTTTTGGGACAGGAACTTTCTACTGAGGCAGATTCTCCAACGCTGACTGTCAATGTGGGCTCTGCCATCAGTGGTTCCTACAACTATTCCCTTTCGGGCTATCCCAACGAGGCTTATCGTCTCATAGTAGGGGAAAGTGGAATAAAAATAAATGCAGTTACGGAAACAGGTGTAATACGAGCTGTACAGACTTTGGCACAGATGGCAGAGGGAGAGGACAGTGGTTTGCAGCTCGAAACTTGTACTATTACCGACTGGCCTGCTTTCAAACTGAGGGGCTGGATGCACGATATCGGACGTAGTTACATCAGTGCAGAGGAACTGAAGAAGCAGATTCGCCTGATGGGACGCTTCAAGGTAAATACCTTCCATTTCCACCTGACAGAGAATCAGGCATGGCGTTTCGAGGTAAAGCAATATCCTCAACTGACAAATGCATCTTCTATGACGCGCTTCGCCGGTAAATACTACACGCAGGAGGAGTGTCGGGAGATTGCTGAACTGGCTGCCGACTATGGCATCATCGTAATCCCAGAAATAGATATGCCCGGACATAGTGCTGCCTTCGAGCGTGCTATGGGGCATTCGATGCAGACCGACCAAGGTGTGCAGGAACTGAAGAACATACTCGACGAGGTTTGCGAGGTGTTCCCCGATGCTCCATATATTCACATCGGAGCCGATGAGCAGACGATAACCTATACCGATTTCCTGAAAATAATCACAGACTATGTTCATGGTCTTGGAAAGAAGGTAGTAGTGTGGAACCCCATTCGTGGTGTCACTATATCTTCGACGATGGGAGCCGATATGACCCAGATGTGGAGCACGTCGGGAAATAAGATAACGGGTCTTCCCAACATCGATTGCCGTTACAACTACATCAACCACTTTGACGTGTTTGCCGACCTTGTGGGCATCTACAAAAGTAATATTTACTATGCCGAAAAGGGGTCGTCGGAGATTGCCGGTGAGATAATGGCAGTATGGAACGACCGTTATGTGGAGACGGAGTCGGGCATCATGCGTCAGAATAATGTCTATGCCAATGTGCTTGCTTCAACAGAACGCGGCTGGAAGGGTGGTGGCAAGCAGTATATTGAGACAGGAGGAACGACGCTCCCCAATGCCGGTGACGAATACGACGAGTTTGCCGATTGGGAACGACGTTTCCTTTTCCATAAGGCCCACTCGCTGAAGAATGAGGATATCCCTTATGTGCGCCAGACCAATGTCCGTTGGCAGATTACCGATGCCTTCCCCAATGGCGGAACGGCCAGTAAGGTGCTGCCGCCCGAAACAGAAGGGCTGAAGGACAGTTATGTTTATGATGGACATACCTATCGGACAAAACGGGCTACTGGAGCAGGTATCTATCTTCGCCATACTTGGGGAACAACGGTTCCGGCATTCTATAAGAACCCTCAATTGAACTATACGGCCTATGCGTGGACTTACGTTTATTCTCCCATCGCCCAGACGGCAGGTGCCCTTGTCGAGTTCCAGAACTACGGGCGTTCGGAGAAGGATTCAGCGCCGGCAAATGGCTCGTGGGACAGAAAGGGTTCGCGCATCTGGCTCAACGACGTGGAGCTGAAGGCACCGAAGTGGGACAATGCGGGCAAGAGTATCGACAACGAGGTACCGCTCGGCAATGAGAACTTCACGGCCCGAAAGCCCGTGGTGATTGAGTTGAAAGAAGGTTGGAACAAGGTGTTCCTGAAACTGCCCTATGTCAATGCCAATGGTGTGCGCTTGAACAAATGGATGTTTACCTTTGTAGTCACCGATGTTGACGGAAATGATGCTTTGGACGGCCTTGTTTATTCTCCCAAGCAACTGTTCGACGAGGAGTATAATCCAGAGGATGATAAGGTAACCATTTATCCCAGCGATGAGAATGCTACATATTGGTACACGTTGAGTACTCCCCTCCGCAATGGACGCTATGTGCAAAGCAATGGAGTAGGGCAGGGGCTGACAGGAGGCACGGATGGTACGGCCCATGCCGCTATGTGGAAGTTCACGACTCGCGCCGACGGGTCGTATAACATTGTCAACCGCAATGATGCTTCCTACATCTCGCCTTCGGCCTCCAACAACACGCAACTCAAGACCTCGAAAAGTGTTCCTACAAAGGGGTGGACACTGAAGGAGGCCGACACCCCCGACTATTTCATTATCGTATCGGGAACGACGCAGATAAACCAGACGAATGCCGGGCTGAACTACAAGATTTACAATTGGGGCTCAGGCTCCAACACCAGCGATACTGGTTGCCAGTTTGCCATTGAGGAAGCCGAGGTGGTGGATGGATTGCAGAGCGTGGTATTTCCGGGCAACAGGCATCTTCGTGGCACATACGATTTGCAGGGGCGTTCCGTCTCTTCGCTTCATCGTCCCAGCGTGATAATTTCCAACGGAAAGAAATATAAAGTAAAACTATAAATATGAAAGCAAAATCAATGTTCCTGCTGCTTCTGGCAGCCATTAGTGTTCAGTGCACGAAGCAAAACGTGCAGGAGGCAGAAGTCAATGACTCTAACACGCCGTTGCACCTGTTGAAACCCGACTACAAGATTCCCTACGGCGAAGTGCAGCGGGATAGTATAATCGCGGCAATCGACCGCATTTTCTGCTATGTCGACGAGCAGACACCCCACGCCCTGAAGGAGGACGGAACCTTGGAGCGTGGTGCTTTCCGCATCGGTTCCTACGAGTGGGGAATTACGTATCAGGCTCTTTTGGCTGCGGCAGAAGTGACTGGCGACCAGAAGTATAGCGACTACGTGAAGACACGTTTCGAGTTCATAACAGAGGTGGCTCCCAACTTCATGGGACAGGAGGAGTGCCAGGACGCTCAGATGGAGCAGATTCTGCATCCTCGCGCCCTTGACGACTGCGGAACGATGTGTACGGCAATGATGAAGGCCGTGAACAATTCAGCATTCAAGGTTGACAGTACGAAGCTGAGTCCCATCATCGAGAACTACTTCGACTTTGTGGAGAACCAGCAGTACCGCCTGCCCGACCGCACCTTTGCCCGCCATCGTCCGCAGCGCAACACCATCTGGCTCGACGACATGTACATGGGCATTCCCACCATTGCCTATCGCGGTGTCTATACGGGCGACGGCAAGTTCTTCGACGAGGCTGCCACGATGTACAAGAACTTCGTGAACCGCATGTGGGTTCCTGAGAAGGGAATCTACCGTCACGGCTACGTCGAGGGCCTGCAGGAACAGCCTACCTACCATTGGGCGCGTGCCAACGGATGGGCTCTGCTGACTACCGTCGAGCTGCTGGACATGCTGCCCGAGAGCCATCCCGACCGTCCGTTCATTCTCGAACAGTTGAAGAAGCACGTTCGCGGCTTGGCTTCGTATCAGTCGAGCGAGGGCTTCTGGCATCAGTTGCTCGACCGCAACGACTCCTACCTTGAGACCTCGGCCACGGCCATCTATACCTACTCGATAGCCCGTGCCGTCAATCAGGGCTGGCTTGAAGGCATCACCTACGGGCCTGTGGCTCAGTTGGGTTGGAGCGCTGTGGCTTCGCAGATTACCAAGGACGGGCGTGTGGCAGGAACCTGTGTGGGCACGGGAATGGCCTTCGACCCTGCCTTCTATTACTATCGCCCTGTTTCCTCCGCTGCGGCCCACGGCTATGGTCCTGCCATCTGGGCGGCTGCCGAGATGGTGCGCCTGCTCGACAACTGGCATCCGCGCACCAACGACTCTGGCCTGCACTACTATGAGCAGGAGCAGACCAACGAGAGCCCTCTCTTCTACCTGACGGAAGACGGGAAGGGTGAGGCCGTAAAATAAGGTTTATTTCACCATCCAGACATTGAGGACGATGCCCTTGAAGTCTTGCGACCATTCTGGCGCACAGACGAAGAGGGCATTGTTCAACCATCCGTATTTGCTGTCGGCAGGCGCCTCGAACTGCGGTGCTGCGCGGAAGTAGAAGGTGGGCTGTCCGTCGGCGTTCTTGCCGTTGGCGATGATGCCTCGGTTGCGGACGTGGATGAACACTCCGTCGTCCGTCTTGATGCAATAGATGGCTTCCAGCTCCGTCCTGTTTTCCGTGTTCAACTGATAGTCGGCGCCTCCGTTGATGATGGTGCCCTTCAGCCGCGGCCCCTCGAATGTTCCCCCTGTGATGGGGATTACGGTGCGGCGCCCGTGTTGGGTGTTGTCGATGCCGAAGGTCTCGCCCAGCGTCACCTTTAGTTGCATGGCAAACTCCAACTGCGGTGCATTCTGGGGTGGACAGCTCTGCGCACTGACATTCAGGGCGAGGAGAATCAAGAGGGCTGTGATGAGTGTTTTTTTCATAGGTTCTACAATTTTTCGCAGCAAAGATAGCATTTTTTCCTGACTTTACGTATCTTTGTCGTGCAAAACACTTATCCGATGCCTACAAAAGAGAAGAACAACAGACTGGAGTCGCTGGATGCCCTGCGGGGCTTCGACATGTTTTTCATCACGGGTGGCGCCTCGCTGCTCGTGGCCGTTGCAGCCCTTTTCCCCGACTCCTCCACGTGGCAGTTCGTAGCCCGGCAGATGGAGCATGTGCCTTGGGACGGGCTGACGCATCACGACACCATCTTCCCGCTCTTCCTGTTCATTGCGGGCATCTCCTTCCCCTTCTCGTTGCAGAAACAGCGCGAGCACGGGCGTTCCGAGCGGAGCATCTACCTGAAGATTCTGCGCCGGGGCCTCTTGCTGGTGCTCTTGGGCATGATTTACGGGGGACTGCTGAAGTTCGAGTTCGCCACCCAGCGCTGGCCCAGCGTACTGGGGCGCATAGGTCTGGCTTGGATGTTTGCCGCCTATATCTTCACGGCGACCGGCAAACGCCTTTGGCCCAAACTGACGGTGATAGGGGTAATCCTCCTGGGCTACTGGCTGGTGTCGGCCTTTGTCTGTGCCCCGGGCGTTGACCCCTCGATAGACCCCTTGACCCGCGAGGGCAACATCGCCTGCTGGATCGACCGCACGCTGCTCGGCCCGCATTGCTATCGGCCCGACTACGACCCCGAGGGCATCCTGTCCACCCTGCCAGCCATCTGCACGGCGCTGCTGGGCATGCTTACGGGCATCTTCGTGCAGCGCGGGAAACCCACCTTTGGCAAGGTCATTGTGCTGCTGGCTGCCGGTGTGGTACTTGCCGCCTTGGGTGCTGCCTGGCATCTCATCTATCCCATCAACAAGGCACTGTGGAGCAGTTCCTTCGTGCTCGCCGTTGCGGGATATTCGCTCATCATGTTCGCCCTGTTCTATTGCATCATCGACGTGTGCGGATTGCGCCGCTGGGACCTCTACTTCAAGGTCATCGGCATGAACTCCATACTCATCTACATGGCCCCCCGTTTCATCGATTTCCACTATCTCAACCACAGCCTCTTCGACGGTGTTTTCAGTCTTTTCCAAGAACAATACTCCACTGTAGCCCAGTCAATTGGCTATCTTTTGGTGTTGTGGTGCTTTATGTACTTCATGTACCGCCAAAAGATATTCCTGAAAGTCTGAAAAGCCCCCTCCGGGAGGGCCGGATTAGGTTATAGGTGATAGGTTCTTTGCAAGCAAAGCGTCGCTTCGCGCCGAGCGATGGGTGACTTTTACCTAAGAACGAACTACCACCAGTCACTTGCTTTTGACCTGGCAGAACGAATCGTTCGGTCAGCTTGTCTTCATCATCGACATGCCTTGTCAGCGCGTAGAGTCCGCTTTCGTTGATGACTGTCATTTTCTGAGGTCCACCAAGGGGGCCCTGAATCTGGGCGTCCTCTTTGTCCTCTTCGTCAACATGGGCAGCTAACGCGTTACGGCTTTTGTATATCCCAGCGCCTTGGCCACGTCTTTGCCTACGAACATGATTTGTCTTCGGATTTTTGCTACTTTGCTACATGCTACATTGCTACAATAAGGTACTTGGAGAGGTTCAAAGTTCAGAGTTTTGAGTTCAGGGTTCAGAGTGGGGGAGCTTAGAGGGTAGAGAGATTATAATTTATAATATATAATAATTAATAATAATATTTTAATATTATTATTAGACATAGTTTAAGGAGCGTGATAGTGTGTCTACCACCCCCTTAATGTAGCAATGTAGCATGTAGCAATGTGACAATCGATGAGTCCCCATTTCAGGGAGTCATCCTCTCCTACATGCATTTCGATTGCATTGAGAAGGTAGCAGGCTCGCCGTTGTGGTC
>JBGUVX010000014.1:0-25836 GCA_045220575.1 Bacteroidaceae bacterium
GGTCATCAAGGCGGAGTACCCAAGCCTGATAATCAACCACAGCGCGAAGATCCACTTGGCTCGAGCTATGAAGGAATTTGGTTACGAGCAAACGGAGAGACACCATGTAATCTACTACATGGTAGCTCCTGTCAAACAAGCGTATTCCAATCTGGTAGCCCTGAAAGCCGCGTAGAGTTGGGATGTAGGGGGAGGTTTGGGTGACTTTCGGGTGAGGTTTGAAAGCAAACCTCACCGCCTCCAGCCCCGATAAATAAAGGGAAGGGGGAGGTTGTGAGGTTTTTTTAAAGAAAAATGAAAGAATGAAAAAATGAGAACCAGCCCCCCTCCAGTCCCTCCGTCGCGAATGGGAATTCGCTCCCCTTTGTGGAGCCGAAGCCACATCCGATGGCTTCTTTAAAGCCCCAGTCGCCTCAATGCTACGAAAACGGGATACCATGGATGAGTTTCTGGCTATACTTGAGAAAGTACGCAATGGTGAGACTTTTGATGATGACGACAACCTTGACGCGTAGAAACTGATAAGGATTTCATAAGGACATGATGTTGTAGCAGGAATGATGAAATACATTATAACTTAAAATCGCTTATTACAACAACCTTTTTATTGAAAAATTTGGTTATTGCAATAAACTATCGTATTTTTGCATCGAAAATCAAGCCTCGGGTTTATGGAAACTTTATTCAAGAAGCATCGTATATTGATATCGCAGACGAACTCTAAAATCGTCCGCGAGATAATGAAGTCTGTGAATTGGGAGAAGCAGCTTGTGTCCATACGTGGTTCGCGAGGCGTGGGCAAGACGACGCTGATGCGACAGTATATCAAGCAGAAATATGGGGTGAATGCCGGTGAGGCACTCTATTGCCTGATGGACAGCATGTACTTTACCAGTCACACGCTGATGGAAGTGGCCGAACGGTTCCACCTGATGGGGGGCAAGCACTTGTTCCTTGACGAAGTACATAAATATCCTACATGGAGCAAGGAATTGAAAGAAATCATCGACCTGTGGCCTGATATGAAGATTACCTTTACGGGCTCATCGCTACTGCAGATTCTGAATGCCGATGCCGACCTGTCGCGTAGGGTGTTGAACTACGATATGGCCGGGCTCTCGTTTCGCGAGTATCTTCGTTTCTATAAGGACATAGAACTGCCTGTACACACGCTGCAGGAAGTGCTGGCGGATGCGGATGCCGTTTGCGAGGAGGTATGCAAGGTGTGTCATCCCCAGCCATTGTTCGAGGAGTATCTTCGCGTTGGTTACTACCCCTTCTACGATGGCGACGAACAGGAGTACTACAGCCGTATAGAAAATGTGGTGAGTTTCATCATCGATCAGGAGATGACACAGTTCTGCGGCGTTGATACTGCTTACACGCGCAAGCTCAAGGCGATGATGCTGTTTCTGGCCAATAATGTGCCTTACGACGTGAATATCGCTAAATTGTCATCATATTTGGAGCTGAACAAGAATACGGTGCTGAGCTATCTGTCGAATATGCAAAGGGCCGAGTTGCTGCATTTGCTGTATGCCGACAATAAGTCGGTGACCAAGATGCAGAAACCAGACAAAATATATGTTCATAATCCTAATATGCTCTGCGCGCTGAATTCAAATCTGAATGTAGGCACCCAGCGAGAGTGCTTTGTGGTCAATCAACTATCAGTCGGTCATACCGTAGAGTATGGCAAGACACAAGGCGATTTTTTGATTGACGGCAAAGTTACAATAGAAGTTGGCGGGCAGGATAAGTCGTTTGACCAGATAGCAGACATCCCCGACTCATACATTCTTGCAGACTCTATGGAATTTCCCGTCGGCAAGAAGCTACCACTTTGGGTGGCAGGACTATTGTATTAGAAACATGGATAAGGAGGAGTTGATGGAGGTGATGCGGCACCGGGATACAGCAACACTCGCAAGGCGTTGTTAGACCATGTTGACGAAGAGGACAAAGAGGACGCCCTGATTCAGGGCCCCCTGGAAAGAATGAAAAAATGAGAAAATGAGAAAGACCCTGGCACGAAAGTGCTGGGGCCGTTTTTTGCATTTTGCATTTTGCAATAAGGATTTTTTTCGTACATTTGTGGTGCAATAACCAATCTCGTCGACAATGAAAACAACAGTCAGAGTGCTCTCCGCAGCACTATTCGCAAGCAGTATGACAATAACTTCATGTACCAGTCAGCAGGAATCTGCCGACAACTCACTAACCACAGTCGGCAACCCCTTTATGCCTCTTTGGGAGCACATTCCCGACGGCGAGCCGTATGTGTTTGAGGACCCCGACCAACCGGGAAAGTACCGAGTGTACGTCTATGGTTCGCACGATGTGCTGGTGGACGATTATTGCGGACGCGACCAAGTGGTGTGGTCGGCATCGGTGGACAGTCTGAACAACTGGCGCTGCGACGGCACCATACTTGTGGTGGACAAGAACGCGAAGGGCGAAAAGTTTGATGAAAACGGCACTGCTGATGTCTTGTTTGCGCCGGACGTGACGTTAGTGACCAATGCCGATGGCAGTAAGACCTACTACCTTTTCCCCAACGACCAAACGGGTTACCGCAACGGACTGATAGCCAAGAGCAACCGTCCGGACGGCCCCTTCGAGGTCTGCAACTGGAATGCCGAGAATCCCAGTCAGGTGGACGGCATTTACGGGTTTGACCCCGCTGTTTTCGTGGACGACGACGGGCGCGTGTACGGCTACTGGGGCTTCAGGCATTCATACGCTGCAGAGATTGACCCCACCACGATGTGTACTGTGAAGCCCGGCACCGAAGTGGTGGACGGCATGATTTCCAGCCTGAGCGAACCAGGTGTTTTCCGCTTCTTTGAGGCTTCAAGCATCCGCAAGATTCAAGACAAATATGTCTTCATCTACAGCCGCTGGACAGAAAACGGCGAGTTCGGACTGCCCGACACCAACTACACGCTGGCCTACGCCTATAGCGACCACCCACTGGGACCTTGGACCTACGGCGGAACCATCATCGATGCGCGAGGTCGGGAAGTCAACGAACAGGGCGATACCATTGCCTCGGCAGTCGTCAGCGGCAACACACACGGCAGCATCTGCGAGATAAACGGCCAGTGGTACGTCTTCTACCACCGTCAGACAGGTACCGACGAGTATGCCCGTCAGGCTATGGTTGCCCCCATCGAGGTGAAGGTGGAGAAGGGTCCCGGTGGCAAGGTGGAAATCAGCGAGGGAGAGTACAACTCCGAGGGATTTGCACTCGATGGCCTGAATCCGCTGGAGCATCACCCTGCCGGCATTGCCTGCTGGCTGACAGGTCCGAAGGTTGCGGAGCACGAGTGGCCAAACTACACTTTCTACGGCTCGTTTGTGGATAAAAAAGATGCCAACCTCGTGGTAAACAATACCGACGGCAGCATCGTTGGCTACAAGTATTTCAACTTTACAGAGACCAGCGGCAAGAAGCAGTTGCAACTGGCACTGAGCCTGACGCCAGAGGGCATTGAAGGCACCATTCAGATAATGGCAGACCGCCCTTGGGCATCGCAGGGAGGCAAGCCAGTAGGCAGCATTCAGTTGACAGCCGATATGCCCAAGACTTCGACAGTGTTGACTGCAGATGTGTCGGAACTGACCAAGCTGACGGGCAAACATGCCATCTACTTCATCTTCACATCTCCGACCAAAGAGCAATCGCTCTGCACCCTCGAAAGCCTTGTCTTCGAATAGCGGGATTAACGGGCAGTGGTGACGGGCTTGTGCGCTGAATCGTGGGGTGAATAGACTCCGATTTCGGCAATGGAGAGAATGCCTTGGCGGGCCGTGAAACGCACCCTTACGGCCTCAGCCTTGACAGGTGCGAAGCGGCAGACGTGAACGCGCCCAGAGGAGGATGTCGTCTGACGGTGGGCCGCCGTCCACACACCATTGTGGAGGACATCTACGCTGAATCCGTCCATCTGGCTGTTCTTGCCCTCCGTAATCACCACCATGCCTACAGAATTCTTCTGGTCCAGCTCCACTTTCCACCAAGGGTTTGCCACTTCGGGGCTCGACACCCAGCACGTGCTGAAATCGTCGTCGTTGGCAAAGTCCATCAGGTCCATATCGTCGGACCACGACGAATCGCACGCTCTGCCCAAGGCGAGGTTGATGTCGATGATGGGTTCAGGAGCCAAGGGAACATCCACCAGATGACCCGTGTTCTTCCAAATCTGCCCGATGCGCTGCATGGCTGCAACGGCATTGTCGTCGATGAGCCCCTCGCGGTTGGGTGCGGCATTCAGGATGTAGGTGCAATAGGCCTTGTTGTAGGGAATGATGTTTTCGGTGACGATTTTTTCTACATCCTTGAGCTGGTCCGTGGGAAACGACTCTTTCCAGAACCAAGTCCTCTGGAGCGGATAACAGGCCATTGCGGGTAGCTGGTTGTCGGCTGCGGATATGCGCTGACCAGCCCCTTGCTCGTAACAACTGATGTCGGAGTAGAACAGGGCATCCTTGGGATACTTGGCTCCGTTGAGGTCCATCACAAGGCAGTTGGGTTGCAAACTCTTGACGAAGGAATAGACTTCCGGGAAGGATATGTCCGAATACGAAATCCTGCCCCAAGGGGCGTCCCACCCGTCGAACATGATGGTATTTACTGGTCCGTATTCCGTCAGCAGTTCGCGAAGCTGTGCCTTGATGAAATCGGTCTTTTCGCGTGTAAAAGGTAATGTGTGGCGGATGCGGTGATGCGTGTCGAGAATGGAGAAGTGGAACATTACCTGCATGCCTGCCTCGTGCAAAGCTGTCGTGAGTTCCTTCAGGACATCGCGGTGGAGCGGCGTGTTCATGACGTTGTAGTCAGTGGTTGCAGTATTCCACATGCAGAAGCCCGCATGGTGCTTGACGCTCACGCAAATGAACTTGCAACCAGCACTCTGGGCCGTACTTACCCACTGGCGGCAGTCGAGACGTGTGGGGTTGAAGACACTGGCATCAAGGTCGGGGTCGGTCCAGTCGGCACTCTGGAAAGTGGGAAGCCCGAAGTGGACAAACATGCCAAAGCGCAAATCCACGAATTCCTGTTGCAACTGATGAAGGCTCTTTCCCTGTGCAGAAAGCGCCAAGGGGAACACGGCCAGAAGGAGAAGAAGTGTCCAATGTTTTCTCATAATCATTTATTCTTGCCAACAAAGGTACAAATAATCTTGGTATCATGGAAGAGATTCAAATTTAATATGTATATTTGCACTGGTTTTTAATCGTTTACAACATTAATCTGCCATACTATGAAGAAACTGATAATCTGCCTCTTGGCAATCATGAGCATCCCTGCTGTGTCATTTGGGGAAGAAAAGCCTACCGCCCCAGCATCCGACGAGGGAACCCGACGAACCAGCATCCGTTCTGGCGAGATATGGCCCGACGAAAACGGGCAACACATCAACGCCCACGGAGGCGGTGTAATGAAATATGGCAACACCTACTATTGGTTTGGTGAGCACAAGAGTGACCACACCAGCGACGCTCTTGTGGGCGTTACTTGCTACGCTTCGGAAGACCTGCTAAACTGGCGCAACTGCGGTGTGGCCCTTAGTGTTACCAATGAACACGGTCACGACATCGAACGAGGCTGCATCCTGGAACGCCCAAAGGTTATCTACAATCCAGTCACAAAGAAATTCTGCATGTGGTTTCACTTGGAGTTGAAAGGACGAGGCTACGATGCCGCCCGCTATGGTGTGGCTGTTGCCGACCGTCCGGAAGGCCCGTACAAGTTCCTCTATTCGCAGCGTGCCAATGCCGGCACATGGCCTGTGGAATTCGGACAAGAGCAGTTGGCAGTCATAGACACCCTCGATGCCGCCAACTTCCGCGAATCGTGGACTCCTGCCTGGATTAAGGCTGTGGACGAGGGCCTTATCGTGAAACGCGACTTCGGCACTGGGCAGATGTCGCGCGACATGACTCTCTATGTTGATGATGACGGAAAAGCCTATCACATCTTCTCGTCCGAGGAAAACCTGACATTGCACATCGCCGAACTGACTGGAGACTACCTGCACCACACTGGGCGCTACACTCGCGTAGCCCCTGCCGGTCACAACGAGGCTCCTGCCATCTTCAAGCACAATGGCACCTATTGGATGATTACCTCTGGTTGCACGGGCTGGGCACCCAACGAGGCCCGCATGTTTTCTGCCCCCAGCATCTGGGGACCATGGACACAGCATCCCAACCCCTGTCGCGGACCGAAAGCAGAACTCACTTTCGGCGGACAGTCGACATTCATCTTAACGCTCGATTCACAGTATATTTTCATGGCCGACATTTGGCGTCCCCGTCGTCCCAGCAACGCCCGCTACATCTGGTTGCCCATCGAGTTCGAGGACGGAAAGCCCATCGTCCGTTGGCGTGACGAATGGAGCTTCTGACTACTTGACCACATTCTTCAGGAACTCACCGATGCGGTCGAGCCAAGTGTAGCTGCCCGTGCCAGGAGCGGCTGTGCGCTGGAAGCAATGAGGACGCAGGGCAAGGGTGTGCAACTCGCTTTGAATGCCCATACTGCGCATCTTCTCCCACACCTTCACTGAGCCCATCGAAGCATAGCCGTCGGCATCGCCGTGGATAAAGAGCATCGGAGCGGTCTTGAGGTCGAAACTGAACTCGGGTACCAGCACATCCTTTTCTTCATTGCCTCCAGTAGCATTGTGTCCATCCTCGCCGTCCGTCAGAGCATAGGCAGGATAGATGCCGATGCCCCACTGCACGTTACAAGGCAGACGGTCGATATTGTCGATGGGCAGGTAACTTTGGTGCAAGGACGAGGTGACGCCCATCAGCGTCAGGTGTCCACCAGCGCTGCTGCCCATGATTCCAATCTGGTTGGGGTCGAGGTCCAGACTTTCAGCCTTGCTTCGCACAATGCGAATGGCACGCTGCAGGTCTTGCCAGGCGCTGGTGTGTTTAGCCAGTCCGTCCTTGGGGCGTGGCGTGCGATACTTCATCGTTACGACCGTCATTCCACGTTCGTTCAAATAGCGACGGGCAGGAGCCACTTCAAAGCCATCGGGCCCGTTACCCTGATAGCTGCCGCCAGAGTAGATAATCTGAATGGCCTTGGTCTTCAGATCCTTGGGGAAATGCCATTCCAGATAAGGTTTGCACTGGTGCTCTTGGGCATCAGGCATCTTACCTTCTGGCCACACATCTTCCGTAACCATCTCTCGGCGGGCATCGTCGCTGGCATAGCGTTTCATGAGGTCCTCCTCGGGTGCTGGCTGACCCATGAATCCCATCTGCTGCATGAATTCTATGCCGCGTTCCAGTCCAAAGGCACCATGTCCTTTGTTAGGATACAAATGTAATTCTGCGGGCACCTTGCGCTTACGCAATTCACGGTAAAGCAGCGTAGAGCCATTAGGAGTATAAGGGTCCACACCACCATGGTGCAGGGACATGGGGCAAGTCTTCTCGTCAAACTTGAAGACACTGGACAATTGCACGTCAACACCATACCCTTGACGAGTAGCAGGCGTTCCGGTTTCGCCATCGGTGGTCACATAGGCCGGTGCATTCACTATTGCCCAATTGATATGGCAAGGAACAGTGTCCAATTTATCCACGGGAAGATAGGCAGGCGTCTGCGAACTGGTAGCAAGCAGGGTTGCTAAATGCGAACCAGCCGACATGGAGATGACACCTATCTTTTCAGGGTCGAAGCCACGTTTCTTAGCCTCACTGCGCACCATTCGCACAGCTCGCTGACCATCCTCCCAAGCTGTTTGGTATATAGGAAGTCCTTCGGGACGGGGTGTGCGATAGACGAAGTTCACACACTGGAAGCCCAAACGAGTGAACGTCTCTCGCCACATCTTGACAAGACCTACGTCGCAGCAGTTCATATACGACCCTCCAGAGATGAGAATCATGCAACCCTTAATCGGCGTGTCCTTGGAAGGGGCATCGAACCATTCCAAATAAGCTGTTCGGTGCTTATCTGCCTTGAAATCCTTGCTGCCAGCTTCGTCTGTCATTGCCGCAATCTGGTGGGGTTGGGCATCGGGCATTTTTCCTTTTGGCCAAATCGTCTCGCGCTCCCAGGCAAAAGCAGTTAGAACACAGGAGAAAAGAAGGATAACGGAAAGCAAAAAATGTTTTTTCATGAGGTAAAATGTTTGGATGTAGCGTTTCTATGGCAACAAAGATACTTATTTTCCTGCTTTTTCCGTACCATTCTTTCCTAAAAAACCATAAATGTTGTAACTTTGCCGTGCAAAAGAAACCACGTATTATGGAATACATGTCACAAGAGGGCTACGACAAGCTCGTGGAGGAACTGCGCCAATTGGAGCGTGAGGAGTTGCCACGAGTGAAGGAAGCCATTGCTGAGGCACGCGACAAAGGTGACCTCAGCGAGAATTTCGAATATCATGCCGCAAAGCGCGAACAGGCAAAACTGCTGGGAAGGATACGTTTCAAGCAACGCGTCTTGGAATTTGCACGGGTCGTTGACAAATCAAGGCTTGGCGGTGATGGGGTGGGACTGCTGAGCAAGGTGGAGTTCACCAATCTGACTACCAACAATCGCATGACGTGCACAATTGTTAGTCCGCACGAGGCCAATCTGCGCGAGGGCAAACTTTCCATCAAATCCCCCATCGGTCAGGCGCTGCTGAAGAAACAGGTGGGCGATGTTGTGGAGGTGCAAGTCCCCGCCGGCACAATGAAACTACGCATCGAGAGTATTTCCATTTGAAACTATCATAGATATGAAGAAAGCAATTTGTACGACAAAAGCTCCTTCTGCAATAGGACCTTACAGTCAGGCCATTCGTGTAGGGAATCTCGTCTTCACCTCTGGCCAGATTCCCATCGACCCTGCAACTGGAGCATTTGCAGAGGGTGGCATCAAGGAGCAAACCCGTCAGTCGCTGCTCAACGTAAAGGCTATTCTGGAAGAGGCTGGACTGACGATGGGTAATGTAGTGAAGACAACGGTATTCATGGCCGACATGAATGACTTTGCCGACATGAACACCGTTTATGCGGAGTTTTTTACTGAACCGTTCCCTGCCAGAAGTGCCGTTGCCGTAAAAACATTGCCCAAAGGGGCGTTAATAGAGATTGAGGTGGTCGCTGAATCACTTTTGTAAAGCAAATATAGAAAGGAATGAAGAAACTGTTGATAGAGACCTATGGTTGCCAGATGAATGTGGCAGACAGCGAGGTGGTGGCCTCGGTGATGGGGATGGCGGGCTACGAATTGTGCGAACAGGAAGATGAGGCTGATGCCGTCTTTCTCAACACCTGCTCCGTACGCGACAATGCCGAGCAGAAGATTCTGTCGCGACTGGATTACTACCACTCCGTGCAACGCCGTCGCCAGCGTCGACTCATCCTGGGCGTGCTGGGCTGCATGGCCGAACGAGTGCGCGAATCGCTCATCAACGACCACGGGGTTGACCTTGTGGCGGGGCCCGATGCCTACATGGCGCTGCCCGACCTCATAGCACAGGTGGAACTGGGACACAAGGCCATTGATGTGGAACTATCCCTGACAGAGACCTATCGCGACGTGGTGCCACATCGTATCTGCGGCCCGCACATAGGAGGTTTTGTGAGCATCATGCGCGGCTGCAACAACTTCTGTCATTACTGCATCGTTCCCTACACCCGCGGACGCGAACGAAGCCGCGACATGGAAAGCATCCTGCGCGAAGTGCGTGACCTGCGCGACCGTGGCTACAAGGAAGTGACGCTGCTGGGGCAGAATGTAAACAGCTATGAGTCGCACGAGACCCATTTCCCCGAACTGCTGCGCACGGTGGCCAGATCCGTGCCCGAGATGAGGGTGCGCTTCACCACCAGTCACCCAAAGGACATGAGCGACGAAACCCTGCGCGTAATAGCTGAAGAACCCAACGTGTGCCGCCATATCCACCTGCCTGTACAAAGCGGGTCGAACGAAGTCCTGAAGCGCATGAATCGGAAATACACCCGCGAATGGTACCTCGACCGTGTGGCAGCTATCCGACGCATAGTGCCCGACTGCGGCCTATCGACCGACATCTTTGCAGGTTACTGCGGCGAGACGGAGGAAGACCACCAGTTGTCGCTCTCCCTGATGCGCGAATGCCAATACGACGCTGCCTTTATGTTCAAGTACAGCGAGCGTCCCGGTACTTATGCCAGCAAACACCTGTCCGACGACGTGCCGGAGGAGGTGAAGGTGCGCCGACTGAACGAACTCATTGCCCTGCAAAACCAACTGTCGGCAGAAAGCAACCGCAGATGCATCGGACAGGAGTACGACGTCTTACTGGAGGGCACAAGCAAACGCTCGCGAGAACAGCTTTTCGGTCGCACAGAACAGAACAAGGTGGTCATCGTGGACCGCGAAGGACTGCGCATCGGCCAAACGGTGCGCGTGCGCATCACCGAAGCCTCCAGCGCTACGTTGAAAGGAGTGCGAATTACTGACGAATCGTAAAAAAACCGCGTCAAAGTTTTGCAGATTGAAAGAAAATACATAACTTTGCAGACGAAATGTAATTGAAATGCAGATGAATAGCCTAATGAACAACTATTGGTGGTGGCGCAACTCAAGATTCCCAAAATCGTGAGAAGATAGTCGCGTACCTGTAGTTTGTATAAAAAGATACTCAGAGGCCTGTCGTAATCACGATAGGCCTCTTTTATTTGCAATTGGACAATTTACAATTTACGATTTTATAACAAAGACATTAAAAATATGAGCAATTATCAAGTTGACAAGAACGGTTTCTATGGAGAGTTTGGCGGGGCTTACGTGCCAGAGATACTCTACAAGTGTGTGCACGATTTGCAGGAGGCTTATCTCCCCATTATCGAGAGCGAGGAGTTTAAGGCCGAGTATCATGCCTTGTTGAAGGACTACGTGGGCAGGCCCAGTCCATTGTACTATGCCAAGCGCCTGAGCGAACGCTATGGTTGTCAGCTCTATCTGAAGCGCGAAGACCTGAACCACACAGGAGCGCACAAAATCAACAACACCATCGGCCAGATTCTGCTGGCCAAGAAGATGGGAAAGACGCGTATTATCTGCGAGACGGGAGCCGGACAGCACGGTGTGGCGACTGCTACGGTGTGTGCGTTGATGAACATGAAATGCGAGGTATTCATGGGCGCTACCGATGTGGAGCGCCAGCACACCAATGTGGAGCGCATGAAGATGCTGGGTGCCACCGTAAATCCTGTACGCACAGGAAACATGACATTGAGCGATGCCTGCAGCGCTGCCATCCGCGACTGGTGCTGTAACCCACGCGACACCTACTATCTGGTGGGCAGCACGATGGGGCCGCATCCCTATCCCGACCTGGTGGCAAAGATGCAGGCCGTAATCAGCGAAGAGATAAAATGGCAGCTCGAGGAGAAGATTGGTCGCGACTATCCCGACTACCTCATTGCCTGCATCGGTGGAGGCTCGAACGCAGCAGGCACCATCTATCACTATATGGATGATGAGCGTGTGAAGATTGTTTTGGCCGAGGCTGGAGGTCACGGCTGGGACACGGACTATACGGCAGCAACGATTCATCGTGGTACGACGGGCATCCTGCACGGTGCCAAGATGCTGGTGATGCAAGATGAGGACGGACAGATTCAGGAGGCATTTACCATCTCTGCAGGTCTCGACTATCCGGGTGTAGGTCCGATGCATTGTAACATGGCGAAGAAGGGTCGCACCAAGGTGCTGAGCATCAATGATGACGAAGCCATCTATGGCGGTTACGAATTGACTCGTATGGAGGGTATCATCCCCGCTATCGAGAGTGCCCACGCCATTGCTGCCCTGAAGAAGCTGACATTCAAGAAGGACGATGTGGTAGTTCTCACCGTCAGCGGTCGTGGCGACAAGGACGTAGAAACCTATCTGAAAAACAAAGAAATGGCTAAGGAATATGGAAACTTTTAAATATACCACAACCAGCAAGACCATACTGGCAGACCTCTATACGCCAGTGGGTGTTTACATGCGGCTGCGCGACCTCTATCCGCAGAGTGCGCTGATGGAGAGTTCCGACTATCACGAGAAGGACAACTCACGCTCGTTCATCGGCATAGAACCCATGGCAAGCGTAGCCATCGGTCACGGCGTCGCATCCATCGGTTTTCCCGACGGAACTACGCACCGCCAGCCATTGTGTGCAGGCTTCGGTTCTGCCGAAGCTATCCATGCTCTCATCGACCACATCGAAGTAACGGGTGATGATGCCAAGATATGCGGACTGTTTGGCTATACGTCGTTCAACGCTGTGCGCTATTTCGAGGACATCAACGTGAAGGACGAGACGCAGGCCAAAAACGATGCACCCGACCTGCTCTATATATTATATAAGGTAGTGATTGTGTTCGACCACTTTAACAACACGCTGAAGATAGTGTCACTCGATGGAGAGGCCAAGCTCGACGAGGTGATGAAGGCGATGAATAAGGCAAATGTTCAGGCTTACGACTTCCACCCTGTTGGTGATGTACGCTCTACGCTGACCGACGATGAGCACCGCGAGAATATTCGTCGTGGCATCAAGCATTGTCTGCGTGGCGACGTGTTCCAGATAGTGCTATCGCGCCGCTTCATCCAGAAATACGAGGGTGATGACTTCAAACTCTATCGTGCGTTGCGTAGCATCAACCCCTCGCCTTATCTCTTCTACTTCGACTTTGGCGGCTTCCGCATCTTCGGTTCCAGTCCTGAGACGCATTGCCGCATCGAGGGTAAGAAAGCTTACATCGACCCGATTGCCGGCACTACGAAGCGTACAGGCGATGCAGAGGCTGACAAGCGCGGCGCTGAATATCTGCGTAACGACCCAAAGGAGAATGCCGAGCATGTGATGCTCGTCGATCTCGCTCGCAACGACCTGAGCCGTAACTGTCATGGGGTGAAGGTGGACTTCTACAAGGATCTGCAGTACTACTCTCACGTAATCCATCTCGTGTCAAGAGTCAGCGGTGAGTTAGACGAGGAAGCCGACCCCATCAAGGCATTTATCGACACCTTCCCCGCTGGCACACTCTCAGGTGCTCCAAAGGTTCGCGCCATGCAACTCATCTCGGAATACGAGCCACATAACCGAGGCGCTTACGGCGGTTGCATAGGCTACATTGGACTGGACGGTTCACTGAACCAGGCCATCACCATCCGTACCTTTGTCTCACGCAACGGCGAACTCTGGTTCCAAGCTGGTGGTGGCATAGTGGCCAAGAGCGACGTGGAGTACGAACTGCAGGAAGTAAACAACAAACTGGGCGCCCTGCGCAAAGCCATTGAGAAGGCAGCAATCCTATAAGCCCCCATTTAACCCATTAGACCCATATACAATGAAGATAGTTATCATCGATAATTACGACTCGTTTACCTATAACCTGAGTCATTTAGTGAAGGAATTGGGCGCAGAGGTAACGGTGCTGCGTAACGACCAGTTCGAATTGTCAGACCTGGAGCCATACAGTAAAATCATTCTTTCGCCAGGCCCGGGCATTCCCAGCGAGGCTGGGCTGTTGCTTGATGTTATACGCACCTATGCCGGACGGAAGCCCATCCTTGGCGTCTGCCTTGGTCATCAGGCCATCGGTGAGGCTTTCGGCGGTAAGCTGGAGAACCTGAGCGACGTGTTCCACGGTGTTGCCACACCCTGCCATATCGTGGCCGACGACCCGTTGTTCTCAGGACTGGAAAAAGACGTCACCATCGGACGCTACCACTCCTGGGTGGTTAGTCGCGAGGGACTGCCTGAATGCCTCGAAGTCACCGCCGTCTCTGATGAAGGCCAGATTATGGCCCTGCGCCATCGCGAATTGAACGTGCGTGGCATCCAGTTCCACCCAGAGAGCGTCCTCACCCCCGACGGCAAGAAGATGCTGCAAAACTGGTTATCCCTCTAACCCCATAAGCCCCATAAGACTAATTAGACCCATTATAACTATGGAACAGACAATGAAAGGCTATCTCTTCCGCCTGCTAAACCACGAAGAGCTCTCCCGCGAGGAGATGAAAACCATCCTGATAGGAATCACACAGAGTGAGTATCCCAACGAACAGATTACGGCGCTCTTGACATGTCTGCAGATGCGTGGCGTTACTGTTGATGAACTGCTGGGCTTCCGCGACGGCATCTTGGAAACTGGCGTGCCCGCCATCCTCGACTGCGACCGCTACATCGACGTGGTTGGTACTGGTGGTGACCGCAAGAATACCTTTAATATATCTACTACGGCATGTTTTGTTATTGCTGGTGCAGGCTACAAAGTGGCTAAACATGGCAATTATGCTGCCACCAGCGTCAGCGGAGCCTCTAATGTTATCGCCCATCACGGCATTAAGTTCACGGATGACATCGACCGTCTGAACCGCTCGCTCAACGAGGCCGGCATAGTCTATCTCCATGCTCAACTCTTCGCCAAAGCCATGAAGTTTGTTGGTCCTATCCGCAAGGCGCTGCCGTTTCCCACCATCTTTAATCTGTTGGGGCCAATCGTCAATCCATCGCGCCCACAATGCCAACTGCTGGGTGTAGCCAACCTCGACCAGATGCGGCTCTATCATCAGGTGTACCAGAAACTTGGCATCGACTATGGTATCGTCAACAGCATAGACGGCTACGATGAAATCTCGCTCACTGGCGACTTCAAGGTGACCACTAAGGACTACGAACGCATCTTTAAGCCTCAGGACCTTGGTTTCGAGATTGCCAAGCCCGAAGAACTGGTTGGTGGTGCCACTGAGGAAGAGGCCGCTCAAATCTTTGATTCTGTCCTTGAGAACCGCGCCCTGCCCGCCCAGAAGAATATCGTGCTGGCCAATGCCGCCTTCGGTATTCAGGTGCTGGAGAAGGGACAGAAGAGCATCGAGGAATGCGTGGAGATTGCTCGCGAAAGCATTGATAGCGGTGCCGCCCTCCGCACCTTCAAGAAATTCGTTGAACTTAATTCTTAATTATCGATATGTCGGAATATCGATATGTCGAAATAACGAAGACTATGAAAGATATCCTTCAAGAAATCATCGCCACCAAGCACGAGGAGCTGGCATTGCTGAAGGCCAAGAAGCCCTCTTTGCGACAGGCATTGCTCAACAGTACTACAGGCATCATCGCTGAGTTCAAGCGCCGATCACCTTCTAAAGGCTGGATCAAGGAAGAAGGGCGTGCCAACATCATCCCGCTTAGTTATCAGCAGAACGGCGCTGCAGCCCTCTCGATACTTACTGATGAGCATTACTTCGGTGGCTCTGACGACTTTATCCGTCAGGCGCGTCAAAGTGGCGTCACTCTTCCTATATTATATAAGAATTTCGTCATCGATGAGGCACAGCTTTATGCGGCAGCCCTCTGTGGAGCTTCAGCAGTATTGCTCATTGCAGCCTGCCTCACAAAAGAGCAATGCAAATCGCTGTTGGATAAGGCGCATGAGTTAGGCCTCGAAGTCCTCCTTGAGATGCACAGCGAGCCAGAACTCGAGTACGCTGAATTGGAGCCCGACCTCTGTGGTATCAACAATCGCAATCTCGGCTCCTTCGTCACCGATGTTGAAAACAGCTTCCGCTTAGCAGAACTGCTGCCTAAAGATGCTGTGAAAGTCAGTGAGAGTGGCATCTCGAATCCTGATACGGTGAAGGCTCTCCGCCAAGCTGGATTCCGCGGATTCTTGATAGGCGAAAACTTCATGAAGACTGCCGACCCAGGCCAGGCTCTTGGCGAGTTCATCACCCAGTTAACTTATTAGCCCTATGAGTCCTATGAGTCCCATTATTAAGGTTTGTGGTATGAGGGATGCGGAGAACATCCGCGAGGTAGAGAGGGCGGTAGCCAATTCTTCAATCTTCAATCTTCAATCTTCACTTTTTCTGATGGGCTTTATCTTCTGGCCGAAGTCGAGCCGATATGTCAGCGAGCGGCCAGCTTATCTGCCTACGCAATGCAAGCGGGTAGGAGTGTTCGTAGATGAGGACATTGAAACTGTCCGTCGCATCGCGGATGATTATGCCCTCGACTATATTCAGTTGCATGGGCACGAGTCGCCGGATTATTGTGCCGAGCTCGCAGGTTACAAACTAATAAAGGCCTTCAACATCGCCAGTGCCGACGACCTTGCTGCCACTCATCTCTACGAAGGTGTTGCAGACCTTTTCCTTTTCGATACAAAGGGGAGGTCCGCGGGCGGCAATGGTGAAAAGTTCGACTGGAGCGTGCTTTCAGCCTACGATGGTAACACCCCCTTCCTGCTCAGCGGCGGCATAGGCCCTGATGATGCGGAACTTCTCACTTCTCACCGCTCACTTCTCACCTCTAAGAACTGTATCGGCATTGACCTCAACTCTCGCTTCGAGCTCGCCCCCGGACTTAAAGACATCATGGCCCTGAAAGGATTTCTTAAGAAGATAAGATTGTAAAATCGCAAATTGTCAAATTGTAAAATAAACTTATGAATAAGATTAATTCGCTTTTTGCAAATAAGAAGGACGAAAAGCTCCTTTCCTTATATTTTTGTGCTGGCAGTCCAACGCTCGAAGGCACTGCCGATGTGATTCTCACAATGCAGCGTCGCGGTATTGCAATGATTGAAGTGGGCATCCCCTTCAGCGACCCCCTGGCCGACGGCCCCGTTATCCAGAGTGCGGCAACGCAGGCTTTGAAGAACGGCATGAGTGTACAACTGCTTTTTGAGCAACTCAAAGCCATCAAAGACCAAGTAGAGATACCCCTTGTGCTGATGGGCTACCTGAATCCCATCCTGCACTACGGCATCGAAGAGTTTTGTAAAAGTTGTGTTGAAGCAGGAGTCAGCGGTGCCATCATCCCCGACCTGCCTTTCGACGACTATCTGAACGTCGTGAAGCCCATTGCCGACAAGTATGACCTGCGCATCATCATGCTCATTACGCCAGAGACCTCAGAGGAGCGCATTCGATTCATTGACGACAACACCGATGGCTTCATCTATATGGTTAGCTCTGCCTCCATCACGGGTACTCAGAAAAGCTTCGATGAACAGAAGCAAGAGTATTTCCGCCGCATCAACGCAATGAATCTGCGCAATCCCCGCATGATTGGCTTCGGCATCAGCAACGCCCAGACACTCAAGGCAGCCCAGGACAATGCTGCAGGTGCCATCATCGGTTCCAAGTTCGTAACGCTGCTGAATGAAACTGGCGGCGATGCCAACGAAGCCCTCGACCGCCTCTTCGCGGCCCTCGCTTAGTCATCTTAAAAGGGGAATCACATCGTTAGCAGCTGGCCGCTGAGCGACGAGCAGCCTTACGCGCTTCCCTCCAGCGAGGGAAAAATCTGTCCATCAGCGCATGGAAACGGGCATTGTGACTGGGCTCCAGCAGGTGACACAGCTCGTGTACCACCACGTGCTCCACACACCACTCTGGCAACAGCAACAGGTACAGGGAAAAACAAATGCTTCGGTCTCTCACATTACACATACCCCAACGCGATATCATCTGTTTGTAGCAGACAGCAGTCGGCCTCACCCGCATCTCCTCTGCATGGTGCGCCACCATCGGTTCCACTAGAGCACTCAGCCTCATCTGTGCCTCCTCTTTCTGCTTCTTCGTCGTCAGCGGCAACTGGTTGTAGAAGTTCGCGCGCTGCGTCTGTCGTTCTGCAGTCTTCTCCCTCGCCTCAGTTATCCAGTCGCGATGCTGTTCAATGAAGGCCTCCACCTCCCGTCGCGACATACCGATAGGTGCCGACACATGCACATCGCCATTCTTCACAATGCGCATCGAGAGCCTCCTCGTCCTCCTATAAGTCACCTGTATTGCCATAATGCTTATTGGAAGAGGACGACGGAAGACTTGCCAGCGCGTCGGACAACACAAGTGCCTCGTTTTGGAGAGCAAGGCAGTTGGATACCGGAAAGAGTATAATAGGAGGTTTCCCCATCGGCTGTCGGACGTTGCACGGAGGTCTGTTCATCAATGGTTAGTGTGCTGAACTGCAGGTAGTCGATGCTGTATGCCTTGCTGCGCGAAGTGGGGTATGTGAAGCGCAGGAACACATGGTGGCAGCCCGTGGTAGGCTCGATGTCAGCAGCCAGCGTTAGCCAGTCGGCAGATGCTTCGATGTCCTTCAGTTCAATAACTCCAGCAGGCGTCCCCTCCATCTTATCGAAGTAAACCTCTATGCTCCCCGATGCCGCTCCAGAGGGGAAGGAGGCAAGCAGGGAGATGCTGCGAGCCGTCTGTTGCCCGAAGTCCACATTATCGTACTGCGCCCAGTAGCCGTTAGCCACTTGTATGATGGGGGTTCCGTCAGACGAACCTTCGTCCGCTATAAGGAGTCCGCAATGATAGTCGAAAGCTTCGGCCTGCAAGGTCTCGAACCCGCTTTTCACCACATTGCCCAGCACGGCATTCACGGCAGCCGATGCCGCTGTGGAGCAACCAAAGGGATTGGTGGTGGATTCGGCAGTAGCCTTCTTCAGCCAACCCGTTCCCATGAGGCCTTCGGCATTACGATTGCTGTAGGCCAGCAGGGCGTTGCGAAGCATCCATTCCCTATAGCCAGGCTGATTGAGGTCGAGGACAAAGCGGCGCACATAGCGCATGAGGATACCCTTGAAGCCGCACAGGTCGCCGTTCGACTCGTCCTGACAAACCTTGATGATGCCATACGAATTGCAGAGGTTCGACTTCGTGTAGCTCATGATTTTGCGGGCATCGCTCAGATATTCCGACTCGCCGTAGTGCATATAGAGCAGACAGGCAGCCCCCAGCATAGTGCCTTGGTTGTAGGTCGAGGCCCACTCGTTCTTGGACTTCACCTTCTGCGTCTCTGGATCCCATACGACATTGTCCCATATCTGTCCCGTCAGCATGCTCTGGGCAAGGAATCTGCGCTGAGCGGCATAGATGTCGCGCGCCTTCTCGAAGTATTCCTCGCCGCATCCGCTCATAGCCAGATAGCAAGCTGCCACCTCCGTGGGACCTTGTATGCACGAGTTGGTGCTGTAGCGGTCGCCCGACTGTTCGGCCCAGCGCATCATGCCCGTAAAGGGGATGTAGGCACGCTGATAGATGCGGTCGAAGTTCTCGCGAGCAACTTTTGTGTAGGTCGATTTGCCCGTAAGCCAACCCAAACGGGCTACGGCAATGATTTGCCACATGACGTCGTCGTTAAAGTCGTATCCGTACCAGTGGTAACCCTCAGAGGCTCCGCCCGTCCAGTCCGAACCCACCTTGCTATTGAAATAGGAATAGACTTGCTTGGCAGCTGTCAGGTAGCGTTCGCGGCCTGTCGATTCGTAGGCATCGAGCAGCACTTCCAGTTGTTCTGCCTCGCCCCATCCTCCGTTGCCGAAAGTGCGGTAGGCCGAACCTTTTTGCTGGAGATGGTGGCTCAGGTAGTCGTCCATCAGCTCGTCGCGCAATGCCTCGTCGAATGTGCCCTTTGGCGTCACCGTTTCAAACACCCAAAGCTGTCCCTCGTCCTCGCCATCGGGCTGTGCCCATGCAGGCAGTTCACCGTCCTCGCCCGTTTTGGCACAAAGGTTCAGCGCCCCAGATGAGGGCTTTATGTGGCAAAGACCAGCCGCCTCGTCCACCACCTCGATGACCAGCCGGCTACTGGTGCGCGATGAGTTGGTACATAGCGTTCCCCCTTCCGCCTTCGAGCGCGAAGCGGCAAACATGCTGGCGTAGATATTCTGCAAGGCATACTGCCCATTGGAAGCAGAAATCAGTTTCCACTGCTGCGAGGGCACGCTGGTCTCTGTCCACAGCACAACATCGACATTTGCTTCGCGCTGGGAATCCACTACGAAAAGCGATTTTGAAGGAAACTTCTTCGAGACAATGCGATACGTCAGTCCAGTCTCCAAAGCTTGTGCAGCAAGCACAAAAAAAGCCGTCAGGCAAAACAAAACGAGGCGTTTCATGTTCATCTGCTTAGTATTATCATGCAAATATACAAATAATTACGATACGTTTCGCCTTTTTCCCGCATTTTATTTCAACTCACCCCACACCCCACTAAAGCAACCGCACCTGCCCGTTCACCACTATCCAGTATTCTGAACTTCAGGATGTCAGCTGAAATCTCAGCCCACATGTTTCAGCCGATGCAAATTTGCATTCGCTGAAATCTCAGCCCGTTAAAAACTACAGAGCTCAAATTTGAGCCCTGTGATTTACAAGAGGGAAAATTTCCCTGACATAAGATTACAAGAGCTCAAATTTAAGCTCTTGTTGATTTTCAACTGATTATAGCTGAATCCAAGTTGGATTCAGTGATTTCACTTCGGCTTGCCCTCTTCCTTGAGGCGGAGAAGGTTACGGGTCATGAGAACCGTCCCTGCGGTACTCTGGCTTCTCAATTAGGCATAGAGATGATGCTGGAAGTTCTTGAAGGTCTGGCGCGCGATTGAAACACTGCCAAGGGCGCTGATACCTTCTGGCACAGAACCGAATTTCAATTCCAACTGCGTCTTCAGTTTGTCCATTCGCAGTTCCTCTACGCCCGACCTGACGTATGCGTTTACAAGATACTCCACAAATTTCTTCTGGGCAACGGATAGCGACGATTCATAGTCCTTGATGCGTTCTGCCCGTTCTTTGCGCTCTATGGGCGTGGTGGCGTAGGCAATGTATTCCAACACATCCAACAGGTCGCTCTTCTCTGCATCTATAATCCTGCGGATATCCTTCAGCACCTCTTTCCCATAACCTGCTCCTTCCAAGTTGTCCAACAGCGCCTCGCGCGTGTCGGGGTCTGACCATATCCGATGAAGGTCTTCGCTCGAAGAGAAGAAGTCAGGCAGCCTGCCAAACATCTCTTCGATGAACTTCTGTGTGCTCACAGGCTTCCCGTCGGCTCCCCAGAACATCACATCGCTGACGAACTTAATCCTGCGAGTCCTGCCGTCGGATAGTTTGATTTCCAACTGCTCCTTCGGCGGGCAGACGCACGGGTCTTGGTGGCATACGGGACACACACGAGGGTCGCCCGTTCCTCCCCCACCTTCGTTACCCTCGTCTTCGGGATAATCCACGATTTTGTGTTTCCGCTTCTTGCACGTACAGGGATTATTGCAGCACTTGGGGCATACGGCTGGCCCGTCCCATCCTGGGTCGGAGTAGCGTTGATAGGCTCCCACGAAGTCCCAGATGGTGAAGAAGTATTTTCCGTCGTAGATGCGTGTGCCGCGTCCGATGATTTGCTTGTATTCGATGATGGAGTTCACGGGGCGCATCAGAATGATGTGTCTTACATTCAGCGCATCCACGCCTGTCGACAGCTTCTGCGAGGTCGTCAGCATCGTGGGGATGGTCTTCTCGTTGTTCTTGAACTCTTCGAGGATGGTTTCGCCCTCCTCGCCGTCGTTGGCAGTCACGCGCTCGCAGTAGCCCTTCTTCCGTCGCTGGGCGTTTATCATGTCGCGCACCTCGGCAGCGTGGCTTTGCGTGGCACAGAACACGATGCCCTTCTCCGTCTCGCCGATGCCAGCGAGGAACTCACGGACACGAGCCTCATCACGTTCCCTTATCTTGATGTTGCCCTGATAGAAATCCTTTTCGGTATAGACCTTCCCCAGCTCCACATCGCCGCTCACCACCTCGTCGTCGGGCGAGTAGATGTAGTCGTCGATGTTCGACTTCATGTTGATGTGGCGGAAGGGTGTCAGGAATCCGTCCTCGATGCCTTGCCGCAACGAATACTCGTAGGCTTGGTAGGTAAAATAGCTGTAGGTGTTCACGTTCTGGTCAACTCTCGGCGTTGCCGTCAAACCCAGTTGCACGGCGGGCTCGAAGTATTCCAATATGCCTCGCCAGTTGCTTTCGTCCTTTGCGCCGCCCCGATGGCACTCGTCGATGATGACGAGGTCGAAGAAGTCCCGTGGGTATTGTCCGAAGTAGGGAGAATCGTCAGGCCCGCACATGAAGGTCTGGAAGATGGTGAAGAAGATGCTGCCGTTGGTGGGCACCTTGCCGTTCTTCGCCACCGTGCCGGGCTTGATGCGCACCAATGCGTCCTTCTGGAATCCGCCAAAGTCGTTCATCGCCTGCTTGGCGAGTGTGTTGCGGTCGGCAAGGAACAGGATGCGCGGCCTTGTACTCGTCTGCTTCAGGTTCCAGCGTGTCTGGAACAGTTTCCACGCTATCTGGAAGGCGATGAAGGTCTTTCCCGTTCCTGTGGCGAGGGTCAGCAGTATGCGCCGTTCGCCCTTTGCAATTCCCTCCAACACCTTGCGCACAGCCGTTTCCTGATAGTAGCGAGGCTGCTTCACGCCGTCGCTGTAGAAGGGCTGTTCGTTCAGCTTGTCGCGCCACTCGTTGGCAGGTCCATACACACGCTGCCACAGCTCATCGGGCGAAGGATACGAAGTTACAAAACCCTCTTCACACGTCTGACGATCCATTTCGTAGATATCGTTGCCGTTGGTAGCATAGGTGTAGCGGATATTCAGCATATCGGCATACTCCTTCGCCTGAGCCACACCCTCAGCATAACTCAGCTCGTCGCTCTTGGCTTCTACTACCGCCAACTTCACACCGCGATATATCAGCACATAGTCAGCCTTCTTCTGAACGCCTTTCTGCGAACGACTGATTTTCCCTCGTGTAAAGGTGTACTCGGTCGTGATGCGACTGCCTTCTGTCACACCCCACCCAGCAGCCTTCAACTTCGGGTCTATCTTATGTAACCTGGTATCCGATTCGTTCATAGTTTGTTATTTATAGTGAGTTTATCGAACTATTCAAATACTTTTCTTAATAATGCTTGTTTCAGGGCATCGCACTCCTGAGAAATCTTCTCGAAGTTCGCTTGCAGGCGGTCAACCTTGGACTTGAGGGAGTCGAGAGTGGCAACGATGGATTGCTGCTCAGAGGGAGAAGGATAAGTTAAAAATATCTTTGAAAGATCTCTATAGTAAATGGCCCATACATTTGTAGTTCCACTTTTAATTTTCTCAAGCTGATCTTTTGTATAGTCTGCAAGGAAAGAATATGCAACGAAAACTGGATTAATTATATCTACAAACCTAATTCTCATTACATTATTGTTATATAACATAACAGGGGCATCATAATCCCTATATACTGTGGATTTACCAACCCACTCTTTGCTATTACGAGTGTTGAACAAGAAATCTCCTTCCTGTAAACAATACTTTTCTATTTCTTCTTCATTTGCATCAACACAGATTAAGTCATCCCAACAAAGAGTATTATTAGGGGAAATATTATTCATTTTGAAATACGGATACTTTTTATCATACCCCTGCTCTACTTTTCCCCTAGTTAATCCCACAATATTTGATACTACTAAATCTCCGAACATCTTCTCTTCCCATCCTTCTTTTGGCTCCATAGCCTTTGTGAGTGCTTTTTGGAAGAGGGTGCGGGCTTCGCTCAATTGCTTTTCTGCATTCGCTTTCAGTTCGTCGATATGGGCAAAGGCTGAATCAAGACGAGAAACAATTCGCTGTTGCTCAGAAAGAGGAGGAATGGGGATATCCGTTTCTTCAAGTTTCTTTCTTGTTATTCTTGCTCTAGTCGTACCGCTACTTTCACTATTAATCTTTGAGAAGTATCCTTGCGACTGGGTATAATAGACGAAAAATTGAGGGGAAACGATATCCTCTTTTATTTTCAAAATTGAACAGTCAACAGCGGTAATGCATTTAGTTTTCAGTTTGGGTAACAAACAAGAACGCCCTAATGGATTAGGTAATCTTGAAATAAGGATGTCACCTTCAAAAATCTCAGTACATCTTAATCTATTGAAAGTCTCTTCGCTAATAAATTTTTGTGAATCATCCTTTGGTATAAAGACGCCAACACCTATATTGCCTGTTTGAATAAGCCTTATACCGGAATCTGATTGGTCTTTCTTTTCAATCCAATCGCCGTCGGATATTGAATAGCAGATATCTTTAAACTTCTTATATGTCCAGCTTTCTTTCATGCCTCGTCCTCCTTTGCCTGTTCTTCATCATCATACTCGTATGGAAGACCGAAGAGGTCATCTTCGTCATCAGGCCATATATCATGCTCGATGGCAAGCATCAACTTTTCACTCTGATTGTGCAAAGCCCAGATGCCTTGGGTTATCTCGTCGATGGCACGTTCATCCACTTCCTCTACCTTATGAGGATTCTTTACGCTGAGGTCATAGTCCTCACCCAAAATAGAAACATCAATACTCCAAGAGTTTTCGCTATCAGCTTTCGTCTTTTGCAAAGCAAGGAAATCTGCAAGGTCATCTTCTGTCAGCGGTTGTGTTTTAGTGAAGTGTTTGTCAAGTTGGTAATACCAAATCTTCTGCGTGGGCTCACCCTTGGTGAAGAACAGCACCACCGTTTTGACACCAGCACCTGTGAACACACCACTGGGGAGGTCTAAGATGGTATGCAGGTTGCACTCCTCCAAGAGTTTCTTTCTTAGAAGCTTGGCATCACCATTACTCAGGAAGGTATTCTTGATGACGATACCTGCACGGCCTCCTGCTTTCAGCATTCGCATAAAGTGCTGCATAAACATATAGGCCGTTTCGCTGCTCTTGATGGGGAAGTTCTGCTGCACCTCCTCACGTTCCGAACCTCCAAAGGGAGGATTGGCAAGGATGACATTCTTCTGCTCCGAAGGGGTGATGCTGGAGAGGTTCTCCGAAAGCGTGTTGGTGCGAACGATGTTGGGCGACTGCACGCCGTGAAGAATCATGTTCATCATGGCGATGATGTAGGCCAGACCCTTCAGTTCCTTGCCGTAGAAGGTGCGAAGTTGCAGGGTCTCTTCCTCGGCTGCATTGGTCACTTTCTGGTGCATATAGCTGTACGCCTCGCAGAGGAAGCCGGCGCTGCCGCAGGCCCCGTCATAGACGGTCTCACCAATCTGGGGATTGACACTTCGGACGATGGTACGAATCAGGGGACGCGGCGTGTAATACTCACCGCCGTTTCGACCCGCGTTGCCCATCTGGCGCAGACGGTCCTCGTAGATTTGCGTCATCTCGTGACGGTTCTCTGCCGTCTGGAAACGCAGTTCGTCGATGTGCTCAATGATTTCGCGCAGGTTGTAGCCGCTAGAAATCTTGTTCTTGATGTTGGTGAAGATGATGCCCACCTTGTATTCGATGGTGTTGGGCTCAAACTTCTCCGTAAACGACTGCAGATAGGGAAACAACTTGCCATTGACAAACTCTATCAAGTCGTCGCCCACAAGTGCACGTTTGCTGTCGTAGTGCCCAGACGAGTCGAGGGGCATTGCCCATTGATTCCACTGGTATTCGCCGCCGATGATGCGCTCGTACTGCTTCTCCTCCAGTTCGGCAGCCTGTTCTCGTGTCAGTTCCAAGTCGTCGAAGTATTTCAGGAAGAGCACCCAACTCGACTGCTCCACATAGTCCAGCGCCGTGCTGCACCCGTCGTCGTGCCGCAGCGTATTGTCTATTGCCTTAAATGTTGATTCAAAAGCCATTTTCACGATAGTTTGTTCAGCACAAGTTATCGGAATGATTATGGACTCATCTAAAGGCCTATAGACATGAGAAAGCGTAGGTCACGCTACTTACCCATATCTGGAGGCCGTGAGAAGAGCCCATACTACCTGATAAGTTGTGCCTACGCTATCGCATAGGCATCAATCTTGTCATTTGGTAGTATATATCTTCGAATTTCTCACGTTCCCAGATATTACCAACAACATTAATGCTGTTATTTATAACCAATAAGTCGCTCCCCGCTGGGAGTTTGGGAACAAAGTTAATGAAAAAAGTGGGATTTAGTGAGGAAGAGGGGAGAAAATTGAAAAAAAATTGTGGTTGTAGTCGGGAGGCGTGACACCCGTGACAGCCG
>JBGUVX010000015.1:0-29248 GCA_045220575.1 Bacteroidaceae bacterium
GGTCATCAAGGCGGAGTACCCAAGCCTGATAATCAACCACAGCGCGAAGATCCACTTGGCTCGAGCTATGAAGGAATTTGGTTACGAACAAACGGAGAGGCACCATGTAATCTATTACATGGTAGCTCCTGTCAAACAAGCGTATTCCAATCTGGTAGCCCTGAAAGCCGCGTAGAGTCGGGACGTACCGTAAGGGGAGGTTTGGGGGACTTTCGGGTGAGGTTTGAAAGCAAACCTCACCGCCTCTAGCCCCGATAAATAAAGGGAAGGGGGAGGTTGTGAGGTTTTCTGCGCATTCCCCCCTTTTTCGTCATAGAATGGGATTCACTCAACGAAGTGAAGAGGAGTTTGCAAACGTGTGTTACTTGACGACAATTACTTTGCCATCGACGATGTTGAGGCCCTTCGTGGGACGGACGAGATGAAGCCCTGTAAGATCAAACTTATATTCTTTTTCTTCCACCTGAGTTTGCTCGAAAAAAGTTATCATGTAGATGGGATAGTAAATAACCCTCCCTTTTGTCTGGACATTCTCTTGACAGAACACATAAGCCATTGGTACAGCATAGTCTTCATTCTCCATCACGTTGGAAAGTGCATTATGCCGTTCATAGTCCTTACCTAACTTAACCTCTATCGGCAGAATGTCACCAGCATACTCAAGCACAAAGTCCAACTCTCCTTGCTTCTTGCTGTTGAAATAGTACAGTGAATGTTGTTGTGCTTCAGAGAAACCATGTGCATACAGTTCTTGTGCCACGAGATTCTCAAAAACAGAGCCAAAGTTGATGTTTGGATTCGGACTGAGCAATCTAGTCTGAATGTTCCCTCCATACATGGCAGCAAGCAGTCCTACGTCGTTGAGAAAGAGTTTGAACAGGTTTCGCTGTTTGTTTAACAGCAGGGGAACTCGTGGCTCCTCGACATTGTATGCAGGGATAGCCACACCCGCATCCCTTAGCCATAAGAAACTGTCCTCGTATTTGCTGAATCGAGCTTTTTCGTTCAGTTCTTTGAGAATAAAGCGTTTGTTTTTTGCATTCAGTTCAGAGGGTATTAGGTCGTAAATCTCTTCTATCTGCAATTTATGGTCATGGTCATATTTGGTGATGTCCCTCTTATAAGTGCGAATGATTCCGCGCTGTTCTTCATACACTCTGCGGAGATTGTTAGTGTCAAGGTACTTTTGAACAGCTGCAGGCATTCCACCGACGATAAGATATAGACGAATGGCCTCCAACATTCTTTTGTGAATGAATTCATCAACAGGTTTCTTCTCCTCAAAACACGTTCGCAAATGGCTAATGACATCAGCGCCAATACCAATAGCCTCAAAGAACTCAAGAAGGTCAAGAGGATACATTTCTATCTCATCCATGTACCCTACGGGAACACTACGCAGGTCATCCAACTCGACACCAAGCAAAGAGCCGCTCATCACATACTTGTAACTGCCCTCGTCCACAAGGAACTTGATTGCAGTTACTATCTCCTTACACTCTTGCACTTCATCGAAGAAAACCAATGTTTTCCCTGGAATCAATGGTTTTTTAGTGAAGGCAGACAGTCGCAACAGCAAATCTTTTGCTCCCTTCTGCTCACTGAACAGTTCAATGGCATCGGGCTGTTCTACGAAATTGATTTCAACAACATTATCAAAACACTCCTTACCGGCCTTCCTAATGGAAAAGGTCTTGCCAACTTGTCTGGCTCCTGTTACCAACAGAGAACGTCTGTCGTTGAGTATAAAGTTACGTATCAGCTCGTCGGCTTTGCGCTTTACCATATCAAATTAACTTTGTGGGTACAAAGGTACTATTTTTCGCTTAAACACAAGTATAAATTGCAAATAAATTACACTTTTCCAAGTTTATTATATATGCTTTCTTACATTTTTCCAATGTTAGAATGGCATATAATATACATTTGTCCAAGATTAAGAGCTTCGGAAACGGGCATTACGAAAGTCGGGGCTTTTTTACTTGACGACAATTACTTTGCCATCGACGATGTTGAGGCCCTTCGTGGGACGGGCGAGGCGGCGGCCAGTGAGGTCGTAGATGTTTTCGACGGGCGAGGCGGCGTCAAGTGTGGTTGCACCGATGCCTGTTGAGCCTGCTCCAAGGTATTCGAGGGTGAAGTGGTCGAACTTGCAGTCGTTGCTCTGATAGTTCTTGAGTCTCACGCCGAAGTTGAGTTTGCCGTCGGTGATTTCTGTGGTTACGCTCACCTTGCCGCTGCCCACGACGGTGGACATGTCCTTCTTGTCGTCGTTGGCAAAGAGCCAGGCTCCTTTGTGGATGACCTCGCTGCCGGTGAGAACGGACAGGCGGTATTTGCCGGCGGGCAGGTCTGTAAGTTGCTGCGAGAGGCTGCGGTTCGAGAGGTTGCTGCCGCTCTGCCACTTGTTGAAGTAGCTGCTGCCCACTTTGTTTGGCAAATAGGTGGAGTATTCGCATTCGAAGGCATCGTCCTGCGTGAGTGTCCAGCCCACGGGTTGCTTGGCGTGGAAGTTGTTGTAGCGACTGGCATCGGCATTGGTGATGAGGTAGGAGATGTCGATGGGGTTGTCGTCCGATGCCTTGTCGATGTTCTCGACTACGGCTGCATACTGTCCGCGTGTGATGGCATAGATGTCGTAACGTCCGATGTTCTCGTCCGATGTATTTCCTCCGATTTCATCGGTGTTTTCGTAGCGTCCCAGATAGCCACCTTTGTTGTTCCGCAAGGTCCAATAGCCCTCTGGCAAATAGGCAGGAAAGACGTAGGCACGGTCCGTCCAGCCCTCGCCGTTGTTCTCTGTGCGGTAGTTCCAGTTGTTGGGGCTGTCGTTCGTCTGCAGGCAGATGTCGGGATAGCCGGCATTGGTGATGACGAGGTACTTCATTTCTGCGGTATAGTCGAACTTCGCGCCAGAATGGTTGCTGGAGTCGAAGCAGTCGAACGTCCAGAGGGCGCCTTTGTTGCCTTCTGGATAGACATCGGCTTCATACCACATCGTCTGATAGCTCTTGCCCTGCTTGTTGCCAGTGTTGAGCACCAGACCATTGTCTGTATTGTGGTCGTAGATGGCGAAGAAATACTGGCTTACGTCTTCCGGCATTGCGTCAATCTTCTGCCATCCGTTGGCTTCGGAGTGGCGTTCCTGTGCCTCCTTGGGAGTATAGAGGCAGACCTGTTCGGCACGGAACTCCTGAGTGGCAGAACCATTGAGCAGGTTGGCCTGGAAGCCGATATAGACCTCTGTCTCTTCTTTGAGCAGGAAATAGAGACCCTGCACCTTCAGGTCGTTTGTGCACTGGTTGATGTTGTAGTAGGCGATGCTTTGCTCTGGTATATCGGCAGTAGCGCTAAGAGCTTTGCTTACAAACATATAGGCTTGCTCGCTCAACTGATAAGTGGCATTGTAGGCAGCGCCGAAGTAGTATTTGCCTGCTGGCAGGGTAATCTTGCGATAGATGCGGGCATTCGTGAGGCTGCCAGTGGTGTTCTTTGATGCATCGTTCCACACGCCCAGCATCAGAGCCTCACGGGCTGAATACTTGTCGAGCCCCTGCTTGGTGCCGTCGTTTCCGTTGGGAATGTTGAAGTTCTCCACCGTCCAGAACTTGGGTTTGCCGAAACGGCTGTTGCCGCCTGCAGAGCGTGTGAAGTCACTGCCTTCTATGAGGTATTCCGTCGTGAGGTTCGCCTCTACGATTCCGCTGAAAGCACCTCCTTTGTTCAGCCCGTCGTTGAGGAACGAACGGTAAACGGCGGCGAGAGCTTCGCGGGCAGCATCGGACTCTTCGTCAGAAGCGGTGCCGGGCACAGCCTTAGCCTTGTCAACGGCTTCGAGCAACTGCTGCACTTTGGCGGGGCTGAGCTTGCCAGTATTGTACTCCTCGGCAGAGGGGGCTGCCTCTTCGGCTGCGGCTTCCACATCCTTGATGAAATCCTGCAACTTCTCGTAGGCCGAGCGGTTGTCTGGCTTGAAGGTAACGCGGAACACAGGAGCTATGGCGTTGGGCTTCGTGCTGGGCACCTTCACGGTGAGGCCCTTGGCGTTGTGTGTAAATTCCACCTCGCCAGCTCCCAGCAGTTCCACCTTCTCTACCTCACCGCTATACGATGGTTCGGCGATGGAGAAAGCCTTGAAGGTGAAGTCGCCGGCTGCAGGCCAGCGCATGATAGTGGCATAGACGGTGTCGTTGCGTTCAACGTAGCGCACGTCCTTGTTGGAGTAGTTGTTGCTCTCGTTGAATCCCTGTGCACTCAACGGATTGGCAGCCTCTGCCAAAGGACCTTCGCCGAAAGTCTTCCAGAGTCGGGTGCCGTAGATGCTCTCGCTGTTGATGTCCATCCATGCCTTTATGCCTGCCAGCACGTTACGTTCCTTCTGGTCGATGGTGCCATTGCCGCGAATGGGCACTGAAAGCAGCAGGTTGCCATTCTTCGACACAATGTCGATGAGCATGGAAACGACCTGTTCGGCGCTCTTGTAGTTGGTGTTGTTGATGTTGTAGTGCCAGTCGCCGATGCAGGTGCAGGTCTGCCAGTATTTGGCCTGCGGACGGTCGGGAATGCCGCGCTCAACGTCCCACAGCAGGGCTTCCTTGTGCGATTCTTCGAGAATCTTTCCCATGGTCACTACCTGCTGCTTGCCGTCGTGGGCCTGTGCGCTCTTGTTGTAGTAGTGTGCCAGGATGTTCAGGCCTATCGATTCGTCGCACCCGTAGAAGGGTAGCACCGTATCGTCGAAATAGAGCATATCGGGCTGATAGTCGTTGATGCACTGCAGGACTCGGTTCTGGAACTTCTGCTTGTATGCTTGGGAAGGCTGGCTGGCGCCGTTGCCCCAAGCCCATTGGCTGTGGATGGTGCCGCTGTTATCCCAACCTGTAGAGTGGGCGTGGTTCTGGGCATAGAGCTCCTGCGGGTCGTAGCCTTCCCACCACTTGCCTGTGCCATCGGCTTTTGTCAGGTTGCCGTCGAACGACTGCGAGGGTTCGAGCCAAGTCCAGGCGTGACTGGCGTGCATAGACACACCGAGGGGCAGCCCATTTGCCTTGCAGGCATCGCTCCAGCCCTTCACGATGTCGCGTTTAGGACCGATGTTTACCGAGTTCCATTCCTGATAAGGAGAATCCCAAAGGTCGAAGTTGTCGTGGTGGTTACCTAATGTCATGAAGTAGCGGGCTCCCACACTCTTGTACAGAGCCACCAGTTCGTCGGGATTCCACTGGTCGGCTGTCCAGTCGCGACAGAGCTCCTTCAAACCGTATTCCGAAGGATTGCCGAAATGGTTTACGTGCCAATTGTACTGACCTGAACCCTGATAATACATGAAGCGGGCATACCAGTCGCCGTCCTCGGCTTGGCACTGAGGTCCCCAGTGAGCCCAGATGCCGAACTTCGCGTCCTTGAACCATTTGGGACACTCCCATGCGCTGAGTGATTCCCAGTTGTTGTCAAACGTGCCCGTCTCAACGGAAACATCGTCTCTCTGTGCACTAACTGTCAGGGCAAACGCTGCCAGAAACAACAAAAACGTCTTTTTCATAATATCAGGAAATTAGGCTTTGGTGGGTACGGAATATCAGATGAAGAGGAGCTGGACGAGGATGTAGACGGGCAGCAGGACAATGAGCGAGAACTTGAGCATGTAGCCGAAGAAGGAGGGCATCTTGACACCGCTCTCTTCTGCAATGCTCTTGACCATGAAGTTGGGGCCGTTGCCGATGTAGGTCATGGCTCCGAAGAAGACGGCACCCATGCAAATGGCTTTCAGATATATCTCGCTGATGCCGGCTACGGCTGTACCGACGATGGGTAGCGAAGTGGCTGTGGCGTGGAACACCATAGCCGTGGGGGCGTTGTCGAGGAATGCCGACAGCGTGCCTGTGGCATAGACAAACTCCCAAGGGTGCTCGACGGGCAGAGGATGCTGTTCGAGGTACATCAGGGCAGGGGTCATTGTGGCGAAGATGCCGCAGAAGACGCAGGCCACTTCGAGAATGGGCGTCCAGGAGAAATTGTTGTCCTGACGGACTTTCCGTTTCGTGGTCACCATCGAGAGGGCGATAATCAGGATGAAGGCCCACTCGCGCAGCAGTTTGAGATACCACGGGGCGTCCTCGGCTCCCATCTGCGGGATGTAGGTCTTGTTGATGAACATGGTGCTGGCAACAACGCACAGCAGCCAGAAGATGTTGATGAGGCCCGTAGCCGTAACCTTCACCTGTTCGCGATAGTCGGCTGACAGCAGGTGCCAGGGTTCCTTCTTGTAATAATAGGTGTCCACGCACCAATAGATGGCAAGCAGCAAAGCACCTGTGACCGCCCACTCGGGTAGCATGTGCATGAACCAGCCGAAGGGTGCTCCTTTCTGGAACAGAAGGAAGAGTGGGGGGTCGCCCAACGGGGTGAGCAAACCGCCGCAGTTGGCTACGATGGCGATGAAGAACATTACCGTGTGGGCCTTGTACTGGCGCTGGCTGATGGTCTGCAGAAGCAGGCGGATGAGCAGCATGGCAGCCCCCGTCGTACCCATGAACGAGGCCAAGACCCAGCCCAGAGCCATGATGAGGGTGTTGGTGGTGGGAGTGGCTCGCAAGTCGCCTCGGATGCAGATGCCGCCTGTGGTGACGAACAGCGCCATCAGCAGCAGGATGAAGGGCACGTAGTCGTAAATCATTTGGTGCACCAGTTCGTGCGACATGCCATGCAGGCACAGCCAAAGGCCTACGGGCACGCCCAACAGCAGCGAAATGTATAGTTTGTGGAGATTGTGTTCCCACCATTCTCCGATTTTCGTCAGCGGCAGCACGGCGATGCACAGCAACTGTATTGCAAAGGGGATGAGCATCCAAGCCGGAATCGTATGTGTCATGATGCTAAATATAAAATAGGTATAATTAATATGTGTGGCAAAGTTACTTCAAAATGTGCACAAAGCCAAATTTTCGGTTCGATTAGGTGTTATAAGGTGTTAAATTTATTGTGAGTTTTTTCTATATTTCGTAAATTTGTGAGGAATATCGTCGCAAATGCAATGTTTTAACCCCAAAATAGTAGTGATGAAACTGAAAAAGAAACTCTTTCTTACGTTGCTTTCCGCTATGTGCGTGACAGCAACACAGGCTGCCAGTGTTACTGACGACGACAAGATGTCGTTTGCCAATCAGATAGCCCTTCCAGCCGACAACATTCAGGTTTCGCGCCGTCCAGTTCCTGACAAGCGCCTGTTCCGTTCGGAAACCATCGAGAAGAAAATCCAGGAGGTGAAGCGCCTGCTCAAGGACGCGCCCTATTTGGCTTGGATGTTCGAGAACTGTTTCCCCAACACGCTCGACACCACCGTTCACTACTCCACAACTGAGGATGGCGACGACGACACCTTTGTCTACACGGGCGATATCCACGCCATGTGGCTGCGCGACTCAGGAGCCCAGGTATGGCCTTACGTGCAGTTTGCCAAGAAGGACAAACGCATCCGTCAGATGGTGCGCGGAACCATACTCCGGCAGTTGAAGCTCATCTGCATCGACCCCTATGCCAACGCCTTCAACATGGGTCCAACGGGCAGCCATTGGGCAAGTGACCTTACGGACATGAACCCCAACCTGCACGAGCGCAAGTACGAAATCGACTCCCTTTGCTATCCCATCCGCCTGGCCTACTACTATTGGCAGGTGACGGGCGACGACAGCATCTTTGGCGACGTATGGAAGGAAGCCGTCACGAAGATTCTGGCCACCTTCCGCGACCAGCAGCGCAAGGAGAACAATGGTAAATACAAATTCCAGCGCCGCACCGAACGTCAGCTCGACACGATGTGCAACAACGGATGGGGTGCACCTGTGAATCCCGTGGGTCTCATTGCCTCGGCCTTCCGTCCCAGCGACGATGCCACTACCTTCCTGTTCCTCGTTCCCTCTAACTTCATGGCCGTACACCAACTGCGCAATGCTGCGAAGATACTGACCAAGGTGAACAAGGACACTCAACTGGCCAAGTCCTGCACCGACCTTGCCGACGAGGTGGAGGCTGCCCTGAAGCAGTATGCCGTTTACAAACACCCCAAGTATGGCAAGATTTACGCCTTCGAGGTTGACGGTTTCGGCAACCACCTGCTCATGGATGATGCCAACGTGCCCAGTCTGCTGGCAATGGCCTATCTGGGCGATGTTTCGGTGAAAGATCCCATCTATCAGAACACACGCCGCTTCGTATGGAGTCAGGATAACCCCTACTTCTTCAAGGGCAAGGCTGGCGAGGGAATCGGAGGCCCCCATTGCGGCTACGATATGGTGTGGCCTATGTCCATTATGATGCGCGCCTTCACCTCCACCAACGATGACGAAATCCGCGAATGCCTGCAGATGCTGGTCGATACGGACAACGGCACGGGCTTTATGCACGAGTCGTTCAACAAGAACGATGCTGCCGACTACACCCGCTCGTGGTTTGCCTGGCAGAACACCCTCTTCGGTGAGCTCATCCTGAAACTGATAGATGATGGCAAACTGAAACTGCTCAATACTATCCAGAAAAAATCATAAAACCCTTCTCAATATGAAAAACATTATTAAAACAATCTCTGCATTGCTGATAGCCACGGCTGTTAGTACCTCCATGCAGGCTGCCGCCAAGGTGACAAAGATTACGTCGCCCAACGGCAAGCTAAGTGTTGAACTTTACACAGGCAAGGGTGAGCTCTCTTGGAGCGTGACCCGCGATGGCAAGCCTGTCTATGCTGAAACCGACATTGCCATTACCATTGGCAACCAGACCCTGGGTAGCCAAAGCGCTCCCAAAAGCATCAAGCAGCGCAAGGTCAGCCAAGTCATCAAACCCGTGGTACCCTTGAAGTTCTCGACCATTCAGGACGACTTCACAGAGGCTACCCTTGACTACGGCACCTATCAGCTCCTCCTGCGTGTCATGAACAACGCCGTTGCACACCGCTTCGTCACCAAGGTGAAAGGCGAAGTGGAGGTGAAGGACGAGAAGTTTGTCATCCACCCTGCCAAGGGCTTCACGAGCCACATGCAGACCACAAGTTCCTTCAATACCTCACAGGAAGAGGCTTACCAGCACAAGTCGATTGCCGACTGGCAAAAGGAAAAGACCATGACCAACGTGCCCATCCTGCTCTCAAAGGACGACGACACGCAACTGCTCATTGGCGAGAGCGACGTTGATGACTATCCCCGCATGTTCCTGACTGCCAACGAACAGGGCATAACCACCACCTTCCCCAAGTCGCCCATCGAATGGGAACCCCGTGGCGACCGTAGCGAGAACATCACCAAAGAGGGTGACTACATTGCCAAGACGCAGGGTACGCGTGCCTTCCCATGGCGCTTTGTGGTGGTAACAGATTCCAAGGGCATTATCGAACAGACCGTTCCTGTGCAGTTGGCTCGCCGCAGCGTCTTGACGGACACCAGTTGGATTAAGCCCGGCAAGTTCTCTTGGGAATGGTGGAACGGTGCTGCTCCCTATGGACCGGATGTAGACTTCAAGGCTGGATGCAACTACGAGACTTATTGCTATTTCGCTGACTTTGCTGCAAAATATGGTATCGAGTATATCCTGTTGGACGAGGGATGGGCAAAGTCCACCCGTGACCCTTTCCACGGCAACGACCAACTGCGTCTGCCCGAACTCATCAAATACTGTAATGCCAAGGGAGTAAAGATTGTCCTGTGGCTTCCTTGGCTGACAGCCTATAACAACCTCGACAATCTCTTCAAAACCTATGCCGAATGGGGCATCCCTGCTGTGAAGATTGATTTCATGGACCATGCTGACCAGTGGATGGTGAACTTCTATAAGAAGGTTACAGCCGAGGCTGCCAAATACAAGATTATGATTGACTGGCACGGTGCTTTCACCCCAGCAGGTTTGGAGTATGAGTACCCTAACCTAATGAGCTATGAAGGCGTGCGCGGTCTGGAACAGATGGGCTCTTGTCGCCCCGAAAACACCACTTATATCCCCTTCATCCGTAATGCTGTGGGCGGTGCAGACTTTACTCCGGGCGGCATGAACAACATGCAGCCCCAGCAATATCACGCCAGCCGCCCCAACTCGGGAGCCATGGGCACACGCGCCTTCCAGATGGCACTCTATGTAGTGCTGGAGAGCAGTATCCAAATGCTGGCTGACAACCCCACCCGCTATTACCAGAATGATGATTGTACACGCTACATCGCCTCTGTTCCAACCACATGGGACGAGACTCGTGCTCTGGCAGCTGATGCCGGCAAGTATGTCATCGTGGCTAAGCGCAAAGGGCAGAAGTGGTTCATCGGTGGCATCTGCAATGGCGACGAGGAGCGTACCTTCCAATTGAAGCTCGACTTCCTGGGCGAGGGACAGCATAGCCTGACTGCCTTCAAGGACGGACTGAACGCAGGCTATCAAGCCATGCACTACAACAAGGTGCAGCAGAAAGTTAACCGAAATTCTACCATCGAGGTAAAGATGGTTAAGAATGGTGGCTGGGCAGCTGTCATAGAGTGATTTATACCATATGATTATACATAAAACCGCGGTGAATCCGCGGTTTTATGTATTTCTAACTACGATGACGAACGAGGAGTACATAGCGAAACATCGCGAAGAGGATGTCAGGAAATTGGCACTGAAACGTGTGCCCGAAGGGGTGGACGCAAGATGGTGTCTGCAGCAGATTGAAGGTTGGCAACTGGCTCGTCACAAGCTGCCCCGATGGGCTGCTACGGAGGGTCTGCACTACCCGGTTCGCTTGTCTATGGAGCAATGTTCGAGCGAGCAAACGGCTCAGTACAAGCAACTATTGACAGAGCGGCTGTTGCCCCAAACGGAACGGCACAGCTTCGTGGACCTGACGGGTGGACTAGGAGTGGATTTCTCGTACATGGCACCCTTGTTTGATGAGGCTACATACGTGGAAATACAGCCTGAGTTACGTCAGTTGGCTCGCCATAATATGCCGCTATTGGGTATCGACAAGGATAAACTAAGAATAGCAGACGCTTCTCACTTCTCATCCTTCACCTCTCACTTCTCACTAATCTTTCTCGACCCTGCCCGAAGAGATACGGTGGGCAGGAAAACTGTGGGGATTGCGGATTGCACCCCCAACGTGCTGGAAATGCAGGATAAATTGCTGGAATGCGGACGCTATGTGATGCTGAAGCTGTCGCCTATGCTGGACATTACCGAAGCATTGCGGCAGTTGAAACACGTCGGAGAAGTACATGTGGTGAGTGTGCGTGGAGAATGCAAGGAACTGTTGTTTGTGATGGGACACGATTCCGATCCGCTTACACTTCATTGCGTAAATCTGGAGATGGATGAAGACGACTTAGTGATAATGAGAAATGGAGAAAATGAGAAAATGAGAAGGCTCGAAGCGAAGCTTCAAAATAAGGAAAAGGAAACGGCAGACTCTCAATCTCTCAATCTCTCAATCTCTCATTTTCTCTATGAGCCGAATGCATCGATAATGAAGGCTGGTGTACAGGACGTGTTGGAGGAACGCTATCCTGTAAGAAAAATACATCCGATGAGTCACCTGTTTGTGGGTGATGTGCTGATACCGCACTTTCCAGGCCGACGCTTCCGCATCGTAGGCAGGAGCGACTTCTCGAAAAAGAACTTAAAGGATTTGTTGGGTGATTTGCGTCAGGCAAACCTTACTGTTCGCAACTTTCCAACAAATGTCGCCTCCCTGCGCCGCCAATTAAGGCTGGCCGAGGGAGGCGAGGACTATCTGTTTGCCACCACACAGGCTGACGGCAGCCATGTATTGATTCGCTGCCGACGAGCTGAGTAAGTTACTTCACTTGGTAGCGGACTTCCTTGGTGCGGAACTTCTTTGTAACCACCTTTTCCTTATCGGTATAGACACCGTGACCAGTGATGATGGAGAGACGGTTCTTGTCGTTGTCATTGGGATAAGGCTGTACGGTGTCGCCCTTCCATTCCACGCTCTTAATCATCTTGGGGTCTACACCCTTGGCAATGAGTGCCTGCTTTGTCTTCTGGGCACGTTGCTTTGAATAGTTCATGTTGGACTTGGCATTTCCCGTTCCCTTGTCGGCATAGGCCGTGATGGTGATTTCACCATCCTTCACTCCCTTCAAGAATTCAGCAACAGCCGTGATTTGTGCCTGATCCTGATTTACTCCATCTTCCTTCAGACCAAAGAAGATTTCCTTCTTAATCTGGCGGTCGGCAGTAACATCTTTATAGGTAACATCGTCGTACCAGATGGTATCGATGCGGGTTGCCCATACGGGTTCTGGTTCTGGCTCTGGCTCAACCACGGGTTCCGGTTCTACGACGGGTTCGGGCTTCTTTTCCTTTTTCTTGAAACCGAACTTATAGGCCACACCAATCTGTGCAGTCAGGCTCCAGTCATCCTTTTCGCAGACTTTGCTGTTGTAGCGGTCGTTCAGACTGTTGGCGGCAACCTCCAAGTTGAGGCTCCAATGCTTTGCCACGTTCCAGTCAACCATAGCACCTACACGGGCATTATGGCTCAGGTGATTGTCTGACCAAGCCATGGGCAACACAGCCTTCTGGGCGAAAGCATCGTCGTTGTCCCAAGCATAGTTGAGTCCCATACCACCTATCAAGTAGGCATTGACAGGATAATAATCCTTTTTGCCAAACAATGTAACGACGTTAATCAGCAAGTCGATATTCGATGTCACATACTTGTAGTCGTACTTGAAATTGGGGCCTTTGTCATAACCACCTTGGTTCCAAATGCCATTGACATGCAAACGGGCACCTACGATAGGCGTAAACCAAGCACCGAATGATACGGAAGCTGTGGGAGTGATAAGTTTCAGGTTGTTGTAATTGGTGAGGGTCGTCTGACCACCACCCTGAAGACCAACAAACATGTGAGGGAAGGGCTTGTAGTCCTTGCCGTCGTCGACTGTCTCCTGTGCACTAACTGTAAGCGCTGTGAGTGCGAAAAGGCAGACGGAAAAAATCTTTTTCATCATAGTAAAATGTTTTAAGGTTTACACTTTATTCGACAAAATTAGCATCTTTTTTGTGTACAACCAAATAAAAAAAGGCACAAAAAGGTGTTTCGGCTTAAAATATTCCAAAATTCAAGCACAAAAAGACAATAACTCGACATTTTTTTGTATTTTTGTCACTTAATTAAATAGACATAACTGCAAACCACCACAACAATTTTATTACCTTATGGAAAACAACCCAAAAACGATTACCATAAGACCCGTGACTACAAAACGGGAAATGAAAAAATTTGTGCGTTTCAATTGGGAACTCTACAAGGACTGCCCATACGCTGTGCCTGACTTCCTGGAAGACACGCTCGATACCTTTAATCCCAAGAAGAATCCGGCACTGAAGTTCTGTGATGTGCAGTGTTTCATGGCCTTTCGTGGTGAGGAACTGGTGGGACGTATAGCAGCCATCATCAATCACCGTGCCAATGAACATTGGAACGAGAAGCATGTGCGCTTCGGATGGATTGATTTCATCGATGACTTGGAAGTTACCAAAGCTCTGCTGAAAACAGTGGAGGACTGGGGACGAGAGCGTGGAATGGATACCATTGTTGGTCCATTGGGTTTTACCGACATGGACTTGGAAGGTATGTTGACGGATGGTTATGACCAGTTGTCAACCATGAATAGCATCTACAATTATCCTTACTATCCCGAACACATGCGTCAGCTTGGCTACGAGAAAGAGGTTGGTTGGGTAGAACGTAAAGTGCATGTGCCTAAGAAGGGCCATGAGGCACAGATTGAAAAGTATTTCAAGATTGCCGAGATGGTGAAGAAACGCTATGGTTTCCGCCTGCGTAAGTTCAAGAATAAAAAAGAAATTCGCGAAGGGGGATACATTCAGAAGGTGCTTGACGTGGTGAACCGCTCATACGCCAACCTCTATGGCTATTGTGAACTTGACCCTGAACAGATGGAGACCTATGCCGACCAGTACCTGCAATATCTGGACAAACGCTATCTTAGTGTGGTAGAGACAGCCGAGGGTGAAGTCATAGGTATGGGTATCTGCATCACCAGCCTGAGTCGTGCCATTCAGAAGGCTAAAGCCAAGCTATGGCCCTTCGGCTGGTGGCACATGGCAAAGGCGCTGTGGTTCAACCGCCACCCGCAGGTCCTCGACATGTTGTTGGTAGGCATCGTACCCGAATATCAGGACAAGGGTGCCAATGCACTCATCTTTGCCGACATCATCCCTCTGACTATACAGGATGGTTATGAATGGGCCGAGACGCATCACCAACTGGAAGACAATAATGCCAGCCAAAGCCAGTGGAAGTATCTCGAATGTGATATTCATAAAAAGAGGTGCGCGTTCAGAAAAGCATTATGATAGAAGAAGACATCATACAAAAGCCACTCGCCGACTATGGCGAGGAGGACATCAAGCACCTCTCCGACATGGAGCACATCCGCTTGCGACCTGGTATGTACATTGGTCGTTTGGGAGATGGAAGCCATGCCGAGGACGGTATCTATGTATTGCTCAAGGAGGTAATTGACAATAGTATTGATGAATTCAAGATGAATGCCGGAAAGCGCATTGAGGTGGACATGGATGAAAGCCTGCGTGTTTCCGTTCGTGACTATGGTCGAGGCATACCTTTGGGTTCGCTTATCGATGCTGTTTCGATGCTGAATACAGGTGGTAAGTACGACTCGAAAGCCTTCCAGAAAAGCGTAGGACTGAACGGTGTGGGTCTGAAGGCCGTGAATGCCCTAAGTTCCCGCTTTGAGGTTTATTCGGTGCGTGAAGGTGAGAAGCGTCGTGCAACCTTTGAAAAGGGAATCTTGGTCAACGACGAAACATCAAGGTGTGAAGAGGAGAACGGAACATTCGTCTTCTTCGAACCCGATTCCACATTATTCAAGCACTACCGTTTCCAGTCGGAATTCATTGAGACCCTGCTGCGTAACTACACTTATCTGAATACGGGACTGACCATCATGTTCAACGGTCGTCGTATCGTCTCGCGAAATGGCCTTTCCGACCTTCTCTCCGACCGCATGACCAACAATCCGTTGTACGAAATCGTGCACCTCAAGGGAGAGGATATAGAGATTGCCTTCACACATTGTAATCAGAACGGTGAAGAATATTACTCATTTGTCAACGGACAACATACCACGCTGGGGGGCACGCATCAGGCTGCCTTCAAGAAATACATAGCCGAAGTCATCAAGGACTATTCGGGCAAGAATTACGACTATTCCGACATCCGCAATGGATTGGTGGGAGCCATCAGTATCAACATTCAGGAACCCTTGTTCGAGAGTCAGACAAAGGTAAAGCTTGGTTCGTTAACCACGGCTCCAGAAGGCGGCATTTCGATAGATAAATTCATCGGTGATTTCGTGAAGGAGCAGGTGGACAACTATCTGCACAAGAATACCGATGTGGCAGGTATTATTATCCAAAAGGTGCAGGAGAGCGAACGTGAGCGAAAGGCTATGGCTGGCGTAGCGAAACTGGCTCGTGAACGCAGCAAGAAGGCAAACCTGCATAACCGGAAATTACGCGACTGCCGTGTGCATTTGACAGATGTGAAGGGCGAATTACAAGAAGATACCTCAATATTCATCACCGAGGGTGATTCTGCCAGTGGAAGCATCACGAAGAGTCGTGACGTGAACACACAAGCCGTTTTCTCACTCCGAGGCAAACCCCTGAACTGTTTTGGACTGACCAAGAAGGTGGTTTATGAGAATGAGGAATTCAACCTGCTGCAGGCTGCACTGAACATTGAGGATGGGTTGGACGGACTACGCTATAATAAGGTTATTGTGGCTACTGATGCCGATGTTGACGGTATGCACATACGCTTGCTGATGATAACCTTCTTCCTGCAGTTCTTCCCTGACCTTATCAAGAAAGGTCATGTGTACATTCTGCAAACCCCGTTGTTCCGTGTACGTGCCCGTAAGTCGAAACTTGGCAAGACAAAGGTAAAGGAGTTGCAGGAAGCCGCTCAGGACCAAGATGCAAAAGTGCGTCGGCAGATATCGGAGAATGCTGATTTTATTACTCAATATTGTTACAGCGAAGAGGAACGTCTGCAGGCTATCGAAGATATGGGGCCCGACCCTGAAATCACTCGCTTCAAGGGCTTGGGAGAAATCAGTCCCGAGGAGTTTAAGACCTTCATAGGTCCGGATATCCGACTTGAACAGGTGAGTCTGCACAAGGCCGACAACGTGGGTGAACTGTTGGAATACTACATGGGTAAAAATACGATGGAACGTCAGGAGTTCATCATCAATAATCTTGTTATCGAAGAAGACCTCGCAGAAGAAGACGAATGAAGAAAGCTATATTCCCAGGGTCGTTCGACCCCTTCACACGCGGTCATGCCGATATCGTTCGACGCGGCTTGCGAATCTTTGATTACATCACGATTGCTGTAGGCGTGAACGAACAAAAAAGAGGGTGGATTCCTGTTGAAGAGCGGGTGAGGGCTCTGCGTGAGCTGTATAAAGAAGAACCCCGTATCTGCGTGGAAAGTTACAGTTGCCTGACCATAGACTTTGCCCGTCGGCAAGGGGCTCAGTTCATCCTGCGTGGTCTGCGTACCCATAAGGACTATGAGTATGAGCTGGGTATGGCTGATGTCAATCGGCAGTTGGATGCAGACATAGAAACAGTTGTTTTGTTCACGGAAGCCGACCTGGCCAACATTTCCAGCAGTGTGGTGCGCGAACTGGCTCATTTCCATCACGACATCCAACGCTGGCTTCCTGAAGGACTAACTTATAATATTTGAAAACCAAAAGTTTAGAAATGAAACGCATTACTATATTCCTCTTTCTTTCCTTTTCTTATTTTCTTGTTTCCGCATCATTTGCCCAGAAGGACGAGTACGATAAGGCTATACGCAAGTTGAATATGGCCACCATCATGACCAACATATACTATGTGGATAGTGTGAATATCGAACGTCAGGTGGAAGACGCCATCAATGGAATGCTCAACAAGCTTGACCCTCACTCGCAGTATTCCAATGCCAAGGAAACGAAACGCATGAACGAATCTCTGGAAGGCAGTTTCGAGGGAATTGGTGTGCAGTTTAACATGCTGGACGACACACTTATCGTCATACAACCAGTGTCGAAAGGACCATCGGAGCGTGTGGGCATATTGGCTGGAGACCGCATTGTTTCCGTCAACGACACAGCTATTGCGGGTGTGAAGATGAGCCGTGAGGAAATCATGAGCCGTCTGCGCGGCCCCAAGGATACGAAGGTGAAACTGGGCATTGTGCGCAATGGAGTGGAAGGAATCTCCTATTTTACGGTAAAACGTGATAAAATACCAGTAAACACGCTGGATGCAGCCTACATGGTAACTTCGGACATAGGGTTGATACGTTTCAGCAGCTTTGGACAGACTACACTCGATGAGGTGATGCAGGCGCTTGACAAACTGAAGGGGCTGGGTATGAAGAAACTCATCATCGATATGCAGCAGAACGGTGGCGGGTTGCTGGGTGCGGCTGCGGAAATCTCCAGTCAGTTCTTGCCCAAGGGCGACACCATCGTCTATACAAAGGGGCGCAATGTTCCCTCGCAAGTGTTTGTAAGTACTGGTGGCAAAGGGTGGCAAGATGGTAAGGTGGCAGTGCTCATCGACGAGTATTCGGCTTCTGCAGCAGAAATTCTGACGGGTGCCATTCAAGACCAAGACCGTGGAATCGTTATCGGTAGAAGATCCTTTGGCAAGGGCTTGGTGCAGAGACCCGTGGATCTGCCTGATGGCTCTATGATACGACTGACGGTGGCTCGCTACTACACCCCCAGTGGGCGATGCATACAAAAACCTTACACGAAGGGCGACAAAGAGAGCTATTCGAAAGATTTCATCAATCGTTACAACAGTGGTGAACTCACTAATGCAGACAGCATTCACTTCCCCGATTCGTTGCGCTATAAGACGCGTCGAAAGGGCCGCACGGTATATGGTGGCGGTGGTATCATGCCCGACTATTTCATTCCGCTTGACACGGCGAAATACACCAAATACTATCGCGAGTTGTCTGCCAAGAGTCTTATCATCAATGCAAACCTGCACAACCTCGATAAGAATCGTAAGAAGCTGAGCAAACAGTGGAGCAACTTCGAGGACTTCAAGGCCCAGTACGAAGTGCCCGACGAAGTGATTGAGCGCATTTTCAAGGAAGGCGAGAAACAGAAAATCAAGCCGAAGGATGAGGAGGAACGCCAAAAAACCATACCCGCCCTGCGTCGCATGCTGAAAGCGTTGACAGCCCGTGATTTGTGGGATATGAGTGAATACTTCTCCATCATCTATGAGGACGACCCCATGGTGATGAAGGCAGTAGAGCTATTAAACAACTGATAATAGAGAACTATAAGTTGAGTATCACTTTTAATACAGAGGGCAGCGTCTCAATGCCCAATATCGACAAGGGACGTATCACAAAGTGGGTGAGTGACGTGGCTGCAGACTATGGTAAAATCGTTGGCCAGATAAACTATATCTTTGTTGACGACGAACGTATCCTGGAAGTTAATCGCCAATACCTCCAGCACGATTACTACACCGATATCATCACATTCGATTATACAGAAGGACGATATATCTCTGGTGACCTGTTCATCTCGCTCGACACTATTCGCACGAATGCCGAGCAGCTATGTGCCGAATATGCACGAGAATTGCATCGAGTAATCATTCATGGTGTGTTGCATCTCTGTGGCATAAACGACAAAGGCCCTGGCGAGCGTGAGCAGATGGAGGCAGCGGAGAATAGAGCCCTGAGTCTGATAATGAATAGCTAATGATTAGGCTTTGCATCAAATATTACCTGAAAAACGACCTTAAACTAATACATCATGGATAAACGCATCATCCTGAAATTGTCAATTATCAATTGTCAGTTGTCAATTGGTGCCATGGCCTTGGCACAGGCTCGCCCCAACATCGTTTACATCATGACTGACGACCATACGGCTCAAATGATGTCGTGCTATGGGAACAGTCCTATACAGACACCGAATCTGGACCGTATAGCGAATGAGGGTGTGCGCTTTACCCGTAGTTTTGTTGCCAACTCTCTTAGCGGCCCCAGCCGAGCCTGCATGATTACAGGCAAACTGTCGCACAAGAACGGTTTTACCAACAACGAACATGGTATTTTCGATGGTTCGCAACAGACCATGCCGAAACTGATGCAGCAAGCAGGCTACCAAACGGCGCTCATCGGCAAATGGCATCTGGTAAGCACACCCACAGGATTCAACCATTACGATATCCTTGAGGGTCAGGGCGAATATTACAATCCTACGTTCATCCATGATAATGGTACGCGCTCTGTCGAGAAAGGCTACTGCACTGACATCATTACGGATAAATGCATAGAATGGATGGAGCAGCGTGACCAGTCGAAACCCTTCATTCTTTTCGTACACCACAAGGCCTGCCATCGCGATTGGTTGCCTGACCTAAAGGATCTGCGCGAGTTCGAGGACAGAACCTTTCCTTTGCCTGCCAACTTTTGGGATGACTACGAAGGGAGGCAGGCCGCACAGCAGCAGGAAATGGCTATTGCTTCCAGCCACGACATGGACCTGATTTACGACAACAAGATATATCTTCCTGGCGACACCAGCCGGCTCTCGCAAAACTATCTCGACTATGTCAATCGTCTCTCGTCTGAGGACCGAAAGACCTATTTCCAGTTCCATGATTCCCTTTCCCGCGCTTTCAAGGCACATCCTCTTTCTGGTCGCGAACTTACGGAATACAAGTTCCAGCGCTACATGCGCGACTATTGCAAGGTGACGAAGAGCCTCGACGAGAACGTGGGCCGACTGATGAAATACCTTGAGGACAGCGGCTTATTGGAGAACACCCTTGTGGTCTATACCAGCGACCAAGGCTTCTATATGGGCGAACACGGTTGGTTCGACAAGCGTTTCATGTACGAGGAGAGTTTCAATACGCCACTCATCATGCGTTTGCCAAAAGGCTACGAAAGACGTGGGATTATCGATGAAATGGTGCAAAACATAGACTACGCCCCCACGTTTCTTGATATGGCTGGTGCCTCTGTTCCAGAAGATATACAAGGCGTTTCACTCGTGCCTTTGCTCAAGGGCGGGAAGAGTCCTAAGAAGTGGCGCAATGCCATCTACTATCATTACTATGAGTTCCCTGCCGAGCACATGGTCAAGCGACATTATGGTATCCGCACCTCACGCTACAAGCTCATTCACTTCTATCGGGACATTGACCAGTGGGAACTTTATGACCTGAAGGCCGACCCCTCGGAGATGCATAACTTGTATGGGAACCCTGCCTATCGCAAGGTGCAACGGCAAATGCATAACCAACTGAGGGAACTTCAGAGACATTACGACGACCCTATCGAACAAGAGCTATCGCCTGCCGGACAACAATAGTATAGTTAGCACGCAAGGAATACTATCCCTACGGCTGAAACATTACTAATCCTACAGCAAAGGCAACACTATGCTGTGGCAATAGAGTTTAGAGGATAGTAAGTGTGTAAAGGTAAACCACGCTGGCAGGAATAGCCAACAGGCTGGAATCGAAACGGTCGAGCATGCCTCCGTGTCCAGGCAGTATGTTTCCACTGTCCTTAATTCCCAGTTGACGTTTCATTAGGCTTTCCACCAAATCGCCCCAGGTGCCGAACACCACTACCACAAAGGCGAAGCCCAACCACTGCGGCAGGGTCAGGTCACCATAGAAGTGCCACAACGCTGCTGAGGCCAGCAGGCTCACAAACGTGCCGCCAATACTGCCTTCCCATGATTTTTTCGGTGAAATGCGTTCAAAAAGACGGTGACGGCCGAAAAGGGAACCGAAGCAATAGGCACCCGTGTCACTCGTCCACAGGAAGATGAATACCGAGAGCGGGAAGAGCCACAGGCGCTCGCCCTTAGTCATCGTTGCCAATACGGGCAGCAGGGCAAAAGGCAAAGCCACGTATAGTTGGCTCATCATCGTGTAGGCCCAATTGTTTATGGGGCTTTCCCGCTGCAGGTACAACTCGCTTATTAGCAGGTATATGATGCTGATGATGAAAGGCACGAAAACTGCCATGCTGCCTGTCATTCCCATGCTGTAGCAAAACACGGCAAAGAACAGACAAACACCTGATACGGAACAGATGAGAGGATTGATGGTAACATCGGGACGTTCGCTCACGATATTGCAGAATTCCCATACCGACAGCCATGTTATCACGATAAACAGGGCTGCAAATACCAGCGGGGAGAAGTCGAGACTCAGAATGCCGTATATCATCACGGCCAGAAATACGATGCCCGTCAGGCTGCGTACAATCAGGTTACTCAGTTTCGGTGTCATGTTTTTCTTCTTTAGATTCAGGTTGGTTTGTGGTTTCCTCATCAGATTCTTCTAACAGTTCTTCCGTGCGGCTGGTCCAAGGACGTGGGCCGAAGATTTCCTTCACGTCGTCAGCAAAGATAACTTCGCGTTCAACGAGCAACTGAGCCAGACGGGCATGTCCCTCTTGCTTTTCGCGCAACAGGGCCTTGGCACGCTCGTATTGCTCATTCACCATCTTCTGCACCTCTTCGTCGATAAGACGGGCAGTATCTTCGGAATAGGGCTTCGAGAACTGATATTCTTCATTATTATAGTAGCACAGGTTGGGCAGACGTTCGCTCATTCCCATGTAGGCAATCATGCCGTAAGCCTGCTTGGTGACACGTTCCAAGTCGTTCATGGCACCACTGGAGATGTGTCCTGTGAATAGTTCCTCAGCCGCACGTCCTCCCAGCAGGGCACACATCTCATCGAGCATCTGTTCTTTTGTCGTAATCTGTCGTTCCTCGGGCAGATACCAGGCAGCACCAAGCGCACGGCCACGCGGCACAATGGTAACCTTGACAAGCGGATTGGCATATTGCAGGTTCCATGAGATAGTGGCGTGACCCGCCTCGTGGAGTGCAATGGTACGTTTTTCCTCCACCGTCAGTACCTTGGTCTTCTTCTCCAGTCCGCCGATGATTCTATCTACGGCAGACAGGAAATCATCCTTCGTGACGCTCTTCTTGTCGTGACGGGCAGCAATCAGCGCGGCCTCGTTGCAGACATTGGCAATATCGGCACCCGAGAAACCAGGTGTCTGGCGAGCCAGGAAGTCAATATCAAGATCCTTTTCTATCTTGAGAGGACGGAGATGAACCTTGAAGATGGCCTTGCGTTCGTTGACATCAGGCAAGTCCACGTGAATCTGACGGTCGAAGCGTCCGGCACGGAGCAGAGCCTTGTCCAGAATGTCAGCACGGTTTGTGGCAGCCAAGATGATGACGCCGCTGTTTGTGCCGAAACCGTCCATTTCTGTAAGCAACTGGTTCAGTGTGCTTTCGCGCTCGTCGTTACCTCCCATCATTGTATTGCGGGAACGGGCACGTCCCACAGCATCTATCTCATCAATGAAGATGATGCAGGGGCTGGCCTCCTTGGCCTGGCGGAAAAGGTCGCGGACGCGGCTGGCACCAACGCCGACGAACATCTCTACGAAATCGGAACCCGACATCGAGAAGAAAGGCACATCAGCCTCTCCTGCAACAGCCTTGGCCAAGAGCGTCTTACCCGTTCCTGGAGGGCCTACAAGCAAGGCACCCTTGGGTATCTTTCCGCCCAAGTCAGTAAACTTCTTGGGATTCTTCAGGAACTCTACGATTTCGCGCACCTCTTGCTTTGCTCCCGCCTGACCTGCCACGTCGGCAAAGGTAACCTTTGTCTTCTCGTCAACTTCCACCTTCTGGGCACGGCTTCGTCCCACGTTGAAGATGTTTGTTCCACCTCCGCCCATGCCAGAGCCTCCGCCCATGCGTCGCATGATGAATACCCAGAAGAAGATGAGCAACAGGAATGGTCCGAAGTTAATCAGTATGTGCCACAGCGTGCCGTCCTGTTCCTTGTAGATGAGTTCGCCCTTGAAGTTTCCCAACTTCTGCTGTTCGTCTATGAACTCCTCCAGTTTGTCGATGGAACCGTATTTCACTATAACATAAGGCTCCACACCTTTCGGGCTGTTGTTGCCCTTGTGGAATACATCGCGGATGTGTTCACCCCTGACATACATGTTCAGCGGCCCTTGGTCCTTGTAGACCTCGATGCGCGAAGCATAGCCGCGCTCCACATACCCTTTGAATTCACTGTATGTTGCCTGCTTCGACATAGCTCCGTCAAAGCCTTTGCCGTCGCTGTTGAAGAATAACCAGCCCAGCACCACTACAATGATGACGTAGAGCCACGTCAGGTTAAAACTGGGCATTTTTTTATTGTTCTTTCCTTTGTTCCGGTTCTTGTTTTCAGCCATTTAAGTTCGGGTTGATGGGTTAAAGATAGGCTCCTGCTCTCAATCTAAATCGGCAATCTCCGTCAGATGTGCGTCTGCCCACAGGTGTTCCAGGTCGTAGAAACAACGTGCCTCTTCCAGGAAGATGTGCACGATGACGTCGGCATAGTCCATAGCCACCCATTGCGACTGGCGCAGTCCGTCGATAGCCATTGGCTTGCTGTCTGCCTCGCGGCGTGCAGTTTCTGCCACGCTGTCCGACAAAGCCTGGATGTGCGTTGGCGAGTTTCCTGTGCAAATAACAAAAGCCTTGCAAATAGTATCTTCGATAGGGCTCAGGTCAACTACGACTATGTCATGAGCCTTCTTATCCTGCATGCCTTTTACAATTTTGTCTATCAGTAATTCAGTATTGTTCATACTTTATATTAATGTATTAGCATGCAAAGATAAGCAAATTAATTAAAAAGTAAAGCGTAAAAAGTAAAAAAGTGAAAGAAAAGTTTTGTTGATTCGGAAAAAGTGCTTACCTTTGCAGTCGCAATTGGGCTATGGTGTAATGGTAACACTGCAGATTCTGGTCCTGCCTTTCCTGGTTCGAGTCCGGGTAGCCCAACGAAAAGGCCTCGCAAATCGCGAGGCCTTTTTTGTTGAGTTTATTGCTGCTGCCGCATTTCTGTTTCTACAGCCTTAATCTTTTGCTTCAAGAGTTCCAGCTCGTCCTTCAGCTTGTCCACTTTCTTCTGGATTTCCTGAACCAACGAGTTGCCCTTCTTGCTGCTGGCAGAGAGGAAGCCGATGTTGTTCTCGTAGGTTTGCAACTCGCCTTTCATGATTTCGTAGGCACGAGTCAGACGGTCGCGTTCGCGAGCCAGTGTGTTGGCACCTGCTTCTGCACTTACTTTCAGCGTGGTTTTGAAGCTGTTCAGTCGGCGCTCGGCTTGGCTTAGGTTAAGTTTCTTGTACAGTTCGTCCACGACTTCATGATACTGCTTATATATCTTATCTTTTTCGCGGATGGGCACGAAACCAACCTCGTTCCATTCCTGTTGCAGTTCGCGCACCTTCTGTCCTGTGGTTTCGGTGGCATCAGCTAACAGGGCCTTCAGGCGTTCGATGACGTCCTGCTTCTTCTTCAGGTTCTCCTGCTGTTCGCCGCGTTCTTCGGCTGTGGCAGCGTTCTTTGCCTCGAAGAAATGGTCGCAAGCGCCTACGAATCGTTTCCACAGTTCGTCGCTAACCTTGCGGGGAACGGCGCCAATAGCCTTCCATTGCTTTTGTAATTCTATCAGCGCGTCAGAGGTTTGCTTCCATTCCGTGCTGTCCTTCAGGGCTTCGGCTTTTTCCACCAATTCCTTCTTCTTCTGCAGGTTCTGGTTCAGCTCCTCCTTGACATTCTTGAAGTAAGCAGCCTTTTCGGCAAAGAACTTATCGCAAGCGGCGCGGAAACGCTCGAAAATCTGGGTGTTCACCTTCTGGGGAGCAAATCCGATGGTCTTCCATACGCCTTGCAGGTCGATGATTTCCTTCGTCTTGGCGTCCCAGTCGGCAAAGGTCTTCAGTCCGTCTGTAGGAATGGCTTCTACCTGTTCGCACAGTTCTGTCTTTTTCTGCAGATTCTCTTCTTCTTGGGCTTTACGGGCTACGAAGAAGTCCTGATGACGCTTGCGGATAATGGTGCTGGCTTCCTTGAATCTGTTCCATATCTCTTCCCTGAGGTCTTTGGCTACGGGACCTATTTCCTTCCATTCCTGATGCAGGGTTTGCAGTCGGTTGATGGCGGTAACTACGTCTTTCTCTTCAGCCAGTTTCTCAGCTTGTTCGCACAACAGGGTCTTGGCTTCCAGATTCTTGCGGAAATCGTACTCGCGGAACTGTATATTCAGTTTCAGCATATCGTAGAACTGCTCGACATAGAGTTGGTAGTTCTTCCAAATCTCTGACACGTTTTCTGCAGGTACGGGACCTATCTCGCGCCATTCCGTTTGCAGTTCCTTGAAGGCGTCGTATGACTTGCCAGCTTCCTCTGGAGTGGTGGCAAGTAGCTTTATTTTCTCGATGACGGCCAGCTTCTTCTGCAGGTTTTCGGCTCGCTGCTGTTCCTGCTCAGCCATCAGCTGGGCACGACTTTGGCGAATCTGCTGCATAGCTTCCTTGAAGGGTTCTTCTGTGGGATCCAGTTCGGGCTGATAAGCCTCTGGGTCTCCTCCAGCCTCTACGAAAGCCTGCTGTGCAGCCATCATGTCTGCTTTGTGGTATTTGTAGTAAAGTTGTTTCAGCAATTCCAGCTCCTGTTTGTTGCCTCCGTCGCCCTGTGCTGCAATTTCCTGTGCGCGAGCCAACACTTCCTCCTTGGTCTTCATCAGGGGGATTTGGGGGGCTTCTGAGGTTTCTTGTGTCTCAGAGGGTTCAGGGGATTCGGGTGCCTCTTGGGTTTCTTCCTCTGCTACTGGGATTTGCTCTGTGTTCTCTGTCTGTTCTACGGTCTCCTGGGGAACTACTTCCTCGGCGGCCTCATTCACTTTGGTCTGATCTAAAGAGTCCATCATTCTTAGTTTTTAGGTAATGATTCGGGTTACATAATACACATACAAGGTGCAAATTAATGCAAAAAAACAATAACTTGCTAATATTTCGCGATAAAAATGGCTTTTGGAGCCTAAAAATCGTGAATCTGGCGGTTTGTGACGATGTAAAATGTGTTTAGAACCATGATTTGCGCTTGAAGTACCACCAGAAGAGGGCGGTGACCACCACGGATAGCATCAGGGCGATGGGGAAGCCCAGTGTCCACGATTCCATGCCGTTGATGAGGTTCATGCCGAACAAGCTGGCTATCAACGTGGGGAACATCATCATAATGCTGATGCTGGTGAGCATCTTCATCACCTTGGACATGTTGTTGTTGATGATGTTGGCGTAGGTCTCCATTGTGGATTCCAGAATGTTGGAGTAGATGCTTGTGGTTTCGCGCGCCTGGCTCATCTCGATGTTTACGTCCTCAATCATGTCGGCGTCCAGTTCATCGACGGGCAGTTTGAACTTCAGTTTCGACAGCAGGTTCTCGTTGCCGCGAATGGAGGTGATGAAGTACGTCAGGCTGTCCTGCAGGCGGGAGAGGGCGATGAGGTCCACGTTGTCCACATTGCGGTCCAGGTTCAGTTTGGCCTGTTCGATGCGTGCCGATATCTGCTTCAGTCGCTTCAGGTACCATACGGCAGAGGACAGGAACAGGCGGAACACCATATCCACCGAGTCGGTAAAGCCAAGTCCGCGTCGCTGCTGATAGGTGACGAAGTCTATCATCATGTTTGTCTCGAAGTTGCACAGCGTGATGCACACGTCACCCTTCAGGATGATACCCAGGGGGATTGTGGTGTACGGAGTGCGCGATTTCACTTCCTTGACGTAAGGGATACGCAGGATGATGAGCACCCAGCCCTCGTCAATGTCGTAACGGGCACGCTCGTCGGTATCGGCAATGTCCGATATGTAGTAGTCGGGCACGTGCAGCGTATTTTGCAGGAAATTCACGTCGTCCTGTGAGGGACAAGTCACTTGAACCCAGCAGTTGGGTTCCCATTGTTCGATGGTGCGCAGACCACGATTCGTGTTCCAAAATGTCAGCATTGTAATTTTACAATTTTACAATTACACAATTACATTAAATCTCGTCTCGGCAATTGTCCAATTGTAGAATTGTCCAATTGTCCACTTAATCCGTATTCTCCGCCGGATAGTCGTCCATAGTGGTTTATTTTTGTGATTGGTTTAAACTGGGGGACAAAGTTAGTGCAAACCGAGCGAAAAACCAAATTTTTGTATGATTTTTCGCTCGCTTCAGCCTATCTTGTTGCTGCTGACGGTCATCAGGGTCTTTTGGTGTGCAGGGGGCGATATTGCACGCCCATCACATCGAGGCGCTCCAGATGAGCCTTCAGGCGGGGCAGAAAATCGTCCCACCGTTGCTCGCTGCGTGGTGTCCAGGCTTTTTCAGCCAGTGCCAAAGCGCGTGGGAAGACCATCCATTGCATTCGGGCCTCTGTGGGTATGCGCTCGCACCAGATGTTTGCCTGCATACCTTTGACGAGTTCCAGCTGTGCAGGAGTCAGGTCGGTGGGCACAATGTCGCCGTCGTAGATGTTTCGCAGGGTGTTGTCGTCCTGAGCGTAGTCGAAATAGAGGAAGGTGAAGGGGCAGAGCACAACCTCGTTGCCCATCGCTGTGGACTTCTGTACAACATCGGTGTGGTCGCCTCGCCACCAGTGGACGGTAGCCGTCTTGGAGAGCCCGCCTTCGAGGATTTCGTCCCAGCCGAGGATGCGCTTTCCGTGGGCATTGAAGTAGCGTTCCATCCTCTTCGTGAACCACGCCTGTAGTTCGCTTACGTCCTTCAGTCCCTCCTGCTCGATGCGTCTCTTGCACTCGTCGCACTCCGACCAGCGGCGGCGGTTCACTTCATCGCCTCCGATACTCACGTACTCATAAGGGAACAGCTTGAAGACCTCGTCATAGACCTTCTCGGCAAAGTCGATGGTCGATTGGCGACCCAGGCAGAGGGGTTCCACGCCGTTCTGCGTGCAGCTGAGCCATTTGTAGCAATAGCAGGCGGCGCCCATGTGACCAGGCATGTCGATTTCGGGAATCACGTCAATGCCGCGAACTGCTGCGTAAGCCACCACGTCGCGAATCTCGTCCTGCGTGTAGTAGCCACCATAGAGTTCGCCATAGCCTTCCACCTCCTTGAAGAATTTCCAGGGGAGCAGCATCGTGGGATTGTTCTCCCTCGAAGCACGGTCCAGGCACTGGCGGTCGTGACCGTTGTATCGGCGCCAAGCCACGGTGTCGGAAGTCAGACCGGGAAAGGCCTTCACCTCCATGCGGAAGCCTTCGTTGTCGGAGAGGTGCCAGTGGAACTTGTTCAGTTTGTACAGCGCCATATCGTTGAGCAGTCGCTTCGTCTCCTCCACCGAGTAGAAGTGGCGCACAGGGTCGAGCATCAGCCCACGCCAGTGGAAGTTGGGAGCGTCCTTGATGGCAACGGAAGGAACCTCCCATTTGGCAATCTGACAATTCGACCTCTTCTCTATTTCCTTTGGCAGCAGTTGGCGCAGGGTGGCAATGCCGTTGATGATGCCCCGATAGCTGCAGGACGTTATCAGCACACCCCTTTTGTCACTCAACAGTTCGTAGCTCTCGTCAAGCCCGTTTCCGGCTCCCTCCGAAGGCAGGAGAGACGTGCTGAGCAGCATCAGTTGCACCTTTCCCTTTCCTTGCCTGGTGCTGATTCTCAGGCCGGTGCCGCTTGTCAGCATCTCCTGCAGGTACTCGGCGGCAGGAGCCAGCGAGGCGTCGTTGTAGCCAATCGTCAGCCCGTCCTTCAACAGGAAACTCCCTTCCTTCTCCGTCACCGATGTGGGCTTGGGGATGATGTTCACCCCTGCCCACGCACCGACTGCCCCCATCACGAGGCACACCAGCCACAATGTTGCTCTTTTCTTCATCCTTACAGTTCGCTTTTAACGGTTTTGCGCTACGAATTTACAAAAAACTAAGCAAAGCACCAAAAAAAGAAGCAATCTCTTCGCCTTTCGCAACCCGTCGCCTCGCCCTTCGTGATACGTCCCCTCGCCCGACTTCACCCATTCCCTCGCTCTACGCAACACGTTGTCTCGTTCAACCTCGCCCGTCGCCTCAGCCGACGCGATACTATCCCTATGGCTCATGCGATAGTATCGCGTCGCACCATGCAACAGGGGACCCACCCCTTCCCTCCCTTGTAGGGAGGGGGAATTTAAGGCCCTTTTCATCGAGAATGAGAAGACTGCGAGTAAGCGAGAGCAAAGCCAAATGTATTTGAGCTATGCCGAGCGGTAGCAGGCTCGAAGCAAAGCTTCA
>JBGUVX010000016.1:0-126702 GCA_045220575.1 Bacteroidaceae bacterium
CCCCGTGTAGAGTATTCCCTGACCGACGTCGGCAAGTCGCTCATGCCGACACTCACCGCCCTCATTGCTTGGGGCAAGGAGCATTTCAGCGATGTAGTGACTGACTGATCTTACGAATGACTTTACAGGGATTCCCGACTGCCATTGAATCAGAAGGAATGTCTTTCACCACCACGCTTCCTGCCCCGATGACGCAACGGTCGCCGATGGTTACTCCCGGGCAAACCGTTACGCCGCCGCCCAACCAACAGTCTTCGCCAATGGTTATCGGAGAGCATCGCTCTATGGGCTTGCGACGTTCTAAGTAATCAATGGGATGGTTGGGTGTCAGGAACTGGCAGTTAGGGCCAACCTGTGTGTTGTTGCCAATGGTGATAGTGCCACCGTCAAGCATGGTGCCATTGTAGTTGATGAATACATTCTCACCTAATTTGATGCCATGCCCGTGGTCGCAATGAAACGGCGGTGCAACGGTGGATGATTCAGGAATACCAGGAATCAATGCTTCGATGGTTTCTCTGTAATCCTCATCCTCGGCAGTCATGGTTTGCAGTTTTGCACAAATATGTTTGGCTCTAAAGTAACTCGCCAAGCATTCCTCGCTTGTAAAGTCATAGAACTCCTCACTACGCATCTTTTCAAATTCCGTCATATCACAAAACATTTAAAATGCTGTTATTCTTTTGTAAACTTGTAAACTGCAAGTGTTGGTAGAAGAACCAATAGCAGCAATGTAACCTCTACCAATGCGTACGACCCGAAGTAATCAACCAACGTCTGGAATTTCAGAAATCCATCTACCAGCAAGACTAAAAGGGCAAACCAGCAGAGGAAAAATATTGCCGAATACTTAATCTTTCGTTTCTTCATTGTCATTTCAATTCCTTTGCGGGCCAACCGTAGTCCTGATACATGGTAGCTGTGAGACCGTGGTCGCGAACGAATGCCCGAAGCACATCATGCCTGAGCGATTCATGCTCATCGCCATCACTGTGGTGGATTTGGAAAGTTTCGAAATACTCACCGAAGATGCGCTTGGCACTGGGCAGGAAGCGAGAGCCGTCCTCTACCTGCTCGAATGCCGAAACATAAAAGTTCTCTCCAATCTGGCAGATGTGCATCAGGCCGGGATGATTGCCGCCAGAGACGCATTTCAGCGTGTCGCCCACCTGCTTGTAGTTGTACACCCAGAAATCGCCCCAGATGCGGATGTCTGTGGAATCATCCGCATTGACGGCCACCTCCTGATAGACGGGTACGCTATATTCGCCCTTAGCATAGTAGCCGGCAATCCGCTCGGCCAGATAGCGGTCGAAGGCTGCGTAGTAATCCTTCACCTGCTCGTTGACCATCACTACCGACTTGTCAGCATACTTCTTGTCGAGGATGATGAGCGAGATGGGGCGTGTGCTGTATGTCTGAGCCTCTCCAACCTTGGCGTTATAGAAGAAGAAAAGCGTTTCGCCCTTCTCTTCAATTCTCGTAGGGTTGATTTCCGTGGCGAGATTCGTTACTGGCAGTACGATGGCCAGCACGAACTGTTTGGTGAAATCAATCTCCGTAGGTTTGCCATCCTTGCCCATCGTCGTAGCCATACCGAAGAGCTTGCCGAATTCCTCCGCCGTCGTAATCTTCGGACTCGCAGGAATCTCCTGATTATTTTTGAAGAAGTAGTTCTTGGCCACCTCGAAGGCCACTTCATTACTTGCTTCGCTACTCTCAGCGGAAGCGGCTGCCTGTTTGTTTCCACATGCAGTAAAAGCAAGCACTATGGCTGCAAACAAAAAAATTCTTTTCATAATGCTCTTGATGAATTATAATTATTTGATTCCATAATCTCAGATTTTACATTCGCTTCAGGAATTCTATTTCCACAATGCGAAGCTCATTTTTCGTCTCAGCACCATTGGCGGCCTTGAAGAGGTCAAGTTCGCCAGCAGCAGGTTCGGCAACTTGAACTTCGTTCTTCCCATGTCGCGACTCGGCAGAATTGGAATTAATTCCATTCTGCTCTTGCTGCTCCATGAGTTCCACAATACCACCAAAGGCATCCTCGTCCTTGCCAGCACCACGCAGGCGAATCGTAATTTCATCGGTCTTCACACGCTTGATGAGTGTGAGGTGAACATAACCGAGACTGCGTTCTGTCTCGCCGCTCCAAATGAGCTGGTCGCCTGCGTAAATGTCGAGTGGATAGCTACGAACGCGCCAGCCTGTGAGTTTGAGACAGATGTCATCAACGACAGCCTTTTCTGCCAGCTTGTAAGTAATCCAAGCGGTGGAGAGGCGTCCGTCGTTCTTCCATTCAGAAAGTTCGTTGTCGTCGAAGCTGCGGGAAGCGTGCTCGCTGTCATAACCAGCCGTGGCAGAGAGGATTCCTATGCCGCGAGCCTGCTCTGTATAGGAAGGAGCGAGTGGTGTTTCGCCGCGAGTGAGGCGGGGTTTGAGTGTTAAAGAGGGGTGATGATTCTCGCCAGGAGAACCGGCGAGCACACTGATTGCTGCGGACTTCATGCCTTCTGCGGTAGCTTTGAGACGAATCTTTCCTGCCTTGTTAGTGGTGCGGACGAGGACGCGGTTGACTCCACATTCCACGGGCAACGACATCGCGCCAACGAAGTTATCGGAGATGTTCTTCGTGGCGGCAGCATCGAGGAGTCCTTCGCGGTTGCCTTCGTCGGGACGCTGCATCGCCTGATTGTTGCGGCTGGCAATGCCTCCAATCCATGTGGCTTCGCCCTCCAGCTCAAAAGAAATCATGCGGTCGTCCAACGGGCAGCGGCGCCCCTGCTTGTCAATGACCTCCACCTGGAAGAGCACCATGTCGGCTCTGTCGGCCTTCGTGCCTTCGGGATTCTCAATGGCCGTGAGTTTCAAGCGATAGGGTTCGCCTACAGTTTCAATCTTGTGGCGGCTACCGTCGGAACCGACAGCTTCCAGCGTGCCGGGCTCAAAGGTGACATTCTCGAAAGTGAACAAATAGCGGTAGCTCTGCTTACCCTTGCCCAGCGATTTTCCGTTTAGGAACAACTCCACGCTGTCAGCCGTAGAAACCACATACACTGGTTTTCTTAATTCTTCTTTCTTAATTCTTAATTCATAATTGTTATAGTTCCAATGCCCCACAATATACGTCTTTGCCTCTTCTGGCTCCACCCATCCGCTCCACATCACTTGGTGGGCGAAGAAGGCATCCTTGGGAATGCGCATGGCATCCACCACTCCACTCGTGCGATAGTTCGACTCGCCGCGATGGTGGGTGTTCGTGTCGCTGAAGACAATCTTCACGCCACCGCTGCTGACGCGAGTTCCCGTGCCTGGACGCTCCAACCAGTAGTCGTACCAGCGGCGCACCATCTCGATGGCAAATTGGTCCATATTGTGGTTGTATTCCACAGCTGGCTTGCCACGATAGAGCGGGCCGTCGCCCTCCTTGTGGTAGGGATAGCTCCACTGGTCCCAGTACTTGCGCAGACCCTCGTCGCGACAATATTCCATCGCCCACATCGGGTGCTTATGCGATTTATTAATGTAAAGCATCTCGCCACCATATTCCGCCTCGTCGATGTCCAGCATCTCGCGACTGCCGATAGCGCGACCTCCGTGCGGGTCGTACTGGTCGCGGATGGCCTTCATCTCCAGCATGTGCTCGCGACTGATACTCTCGTTGCCACTCTCGTAGAAGAGAATGGAGGGGTTGTTGCGGTTGTAGATGATGGCATCGCGCATGAGGGCCACGCGCTGTTGCCAACGAGCACCCTCCACATCCTTTTCCGAGTCGCCAGCGGGCATAGCCTGCGGCAGACCGACGCGGTCGCACGACTCAATGTCCTGTTTCCAAGGGGTGACGTGCATCCAGCGCACCATATTTCCTCCTGATTCCACCATCAGCGCATTGGAGTAGTCGCTCAACCAAGCAGGAACCGAGATGCCCACTCCCGGCCACTCGTTCGACGTGCGCTGGGCATAACCGTGAACCATCATCACGCGGTCGTTGAGCCATATCTTGCCCTCGCCGAAGCGCGTCTTGCGGAAGCCCGTGCGGGTTGTAGTGCAGTCGACGGGAGAACCGTCGACAACAAGCCTTGTTTCAACGGTGTAGAGGTAACCGTAGCCCCACGACCAAAAGTGAAGCCCCTCGACCAATCTCTGTGCGCTGACCGTTCGCGACTCACCAGGCTGGAGGGTGACAGTCTCACCGTTGAAGGTGGCTGCTACCCTACCCTCTGCATCGAGCACTTTGACGGCGAAAGTGAAAGACCGTTCGTGGCTGTCCTCATTCTTCACTTCGCTCGTGGCGTGAATCACAGCCTTGCGTCCAGAGATGTCGAAGTCGGTGGCATAGACATAGGTTCCTGTTGTGCCGAGGTTCGAATAGAGCGGCAGTGTTTGGTAGAGTTTGCCTGTGACGTGAAGCCAGACGTTCTTCGGCAGACCGCCGTAGTTGGCGTTGAAATTCTTGTCGTTCCACTGGTAGCGGCTGTTCAGCGTGCGGTCGCGATAGGTCCATGAGTTGTCGCAGCGCACGGCCAGCACGTTCTTTCCTTCTTTAATATAAGGCGTCAGGTCGAAGCCGAAGGCCATGACTCCATTGTCGGAGAAGCCCACCTTCCGTCCATTGAGCCAGACGTCGGCTCCCTGACGAGCACCCTCGAACTCGATGAAATATTTGGACCCACCCCCAGCCCCTCCCGTGGAGGGAGGGGAGCAAGTACCCTCATCGCTTATATTGAAAGTTTTCCTGTACCAAACGATAGTGTCCGTCAAGTCAACAATATCCTTGCGGAATGCCTCGTCGCCATTGAAGGCATAGGGCAACGTCACCCGATTCCATTCCGAATCATCGAACTCTGGTTTCTCGGCTTCTGCGAAATCGCCCACCTGCAACCGCCAGCCACCATTGAAGTTTAGCTTCTGCCGCTCTACCGCCTGCACGCCAACAGCGAGCATCAGCAACAAACAAAATAGAACACACTTTCTCATAACTTACTTGACAAATATCTTCTTGCCGTTCTTAACATAGATGCCCGGCTGCAATTTACTATTTACCATTTTTCTTCCGCTCAAGTCGTACACCGCGCCAGCCTTCTCCCCTCCATTACGGGAGGAGCCGGGGGTGGGTCTTATGCCCGTCGTCAGTCCCTTGTTCTGCACCTTTTCAGCCTCAGCCCAAGCCTCAGCATCGTTCTTCAGGTCGCTGCCCAGATAGTAGCCCGTGTTGGTGGGCTGGTTGTAGCCAATGTTCTCATTGAGGGCCGACATCCAATAACAGTGGTCGGTCATGAGCCACGGGAACTTGTGCGTCGTGGGATACCAGGTGGAGAAAATCTTGATGTCCTGCAGACGGGTGGCATCGGGCAGAATCACTTCCTCGCGCCAGTCGCCGAAGATGTCGCCGTACCACGAAGGGTTCGACTTCGTGCCGTTGATGAAGGTCTCGGAGTAGCGGTACATCGTAAACGTGCGGCCGTACTTGGGACTCTGGATGATGTTGTCCTCGATGAGCTGGCGCGACAGGTTGCCGTCGAACCACACGGCCATGCCGCAACCGCCCTTCTGACCCTTGGTATTGATGGTGGTCTCGGTGCCGTCCTGCAGGATGTAGTTGCCCTGATAGTAGAAGAACTCGCAGCCTGGGTATTCGGGGAAGAAGTCACCCACGAGACAGCGGCCCATGTCGTTGTCGCTGTCAGCGTCTTTCTTCCAGATAACCGAGCCGTCGCGGGCATCGTGCAGCGCCACCATCGTCTTGCCAGTTTCTAAGCAATGGAACATCTGCAGCCCCTCGCGCTCAGGCAGGAACTTGCCGACGTGGTTGGCATCGCCGTGGCCCAGACGGGTGTTCCACAGGCCGATGCCGTCGTGGTCAACAGCCATCGAGCCGTACATCACCTCGTCCAGCCCGTCGCCGTCGAGGTCGGCCACGTTCAGCGAGTGGTTGCCCTGACTGGCGTAGGTGCTGTGCTTCTTGCCGTCCTTGCCCGTGCCCTTGTCGTTGGTGTCGAAACGCCAGCGGCGGAACAGGACGGGAGAACCGTCCTGAACACGGTAGTCCCAAGCCTCAATGACGCTGTGGGCATAGACGCCACGACCGAGGACGACCGACGGCAGGCCTGTTTCATCGAAGCAGCCCACGCCGACGCGGAACGAGCAGGCACGCTTCCAGTAGTCGTCGCCCCACGATGCACTGGTCTCGCGGTCGATGAAGTTGTCGCGAGCCAGTTCGCGGCCAGTCTTGCCGTCGATGATGCTGATGAACTCAGGGCCAGCCGAGTTATAGTGGTCGAGATAGCCAGGGTGCGAGGTATTCAGGTTGCCCCACGTGCGATAGTCTATCTTGCCATCGCCGTTGGTATCAGGAATCTCCGTGCCATCGCCGAAGACCGTTCCCTCGCAGGTGCGGATTGCCATCTCGGCACAGCCGTCACCATCGAAGTCGGCAATGGCAAATGAAGAAGAGTTGCCGAGGATGATGCCCGGACCGCCCTTGATGCGCCAAAGCAGCGTGCCGTCGAATTTATACGCATCCCAGATGACCGCCCACAGGCAGTCCTGCTGCGAGTAGCTGGCACCCGAACCGTCGCTGACGATGTTGCCGCTCTCGTCCTTCACGCTCTGCAGGCGCTTCACCACGATTTCGAACTCCCCGTCGCCGTCCAAGTCGCCCACGCTCACATCGTTTGCCGTATAGACTATCTTCGAGGTATCCTCGTACACATCCTTCGTGTCGGCCAGCGGAATGCTGATGTAAGGGAGTCCGCCTGAGACCTGTGCCTTCGTCAGCGTGAACTCCGACAGCGTCTCAGTGCTCCCCGCGTAGGTCAGGCGGTAGTGGTTGTCGGCAGTCTTGCTGGCCGAACCGTCCTGAAAGCAGGTGCGGTTCTTGATTTTTGAGGCTATCTTCTTCTCCGTCCCCGTACCGATTCTGCGGTAGAGGTCGAAGCCCGTTGTGGCATCGTCGCCCGGCAGCATGCGCCACGACACAAGCACTTTGCCTGTGTATTGTTGATAGTCGCCCAGCGAGGCATCCTTCGAACCGTTGATACTGGCCCACAGGGCACGACTGCTCACGTCGTTTGTCTGTGCTTTAGCCATTCCGACCAAGAGGATTGCAACTAAGATAGTCAGTTTGGTGGGGCTGTAGCGAAGATTGTTTCTTAACATAATTAGTTTGTATTATCCGTTGTAATTATAAGGCGTAGGACTATTCTACTTTTCGTCTGGCTTAAGGGTCAGCGTTAAGACCAGTTGTTCGCGGCAGCCAGCCTCGTTGGTGTAGGTGCCGATGTACTTGCCCGCCATCTTCTCGTCGAAGTCGAAAATCTGGTAGGGCGACGTGTTGCTGTAACCCGCCGTGATGCTGTTGCCGATGGTGACGATGGTAACAGGAGCACCCACGCGCATGATACCATCCTCGTCAAGCTGTACTTCATTCGTTTGCGCTTTGGCAGGAACGGCTGCGAGGAGCAAGGCAACCGCAAGTGATAGGATAAGATTGTTGTTCTGCATGATTAATCTATTTTGTTTTCGTTTTCGTTATTTTGGTTATGTCGCGACTTGACACGCGAACTGCAGGCAGGACACGAGAGAACTATTCGATGACAGCGGCAAAGCCTCCGTTGCGTGCCATGCGGATATGAAGCAGGGAGCCCTTCGTGACTGACGTCTTCTCCACGCGGTAGTCCATCGCCATGCGGTCGGCATTCACGCCGTCCACGAACGAGGTCATCTGCATGTTCTTGGCTTCGGGCAGGACGCTGAGCGCAATGTCCAGCTCACGCGACTGGTCGTTGGTGATGCCGCCGATGAACCATTTTCCGCCCTTGCGCTTAGCTGTCACAATATACTGTCCAGCCTCCGCTGCCAGCACGCACGTCTCGTCCCAGTTCACGGGCACGCTCGTCAGGAAATCGCGGCAGTCGGGCCATTTGTCGTAGCGGCAGGGATTGTCCATGAGCATCTGCAGGTGGCTCTCGAAGAGCACGAAGACGGCCATGTTATAGACCTTTGTGCCGACTCCCGCACAGAAGGGACGGTTGCCGTGATAGTACTCGGGCTGGTAGCAAATCATGGAACCCGGCGTATAGTCCATCGGCCCTACGGCATTGCGCAGGAAGGGGAACCACACGCTGTTCTTGGGCGTGCAGCCGCCGTTGTATTCCATTCCGCGAACGCCCTCGTAGGTCAGCACATTGGGATAGCGGTACTCTAGTCCGCTGGGGTGGAAGGCTCCGTGGAAATCTATCATCACGTGGTGCTTGGCGGCCTCCTTGGCCACGCGGTCGTAGAAGTCCACCATCCACTGATCCTGACGGTCCATGAAGTCAATCTTGGTGCCCACGATGCCCCACTCCTCGAACTTCTCGAAGAGGTCCATGTGATGCTCCACCGTGAGCCAGGGCAACCACACCCAGATGCCCACATTCTTCTCCCTGCCATAGCGAATTAGTTCCGGCAGATTCACTTCGGGGTTCGTGCGGAACGGATCGCGGGTGTCCAGTGCCCAGCCCTCGTCCATGATGATGTAAGGCACTCCATTGCGAGCGGCGAAATCTACGAAGTACTTGTAAGTGTCGAGATTGATGCCGCCCTTGAACGTCACATCGGCGCCGTAGGGGATTCCGTTCAGCCAGTCCCAGCACGTCTGTCCCGGCTTTATCCAACCCGTTTCCTGAATCTGGCACTTCTGCGCCAGTCGCATGGGCATCGTGTTCTCCGCCAGTCGTCCGTCCTCCTGAGTAATCAGCACATAACGCCAGGGGAACGTGCGCGTGCCGCTCGTCTTGGCGATATAGTCGGCCTCCTTCAGAATGCGCTGGCTGCGGTCGCCCTGGTCCTCGTACTCCAGCGGTGTCTTGGGCTGGATGGCCGTAAGACTGTTGTCAGCGTTGCCCTTCAGGAACAGTCCCGGATAGCTGACAAGGTCGAACTCGCTGATAAGCATCTTCTGGCGCTGTCCCATGACGAGAACGGGCAGTTCCGACATTCGGTCGTCCTGCTTCCACTCGTTGCTCTTGACAAAGGAGTAGTTCTCCTCGTGGCTCGTCTTGAAGCCGCCCGGCTGCTGCAGCACCAGATTGCACGCCTCCGCCAGTTGAAACACCGTATTCTCCTGTAGCACTTCGATGTCGCCGGGCAGCGATGTCCGCATGCGGAAGGCCACGCCGTCGTCGTACACGCGGAAATCCACCGCATAGCCGCCCTTCATCTCCATCGAGAGCAACGTATAATTGTTCTTTACCTGACTACTTTTCAGGGGGAACAGCGGTTCTACCGTCTCGCGGACAGCCGAGATGCGCTTCTTCTTCAGCACAGGCTTTGCGCCCAGTGTCTGATTGCGCAACTGCATGCCGATTACGCTCTTCTGCAGCACGGTCTCATTGTGGCTCACCACATCGTAGTAGATAAGGTCGGCGAGCGTCACGCGCACACTGGTCTGCCCGTCGGGGCTCTGGGCTGTTACTACTTGCTGGGCAAAGCCTGCCACACAGGTCATCACCATCAGCATCAAGGAAAAAATTCTGTTAGTTTTCATAAGTCGTTATATTTGATTTCATTATCTTTTTTGATACCAATCCTGAAGGATGTAGGATGCCTTCTTGCGCTGTCCTTGGTCGCTATAGAGACCCTTGCGGTTGAAAAGGTCCTGAATGCCGGGCAGCAGGCGACGTGGCGAACGGAAGTCCTTAAGCACCCACGGACAGGTGCCTGCCAGTCCGTCTATCTTCTCCAACATCGCCAGGTTCTCGTGGTAGAGGCGTTCCTGAAACTCCTCCGTCCAGCGCTGGTCCACATCGCCGTGCAGCCCAGCCTTGGCTCCGCCGCCAAACTCGCTGATGATGACGGGCTTGTCGTACGGAATCTCCCATTGCATGTGGGGGGCATCGTGCACGTCGCGATACCAGCCGACATACTGGTTGAAGCTGACCACATCCACGAACTCGTTCATGTTGTCCTGCAGGCGGTTCACGTAGTTCGAGGCCGACAGAACCTCCATCGCCATCGAAATCAGACGTGTGCTGTCCTGACTGCGGGCTTGGGTGGCGAGTCGTGAGAGGAAACGGTCGCGTGCCTCGCCGTGAGGAGTCTCGTTGGCGATGCTCCAGATGATGATGGCTCCGCGGTTGTGGTCGCGGCGTATCATGTCGGTCAGTTGCCGCTCAGCGTTGCGGTAGGTGTCCTCGTTCTCCCACGAGATGGTCCAATAGACGGGAATCTCGCTCCACAGCAGCATACCCTGACGCTCGGCCTCGCGCACGGTCAGTTCGTTGTGGGGATAGTGTGCCAGACGCAGGAAGTTGCATCCCAGCGCCTTGGCCCATGCAATGAGGGTGTCGCTTTCGGCTTTGGTGCGCAGGCGGTGGTTGGTGTAGGCCGACTCGTCGTGAACGCAGACGCCGCGCAGGAAGATGGGTTCGCCGTTGAGCAGAATCTGCTTGCCGCGCGTCTCGATGGTGCGGAAAGCCACCTCGTCGGCAATCCGTTCGCTGCCATGACTGACGACAACTTCGTAAAGCTTCGGACTGTCGGGCGACCACAACTGCAATTTTGAACTTTGAACTTTGAACTTTGAATTAAGTTCGCCATTGGCGTCTGTGGTAAACGTCTTCTCTAATTTCAGTTCCGGGATGGAGAGCGTCACCTGCTGCCCCGCCTCTTTCTTGTTCAGTTTCGCCGAGAAACATATCTCCCGCGTCTTCCCCTTTTTACTCCCCTCGCCCTTTGGAGAGGGGCTGGGGGTGAGGCCGCAGCCGTAATCCTCGATATACGTTTCAGGCACCTTGACCAGCAGCACATCGCGGGTGATGCCACCGTAGTTCCACCAGTCGAAGATGCGCGTGGGAACATTGTCGCGGTGCCGCTTGTTGTCTACCTTCAACACCACGAAGTTTTCTCCCTCGCGCAACACGTCGGTCACATCGAAGCAGAACGGTGTGAAGCCGCCGATGTGCCGGCCCACCTCCTTGCCGTTGACAAAGACGATGGCCTCGTAGTTCACTGCACCAAAGTAGAGTAGCGTTCGTTCCCCTTCCTGTCTCCCCTCCTTTTGGGAGGGGCGGGGGTGGGCCTGAAACTTCCTGCAAAACCACACCGTGCCTTCGTACATGAACAACTGCTCGTCTTGCGTGTTCCAGTCGCCCGGAATCTGCATCGTCGGCGAGGCATCGAAATCATACTCTATGAGGTCCGATGGGCGCTGCGGTTTGGCATTGAGGAAATAGCCCCAACGGACGGGATTCATCCTGTAATCGTAATAGCCCTGCTCCTGCGGGTCGGCAAAATAGTGCCAGGCACCGTTGAGCGACTGGCTCTCGCGGGCAAAGATGTTTTGAGGTGCCGCCACCTCGTGTGCCGCCCATGTGCTGACCGCCAACATGAGCATTGCGCCAATGAAAAAAGCTCTTCGAATCATATCCAATGCATATTTTTGTTTTACAAACTCCCATTCACTTATTCGCAGCCTTTGCCTTCCTTGCAAACTCAAACAGCGACTGAGGCAGGTGGCAGTAGCCCTCGGGATTCTTGTCGAGATAGTCCTGATGATACTCTTCTGCCATGTAGAAGTTCTGCAAAGGCAGTTTCTCTACGGCCAAGGGCTGCTCGTAGTTCTTCTGCTCTTCGGCAAAGACTTTCTCGATGACAGGCAAATCCGCCGGGTCAGTATAATAGACTCCCGTGCGATAGCGAGTGCCCTCGTCGTGTCCCTGCTTGTTGAGACTGGTGGGGTCGATGGCTTTGAAAAACATCTGCAATAGGAACTCAAGACTGACCACATCGGGATAGAAACGCACAAAGACTGTCTCGGCAAAGCCCGTCTGGTCGGTGTAAACCTCCTTGTAAGTGGGATTCTCCGTGTGTCCGTTGGCGAAGCCCACTTCCGTCAGAGCCACGCCCTCAATCTGCTTGAAGTAATGCTCAGTCCCCCAGAAGCAGCCCCCGGCAAAGTAAATGTCCTTCGTGGGCTTCACGTCCAGAATCCCATCCACCTCATGCTCTACGAAGGGACCGGCCTTGCACTCCAGCAGGACGCTGGGCTCAAAGCACTCCAACCCGTGCCAGACATTCTTGGGAATGTCCACGCCGTAGCGGCCACTTTCCTGGCTGATGACACAGGACTCCACAATCTCACCCTCGTCATTGTAGGTCGTCACGCGAACCTTTCCCTTCAGAATCACGAAGGTCTCGTCCTTGTCAGGATGGTGATGAACAGGGATGAAAGTCCCCGGCTCCAAGGCATTGAGGAAACGATGGCACTTGTCCTGAAGGCTCTGATGGAAATTGTAGTTCTTCCTCAGCCTCGGCGACTTCTTGGCTTCCTCCGCCAGTCCGTCCATTAACTTGTCGTCTATTATTTTCATAATCTTACTATTCTTTGCTGTGACGTTACTTTTTGAAGATGTCCTTTTGGTGGTTCACGCTTTCTCGATGGATGGCTTCAAAGATGCTCTTCACACAGGCGGAGTCAACACCCAGGGAGGTTCCTTGAGCACAACGCTTTTCGAGGATTTCGTTAAAGCGATTGGACTGCACGATGCCCATGCCGTGTTCCTTCTTAAACTGGCCAATCTCACGACTGATGCGCATTCGGTTGGCCAGCATGTCAACGAGCAGACTGTCAATTTCGTCAATCTGGCTGCGAAGGGTCGAAAGGGTATCGGCAGCGTAAGAATACACTAATCCGTACTTCTCATGTAGTTTCCGAAGAGAACCGTCCGCCTTCATCTGACGGATGGTAGTGTTCACCATCTGCAGCAGGTCCTCCTGTCCCTTACGCATCAGCACGCCTATCTCGCCACGATTGAATGGAGCGTTCAGTAGCGGGGCCGCAAGTCGGGCGTCGTTCTTCACATAATATGGAGCCTCTGTGATTTCCGTTATCATCACGTCGGCCTCGCCCTCGGCAATGAGCGACGGGATTTCCTCGTTCCTGGGGTGGACGATGATGGTGGCATGCGTCAGGTTCTCGTTGGCGAACTTCTCATTCAGCCCGCCGGGATTCACCACCACACGGACTTCGGCCTTGTCGATGTCGGCCAACGACAGGTAGCGGTCAGCCTCCGAAGCACGGCAAAGGATGGTCTTGCCGTTTGCAAGATAGCCCTCGCTCATGAGCATCGTCTCGCAGCGGGCATCAGTAATGGTGATGCCACCAATGGCGAGGTCGAACTTCTGAGGCTCTGCCAACACATCTGCCGTCAGCGTCGGCCACGAGGTCTTTTTGAACTCCACATCGACACCCATTCTTTTCGCTATCTCCTTGGCCACCTCAATGCCGAATCCCCAGTAAGTCCCATCGGCCTCGCAGAAGGACAGCGGACGGTAATCGCCGGTAGTACCCATGAGGATGGTGCCGCGCTCAACTATCTCCGCCACCTTTCCACGGACGGGGATAGCCGTTTCTTGCTGGGACATAGCGACCACATGCCGAGCGCCGCATGAGCACAGGAATACAAACTGCGCTATCAGGACAAGTTGGACACTGAACTTTTTATACATTATTCTTAGTCTGCGTCATCAATCAAACAGTTTCTTCCAAATCCACAGGAATGTCACGGCACCAACGACGCAAAACACAAAGTTGGTGAGATAGCCTTTGCCAAACAATTCGATGTCCAGCAGATAGCTGATGAAGGTTCCAACATAACTGCCAATGATGCCGATGACAAAGTTCATGCAACATCCTTTGCCCTCACCACTCATGATGCGGTTGGCAATGTAGCCGATAAAGATTCCTGTAAGTATCGGCCAGGCAGTAAATTCTACAATGTGTTCTAACATAACTTCCTATTTTTGAACTTCTATAATATTATTCTTGCAAAGAATCTTGCGCAAAGCACCTCTTAAACTCACTTTCAAAATTGGGGGTCAGCACACCTTTCCCCATTGCCTCGCGCAGTTCGTGCATCGTCCAGAAACGGCCTCCGTCCAACTCTTCAGTCGAGGGGCGAATCTCGCCGTCATAGATGCAGCGATGAACATAAACCAATTCCCTCTCTTTGCTGCTTTCAAAGACGTATTTGGTGACAAATTCAACATCAAATTCGGTGATTCCCAATTCCTCACGCGCCTCACGCAATAAGGCATCTTCTGGTGTCTCTCCGTAGTCAATATGTCCTCCTACTGCCGTGTCCCATTTTCCTGGCTGGATGTCCTTCCACTCTGGACGTTTCTGCAGATAGATGTCACCGGATGAGCTGAAGACATGCAGGTGAACAACGGGATGCAGAAGTTTGCTTCCACTGTGGCACTCGCCCCGCGTAGCAGAGCCAACCACTCGGCCTTCTGCATCAACGATTGGGAATCTCTCTTTTTGATTATCCATTTACTATAATCTTGTTCATTGATACGGTTCGTGTTCAACTATACTTCTGCCGTATGACCTTGGGGAGTTTCGATGCCACGAGTCGATAAGACTCCTTTATCCATTCCTGGACCAGCGCATCTTCTATCTGTTCGTAATAAACGTCGCTCCAATGCTTCTTGTTCCAATGCCAGGCAGGTGTCACTGCAGAAAACTGTTCCCGAAGTTCTTCATTCCTTTCTGGCGACAACTTCAGTGCGAGTCTGGGCTCGGAAGATTCTTTTATATCATGCTTGCCGCCACCCAGCCAAAGGCAAACGAAAATCTTTCCTTCAAGACGGAAGGTAATAATATCGTCGCCAAACGGTTGGTCTTCGGTCACCCCAGAAAGCGTCAATGTGTATTCTCGTACTTGCTCTATGTTCATGCTTTTTTGTTCTAAATCATAATGTTTTGCCTACAAATTTAAGAAAAAAGCATGAGTTTTTGAATGAAAAAGGGAAAAAATAAGGAGATGAGGGATTTGCTACTTTTTGGGACGTATGCTAATGGCGAACCAAAGAAAGTTCGTATCTTTGCAGCAAATTAATTGGGATATATGCAATTTCTGATAAAACTGAGCCGTTGGCTCGCTACGAATGCTTCATTGTTTATCATCGCCATTGCGGTAATAACATTCTTTGTTCCGAATCTGTTCGACTGGGTGCGTGGCAACACTCAAACAGCCATTTTGGGCATCATCATGCTGACGATGGGACTCACGCTGACCACAGATGATTTCCGCATTTTGGCCCGTCGTCCGCTGGATATTCTGATAGGAGCCTGTGCTCAATTCTTCATCATGCCGTGTGTGGCGTGGCTGTTGGTTAGAGTCTTCCATCTGGAACCAGCTTTGGCACTTGGCATCTTACTCGTAGGCTGCTGTCCCGGCGGTGTATCGAGTAACATCATGTCGTATCTGTGTCGCGGCGATGTGGCCTTTTCGGTAGGCATGACCTGTGCCTCTACCCTACTCGCCCCTGTCATGACCCCCCTGCTGATGGAACTGACGGCTGGTGAGATTATCAAAATAGACACCATAGGCATGTTCCTGAATATCCTTATGGTGACGATTATTCCCGTTGGAATCGGCTGTTTTCTTAATTATTCCTTTTCCAAGAGCAAGCATTTCCCCACCTTACAAGGCTTAATGCCTGGCGTGAGTGTCATATCGTTGGCTTGCATTGTGGGCGGTGTTATTTCGACGGTGCACGATGCTTTGATTGCACGCGGACTATGGCTCTTCCTCTGGACGTTCGCCGTTGTATTCTGTCACAACACGCTTGGCTATGTGTTAGGCTATACAGCGGGCAAGGTTGCGGGTTTCAATAAGGCAAAGAAACGCACTATCAGCATTGAGGTGGGCATGCAGAACGCCGGACTGGCAACCGTGCTTGCAGGTAATTTCTTTGCTGCCCAGCCACTGGCTGTACTGCCCTGTGCCATCTCATGTGCCTGGCACAGCATCAGTGGTACCATCTTGGCTGGACTATTCCTTCGATTCGATAAGCAGGAATAAGTGCTTTCGTACTATTCAACGATAGCTCTTAAAAGAATGACATCGGCAACAGGACGGTCGGAAGAGTCTGTAGGAACTGCCTGTATTTGCTTTACTACTTTCATGCCGTCGATTACATGTCCGAAGACTGTATAAGTGCCATCGAGATGGGGCGAGCCACCATACTGGAGATAGGCTTCCCACATTTCGCGATTCATTTCTATACCCTTTTCATCGAGCATTCCCCGTACTTTGCCTAAAGATTTCTCACCCCACGACTGACCATAGACGATATAGAACTGAGAACCCGAAGAACGCATCTCAGGATTCTCGTCATCGCCCTCACGAGCAGCAGCCAGCGCCCCTCGCACATGATAGAGCCAAGGCAAGCGGAATTCGGCAGGCAGAGTATAGTCGATGGAATCGTGTGTTTTGACAAGACTACGCGGGTCGCCGCCCTGAATCATAAAGTTCTTAATGACACGATGAAACAACGTGCTGTCGAGCCGTCCCTCACGAGCCAAGCGCAGGAAATTATCACGATGGCGAGGAGTATCGTCGCTAAGCTCCACACGAATAACTCCCATCGTGGTCTCCAAGCGCACCACAGCAGGTCGTGGTTTTTTAGCGTCTATCCCTGCAGAGCAAAGAAAAAGCAACAGGTATAATAAACAAATACGCATCATCATAGTATGTAATTTGCAGAATAATGTCGCAAATATACTGTTTTATCCATATATGACAAAAGAAATGTGTAACTTTGTACCGTATGAAAAAACCAGAACTCAAATACTATGACTTAGGAACCGACGTAGTAGCTTTCAGTACTACACGCCAAGGGGGTTACGGCACGGGAAACTATGCCGAATTCAACATCACCCATTACTGTGGTGACGACCAAGAGACGGTGAAGCAGAACCGCGCTGCACTATGCCAGTTATTGAACATTAAGGATGAGATGCTCATCCTTCCCCGACAGACGCACCAAACAGAAATATGTATTATTGATGAGGATTTCTTTGCCCTTTCCGAAACAGATCACCTGAAGATGCTGGAGGGCGTAGATGCCGTGATGACAAACCTTACGGGAGTTTGCATCGGTGTTTCCACAGCAGACTGCATTCCCATACTCATTTTTGACCCTATTCATCGTATAGCCGCCGCCGTTCATGCGGGTTGGCGTGGTACCGTTGCACGTATTGTCGAAAAGACCATAAGAACGATGAGTGACAATTATGGTTCGAATCCTTATGATATGGTGGCACAAATAGGTCCAGGCATCAGTCTCGACAGCTTTGAAGTTGGCGATGAGGTCTATGATGCATTTCAACAAGCGGCCTTCGATATGGCTCTCATCAGCAAGAGATTCTTAAGCCTTAACTCTTCACCCTTAACTTCTAAGTGGCACATCGACCTGCCTAAATGCAACCGCTTGCAACTGCTCTCCTGTGGCATTCCCTCCGAACATATTGCCACCTCCCCTTTCTGCACCTATCAAAACCCAGAAACCTTCTTCTCCGCCCGTCGCCTCGGCATCCACTCCGGTCGCATCTTCACTGGCATCTTGTTACTATAGCTTCATCTGTCCACCTGAACCGCCACATGAAGGGCACTTACCACTTCCGTTGCATGAGGTACAAGAACCTCTTCCGTTACAAGATGTACAAGTTTTTTCGTATCTAGTACCTTGGAACATCTTACCCGTTCCAGAACATACTCTACAATTACCGCTTCCGCTACACGATTGGCATTTCCCTGTCTGATAACAAACAGTGCAACCAACCCATGTGCCAACATAGTGATTGGAAGCGTAATCATTATCAGCTAATTTTCTGGCTGTTAATTCAACACCTCCCGTAGTAATGCCATTCCAATAATTTTCAGCAGTATTCATGATGACGATAGTGGCAAAGCCATCGATGGTTGTATAAAGTACCCCGCTATATTCGTCAGACTTCTCGTAACGCCAAGTGCCTTCACGCTTCGACATGCTATTTTCAATCAACTGACCTTGCTTATAGGCAGGCTCTGTTAATACATAGACGACAGAGCCATTAGCAGAGAAAGTAAAGTAATGTATCGAAGCTGAGTTTTCACTACACTTCCAGTTTCCCACAAAGAAGCGACTGGCCGCAGGTAGCTTTTCACTTTCGTCATCATCACCACACGATACGAGACCCACACCTGCCAAAGCAATCATAGCAATTGACATCAAACAAAATAGAAACTTTTTCATGTAGTATTGCAATAATAAATTAGTTATAAACCTGTTGGCAAATTTACGAATAATTCATGAATAAACGAATATAATAGCATAATTATTTTATTAACAGTAACATTCAGAACAAAATAGCGCCGCAGACGGATTCTGCGGCGCTATTATTATAGATAAAGTATAAGCCTTAGTCGGCGAGCTTGGCCTTGATGAACTCGCGGTTGAGGCGAGCGATGTTGGCGATGGTCTCGCACTTGGGGCAGACGGCTTCGCAGGCACGAGTATTCGTGCAGTTACCGAAGCCGAGCTCGTCCATCTTGGCAACCATGTTCTTGGCACGACGGGCAGCCTCTACGCGACCTTGTGGAAGGAGGGCGAGCTGGCTGACTTTCGAGCTTACAAAGAGCATGGCTGAACCGTTCTTACAAGCTGCTACGCAGGCGCCGCAACCGATGCAGGAAGCGCAGTCCATTGCCTCGTCTGCATCTTCCTTGGGGATGAGGATGGCGTTGGCATCCTGTGCCTGACCTGTGCGGATGGTGGTGTAGCCACCAGCCTGAATAATCTTGTCGAAGGCACCGCGGTCGACCATGCAGTCCTTGATGACAGGGAAGCCTGCCGAGCGCCAAGGCTCAACGGTGATGACGTCGCCGTCCTTGAAGCGACGCATGTAGAGCTGGCAGGTGGTAGCTCCGCGTTCGGTCTTACCGTGAGGTGTACCATTGATGTACAGCGAGCACATACCGCAGATACCCTCGCGGCAGTCGTGGTCGAACACGAAAGGCTCCTTGCCTGCCTCGATGAGTTCCTCGTTCATGATGTCGAGGGCCTCGAGGAAGGAGGTGTCATCGGGCACGTTCTTCAATTCATGGGTATCGAAGTGGCCCTTGTCCTTCGGGCCGTTCTGCTTCCAGAACTTGATGGTAACTGATATATTCTTAGCCATGATGTTTAATTCTTATAGTTACGGGTTTGTACCTTGATTGCTTCGTACTCCAGAGGCTCCTTGATGAGTTCGGGGTCTTTGTCCTTGCCCTGATACTCCCAGCAGCCGACGTAGAAGAAGTTCTTGTCGTCGCGCTTTGCTTCGCCTTCCTCGGTCTGATACTCCTCGCGGAAGTGTCCGCCGCAGGATTCGTTACGAGAGAGGGCGTCGTGAGCCACGAGTTCGCCCATCGTGAAGAAGTCGCGCAGGTGAATAGCCTTGTCGAGCTCCACGTTGAGACCTTCCTTGGAACCGGGCACGAAGAGGTTCGTATCGAACTCCTTCTGCAGTTCCTTCATCTTCTGGATACCGGTCTTCAGGCCCTCGGCTGTGCGACCCATTCCGACGTACTCCCACATGATGTGTCCGAGTTCCTTGTGGATAGAGTCGACGGAGCGCTTGCCTTGAATGCCCATCAGGCGGTCGATTTCAGCCTGAACTCCCTTTTCTGCTTCAGCGAACTCGGGCAGGTCGGTCGATACCTTAGGCCAGATAGCCTGGTCAGCCAGATAGTTCTGGATGGTGTAAGGCAGAACGAAGTATCCGTCGGCGAGGCCTTGCATGAGGGCAGAGGCACCGAGGCGGTTGGCTCCGTGATCGGAGAAGTTGCATTCGCCGATAGCAAACAGGCCGGGGATGGAGGTCTGCAGCTCGTAGTCAACCCAAATGCCGCCCATCGTGTAGTGGATAGCGGGATAAATCATCATGGGCTTGTAGTACTTCACGCCATTGATTTCGTTGGCGAGGTCGCCAGGATAAACGTCGGTAATCTCCTCGTACATGTCGAAAAGGTTGCCGTAGCGCTGCTTCATGGCGTCGAGGCCCAGACGGTTGATGGACTCGGAGAAGTCGAGGAAGACGGCGAGACCTGTGTTGTTGACACCGAAGCCCTTGTCGCAACGCTCCTTAGCGGCACGAGAGGCAACGTCGCGAGGCACGAGGTTACCAAATGCGGGATAGCGGCGCTCCAGATAGTAGTCGCGGTCTTCTTCAGGAATTTCCCATCCCTGCAGCGTGCCGGCCTGTAGTTTCTTGGCATCCTCCAGCTTCTTGGGAACCCAGATACGTCCGTCGTTACGGAGAGACTCTGACATCAGGGTCAGCTTCGACTGCTTGTCGCCGTGAACGGGGATGCAGGTGGGGTGAATCTGCACGTAAGAGGGGTTGGCCATGTAGGCACCCTTGCGGTAACACTGAACGGCAGCCGTGCAGTTGCAGCCCATAGCGTTGGTGGAGAGGAAGTATGTGTTACCGTAACCGCCAGTAGCAATAACGACGGCATTAGCCGAGAAGCGCTCCAGCTTGCCAGTCACGAGGTTCTTGGCGATGATGCCACGAGCGCGACCGTCGACGATTACGACGTCCTCCATCTCATAGCGGGTGTAGAGCTTAACCTTGCCAGCCTGAACCTGACAGCTCAGGGAAGAGTAGGCGCCGAGCAGCAACTGCTGACCGGTCTGACCCTTTGCATAGAAAGTACGGCTTACCTGAGCACCACCGAAGGAACGGTTTGCCAGCATGCCGCCGTACTCACGTGCGAAGGGAACACCCTGTGCCACGCACTGGTCGATAATGTTGTTGCTGACCTCAGCCAGACGATATACGTTAGCCTCGCGAGCACGATAGTCGCCGCCCTTTACGGTGTCGTAGAACAGGCGATAGACTGAGTCGCCGTCGTTCTGGTAGCACTTGGCAGCATTGATACCGCCCTGTGCAGCGATGGAGTGTGCACGACGGGGGCTGTCCTGAATGCAGAGGTTGATGACGTTGAAGCCCATCTCACCCAGAGAGGCTGCTGCAGAGGCACCAGCCAGGCCGGTACCTACCACGATAACATCCAACTTCAGCTTGTTCTTGGGGTTCACCAGACGCTGGTGTGCCTTATATTCTTTCCACTTCTCAGGCACTGGTCCTGCGGGAATCTTAGAATCAATTACTTTTGCCATAATGTTCTTTAATTACGAATTAGGTATTACGAATTACGATTAAGCACAACACTGAGAGGGGGCACAGCCACAGGCAAAAGCTACGACTACGGCCAGGAACATGAGAACCACCAGTGTTACATAGATGGTGCCGATGCAACGCCAGCGGTCGAACCAAATCTTACCGCTCCAGCCCAGAGTCTGCAGAGCCGACCAGAAGCCGTGGGTCAGGTGGAACCAAAGTGCCAACAGCCATACGATGTACAGAGCCACGTAGACAGGGCACGAGAAAGTCTCCACAATCCAGCCGTAACCATCGGTGGGCGAACAAGCAAGTCCCTCCCAGCCCATAAGCTCGGCAAACATCATGTTGTACCAGAAGTTGAACAAATGCAGGCAGAGCCCCAGGCAAACGATGATGCCCAGCACGAGCATGTTCTGGCTTGCCCACTCCACCTTTGCAGGCTTGTCAGTCACCTTGTAACTGCTTGCTCCGCGGGCACGGCGGTTCTGAATCGTCAGCACGAAGGCATAGACGATGTGCAGGACAGCCAGAAAAGCCAGTCCGAGGGTCGCAGCAACGGCGTACCAGTTGGCACCAAGCAGCTCACAAATCGTGTTATAGGCATCCTTCGAGAAAAGGGCCGCCACGTTCATGCTGCCATGAAACGTCAGGAACAGGATAAGTGCCAAGCCGGTAACGGACATGATTACTTTCCTGCCGATTGATGAATTAGTTAACCACATAAAATTAGGATTGATTTAAGTTATTAATAAATTGTTGTAATCACTTTTAGGTATAATTCGCCCACAAATATAAGATTTTATTGCCAATCACACAAGCATTTCGCCCAAAAGCTACGTCAGAAACATGCAAAATTAGCATCGGCAAGACGGAAGGCATACGTAGCAAACCTGCAAGCGACGCGTCGTAAAGTTCCGCCATCGGCGATGGCTGCACGTTCATCGGCGGTGGATGTGCGTTCATCGGCGATGGATGTACGTTCATCGCCGATGGCGGAACTATGGGACGAGAGGTTTGCAGGAATGGAACGGGAGGCTTGCACGAAATAGTAGTAACCCTTTCATTAAATAATTACGCGCGTGAGAGCGTATTCTCGCGAAAAATGACTACTTTTGCAGTGAAATCCGAAAGAGAACGATGAAGGAACATTACGACGTCGTAGTGGTGGGAGCAGGCCATGCAGGCTGCGAGGCGGCTTGCGCGGCAGCCCAAATGGGCGCCAGGACGCTGCTCATCACGATGGACATGAACAAAATAGCGCAGATGTCGTGCAATCCCGCTGTGGGCGGCATTGCGAAGGGACAGATTGTGCGTGAGATTGACGCCCTGGGAGGACACATGGCTCAGGTGACGGATGCAACCACGCTGCAGTTCCGCATGTTGAACCGCTCGAAGGGGCCTGCCATGTGGAGCCCTCGTGCCCAATGCGACCGTGGGCGCTTCATCTGGGCCTGGCGACAGGTGCTGGAAAACCAGCCGAACCTCTCGATATGGCAAGACCAGGTGAAGGAGCTGCTGGTCGAGGGGGGACGAGTGACGGGTGTCGAGACCTACCTCGGCGTGACCTTCACGGCTCGCTGCGTAGTCATCACGGCAGGAACATTCCTGAACGGCCTGATGCACATCGGACGCACCAAGCTGGCAGGCGGGCGCTGTGCCGAGCCGCCTTCGCTCTGCCTGTCAGAGAGCATTGCAAGGCACGGCATCACGGTTGGGCGCATGAAGACGGGAACGCCCGTCCGCATCGACGGACGCAGCGTGCACTTCGACGAGATGACGCTTCAGCCAGGCGACAACGACTTCCATCGATTCAGCTATATAAGCCCCCTCCCAACCTCCCCGAGGGGAGGAGAAAGCACTCTCCCGTGCTACATCACCTACACGAACCCAGCCGTACACGAACGACTGCGTCAGGGCCTGCCCGACTCGCCGCTCTTCAACGGACAGATACAGTCGATAGGGCCTCGCTATTGCCCCAGCATCGAGACCAAGCTCGTGACCTTTGCCGACAAGGACCAGCACCAGCTCTTCCTGGAACCTGAAGGGCTGCACACGCAGGAATATTACCTCAACGGATTCTCATCGTCGCTTCCCATCGACGTACAAATCGAGGCGCTGCGACTCATCCCTGCCTTCCGCGACCTGAAGGTTTACCGTCCTGGCTACGCCATCGAGTACGACTACTTCGATCCGACTCTGCTCCACCACACGCTGGAGAGCAAAAAGGTAGAGGGACTCTTCCTGGCAGGTCAGGTGAATGGAACCACCGGCTACGAGGAAGCCGCAGGTCAGGGACTGGTGGCAGGCGCGAATGCTGCGCTCAAGTGCAGCGGAGCCGGCGAGTTCGTGATGCATCGCGACGAGAGCTACATCGGAGTCCTCATCGACGACCTGGTCACCAAAGGAGTCGACGAGCCCTATCGCATGTTCACCAGCCGCGCAGAATTCCGCATCTTGCTGCGTCAGGACGATGCCGATGCGCGCCTTACTCCTCGTGCCTACGAACTGGGCCTTGCCACCAGCGAACGCTATCGTCATTGGACAGAGAAACGCGACGAGATAGAACGCATCACACGCTTCTGTCAAGATTTTTCCGTCAGGGCAGCACTCATCAACCCACACCTCGAAGCGCTGGGCAGCACACCGCTGGCGAAGGGATGTAAACTTATCGACCTCCTGAGCCGACCAGGCCTCTCCTTCGACAACCTCTCCCCTGCCCTATCGCGCCTGGCAGAGACGCTCGACGCCACGCCCAACCGCCGCGAGGAAATCACAGAGGCGACAGAGATACAAATCAAATACAAGGGCTACATCGAACGCGAGCGGCAGATGGCAGAGAAGATGCAGCGGCTCGAGAACCTACGCATCCGAGGACGCTTCCGCTACGAGGAGATTCAAAGTCTCTCGACGGAGGCTCGACAGAAGCTTGCCCACATCGACCCGGAAACCCTCGCCCAGGCAAGCCGCATACCAGGAGTATCACCCAGCGACGTAAACGTCCTGCTCGTCCTTCTCGGCAGATAGTTTCACGTGAAACACACCCCCAATTCTTAACTCTCAACTCTTAATTCTTAATTAACCAACATGAACAATCCAATCCTTTTAGCAAACCTTCGCAACGTACCCGACTTCCCCATCAAGGGAATACAGTTCAAGGACGTCAGCACCCTGTTCAAGAGCTCAGAGTGTCTGCGCATCATGGTTGACGAGCTCTACGAGATGTACAAGGACAAAGGCATCACCAAGGTCGTCGGAATAGAGAGCCGCGGCTTCATAGTAGGCGCAGCTCTTGCCGTACGATTGGGTGCAGGCTTCGTCATGTGCCGCAAGCCAGGCAAGCTGCCTGCCGAAACCCGCCAGGCTTCGTATATGAAGGAATACGGCAAGGACACTATAGAGATTCACTCCGACGCCATTAGCGAAGACGATGTCGTCCTGTTGCACGACGACCTGCTGGCTACCGGAGGCTCCATGAAGGCTGCCTACGGACTGGTGAAGGAGTTCAATCCTAAGAAGGTGTATATCAACTTCATCATCGAATTGACCATAGAAGGACTGAACGGACGTGCCGTATTCGACGACGATACGGAAATAACCACCCTCCTCACCATCTAACCCATAAGGCCTATAAGTCCCACAGGCCTCATAAGACCCATTATCCCCACACTCCCACCAGATGAAACCCGAAGTCAGCGAATACCTGAAAGGCATAGTCAGCAACCTGCCCGACCTGCCTGGTTGCTACCAGTACCTCGACGATACTGGCACCATCATCTACGTGGGAAAGGCTAAAAGGCTGAAGCGTCGCGTGTCTTCGTACTTCCAGAAGGAGCACCAAAGCCTGAAGACAACACGGCTTGTGGAAAACATACGCGACATAAAATACATCGTCGTAAATACAGAGGAAGATGCGCTGTTGCTTGAAAACAACCTCATCAAGCAATGGAACCCCAAGTACAACATCCTGTTGAAGGACGGCAAGACTTATCCCAGCATTGTCGTAACGAACGAATACTTCCCTCGCATCTTCCAGACACGAAAGATAAACAAGCGCTTTGGTACGTACTTTGGACCTTACAGCCACGTTCCGACGATGTATATGCTGCTCGAACTCATTCAGAACCTCTACCCCCTGCGACGCTGCAAAATGCCGATAACGGCTGAAGGAATTGCCGCTGGGCGCTATCGGGAGTGCCTGGACTATCACATCCACAACTGCGCAGGAATGTGTATCGGCAAAGTCAGCCACGAGGAATACATGCGCTGGATAGACGAAGCAAAGCAAATCTTGAAGGGAAACACACGCGATTTGGAGCGACAGATGCGCGACCAGATGATGCAGTTGGCAGCCGAACTGCGCTTCGAAGAGGCCGAACAGTTGAAACGCAAATACCTCCTCCTTGAGAACTATTGCAGCAAGAGCGAGGTGGTGAGCAGCACAGTCAATAATGTCGACGTTTACAACATCGAGGCAGGCGAAAAGGAGGCTTACGTCAACTACCTGCACGTTGTGAATGGCAGCATCACACAGGCCTTCACGTTCGAGATACGCAAACGCCTCGACGAATCACCAGAGGAACTTTTGGTGTTAGGCATTGGTGAAATGCGGAAACGCTATCCAAGTGATTCAAAGGAAGTTATCATACCGTTCCCCGTGGAACTTTCACTCGAAAACGTGGAACTAACCGTACCACAGAGGGGAGATAAGAAGAAGTTGCTGGAGCTTTCGCGACTAAATGTCCTGCAATACAAGAAGGACAGATTGAACCAGGCAGACAAGTTGAATCCTGAGCAGAAAGGCGTGCGGTTGATGAAGGAATTGCAGACGGTTTTAGGTATGGAACACATGCCCATGACGATAGAATGCTTCGACAACTCCAACAGCCAAGGCACGGATGCCGTTGCAGGATGCGTGGTATTCCGCATGGGCAAACCGTCGAAGAAAGACTACCGACGCTACATCATAAAGACCGTCGAAGGACCTGACGACTATGCCTCCATGCAGGAGGTCGTCAGACGACGCTATACGCGAATGACGAACGAACAAACTCCCCTACCCGACCTCATCATAACCGACGGCGGAAAAGGACAAATGGAGGTCGTTCGCAAGGTGGTGGAAGACGAATTGCATCTCGAAATCCCCATCGCAGGATTGGCAAAAGACGACCGTCATCGCACCCACGAACTGCTCTACGGATTCCCTCCTCAAGTCATCGGCATGAAGATGGATTCACCACTTTTCCGCCTGCTCACACAAATACAGGACGAAGTTCACCGCTATGCCATCACCTTCCACCGAGAGAAACGAAGCAAGCATCAAGTGGCATCGGAATTAGACGAAATCAAGGGCATCGGGCCGCGCACACGAGAGCTATTGATTAAACATTTCCGTAGCGTCAAGCGCATTCGCGAGGCATCACTTGAAGCGTTAAGTGAGGTCATAGGGGTTAATAAAGCTAAAATTCTGCACGATGCGCTTGCGCGAAACAAAGAAAATACGTAAATTCGCGGTATGAGAGTCGTAATTCAACGTGTAAAGGAGGCCAAAGTAACCATAAACGGTTGCCTGAAAAGCCAAATCCAAGGGGGTATGCTCATACTCCTGGGCATTGAGGAAGCGGACGGGCAAGAGGACATCGAATGGCTCTGCAAGAAGATAGTTGCATTACGTATCTTCGACGATGCTGACGGAGTGATGAACCGAAGCATTCAGGATGCAGGAGGCGACATCATAGTAGTAAGCCAGTTTACGCTATACGCCAGCACTAAGAAAGGCAACCGCCCAAGCTACATACGAGCCGCAAGACCAGAAACAGCTATACCACTCTACGAAGCATTCTGCCAGCACCTCACTACCCTACTCGGCAAGCCCATCGGAACGGGCGAATTCGGAGCCGACATGAAGGTTTCTCTACTCAACGACGGTCCTGTCACCATCTGCATAGACACCAAAAACAAGGAATAATCCATCCCACAAAACCTATTAGCCCCATTAGCCCCATAAGCCCTATGACCATAAAAGAAGCCCAACAGCAAGTCGATAAATGGATACAGGAATACGGTGTCCGATACTTCAGCGAACTGACAAATATGACAGTTCTAACGGAGGAAGTGGGCGAATTGGCACGTGTAATGGCTCGTCGCTACGGGGAGCAATCGTGGAAAGCAAACGACCCTCGTGCTGCCGATAACGGAAAAGCAGCGCTGAAGGAAGAGATGGCAGACGTGCTTTGGGTGCTCCTTTGCCTCGCAAACCAAACAGGAGTGGACCTTGACGAAGCGCTGCGCGAGAGCATAGAAAAGAAGACAAATCGCGACAAAACACGTCATCTCAACAACCCCAAACTAACCTCTGGAATCGAGTAATACTTTGAACTCTTAAACCCTCAAACCTTTGAACTCTTAAACATTTAAATATAGAATATATGAGTGAACATTGCAACTGTGGCTGTGAACACCACGACCACCACACGGAAGAAATGAGCAAGTACGAACAAGCACTTGCGTTGTACAACACGGACATTAGCGACGAGGAAGTAGCACAGAAAGTTGCCCGTCTCATCGAAGAGAAAGTTCCCGAAAACGACACACTCGAAGTGAAGAAATTCCTCATGGGGAGCGTAGAACTGACTACGCTGAAGACGACGGATTCGGAGGAAAGTGTGCTGGCTTTCACAGAACGCGTGAACAAATTCCAAGAGGCCTACCCCACCCTACCCCACGTTGCCACCATCTGCGTCTATCCCTGCTTCGCAAGCATCGTTAGCCAGAGTCTTGAGATAGAAGGCGTGGAAGTTGCCTGCGTAAGCGGAAGTTTCCCTTCAAGTCAAGCTTTAATTGAAGTGAAAGTAGCTGAGACAGCACTCGCCCTTAAGGATGGTGCAACAGAGATAGATATGGTCATGAGCGTAGGTAAATTCCTCAGCGGCGACTACGAGACCGTGTGCGACGAAATATTCGAACTGAAGGCCCTCTGCGGAGAAAGGAAACTGAAATGCATCCTTGAAACGGGTCTTCTGCCAAGTGCTTCGGACATCAAGAAGGCAAGCATTCTTGCCATGTATGCCGGCGCCGATTACATCAAGACGAGCACAGGCAAGGAGAAGCCTGCAGCAACACCAGAAGCCGCCTACGTGATGTGCCAAGCCATCAAGGAGTATTACGACAAGACAGGAATACAGATTGGATTCAAACCCGCAGGCGGACTGAACACCGTTCACGATGCTCTCGTGTATTATACAATTGTAAAAGAAATTCTCGGCGAGAAGTGGCTGACGAATCAGTACCTTCGTCTCGGCACCTCTCGACTCGCGAACCTTCTCTTGAGCGAAGTCGTTGGCAAGGAGACGAAATTCTTCTGATTTTCCCCTCTGAGAGCGACGAATTTGCGTACTCCCATACGAAAGAAAGATTCTACGCGATTCTCAGGAGGTCAAAAACAAGCCTAAATGACTGATTTTCGGTAACTAAAGTACATATTTTATATAACAACATTTTAACTCATTTAGAAGATGAAGACCCTGAAACTACTATTTTTGGCTACTCTGCCCTTCTTCTTTAGTTCGTGCCTCGTCACACGTAAGAAATACGACATCGCAGAGTCAGGAAGACTGGCTGCACTCTTCAGCAGAGACAGTGTGAACGATTTGCTTAGCAACAACCGAATCGCCTATGCCGAGTTGGAGAAACTCTTCAACGGTTTGAAGCAAGACACAGCACAACTGCGTAGTGGCATCCGCAACTATCAGACTTTGCTAAGTGCAAACAAGAACGAGCGCGACCAACTCTCGTCACAGCTCAACGACCGACTGAAGGAACTGAGTGAGCGCGAAGAGACCATCCGCCAGCTACAGAATGTCATCAACGAACAGAACTCCCGCGTGAAGGCATTGCTCGACAATGTGAAGTCTGCACTTACCGGCTTCAGTAGCGACGAGTTGACCGTTCGCGAGGAAAACGGAAAGGTTTACGTTGCCATGAGTGATAAATTGCTCTTCGAATCAGGCCGTGCAACGGTAAATGACTTGGGTAAGTCCGCCCTGGGCAAACTCGCCAACGTATTGAACCGCCAGACCGACATTGATGTTTACATCGAGGGACACACCGATTCTGTACCCATCAAGACGGCTGTATTTAAGGACAATTGGGACCTTTCAGTAATTCGTGCAACCAGCGTAGTGCGCATATTGACAGAGGAATACAACGTCAACCCCTTGCAGATTCAACCCTGTGGACGTGGCGAATTCAAGCCTTTAGAGACGAATAAAACGCCCGAGGGACGCGCCAAGAACCGTCGCACGGAAATCATCATTGCGCCTAAGTTGGATAAGCTCTACGAACTCATCACAGCGCAGTAAGAAGACAAGGGAGGCGTTACAACGCTCTACCCACAACAAATTGAACGTAAGACAACAGGGATTCGGCAATGTCCGAGTTCCTGTTGTTCGTTGAAAGCATAGCTGCAGCACGTTGCGCCATACTGTACATATTTTTCTCGGTGTACTGAATGCCACCTTGCTCGTGGGTAAAGGCAACTAAGCGGGCAATTTCCTCGTCGCTGGCCTCTCCCCTACGCACCTTCAGCGCCAAGTTCATTAGAGAACTGTCCTGAGTTGACAGCAGAACTCGGATGATAGGAAGCGTCAACTTGCCTTCTTTCATATCATTACCGCTTGGCTTTCCCGTATCGTGCTGATTATCATAATCCAACAAGTCGTCACGCATCTGGAAACACAAGCCAACCGTCTGCCCGAAGTCAGCCATCTGTCGAACTACCTCTTCCCCACCCCCAGCCAGCAGAGCACCAGCCTTGGCACAGGTCTCGAAGAGCGAAGCAGTCTTCTTTCGGATGACTTCAAAGTAATCTTCTTCGGAAACGGTTGTTTTGTCAAGATTTGCGAGTTGCAGCAATTCGCCGTCAGAAAGCGTTTGTCCCAGTTCCGAAACCCACGTCACTACCCTGTTCGAACCAGTTGCCGCCGAGTGATACAACGCTTTTGAAAGCAGGAAATCACCTATCAGGACCGCGGCCTTGTTGTTTAGCAAGGCATTTACCGACTTTTGCCCACGGCGGCGGTCGCTCTCGTCCACCACATCATCGTGCACAAGGCTGGCCGTATGCAAAAGCTCGAGGGCGGCGGCAGCATGCAACACTTCCGGTCCCACCTTACCAACGTAACGGGCAGCCAGAAGCACCAGTATGGGGCGCATCATCTTTCCCTGTCGCTGCAGCAAATGGTTCAAAGCCAAACGCAGCAACGGATTCTCCGTCTGCAACGTAGCTTCGAAAATCTTGCGATATTCCGTCAGTTCCGCCTCAATGGGCCGTCTGATATCCTCCAGTTTAACCATCTTATGCTTTCTTCGACTGCAAAAATACAAAAATATCTTCACATTTAGCCCTCTACATTTTACATTTTGCATATTATTGCCTATCTTTGACTTCGTATAAACCACAAAATCATGGAAAAACTGTTCCTGCTCGACGCTTACGCACTCATTTATCGCGCCTACTACGCCTTCATAAAGAATCCGAGGATAAATTCCAAGGGAATGAACACAAGTGCCATTATGGGCTTTGTGAACACACTGGACGAAGTGCTTGAGAAAGAGCAACCTACACACATCGGTGTGGCTTTCGACCCCTCTGGCCCTACCTTCCGCCACGAGGCCTATCCCCAATACAAGGCACAGCGCGAAGAGACGCCCGAAGCCATACGAACAGCCGTTCCTTATATAAAGAAGATACTGGCGGCCTATCGCATTCCCATCCTGGAGACTCCGGGGTTCGAGGCAGACGACGTGATAGGCACACTCTCCACCCAAGCCGACGCAGCGGGCATCCCCACCTTCATGATGACTCCCGACAAGGACTACGCACAGTTGGTGACGGAAAATGTGCGGATGTATCGTCCAAGTTTAGGCAAACAGGACGCAGAGATATTGGGCCCGGCAGAGGTGAAAGCCAAATACGGGCTTACAGACTGCCGTCAAGTCATCGATATGCTGGGGCTGATGGGCGATGCAGCAGACAACATTCCAGGCTGTCCAGGGGTAGGGGAGAAGACGGCCCAGAAGCTGATTCAGCAGTTTGGAAGTGTCGAAAGCCTGCTGGAGAGGAGTGGTGAACTGAAAGGCGCCATACAGCAGAAGGTGGAGGAAAACCGCGAACAGATACAGTTCTCGAAATGGCTGGCCACCATCAAAACGGATGTGCCCATCCAGCTTGATATGGAGAGTCTGAAGACCGAAGAACCTGATTTGGAGGTTCTTAGGCAGTTGTACGAGGAACTGGAGTTCCGTGCCTTGCTCGCAAAGCGTGTAGAGCGAACAGATAAAGCGGAACCGACAGAGAAGAAACCAAAGAAACCGGTACAAGGGGCACAACTCGACCTCTTTGGCTTCGGCACAGAGAGCACAGAGGAGCCCGAGGTCACAGAGATAAAACCCACAAACAGGCAAAACTGGCAAGACTGGAAGGCTGATTACCAACTGGTGGACACGCCCGAAGGGATGCTCGCCCTGCGCGACACGCTGCTGAAGGCCGATGCCATCTGTCTGGACACCGAAACCACCAGCTCCGAAAGCATGCGAGCCCGCCTCGTAGGCCTCAGTTTCGCCATTCGCGAGGGTCAGGCCTGGTACGTGCCTATTCCCCAAAGCAGCGAAGGCGCCAGTAGGGTAGTGGAGACGTTCCGTTCCGTCTATGAATCAGAGATACAGAAGATAGGACAAAACCTGAAATACGACCTCATGGTGCTTCAGAACTACGGTATCGAACTGCGAGGGACCATGGTGGATACCATGATTGCCCACTACCTCATCAGTCCTGAGCTGCACCACGGAATGGACTACATGGCAGAGACGTTGCTCGACTACCAGACCATCCACATAGAGGAACTGATAGGGCCAAAGGGCAAGAAGCAGAAGTCGATGGCCGACCTCCCTGCCGAGGACGTTTACGTCTATGCCTGCGAAGATGCCGATGTGACGCTGCGCCTGTGGAACGTCCTGCGTCCCCGCCTGACGGAACTGGGCTGCGATGAGCTGTTCTACGACATAGAAATGCCTTTAATGCCCGTTCTGGCCTATATGGAACGCAACGGAGTGTGCATAGATACCGAAGGACTCAGGGAGACCAGTCGCCTCTTCACAGAGCGCATGACCCAGATAGAAGACAATGTCCACCAACTGACAGGCGTTCCCGACCTGAACATCTCTTCGCCGAAACAGGTGGGCGAGGTGCTTTTCGAAAAGCTGAAGATAGTGGAGAAGGCCAAGAAGACAAAGACGGGCCAGTACGTCACCAGCGAGGAGGTGCTGGAATCGCTACGCTCGAAGCACCCCGCTGTGGAGCAAATCCTGGCCTACAGAGGGCTGAAGAAGCTGCTGGGAACATACATCGATGCGCTGCCCCTGCTTATTAACCCAAGGACAGGACATATCCACACGTCGTTCAACCAGACAGTTGCCGCCACGGGACGCCTTTCGAGCAGTAATCCCAACCTGCAGAACATCCCCGTTCGCGACGCTGAAGGCAAGGAAGTCCGCAAGGCATTCATCCCAGAACCCGGACAAAAGTTCTTCTCTGCCGACTACAGCCAGATAGAACTACGCATCATGGCCCACCTGAGCCAAGATCCAGCCCTCATCGAGGCCTTCCGCTCCGGGCACGACATCCACGCCGCAACGGCTGCCAAGATATTCCACAAGGCTATCGAAGACGTCACGGGCGACGAACGACGCAGGGCCAAGACAGCCAACTTCGGCATCATCTACGGCATCAGCGCCTTTGGCCTTGCCGAACGCATCGGCTGCAGCCGCACAGAGGCCAAGGAACTCATCGACGGCTACTTCCAGACCTATCCCAAGGTGCGCGAATACATGGACCGCTCGATACAGATGGCTCGCGACAGAGGCTACACGGAGACCCTGTTCCATCGCAGGCTCGTCCTGCCCGACATCAACAGTCGCAACGCCGTAGTGCGCGGCTATGCCGAACGCAACGCCATCAATGCCCCGATTCAGGGCACTGCTGCCGACATCATCAAGATAGCGATGGTACGCGTCTATCGTCGCCTCATGAGCGAAGGCTTCAAGAGCAAGATGATTCTGCAGGTACACGACGAACTCAACTTCACCGTTTTACCCGATGAAATGGAGCGTTTACAGCAGATGGTGGTCGAGGAGATGCAATCCGCCTGCCAGCTCAGCGTGCCCCTCGTGGCCGACTGTGGCTGGGGTCAGAACTGGCTCGAAGCACACTAATTAAAATAAAAAGTAAAAGATAAAAAGTAAAAACTATGAGACGATTACTGCTTTACGTGACAATTGTTCACTTCTCACTCTTCGCTTTTATTTCAAAAGCATCTGCACAGCAGGGGCCCACTATGGGCTGGAGTTCGTGGAACACGTTTGCCCTGAACATCAACGAAGAGCTCATCAAGGGCCAGGCAGACGCGATGGCCAAGACCGGGTTGAAAGACGCCGGCTACCAGTTCATAAACATCGACGACGGATATTGGGACGGTCGTGGCAAAGACGGCCATCTGCGGCTCAACAAGAAGCTGTTCCCATCAGGCATGCGTTCGCTGGTCGACTACATCCACTCGCTGGGCCTGAAGGCCGGTATTTACAGCGATGCTGGCGACAACACATGTGGTTCGGGCAACCGTCACGCATGGGGTATCGGCGTAGGACTGGCCGGCTACGAGGAACAGGACTGCAAGCTGTACTTCATAGATTGGGACTTCGACTTCATCAAGGTGGATTACTGCGGCGGAGCCCACATGAAGCTTGACGAGCAGGAACAGTACACCAAGATTTCCAACGCCATAAAGAACTGCGGCAAGCCGGGCATCATCTACAACATGTGCCGCTGGGCCTATCCCGGTACCTGGAGCTCGGAAGTGGCTGATTCGTGGCGCACGACGGGCGACATCTACGATGCCTGGAAGTCGGTTCGCGGCATCCTGGCCGAGAATCTTTACCTGTCGGCCTACTGCAAGCCCGGTCACTACAACGATATGGACATGTTGGAGGTGGGCCGTTCTATGTCGCAGACCGAGGACGAGACGCATTTCGGCATGTGGTGCATCATGAACTCCCCGCTGCTCATCGGCTGTGATATGCGCAACATCCGCAAGGAGCCTCTCGAATTGATGAAAAACGCCGATCTCATCGGCATAAATCAGGACAAGACCTTCCAGCAGGCGTATCTGGTGAAACGTACCAACGACTGCTACATTCTGGCTCGCGACATCGAGAAACTGCAAGGCACGAAGCGCGTCTTTGCTATCTACAATCCCAGCGACGAGCCTCGTTACGTGACGGTGAACTTCCGCGACATTGAGCTGGACGGTAAGGTGCAGTTGCGCGACTGCTTTGCACAGCGCGAGATTGGCAGCTTTGGGACAGGCTTCCAGGTAACCGTTCCTGCCCACGGAACCCGCATTTACAAGGCTACGGGCGAGAAGCGCCTGGAACGCATACGCTACGAGGCAGAGACGGCCTTCATCAGCGATTATCAGGAGATTCGCAACAACCAAGCCGAGAAAACGGGCATCTATGCTGCCAACAACATCTGTTCTTCGGGCTACAAGGCCTGCTGGCTGGGACAGAGCGAGCGCAACGACCTGGTGTGGGACAACGTATATGTCCAGAAGGGTGGCGAGCGAATGCTGACGATTGCTTTCTTCTCGGCTGAGGACCGCCAGATTACCGTGAGCGTGAACGGCCAGAAGCTGGAGACGCTGACTGCCAACAGCGGCGACTGGGGCAGGGTAGGGAAGGTGAGCATCCCCGTGAAGCTGAAGAAGGGAAATAATGTGGTTCGCCTGTCGAACGCAGAAGGCTGGATGCCGGATATCGACTATGTCGAAATAATTAAGATTTAAAAATTAAAAGTTAAGAATTAGGAGTTAACCGTGAAACCTTAAAACCTGATACTATGGACGTTAAACAAATCATGGACCGCCTGGAGGCCAAGCACCCGGGCGAGAAGGAATATCTGCAGGCAGTGCACGAGGTGCTGCTGAGCATCGAAGGGGTGTACAACCAGCACCCCGAGTTTGAACGAGCCAAGCTCATCGAGCGGCTGGTGGAGCCGGAACGCATCATCACGTTCCGCGTGCCCTGGGTCGATGATAAGGGCGAGGTGCAGGTGAACCTGGGCTATCGCGTGCAGTTCAACAGCGCCATTGGTCCCTACAAGGGCGGGCTGCGGTTCCACGCCTCCGTGAATCTCTCGATTCTGAAGTTCCTGGGCTTTGAACAGACCTTCAAGAATGCGCTGACCACCCTGCCGATGGGCGGTGGAAAGGGCGGAAGTGACTTCTCGCCTCGCGGCAAGAGCGATGCCGAGGTGATGCGATTCTGCCAAGCCTTCATGAACGAACTCTACCGCTACATCGGGCCGGAAATCGACGTTCCGGCTGGCGACATCGGCGTGGGAGCCCGCGAGGTGGGCTACCTGTTTGGGCAATATAAGAAGCTGACGCGCGACTGGAGCGGTGTCCTGACGGGCAAGGGGCTGGAATTTGGCGGCTCGCTGGTGCGCCCGGAGGCAACAGGCTTCGGCGGCCTGTACTTCGTCAACGAGATGCTTGGGACGCGAGGAATCGACATCAAGGGCAAGACGGTAGCCATCAGCGGCTTCGGCAACGTGGCCTGGGGCGCTGCCACAAAGGCGACGCAGCTGGGAGCCAAGGTAGTCACCATCAGCGGTCCCGATGGGTATATCTACGACCCTGCTGGCATCAGCGGCGAGAAGATAGACTACATGCTCGAACTGCGCGCTTCGGGCAACGATATCTGTCAGCCATACGCCGACGAGTTCCCGGGCAGCACCTTCGTACCCGACAAGCGCCCGTGGGAGGTTCCTTGCGACATAGCCCTGCCCTGCGCTACGCAGAATGAGCTGAACGGTGACGACGCTCGCCAGCTCATCGCCAACGGAGTGACCTGCGTGGGCGAAATCTCCAACATGGGATGCACGCCAGAGGCCATCGACGCCTTCATAGAGGCCGAGATGCTCTATGCACCAGGCAAGGCCGTGAATGCGGGCGGAGTAGCCACCAGCGGCCTCGAAATGAGCCAGAACGCCATGCACCTCTCGTGGTCGGCAGAGGAGGTCGATCAGAAGTTGCACCAAATCATGCACGCCATCCATGCGCAATGTGTAAAGTATGGAACGCAGCCCAACGGCTACATCAACTATGTCCGCGGTGCCAACGTCGCAGGCTTCATGAAGGTTGCAAAAGCTATGATGGCTCAGGGCATAGTCTGAGCCGTCAAAGGTTCTCTTTTGAATGGCTCAGGGCATCGTATAGACAAATTCATGAAAAACCTCACAACCTCCCCCAGAGCCGATGAATAAAGGGCTCGCGAGGGGGAGGTTAGTTCGTAAAAGTCACCCAAACCTCACCTAAACCTCCCCGCGTTGAATTAATTGCTCCAAAGTGTAAATCATTGATTTTCAATGACCCCGTTTTTGATATAGTCCTTAATCGGAGGTGAGGTTTGGGGGACTTTTGAGTGAGGTTTGGAGGCAAACCTCACCGCCTCCAGCCCCGATAAATAAAGGGAAGGGGGAGGTTGTGAGGTTTTTTCGTGAATGCACGTTTTGCAGGCAGATCGACAAGTTCTTGCTCCTCTTCGCTACGCCGCTCGGCCTTTGGACGCTTGATTCATTCAAGAAGCGCTAAAGCGATGACTTGCTCCTCTTCGCTACGCAAGTGGCAAAGCCAATTACAGCAACTTATGGCAATAGGTTGCAGAACCTATGGCGACAGGTTTAGCATCCTTTGGGCGAAAGGATAGTATGGCATGCTGCGACGCGATACTATCGTGTAGGAGGATGCGACGGTATCGCGTGGCGAACAGGGACGGGAGGCTACTTTTCTCTCCCCCTAAAGGGGGTGGGGGGTCCGTAGTATCGCGTCGAGTGAGTCGACGGGTATCAAAGGGCAAAGGGACAGCAAAGGTTCGGAGCGTTATACCCGTTACAGCAAAATCCGTACTCTCCATCCACAAGCAACCGCACCTGCCACCCCTCGTGACAAGTGCGGTTTGGTTTTCCTGCGTCTTGTTATTTGTTGATGTTGATGTCTATCTCCTGCTTCGTCTTGGAGTTGTAACGCTGTTCTGCATTTTTGTAGACGGCTGGAAAACCATAGACAGTAACACGGAGCACCTGTTTGCCCTTCATCAGCTGGGTGTACTGGGGATTAACAATCTTTGCACAACGGTACATCATTACAGCCTCACGCAGAGCAAGGCTCTTGGCTTGCGGCAATGAGAGCTTACGGAGTTTCAGCCGGCCTTCGTCAGTAGAGATGTCGATGTTGTAGGTGATAGGCTCAGATGCAATAATCAAATTCACATCGTTAACGCTTCCAGTATAGGAATCAACTATTTCGGCAGCGCTCGTGCCTCCTGCCGTCATTTGTGTCCTGCAAGATGTTGTGATTAATGTCGCGATGGCTACGATTGCCATCATGAGGATGTTCTTTTTCATATCTGTATGCGTTTAGAAATTATACGATAATCCTATGCCGAGCGTTGTATTACGACGTGTGTTATCCTTCATCATATTGATGCTGGGCGACAGTGATGTGCCATTCTTCAGATAGAAGTTCTGTTGGAAAACAGGGGCAGAGTGAACGGACATCGGAGAAACTTGTTTGTTTATCTTGGATGCTTTATATAAACATCCCCATGTTAATGCGGAACCTCCAAGTATGGTGCCTAAGCCTATGCCAAGAAGAGGCCAATTGGCAAGTTCGTCATATACAGACCCATTCCATACCTCTTTACCTTCCCCTGTTGCACCTCCTATTGTCATTGCAAGACCTCCTGCACATAGTACCCCACCGCAAATCCAACCTGCCATTTTCAGTCTCTTCACTTTCTTTTGTTGTGGTGTAAGTTCTAGTTTTCCGACCATCTTTAGCAGCATATCATCGCTCACAGTTTGCTGACCACTATTACCCTGTACCATAGGAGTGAATGTGGTGACTTGTACAGGCGTTGGAGTCGGTGTAGGAGTAGGAGCAGGCGTGGGCGTCTCCTCTTCCTCGAAGACATCCTTTTCGCCGTTCTGGTAGTTTACGGACGTCACTTCAGTCTTTTCAATCACGTAGTTTGGGCCTTTGAGGTTGCTCCATTTCTTGTAGGTAATGACCGTCTTCCCGACTTCCACTACGCGGCAGACGATGGTGGAGCCATCCTTCTTTACAATCACATCCTGCGCCGATACTCTGATGGAGCACAGCAGCATAAGCAGTAAAAGGAACTTTTTCATTTGGTATGTTATTTAAGTTAGTACTATAGTTTCAATCTCACAAGCCAGCACTAACTTATACAAAAAGAAGCGCAGACCTCATCGTCATACGCTACTCAGGCTCACCACAAGCCCATAAACCCTATGAGAGAAGTCTACGCTATCGCGCATACTTCAATGGGTTCATTAATTGCCCGTAAGCTTTTCGAGGTGGTGATTCGAGTAGCGATTGAGCAAATAAAATGTCGTATTCCGCTGAACACGCTGCAAATATACGTATTTATTTACGTACGCGCAAAACAAACGCCCCAAAATGTTTGGGGAAGGGTGCTGAAGAAGGAGGAGATGGTGGAATGCGGGTAATGCAGTTTTTAAGATAAAGACTTGTAAATCTGTATGAATAGTTGTAACTTTGTGCCCCGTGAACTGGACATTGAAACAACATATTTCTTCGTGGTTGCTATTGGCAGTATTTGTGCCAATGCTGCTTCTATCGTCTGCTCACGTTCATGATGATATTTCATCGGAAACAGAAACAGAATGTACCGATTGTGTTCATCACGACTGTCACGGACATCTTACGCAGACGGTTTCGTGGGCACACAATTGTGTACTTTGCCAGTTTCTCTCACTCACCTTTTTAGCAGCCAATCTGGGAGCTGCCATTGTATGTATTAATGTATCCAAACATTACCAAGCACAGTATGCCAATGGCTACGCTTCGGCATATTGTGGCTCCAATGTAACCCGTGGTCCTCCGTCGATTTGATGCTTAGGGCAGAGAGGTTAAATACATCACATTAATAAATACTCAATTCCAGAATGAAAACAAGATACATCATTCTGCCATTGTTGTGTATCAGCACGGCGATGGCAGCACAAGACAGTATAAAGGTGCATCGTCATACGGAAGATTCTACTGACGTCTTCTATCGTCACTTGAAACTGAATGAGGTAACGGTGACAGGTGTTACGGGTTCAACCAAGCTGAAGCATTCCACTTTTCCCGTGAGCATTATATCGGCAAAAGAGTTGCAATCCACGTCGTCTTCAAACATTATCGATGCCATCAGCCATCAGCCTGGCATCAGCCAACTATCGACTGGTGCCAGCATCTCCAAACCCATCATTCGCGGTCTGGGCTACAATCGTGTGGTAGTAATGAGCGAAGGGGTCAGACAGGAAGGTCAGCAATGGGGCGATGAACACGGAGTGGAGGCAGATGGAAACAGCGTTGGTTCAGTAGAGATTATAAAGGGACCAGCCTCACTGATGTATGGCTCTGATGCTATGGCGGGCGTTGTAATCCTGCACCCCCAGCCACTACCTTTAGAGGACGAGCTACATGCCAACGTCGGTTCGGAATATCAGACCAATAACGGCCTCTTCGGCTACCACCTCTCGTTAGCTGGTAACAAGAAGGACATCGTATGGGACGCCAGCTACAGCGAGAAGATGGCACACGCCTACAAGAACAAGTACGACGGCTATGTGCCAGGCTCGCAATTCCACGAGCGAGCAGGCAGAATGATGCTGGGCATTAACAGGCAAAAGATACGCTCACGGCTTACGGCAACACTCTATCACCTGACTCCAAGTATTGTAGAAGGGGAGCGCGATACTGTAACAGGAGAATTGGTTCAGGGTGAAGGGTTCAAGATTCATGGGTATGGCAAATCCCTGCCTTTCCAGCAAGTGAATCATTACAAGGCCGTATGGGACAATTCCCTGAACATCAGAAAGGGCTACTTGAATACCATCGTGGGCTATCAACAGAATCGTCGTCAGGAGTTTGAGGAGAGTGCCGACGACTACGAACTCTACTTCAAGCTGCACACCCTGACCTACGACTTTCGCTACGTTTCGCAGGAGTTCAGCGGATGGAAACTCTCAGCAGGTATAGGCGGAATGTATCAACAGTCGGGGAATATGGGTGAAGAATACTTGATTCCCGACTATCAGCTTTTTGACGGTGGTATCTATGCTACAGTTTCAAAGACTCTTGGTAAAAAATGGATGCTGAACGGCGGTGTACGCTACGACCACCGCCACATGCACGGGGAAGAACTGATAGAAGAAGGGCAGCTTCGTTTTGCCGATATTAAGCGCTACTTCAATGGCATAACAGGCAGTCTGGGTGCCGTTTACAATATCAACGAACACATCAATCTACGGACAAATATAGCTCGCGGCTTCCGCACACCCAACATGAGCGAACTGGCCTCAAACGGTGTTCACGAGGGTTCTATCCGTTATGAACTGGGTGACCAAAATCTGAAGGCAGAATACAGCCTGCAGGGTGACTTAGGCCTAGACTTCACCTCGCGCTACATCTCAGGTCAGGTAGCACTCTTTGCCAACCGAATAAACAACTACATCTTTACCCATCGCCTGCCTTTGGTGATAGAGAATGGCTACCTTACCTACGCATACACTCAGGGCAACGCCCGTTTGCTGGGCTTCGAGACTGGCGTAGATATTCATCCCATCCATTCTGTCCATTTTGCCAACACATTTTCATACGTGAATGCTCAACTGCCGAACCAGTCCGCCGATACAAAGTATCTTCCCTTTACACCCGCTCCGCGATGGACATCGGAACTGAAATGGGAAATTCTTCACCACACGCACAGTACTGTCAAACACCATCATCCAGACTCAGTCTCACATCGTGCAGCTGCAATATCATTTAACAACCTATACATTGCTGCAGGACTCGACTACTACCTCAAGCAATCACACATTTACAGCGCCGACGATACAGAAACCATGACACCAGCCTACACGCTGCTGAACTTCTCGGCAGGAACGGACATACAGTGGAAAGGGAAGAAAATGGCAGCATTGTATCTTATTGCAGACAATTTGTTAAACAAGGCTTATCAGAACCACATGAGTCGCCTCAAATATGCCGACTTAAACATAGTTACCGGACGTCGTGGTGTCTATAATATGGGACGTAACATAACCATTAAATTGGTGATTCCCATTAATACAAGCTTGCGTAGAAAGACTTCAGACAAATGAGTCAAAGCATAGTATGGTTATGAACGAAGCGTTACTATTCCTTCATGCATAGGGATAGTAACGCTTCGAGAGAGACGATGGGAAGCGATTGCTTAGAGAGGGTATTCCTCGAAGGCATAGAGCACGGTGCTGAGGTAACGCTCGCCTGTGTCGGGCAGCAGCACGACGATGCGCTTGCCCTTGTTCTCCGGGCGCTTGGCAATCTCGGATGCTGCAAAGGCTGCGGCTCCGGCACTTATGCCCACCAGAAGGCCCTCCTGCTGAGCCAGCTCGCGACCTGTGCGGATGGCGTCGTCATTCTCTACGTCGAACACCTCATTTATTACGTTGGAATCGTAGGTTTTTGGCACAAAGCCTGCGCCAATACCCTGTATCTTGTGAGGACCGCTGGGGCCGCCGTTCAGGACGGGTGACGACTTGGGCTCGACGGCGATTATCTGCACGTTGGGATTGTGCTCCTTCAGTCGGCGACCTACGCCCGAAATGGTGCCGCCCGTGCCTACACCGGCAACGAAAATATCGACGGTTCCATCGGTCTGTTTCCATATTTCCTCACCTGTCGTTAGATAGTGCTTCGTGGGGTTTGCCTTGTTCTCGAACTGCTGAAGGATGACAGCACCGGGAATCGAGTCACGCAGGGCCTCTGCCTCGCGGATGGCTCCGGGCATTCCGTCCTTGCCGGGAGTCAGGCGCACCTCAGCTCCGTAGGCCTTCACCAGGTTGCGGCGCTCAACGCTCATGGTGTCGGGCATCGTCAGGATGAGATGGTAGCCGCGAACGGCGCTGACAAGAGCCAGACCGACGCCCGTGTTTCCGCTCGTGGGCTCGATGATGGTGGCTCCGGGCTTCAGTATGCCACGCTGCTCGGCATCCTCAATCATTGCCAGCGCAATGCGGTCCTTGACGCTTCCGCCCGGGTTGAAGAACTCTACTTTGGCTACGATGGGCGTATCGAGACCCTTAGCCTTGGAAAACTTGTTCAGTTGGAGTAGGGGAGTGTTGCCGATAAGGTCGGTCAACTGGTTTGCAATCTGTGCCATATTATTAATGTTTTTAGGTTATAGGTGAGAGGTGAGAGGTTACTTTTTGTTATTATTCCAAGTAATTGGCTAAGGCAAAAGTCACCTATAATCTTTCACCTATCACCTTTTAACGATGTTTCGGAATACAAAGTTACAAATAATTTTCAATCTTCAATCTTCAATTTTCAATTAATTAAGCGCCTGACGCAGGTCCTCCAGGATATCGTCGATGTGCTCGGTACCTATCGACAGACGGATGGTAGAGGGCGTGATGTGCTGCTCCTGAAGTTCCTCGGGCGAGAGCTGCGAGTGCGTTGTCGTGTAGGGATGAATCACGAGGCTCTTGACGTCGGCAACATTCGCCAGCAGCGAGAAAATCTGCAGTCGGTCGATGAACTGCCAGGCCTCTTCCTGCCCGCCTTTTATCTCGAAGGTGAAAATCGAGCCTCCGCCGTTGGGGAAATACTTCTGGTAGAGCTTGTGATCGTGGTGGCTCTCCAGCGAAGGATGGTTTACCTTAGCCACCTTCGGATGGTTCTTCAGGAACTCGACAACCTTCAGCGTGTTCTCGATGTGCCGTTCAACGCGCAGACTCAACGTCTCCACTCCCTGCAAGAGAATCCACGCATTGAAGGGCGAAATGGCAGCACCCGTATCGCGCAGGATGACGGCACGGATGCGGGTCACGAAAGCCGCTGCACCAGCCACATCGGCAAACACGGCACCGTGATACGAGGGCTCCGGCTTCGCGAGGGTAGGGAAGCGGTCGGGGTTCTTCTTCCAGTCGAACTTGCCGCCGTCCACAATCACGCCGCCCAGCGACGAACCGTGACCACCCAGGAACTTCGTAGCCGAGTGAACCACGATGTCTGCCCCGTGCTCCAACGGGCGAATCAGGTAGGGAGTACCAAACGTATTGTCCACGATGAGGGGCAGTCCGTGACGATGTGCCACAGCAGCCACGCCCTCGATATCCAACACGTCGGAGTTGGGATTGCCAAACGTCTCGGCATAAATCACCTTCGTGTTGGGACGGATGGCTGCCTCAAGGGCCTCAAGGTCGTTTACGTTCACGATGGTGTTCTCGATGCCCTGCGTCTTCAGGGTGTGCGTAATCAGGTTAAAGGAACCACCATACAGGTTGTCAGCCGCAACAATGTGGTCGCCGGCTTGGGCAATGTTCTGCAGGGCATAGGTAATCGCAGCCGCACCCGATGCAACGGCCAAACCTGCCACACCGCCCTCAAGCGCTGCCACGCGGTCTTCGAACACGCCCTGCGTCGAGTTCGTCAGGCGTCCGTAAATGTTGCCTGCGTCGCGAAGGCCGAAACGGTCAGCCGCATGCTGCGAGTTGCGGAAGACGTAACTTGTCGTCTGATAGATGGGAACCGCACGCGCATCCGTCGTGGGGTCTGCTTGCTCTTGTCCGACATGAAGTTGCAAGGTCTCGAATCTGTAGTTTCTGTTCTGTGCCATATTCGTTTAGGTTATAGGTTATAGGTGAGAGGTTACTTTTGTTTTTACTTTGAGTATTTGGATAAGGTAAAAGTCACCTATAACCTTTCACCTGTAACCTTTTACTCAGGTTTCGCACTGCAAAGTTACGGACTTTTGGAAATATCATCCAAATCTTTTGCTTATTCCAGAAGATATAACTAATTTTGTCCTTCGAACTTTGCTTTCGTTCCACAAACAACCTAAAAACAAACCCTCAAAAGAATAATATTCTATGTACACCCCGGATGAGACTGATTATCAGATACTTCGCACCCTTCAGAAGAACGCGAAGCTAACCACCAAGGAACTTGCCGATGCCGTCCACCTGACCCCTACGCCCGTCTTCGAACGGCAGAAGCGCCTCGAACGCAACGGCTACATAAAGAAGTACGTAGCCATACTCGACCCTGAGCGGCTGGGCAAGGGACTCCTCGTCTTCGTGAAAGTGAAACTGAAGCAGATAAATCGCGAGATTGCCGACGACTTCGAGCGCCGCATCCGCCACATCCCAGAGGTCACAGAGTGCTACAACACCTCCGGCACCTACGACTATCTGCTGAAGATACGCGCTGCAGATATGCACGAATACCAGCAGCTCGTGCTCAACAAACTGGGCACCATCGAGACGCTGGCCTCGCTGGAAAGCACCTTCGTCATGAGCGAGGTGAAACATGCCTACGGCATCAATATATAGTTGAAAGTTGAAAGTTGAGCGTTGAAAGTTGAAAAATTATGTGTACCTTTGCAAATCGTAAATAGTAAATCGTTAAATAGTAAATAATAATGTCATTGAAAGCTGGTATCGTGGGACTGCCCAACGTGGGCAAATCCACTCTCTTTAATTGCCTGTCAAGTGCAAAGGCACAGGCGGCAAACTTCCCCTTTTGTACTATTGATGCCCAGATGGGTCAAGTGAGCGTTCCCGACGAACGCCTCACCAAGCTTGCAGAGCTCGTTCACCCAGGCCGCATAGTGCCTGCCGTGTGCGACATAGTGGACATAGCCGGACTCGTGAAGGGCGCCTCGAAGGGTGAGGGCCTGGGCAACCAGTTCCTGGCCAACATCCGCGAATGCGACGCCATCATCCATGTGCTGCGCTGCTTCGACGATGCCAACATCGTGCACGTCGACGGCTCCGTTGACCCTGTACGAGACAAGGAAATCATCGACATGGAACTGCAGCTCAAGGACCTCGAAACTATCGAGAGCCGCATGCAGAAAGTGGAGAAGCAGGCCCGCGTGGGCGGCGACAAGCAGGCCAAGATAGAGCTCGGCGTGCTGGAGGCCTACAAGGCAGCCCTGCTGCAAGGCAAGAGTGCCCGCACCGTCTCGTTCGAAAGCGAGGACGAACAGGCAGCCGCCAAGAACCTGTTCCTGCTGACCACAAAGCCCGTGCTCTATGTCTGCAACGTCGACGACCAAAGCGCCAAGGACGGTAATGAGTACACAAAGCGCGTAGCCGAGGCCATCAAGGACGAAGACGCCCAGATGCTCATCATCTCGGCACAGACCGAGGCCGACATAGCCGAACTGGAAACCTACGAGGAGAAGCAGATGTTCCTCGAAGACATGGGACTGACGGAGAGCGGATGCAACCGCCTCATCAAGGCCATCTACTCCCTGCTGAACCTGCAGACATTCATCACCGCTGGCGAGATGGAGGTAAAGGCCTGGACCTTCCGCCGCGGCTGGAAGGCTCCGCAATGTGCTGGCGTCATCCACACCGACTTCGAGAAGGGCTTCATCCGTGCCGAGGTCATCAAGTACGACGACTACATCAAGTACGGTTCCGAAGCCGCTGTCCGCGAGGCCGGCAAGATGGGCGTCGAGGGCAAGGAGTACGAAGTGCAGGACGGCGACATCATGCACTTCCGCTTCAACGTATAGAGCCCCAATAAATCCCTGCCTATGAAAACACAAAACAAACTATGGAGCCTGATAGCCGCTGTGGGCATTCTGCTTGGCTTAGCAGTCAATACGGCGTGCAGCAACAGCGACGAAGAACTTAAGGGACTGGAAACAGAGGATGTGCAGAACCCTACGCGCATCCAACACTACGATAATTCGCCCCAGTTCGTTGCAGACCTGGAGACCATGATTGACTATTCGTGTGCCGTCTATGCCATGCGACTGGCCTTTTGGAACATCGTCTCCAACGACTTCGCTACTGACGAGCCCTTCGTAGCCACACCAGAAGAGATTGACAACAACACGACGTCGATGTACGACTTCTACGACATTGCTGCCAGCATCACGGAAAAAGCCGACCAATACGACGAAGCCATCAACCGACTGCAAGAGACAGGGGTGTTGGAGACCGTCAATACTTCCAGGCAGACTCGCGGATTCCTGAGCGACACATTCAGCTTCATCTTCGGACTGAAGAAGAGTCAGGAAGTGGGACGCAAAAGCGTGCTTGCCGTCATCCAGCAGTCAGGCTGGCAGAATGACGACAATAAGCTGCAGCACCTCTTTAACCAAGTAAATCCCAAACGAAGGCAAGGCTACACCAATGCCCGCCAGTTCTGGGCAGACTTCAGTCAGGGAAAACTCGATGCCAAGTCAAACCAGATATTCCAGGACCTCTATCACGGCGATGCCGAAAATTTCGGCCTTAACGCACGCGAATTGGGCTTCTCGCCTACCGGTAACATGACAAAGACTGCCGCAATGCTCATCGAGAAGGGCATTAGCGTGGTTATCGATGCCGCCCCAGGAGGTATGGCAGGAAGCATGACGATGGGCAAGGACCTCTACAACACCTACGAGGCTACGGAGGACGTGGTTAAACATACCGTCAACGGCACGCTGACTCAGGAAGAGGCACAACGGCTCGTCACACAATGGGCCTCGAACCTCATCAACTACAACGACAAAATCATAAACAACATAGACGGAGGTAAATGGGATGCTACCATAGACATGTGGGACACACCGGGCGACTTCCTCGGTCAGGAGTTTGCCAACATACTGCTCAACGAACCCAACGAGCTGTTGACACTCTCTACTGAAGACTACCTTGATGCTGTTGGTTATACCCAAATCACCGTCAAAACCCAAGAAGGACAGTCTGTTGACGTAGCCATCGTGGTTGGCGAAGACGGCAAGGCCCGCATCGGTGTGGTAAAGGAGAAGGATGGCTCGTTCAAGGTAAAGACGGACAAGAAAAAGAAGAAGAAGGTAACCATTGCCGACAAGAACGGTCACCGCAAGACAACGGAAATGGGTGCTGACGAGGAAGAGGTGACCATAGATGTTGAAGAGGAACTTGACGAACCGAAGGACGGATACATCGACTTCTCGCCCTCCACGTTCGACTTCCCCGCTGAAGGCGGCACACAACGCATCAAACTTACCACCAATTACCTCTACTACGGAGTGACCACCAGTGTTGACGATGCCTATTGGCTCGAAGCCAATCCCGTACCCCTGAGCGACGAGTTCACCATCACTGCCCAAGCCAACACCACAGGCGAGCCTCGCACGGGAAAGATTATCGTCAAGGCTACCAACAAACAAGGCAAGGTGCTGAAGTTCATCACCATCAAAGCCACACAGCAGCCAGGCTCGGGCATCATCAAGGCTACGCCCAATACCTTGGAATTCGGAGCCGACGGCGGCACAAAAAGCACTTCCATCACCAGCGAAGGCTTCAAGTATCTCTACGGCTACCTCGACGACTCGGCTGAAGGTTGGGTGACTCTGGATGTAAATCTCGACCAGATGGTCTTCAACATCACCGTCGCCCCCAACAACACAGGCGCACCTCGCACGGGCAAGGTGATAGCCTACGGATGCAACGTCCCCAACCCCAAGATGGAAGACCTCACCACCACGGCAATCGTCATCAGGCAGGAAGCCAAGGAGAGTGCAAAGCTGGGTAATGCCTGGTTCGTGACCATATCCCCAAACTACTACATATACAACGATTGGGAAGAGGGAATGGTAGCCAGTCTGTACACATATACAATGGACTTGCAGAGAATAATACTCTCCGATAAAAACCTTATCAAGACAGAGAGAACGGGCAACAACATCCATATCGAAGGCAGCTTTGAAAAGAAGATTCTCTATGATACCTACCTGAAGAATGCCTCTTTCTCGTTCGACATCATCAATGCAAGCGACGATTTCACGAACAGCAGGATAGATAACCTTAAAGTGAACATCACAGACACCTCCCTGCATACAGAAAACAGCCAACAAACTTACTCCTACTCGGCATCTAACATCCCATTCAAGGAGTCTGCTTACTTCGGCAATGTAGAGTTCGAGGGCACCGTCGAAGGCGGTCTGACCAACTACAGCTTCAAGGAAACGGGTACCGTCCGTGAAGTACGTGACGACCCCCGTAATAGCATAAATATAGAAATAGGTTTTGAAAAAGCTAAACAATAAACATTATGGACTCCCTACTCCTATTCATACATTGGAACCCAGACATCTTTGTCTTCCACATCGGTTCGTTTGGTGTGCGTTGGTATTCGCTGTGCTGGGCTATTGGTCTCTTCACGGTATATCTGCTGGAACATAAGCTGTATCGCGAGCAGCGCATCCCTGAAGAGAAGTTCGACCCCCTGGTGTTCTACTGCTTCTTCGGCATCATCATTGGTGCACGCTTGGGACATTGCTTGTTCTACGAGCCCTCGTACTTCCTGGCGCATCCCTTGGAAATGATTCTGCCCATGAAGCAAGATGCCACAGGCGGCTGGCACTTCACAGGCTACGAAGGCCTGGCCAGTCACGGCGGCACGCTGGGCCTGATGATTGCCCTGTGGCTCTTCATGCGACGGACAGGCCTGAAACTGCTGATGGTGCTCGACAACATTGCCATCGTCACCCCCATCTGTGCCTGTGCCATCCGCATGGGAAACCTCATGAACTCAGAGATTATAGGCCGCCCTACGGACGTGCCCTGGGCCTTCATCTTCGAGCGTATCGACCAGTTGCCACGCCACCCGGGACAGCTCTACGAAGCCCTTTGCTATGCCCTGTTCTTTGGTATTCATTGGTACTTCTATCGCAAATACCCAAAGAAAGTCGGCACGGGCTTCTTCTTTGGCATTTGCCTCACCCTCATCTTCACGGCACGTATCTTCATCGAGTACACCAAGGAGAATCAGGTTGACTTCGAGAACGGTATGCTCTTCAATATGGGTCAATTACTCAGCGTTCCCTTCATCCTGTTGGGCGCATATTCCATAATTCGCAGCAATAAGCAGACATGAAAAACTATTCGACATTCCTATTCAAACTGACGTTTGGCTGGGTGTTAAGCCTCCTCAGCCTCAGCCTTCATGCACAAGAACTGAAAGTCTGCGGACAAAACGTACAGAACTTTTTCTATACGCTCGACCGTGAGAGAACGATGAACAACGGCATTCCCATCAGCAACTATAATAATGAGGAAGGACGTACGGCTAAACTGAACGCCATCATTAATGCCCTTTCACCCTACGAGGCTGACATCTATGCCTTCAACGAAGTGGAATGTTGCATGGAAGTCCTGGAACTGCTGGCACAGAGCATGAGCACGAAAACAGGCAAGAACTATCAGCCAGTAGAAGATGGGCTGAACTACGACCTCAATGACCCTGAAAACGCCAGTGGTTGCATCAAGTCGGGTTTTATCTATAACACGGCAACGATAGAGCTTGTTGGTGCAAACGTATCGACGGCAGTAGGATACACCTACGTTTATCCCAACCAGATGCGTATGCAAACCTTCAAGAGCAAGGCTTCCGGCGAGAGCTTCACACTGAGCATGAACCACTTCAAGGCCAGTACGAGCGAGAATATTGAAGATGACATCAATAAGCGTAAAGCGAATGCTACTGCATTGCTAAACGGACTGACTGAAGCCAAAGACCGCGACATCCTGATTATGGGTGACCTGAATGCCGAGATGGACGAGGAGAGCATGCAGATGCTGGTCAGAGCCGGCTATGAAGAACAACTGCTGAAATACAACATCACGCCTGTCTATTCCCACTGCTGGGAGCCAGAGAATACACTGATTGACCATGTTATGGCCAACGAGACAATGGCACAGCAGGTAACTTCCGCCCAGTGCCTGCACATTGCCAATCCCTGCTCTACAGGCAGCAAATATTATTCCTACTCCGACCATGACCCATATCTGGTAACGCTCAATTTGAAGCACATCGAAGCACCAACCTATTCTTTTGCAAAGGCTACGGCAGTAAAGGATGGTGGACAATACCTGATTGCTGCTCCCCTAAATAACGGACTGCATATTGCCAAGCCTGTACCCACGAATAAGGACTACTCTTATCTCTATACACTGGAGGTAACTGAAGACAATGACACCATAACTTTGGAAGACATGACCAATGCGTTTACCTTTGAAGACGCAGGAAGCGGTAAGTTCTACATCAAAGACAGCAATGGGCGTTATGCTTACCAGACATTAAAGTCAGGCAGCACCTATTATACCACTGTTGCTGCTACGACAGACAAAAGTACAGCCCATAAGTACACGGCGACCCTTCAAAATGACGGAACATTCAAGATATTAAGCCAGACAGGATACTATATGTATGGCACCGTGTACAACACCACACCCGAATTTGCCATGACTAACTATAGCACGCTCTATAGTGGGAACTTCCTGCCTTGGCTTTATGAATATGCAACTACGCCTACAGGTATCACCACATCAGGTGAAAATGTTCACCCCGTCACACACCGCAAAATAGTAGTAAACGGGCGTATCTACATCGTAACACCTGCTGGCAAACGCTATACCATACAAGGTCTGCAGCTGAAATAGCGATTCCTATTCTGCCCAGTCGTCAGTACGGAAGGGACCTACGGGCAGGCCAGACTGTGTCTTGAGGTCGCACTCTGGGTTATCGGCCCAAGCATAGCGGACAGCGATGGGGTAGGGGACTTCAGGACATTCCACCACGATGCGGCTCATGAAACGCTCGCCCTCGGTATGGGCCTTGGCTATGTGCCATTTATGGTCGGGACCTGCCACGATGAAGCCCTTGACATCGCCGTTCTGTGCCAAACCATCACTGCCCCAAGTGGGACGGAAGGTGAGCACGGCTTTTCCGTCCTGAACCTTCATCTGATAGAAATCAGGAGCTGCACAAGGCTCTTCCTTGCCATAGGTACGATTCAGGGCAAGCAAGGCCAGTCGGCGACCTACTTCTTGCTTGTTCTTGGGATGAATGTCGCCAGCCTCGCCAATATCAATGTTTACAGCCATTCCCACACCATCGAGTTGCAACGCCTTGCGCTGTGCCTCACGTAGGAAGGCCCATTCCGAATCGGCCTGAATATCCTTGCGAGCCAGAAAGTTGGCAATCTGCACGAAATAGAAAGGCAGTGCCTTGCTGTCCTGCTGCTGGAAGAAGCCGCGACGCTGACCCTGTTGGGGTGCAGGTTTGGGATAGGCCGTAACCTCAGAGTTGCGGTTGAAACGCTCCTGCCAGTCGAGGATGAGCGTCTCGAACAGACTTTCGTATTGCGTAGCGCGTCCCACGTTGGAACAGCCCTGATACCAGATGAAACCACGAACGGGCATATCCAGGAACGGAGACACCATAGCGTTGTACAGATTGCTGGGGAACCATGCATCGCGGGGACCACGAGGTTCAGCTTCCTTGTGACTATTGATGGCTTGGTTCGACATGCTCTTTTTGTACTTCCATTCACCAGCCAGCGAAAGGCTATTCTCGCCATTTAGCACCTTCAAAGCATCGGCCTGACCCATGAATCCACCTTCACCACCCGTATCGTAAACGCGCACGGTAATCACATTCCGTCCAGCCTTTACCAATCGGCCAGGAACGGTGTATAAGCGTTTAGTGCTCCAGCTGTTATTTGAGCCTATACGTTCACCATTCCAATAGGTAATATCGCGATCATCTACTTCTCCGAGAGAAATCTTTATGTCCTTTCCAGCCCATTCAGCAGGAATTTCGATGCTACGACGGAACCACACCAGCCCATCCCATGAGGCCAATTCGTTTGTGCTCCAGCGTGCAGGTTGCTTCATGGTCTGCCATTGGCTATCATCGAAGTCAGCCGCTGCCCAGCAAGCACGATTGAAATCAGCATCAACGAGACCCTTATCCTCGCCAAATACACGCTTCTGCCAAGCGGCATGTTCATCTTGAAATACCTTGTTGAGTTTTGTTTCGTCATAACCCGTTTCCTCGATTTTTGCCAGATAATCCTCGAAACCTGTGACATTACGCAGACGTTCGTGACTGACCCAGCTCTCGGCAGGCGTTCCTCCCCATGAGCTGTTTACCACACCTACGGCAACACCCAGTTTCTGCGACACCTCACGAGCAAAGAAGTAGGCAGCAGCCGAGAACTCCTCAGCCATCTCAGGCGAGCAGACTGCCCAACCCTTGGTGTGTCCGACAGGTACATTCGCCTGTGGCGTGTGAGCCACCACGCGGTCCACTTGGAAAAGTCGCACCAGCGGATGATTGGCATTAGCCACCTCCTGCTGCCAGTTCAGTACAGAAGCCCAGTTACTGTGCAATGGCATCTGCATGTTCGACTGTCCGCTGCAGAACCACACCTCACCAGCCATCACATTCTCCAGCACCAGTTTCTTCCCGTCGTCGAACGTCAGCGTATAGGGACCTCCAGCCTTAGGCACCTGCAGGTCGAAGTCAAAGGCACCCGTCTGCTTGTCAGCCTGCACCTTTGTCAATTGTCCGTTCCACGAAGTCGTAATTTTCACCGTAGCACCCTTCTTGGCCGTAGCCTTCAGGTGCATCAAAGTCTGTTGCTGGAGCACCATGTTCGAGGTCATCCAACCTGGCAGCTTCACCTCAGCCTTCATGGCAATGGCAAGCATGCCGACAGCCACTGTCAGGAATGTTCTTTTCGTACGCATAATGTATAAATATATGGTTATTATCGTTCTTTCGGCCTTACAAAGATAGTGTAAACTGGACGAAAACACAAAATTATTTCGTAACTTTGCTGAGGATATATCGAAAAAATGTCTAAGCCGACAAAGAAAAACAAGACGTTGGTTTCGGTGCTGTTCATGGAGTTCAGCATCATTTTCACCGTGTGCCTCATCGCGTCCAACATATTGGAAACGAAGCAGATGGTGTTTGGTCCGCTGCACCTGACGGGCGGACTGCTGATATTCCCCGTTTCCTATATCGTGAACGATGTGGTGTGTGAAGTTTGGGGCTACCGTCGCGCCAGCATCCTCATCTGGACAGGATTCCTCAGCAACTTCGCTTTCATGATGGTAGCCTGTCTGGCAGATGCCATTCCTGGTGCACCATACTGGGAAAACGAGGAAGGTTTTCACGCCATCTTCGGCCTTACGCCTCGCATTGCACTTGCCTCATTCATTTCCTTCATTGCAGGCAGCTTTGTCAATGCATACGTTATGAGCCGCATGAAGATAAAGGACCAAGGCCGTCGTTTCTCTTTGAGAGCCATCATGAGTACCGTCTGGGGCGAGGGAGTCGATTCGCTCATCTTCTTCCCGCTAGCCTTCTACGCTGTACTGCCCAACGAGGAACTGCCGCTGATGATGCTTTCACAATTAGTGCTGAAGACTGTCTATGAAATCATCGTCCTCCCCATCACCATCCGCGTTGTCCGCTGGGTAAAGGCCTACGAGGGAGAGGATGTCTACGACAACAACGTCAGCTACAACATCTTCTCATGCTTCACGTCATAACCTAAACATGATGACGAAGGAAAAATGTATTAACACTTTTCAGCCGATGCAAAGTTTCGTAGGAACTCACTCTGAGTACGACAAAATTGATTGTGCAACCATATAATAGGTAATAGGAGGACAGACACATGGAAAAACTGACAACACGCTCACAATACGATGAGGTAAAAACTCGCGTAGAGCAACTCATCGCAGAAGCAACCCAGAAAGGGATGCTCGAAGCTGATATGGACAATGCTTATACACAGGAAATAGCCTTACTAAGTAAGCAGATGGCCGACTATGAGGATGAATATCTCAACATACTTCCATTACGTCAGAAGTCGCCACTCATCGCAAACATAGAAGACTATTTCTATACCCATAACATGAAACAGAAAGACGGAGCCAGACTTTTGGAAGTCAATGAATCACAACTCAGCCAGATTATGAGTGGTCATCGACGCATTTCCATGTCCCTTGCAAAGCGTCTGCACACAAGAATGCATATTGACCCCAAACTCATCCTTGAATTCGCCTGACTTCCCTCCATTCGACTGGATGGTGATTCGGGATGACTGGGAATCCCTGCGATAAACATTGGCTGAGATTTCAGCCAATGTTTATTTATAGCCGAGTCCAAATTTGGACTGGGCTATTTCACTTCGGCTTTTCCATTCCTCATCCCAAGGCTGTTTCTTAAACACTCTCCAATAAGTTTGTGGATTATCACTATCAGTAAGCACTTGCACTATATCGACTACGGCAAAAAAGAGGGAATGCGCAGAAACTGGTACCTTATTACCTTGGCAGCCGTTGAGGGCCGATGAATAAAGGGCTGGAGGGGAGTTACCTGTTTGGCTAACAGGTAACTAACAGGTACCTCAAACCTCACTATCAGTACGTCGCAACATCACAATAACTTACGACAAAAATGATAAATTATTACGTCAATTATTTTTTATGATTAAACATTAATATATATTATAATATATATTAAAATATAAATAGTATATAGTACTATAGTCTATGACGTGTTTTTTTAAGGATTTTGTCGTATGTAATAGTGATGTATCCTTTCGTCCAAAGGATAGTGTCGCGTAGGGCGACGCGATAATAATGCATGAGGCGAAGGGATAGTATCGCGTGGGGAGATGCGACAAGTCGCGAAGGAGGAGGCGATGGGTGGGGTAGCCAGGCTTATTGGGCTAATGGGATTAATGGGATTAATGGGTTTTGGGGGAGAGTCATAGGATTTTTTAAGAGAGGGGAGGGGAAAAGTATAATGTAAGTTAAAAGATGGGTGGAAAGCAATGAGAATGGGAAATAATACGTAACTTTGCGGCATGAAAAGATGGTTGCTCATATTGCCTATGCTGTTTGCCTGCCACACAGGGTGGGCACAGGAGGTGGAGGACGATGGACTTGAGGTTCAGGATTTTCAAGGTCAGGAGTTCAAGAGCGCTCGCAAGCAGACGTGGTACTGGGCAGGTAAGAACTACATTTACGAGGGCGATACCATCTGGACCATCCTGATGCCTGAAGTACCCATCTACAAGCCGCTGAAGTTCAAGAACCGCAAGGAAATGATGAAGTACAATCGTCTGGTGTACAACGTGAAGCGTGTGCTGCCGCTGGCTCAGGAGGTGAACGGCATCATTAAGGAGACTTACGAGGTACTGGAGAAATTGCCTGACAAGAAGGCTAAGCAAGAGCACATCAAGCAGGTGGAGAAGGACATTATGAAGACCTATAAGCCTGAGATGAAGAAACTTACGTACAGTCAGGGAAAACTGCTCATCAAGTTGGTGGATCGCGAATGCAACCAGTCGGGCTATGAGGTGGTGAAGGCTTTCCTCGGACCTACCAGAGCTGCCTTTTATCAGATATTTGCCTGGACTTTCAAGGCGAGCCTGAAAAAGGAGTATGATCCAGAGGGGGATGATAAGTTGACGGAACGTGTTGTGCGTCAGGTAGAAGCAGGAATTCTATAAACAGCCTGCGGCTGTGGAAGTAAAGCTCGCTTTGCGAGCAGGAAGTAAAAGGGGGAGTAATCGGCTTTCAGCCGAGGAAGTAAAAAAGGACAATACTATCGTCCACTTTAACTCCAATTTTAACTTCATATTTAACTCCCACGAGCGAAGCGAGTTAACTCCTTTTTATTTTTTTTTGCAGTTCCCAGATGATGATGCCGGCTGTGACGGATACGTTCATTGAATGTTTGGTACCATATTGAGGAATCTCTATACAACCGTCGCATAGGTCAATCACCTGTTGCTGAACGCCTTTCACCTCGTTACCCAGCACTACTGCTATTTTTATATCTTCATTTTTAATGTCAAAGTCATTTAGCATAGTGCTGCCTTCACACTGTTCTACGGCAAAGACGGTGTAGCCCTGCTGACGAAGCCAAAGAACACAGTCCTCCGTCCGTTCAAAATACTGCCAACTTACGCTGTCCTCTGCACCAAGAGCCGTCTTGTGAATTTCAGGATGAGGAGGACGAGCCGTAATGCCACACAGACAAACGCCAGCGAGGCGGAAAGCATCGGCTGTGCGAAACACGCTGCCCACATTATACAACGAACGGACGTGGTCGAGCACCACCACCAGCGGAGTCTTATCACTCTCCTTGTACTGCTCTACAGACAGTCGGTTCATCTCCGTTATCCTAAGTTTTCTCATCCCTTTACTTTATTAACAATTTGTGTTGATAACTGTGTGCAAAAGTACAAAGAAATTCACAATCTGCCTGCCATTACCAAAAATTATTCACACGAGCCCATAATTATTATCATGAATTCACATTTTTTTACTAAGTTTTCATCACCTAAAACGAAAATAAATTATTAACTTTGCGGATATCAACAGGTGTTAATAAATAAAAGAAGCGGAGTAATATCACTCTCTATACTAAAAAGATAGGAAGTTAAGAAAAATGTAAATAACTAATACACTAACATTTATTCTCAAAACAATAACTTACTGACCAAATATTTTAGCAAAAACCTATCTACATTATCCACATCCCATCATCATTACCATATAGATTCTATATTAAAATAAATAATTAAAATAAATAATAATGAAATGTTGATAAAGCAGGAATGGAAGGAACGGGGCTACATAGACGAGCCCATTCCAGAAGGCACAGACTTGAAGACTGAAATCCGCCGCATGGCACGTGAGAAGAATGCTGTCATCATGGCTCACTACTATGTGAGTGGCGAGATACAGGATTTGGCAGACTTTGTGGGCGACTCGCTGGCTCTGGCTCAGCAGGCAGCAAAGACCGATGCCCGCATCATTGTGATGTGTGGCGTGCACTTCATGGGTGAGACTAACAAGATACTGTGTCCGGACAAGACTGTACTGGTGCCTGACCTGAATGCCACCTGCTCGCTGGCTGAAAGCTGCGAGGCAAGTGCCTTTGAGGACTTTGTAAAGTCGCATCCTGACCACACGGTCATCAGCTATGTTAATACTACGGCAGCCACAAAGGCTGTGACGGATGTGGTAGTGACCAGCGGAAATGCCCGTCAGATAGTGGAATCGTTCCCAAAGGACCAGAAAATAATCTTTGCCCCTGATCAGAACCTGGGTGGTTACATCAATTCCATCACAGGCCGACAGATGCTGCTGTGGAACGGTGCCTGCCACGTTCATGAGAAGTTCTCGCTGGAGAAGATTCTCGACCTGAAGAAGCAGCACCCAGAGGCAAAGATACTGGTGCATCCTGAGTGCAAAGGTCCTGTGGTGCGTGTAGCAGACAAGGTGGGCAGTACGGCTGCCTTGCTGAAGTTTGCCATTCAGGACGAAGCCACAGAGTTTATCGTGGCTACGGAGAGCGGCATCCTGCATGAGATGCAGAAGCGCTGTCCTGAGAAAACATTCATTCCTGCTCCACCCAACGACTCGACCTGTGCCTGCAACGAGTGCAACTACATGAAGCTGGTGACGATGGAGAAACTGTATAACTGCCTCAAGTACGAGTGGCCTCAGGTGGAGGTTGACCCACAGATAGCAGAAAAAGCCATCCGCCCCATTAACCGGATGCTGGAAATATCGGCTAAATTAGGTCTTTAAATGAATCTATAATTGAAAAACATGGATAGAAGGAACTTTATCAAGACATTAGGTGCTGCGGGATTGTTCACCATCATTCCGCGCAAGGTGTTGGGAGGTAACGGATTTGTTGCTCCAAGTGATCAACTGACGAAAGCTATTATAGGTGTTGGCGGCATTGGACGCTCTTCCAGTCATTTCTCTTCGTCGGATGCCTGTCGTCTGGTGGCAGTATGCGACGTAGATGCCAACCACCTGAAGAATGCCGTAGAGGCTGCAAAGACTAACCTGAAGGAGAATGTGAAGGCTTACGAGGACTTTCGCGAGCTGATAAAAGACAGCGGGGCAGACATCATTCACATCGCCACTCCGCCTCATTGGCACGCACTCATGGCTATGGAGGCAGCTCGTGCAGGCAAGGATATATGGCTTGAGAAACCCATGACTCGCACCATTGGCGAGGGAAAGGCTGTGGCAGAGGCTGTGAAGCGCTACGGACGCATCCTGCGACTGAACACCTGGTTCCGCTTTACTGATACCTTCTATGGTTTGGCAACTCCAGTCAAGCCGCTGAAGAAACTCATCATGAGTGGTGAACTGGGCTGGCCGCTGAAGGTTACTGTTTCTGGTGCCACAGGTTTCACTTGGAAGTTCTTCTGGGTAGGAAAGGAAGACCTTACGGAACAGCCTGTACCAAAGGAACTGAACTACGATATGTGGCTTGGTCCTGCTCCCTACAAACCTTATAATGTACATCGCACGCACCAGACCTTCCGTGGGTATTGGGACTACGACGGCGGCGGCCTGACGGATATGGGACAACACTATCTCGATCCTGTTCAGTACATGTTGGGCAAGGACGACGAATTCCCTGTAAAGGTAGAGATAGACGCTCCTCAGCAACATCCCGATGCTGTGGGCATTTGGCGTAAGATTACCTACACCTATGCCGATGGTTGCCAGGTAGTGCTTGAGGGCGAAGGCTTCGAGAGTCCTGGCAAGGTGCCTTACATAGAAGGTCCGAAGGGCAAGGTTTATAAAGGCTTTGAATGTACTATTCCCAATGTGCAGGAGTTGATTAATTCACTGCCTGACCCAGAACCACAGCGTACTGACTTCCTGGAGTGTGTGCGGACACGTCAGAAGTTTGCCCTGAACGAGCAGAACGGACACCACAGCTGTACGCTGGTGAACATGGGCGCTGTGGGTTTGCGACTGGGACGAAAGGTGCTGAACTTCGATCCGAAGACACAGCGCTTCATAGGCGACGATGCGGCTAACGCACTCATCGACCAGCCCATGCGTGGAGAATGGCATATTTAATTTATGGTTTATAGTTGAAAGTTTAGTATTATGAAACGCATAATCTTGACTCTTGCGCTATTTATCGGCGCAGTTCAATATTCAATATTTAATGTTCAATATTCGATTGGCACAGTATCGGCACAAGACAGCCGCAACCGCGTTGCCTCCACCATAGTTGCCGACGGGCTGGCACAGTTGCCTGCACAGAATCTCGATGCCCTGGAACAGGTGATGAGTGAGATTGCAGGAACAGGTACTGAAGGCATAAACATGCTGGTGCAATACCTGAATGAATCGGCAGAAGGCAAGGGTGCCACATTTGAATATGCCATCGACGGCCTGACCAGCTATGTGAGTGCAGCAGGTCGCAAGAAGCAGCGGGCAGCCATTCGCGAAGGACTTAAGAAAGGTGTGGCTACGGCAAAGACCAATGCCCGCAAGGCTTTCTACGTGCAGCAATTGGGCAAGATAGCTTCAGCCGCTGAGGTTCCTTTCTTCGAAAGCTTGCTTGGCGACAGTTATCTGAAGGAATATGCCCTTGCAGCCCTGACTCCCTTTGGCAAGGGAAAGCAGGAGAGCATGATAGAGGTCTTGGATAGCAAGTCGGGTGAGATAAAGCTTTTGCGTGACAAGGTGAATGCCTTGTCTGCCTCCAAGCAACCTGCTATACTGCTGAAGGCCTTGAAGAACCCCACACGCAACATTCGCACCAATGCCCTGTTGCTTGCTGACGAACTGAAGTTGGAAGGCTTCGACGCTCAAGTCATTAAGGCTTATCCCAAGTTGAAAGTGGATGCACAAGCCGATGTGGTTCGTTGGCTGGGCAACAATCACAACAGCAATCCTGCTGCAATAGATGTGGTTACCAATGCCATTTCCGCTGACAACAGCCAACTGGCTACGGCAGGCATAGAGGCTGCTGGACGCATAGGCGGCGAAAAGGCCTTGAACGCACTTGTGGCTGCGTTGGACGGAAAGAATGCAAAGGAGGCTACGGCTGCATTGATTGCCTTCAATGGCGACATTAAACCTGGAGTGATGAAGGCGCTGAAGGAGAAGGGTGCCGATGTCAGCACAAGTGCAGTGACCTTGGCTGGTGAACGCCACATTCGCGAGGCATATCAACCCCTGACTGCCTTGATAGGAAACAACAAACTGCATGAGGCAGCTGCGACAAGTCTGGCACAAATCGTCACGAATGATACTTACGATGACCTGCTGAAGCGTTTCCGTCCCTATCCTGATATCTATTATCTGCTGCTTGCCCAGCGTGGCAACAAGGCCAGCATAGACGAAGTGGTGGCAGCATCGAAGAGTGGAAACAACAAAAAAGAGGCAAGGGCAGCCCTGCTGAAGGTGGAGAATGCCGATGTAGTGCCGCAGCTTTTTGAGATAGCAAAGGACGATGCTGCCGCTCGCGACAATATGCTGAACCGCGTGCTGACGCTGACGCAGAAGAGCAATACGGCTACCCTGAGCAAGTATCAGGTGTATAAGCAGGCACTTGAGATGAAGCCTTCGACGAAGACTGCCAATCGCTTTATTGCTGCCTTGGGCACGCTGAACAACGAGCCTGCACTGAATCTGGCTGCAAAATGGATGGATGTAAAGGAGAACGACTTGGCTGCTGCTCATGCTGTGACTGACCTCATCGAGAAGAACGAGCCCTTCCAGCGTGGAGCCCATGTGCGCGAGATGCTGCTGAAGGCACAGCAGATATTCAAGAGCCACACGGAGAATGCCGATGCCGGTTATGCTGTAGATCAGGTGAACACCATTCTGCCAAAGATAGTTGACGACCCCAATGCCCTGACGGCTAAGGTCACTACTTTGTCTGAGGAAGAACAAAAGGCAGGTTTCGAGCTGTTGTTTGATGGCACTAATCTGGACAAGTGGACAGGAAACAAGAGTGATTATGTGCCCATTGACGGAGCTATCTACGTAAGTGCGCACTATGGTTCGGAGGGCAACCTTTATACAACGAAGAAGTACTCCGACTTCGTGTTCCGCTTTGAGTTCTGTTTCGTGCGTCCGGGCATCAATAATGGTGTGGGCATTCGTACCAGAGAAGGTGTGGACGCTGCCTATGAGGGAATGGAGATTCAGATACTGGATCACGACGACCCCATCTACAAAGGCTTGCGCGAATATCAGGTTCACGGCTCTGTCTATGGCATCATTCCTGCTAAGCGTTACAAGCACAAGCCTCTGGGCGAGTGGAACTATGAGGAGATTCGTGCCGAGGGCGACCACATTACTGTCACGTTGAACGGCGAGGTGCTTGTTGACGGCAACATTCGCGAGGCTTGTCAGGGTCATAACATGGCTCCTGAACAGGGTAAGCCGAATCCCTACACCGTTGACCATCAGAGCCATCCTGGACTCTTCAATCCTGATGGTCTCATCTGCTTCTGTGGACACGGCGAGGGCCTGAAGTTGCGCAACATCCGTGTGCTCGACCTTTCGCAGCAGAAAGCGACTAAGGCCAAGGGAAAGAAGAAGAAATAAAGCAAGCAAGGATAAATGTCGGAACTTCCACAACTCATTAGTGACCTGGCGCTGATACTGATAGTAGCAGGCGTTACGACTATTGTCTTCAAACGACTGAAGCAACCCTTGGTCCTGGGTTACATATTGGCTGGCTTTTTGGCTGGTCCGAATATGATATTCACGCCCAGCGTGGCAGACAAGGAATCCATAGAGGTATGGAGTCAGATAGGTGTTATCTTCCTGATGTTCTCGCTGGGACTCGAATTCTCGTTCAAGAAGATTCTGAAGACGGGACTGGGACCTGTGGTGGCTGCCTGCTTCATCATGTCTGCCATGTGGGGTTTGGGTTGTGGTGCCGGCTATCTGATGGGTTGGTCCACCATAAACTGCATGTTCGTGGGTGGTATGTTGGCTATGTCGTCAACGACCATCATCTACAAGGCATTCGAGGACATGGGCCTGATGTCGCGCCGCTTTGCCGGCAAGGTGATGTCTGTGCTCATCCTTGAGGACATTCTGGGCATTGTGGTCATGGTGCTGCTGTCTGCTATGGCTGTCAGCAACAAGCTGGAAGGCAGCGACCTTATACTTTCCCTGGTGAAGCTGGGCTTCTTCCTGCTGCTGTGGTTTGTAGTGGGTATGTGGATTGTGCCCACGTTCCTGCACAAGAATCGTTCCTTTATTAATAAGGAGACGTTGGTTATCGTGTCGATAGGCCTTTGCTTCCTCATGGTGGTAGTTGCCGATTCTGTGGGTTACAGCACGGCTTTGGGTGCCTTCATGATGGGCAGCATCATGGCAGAGACGGTGGAGGCAGAGCGCATAGACACAGCCATCTCGTCCATCAAGGACTTGTTTGGAGCCATATTCTTTGTATCTGTCGGCATGATGGTTTCGCCCAACGACCTGATAGAGCACTGGCTGCCCATCGTGGTGCTGGTGTGTACCATCTTGGTGGGGCAGGCCGTATTCGGAAGCATGGGTTACCTGTTGTCGGGTTCCTCGCTGAACGATGCCCTCATGAGCGGCTTCTCTATGGCTCAGATAGGTGAGTTCGCCTTCATCATTGCGGCATTGGGCGAGTCGTTGGGAGTGACCGATGGTTTCCTGATGCCCATTGTGGTGGCTGTCAGCATTATTACCACCTTCCTCACGCCCTACATGATAAAGCTGGCAGGCAGGTTACGCGTGAAGGAGAAAGAGAAGACAGGAGAAAAGAACCGAGTTGACATGAGAAAAGGCAAGGGTTCACAGGTGAACTCGTCGCCGTTGTCGGCATTCCTCCGCAAGCTTTTACTGCAAACCACCATCTATGGTGTGCTTTCAGTGGCAGTAGTCACCTTATTGTTCGTGTCCTTGCTGCTGATGTGCCGGCATGTGTTTGGTCATTGGGTGGGCAATGCCGTGTGTGGTGTGCTGGTACTGTTGCTGCTGGCTCCCCTGCTGCGTCCCATCGTCATGAAGAACAACTCGTCGAAGGCAGCCAGGGCACTGCGGAAAAAGGGTAAGGGATATTCAATGTTCGTGGACTTCACCATTGCAGTACGTTTCCTGTTCGTCACGTGGATTATCTATTATCTGCTGGATTTCCTCTCTCCCTATCCCTGGTATCTGCACCTCCCAATAGCCGTGCTCATCGTCTATCTGATAGTACGTAGCCATTGGATACGCAAGATAAGCATACGAATAGAAAACACCTTCGTGGAGAACCTGAACCGCAGGGAGCAATCCAGCAATCCGGCCTATGCCCGACAGCTGAAGGGGCGCGACTTGCACATTGCCCGTCTCGTATTGCCGGAAGACAGCACATGGGGAGGAAAGACACTGGCCCAGTTGCGCATAGGCGGACACAATGGTGTGCACGTCGCAGCCATTGTCCGCAACCACCGTCGCCTGAATGTGCCTGGTGGCAACTCTATGCTCTTCCCCAACGACGTAATAGAAGTGGTGGGCGACGACCAGAGCATCGAGCGGTTCCGCCAACGCATGAGTGCAGAAGTCTTTTCCGCTGTGCAGGCAGATGACAATCTGATGCAGCTCCAATGCATAGTCGTGGGCGAGCATTGCACGATGGAGGGCACTTTCATCAAGGACAGCGGCATCCGAGGCGAGTATCGCTGTATGGTGGTAGGTTTCGAGGACGAGCAGGGAAACATGCATGTGGCAGGCGCCGACCACCGCATCACTCGTGGAGAAAAACTCTGGTTAGTGGGCACTCACATAGAATTGACGAGACTGAAGGAAGTATTGACAATATAACAACATTTATAACACCTAAAACATAAAGTAACATGAAAGCGTTAAAAGATTATCAAGTGTTGCTCGCAGCCATTGCTGTGGCACTGGGACTTTGCTACATGGGATGTAGCCTGGGTCGCAGTATCGAGAGATTCAAGACACTGGACCGTCACATCACGGTGAAGGGTCTGTCAGAGCGTGAGGTACCTGCCAACAAGGTCACTTGGCCGCTCATGTACAAGGAGCTGGGCAACGACCCCTCGGCAATGTACGAACTCATCGAGCAGAAGAATAAGAAGTTGGTAGCCTTCCTGAAGGCAGCCGGCATCACGGACAGCGAGATTAGTGTGAACCCGCCTACCATCCGCGACCGTCAGGCAGACAACTATGGTAACGAAATCATGAACTACCGCTACAAGGCTTCGTGCGTCATCACAGTCACTTCCACCAATGTCGACAAGGTGCGCCAACTGATGAACCGCCAGTCGGAACTCATGAAGCAGGGCATAGCATTGGTAAGCGAGGAATATGGCGACCAGAACATCAGATACGACTTCACAGGCTTGAACGACATCAAGCGCGAGATGGTGGAGGAAGCCATGAAGAACGCTAAGGCCACAGCCGAGCAATTCGCCGCCGATGCCAACTCCACCCTCGCAGGTGTCATTACTGCACAGCAAGGCCAGTTTAGCATCGAAGACCGCGACGCCAACACACCCTACATTAAGAAGGTGCGCGTGGTGAACACCGTCGAATACGCTATCAAGTAAAAAAAGGTAAGGTTAAGTAATCAGATTACTTCGATACCTAACTTCTCACAAAGCTGAAGGCTCATCTCCTTCAGCTTAAATTTTTGTATCTTGCCGGAGCCTGTCAGGGGGAACTGGTCGATGAAGAAGACGTACTTTGGCGTCTTGTAGCGTGCTATCTTGCCCTTGCAGAAGTCGCGAACGTCCTCTGGTTCCATCTTCACACCCTCGTTCAGGATGATGAAGGCACCTACCTCCTCGCCATACTTCTTAGAAGGAACGGCAGCTACCTGCACGTCCTTGATGCCAGGCATTTGGTAGAGGAACTCTTCAATCTCGCGTGGGTAGACATTCTCACCACCGCGGATAATCATGTCCTTGATGCGTCCCGTGATGCGATAGAACCCGTTCTCGTCCTTGATGCCAAGGTCGCCCGAATGGAGGAAGCCGTTTTCGTCGATGACTTCTGCCGTAGCCTTCGGATTCTTGTAATAGCCCTTCATCACGTTGAAACCACGACAACACATCTCTCCCTGCACGCCAACGGGGCATTCCTCGTTGGTCTCCGGGTCGAGCACCTTCACTTCCACGAAGGGATAGTCGCGGCCCACAGTGGTGCAGCGTTGCTCGAAGCTGTCGTTCAGACAAGTTTGCGTCATACCAGGCGACGATTCCGTCAGTCCATAGACAGAGGTGATGGTCATGTACATTTTCTCTGACACACGCTTCATCAACTCAACGGGGCACAGGCTGCCAGCCATGATTCCAGTACGAAGACAAGACATGTCGAACATATCGAACATGGGGTGATCCAGCTCGGCTATGAACATTGTGGGCACACCGTAAAGTGCCGTGCAGCGTTCCTTATGTACGGAGGCGAGCACAACGAGCGGGTCGAACTTCTCCACCATCACTTCGGTACAGCCGTGGGTAAGGCAGTTCATGGTGGCAAGCACTACGCCGAAGCAGTGGAAAAGAGGCACACATACGCAGAGTTTGTCGTCTTGTGTGAATCCCATGTTCTCGCCTGTAAAGTAACCATCGTTGGTAATATTAAAGTGGGTGAGCATGACGCCCTTGGGGAAGCCTGTGGTGCCGGATGTGTACTGCATGTTACACACATCGTGGCAACTGACATTGCGCTTCATCTTCTCCAGTTCCTCATCCTCGATGTTCTGCCCAAGCAGCAACAGCTCTGCCGTATTGTACATGCCGCGATATTTCTCCATTCCGATGAACACTACATTCTTCAGACAGGGGAAGTTTTCGCTGTTCAGATGACCGCGTTCGCAGGTCTTCAGTTCTGGCAGCATCTTGTAGGTCATGTCCACATAGTCGCACTCCCACGTGCCGTCAGTAATGCACAGCGTGTGCATGTCGCTGTCCTTGCACAGATATTCCAACTCTGCCTGCTTGTAGTTGGTATTCACCGTTACAAGCACTGCGCCTATCTTTGCTGTGGCATAGAGGAAGGTAAGCCAGTCGGGCACGTTTGTAGCCCAGATGCCTACGTTCGAACCCTTCTTCACACCTATCGATATAAGACCCTTGGCCAGATTGTCAACGCGTTCGTTGAACTGGCTCCAGGTAAAGCGCAGGTTGCGGTCGCTATATACAATGTATTCTTTATCGGGAGTCTCTGTAGCCCAATGCTCAAGCCAATCGCCCAAAGTGCGTTCAAAGAGGGTATATCCCTCACTTCCTGTCTCGGCAGGATATTTGCGGGATGGAGTAGGATGCTGCTCAACCATATTTCGTGACGATTAGAAAGGAATGTAGATAACGGCAAGAATCTTGGCAGATTTGCCCATACCACCATGAACGTGGTGCTTTACGATGCTGTCGTAGAAGATGCTGTCGCCTTCCTTCAGCACATACTTCTCTTTGCCGTATTCTATCTCGACTTCGCCCTCCATGACGTAGATGAACTCTTCACCCTCGTGGGCCGACAGTTTGAAATCCTTCTCTTCGCTGGGTTGTATGTCGATGATGAAAGGTTCCATGTGGCGTCCAGTCTTTTGCTTGGCCAGTGGATGATACTCCATGTGCTTGCGGGCATCAGTAGCATCGTTAGAGAAGCTTATGCTGCTGTTCTGCTCGCGTTCTTCGGCTCGGCAGACAACAGGCCCAAGGCTGTCGTTATCATCAAGGAAGGTACCCAGGCGCACGCCCAAGGCACGGGCGACCTTAATCAACGGTCCCAAAGAAGGCAAATATTGTTCGTTCTCGATAGAAGTTATCTGGTCAACAGAAAGACCGCTGCGTTCTGAAAGCTGCTCAATAGAGATGTTCTTGGATTCCCTAATCCCTTTGATTTTGAATCCGACGATGCTGTTACTGGACATAAAATCTTTGTATATCTATGATTTTTCGGCTGCAAAGGTACGAATTAGTGCGCGGAATGTCAAGGAATTTGCCAAGAAATGTAGCGTATCTTTCTCAAAACAACTCAATTGAGCGTCAGCGTCAGGCGCTTCAGGTCCTTATCCTGCGAACTTGTGCCGTAAAGTATTTCGTACTTGCCAGGCTTTGTACGCATCGTATTGCTCTGTGGGTCGAAGAATTCAAAGGATTTCGGCGTAAGCTTGAGTTGTGCCTGTGCCGTCTTTCCTTTCTTAACGTCAACACGTTGGAAGGCTCGAAGTGACTTCAGCGGACCATCGGGGTCATTCAGGTTGCGGATATACACTTGAACAATCTCCGTGCCGTCTCGCAAACCAGTATTCTTGACGGGAATCGTCAGCAAGTATTCCTTGCCCTGGTTCGTCATATTGGCTTCGCCCACTTCAAATGTCGTGTAGCTCAGTCCGTAGCCAAAGGCAAAGAGTGGGTCGGAGAAATAGCGGTAGGTGCGTCCCTTCATCGAATAGTCCTCGTAGTCGGGCAGTTGCTCGCTGTTCTTGTAGAAGGTTACGGGCAGTTTTCCGCTGGGATTGTAGTTGCCGAAGAGCACGTCGGCAATTGCCGTTCCGCCTTCCTGACCGGCATACCAGGCCTGAACGATAGCGTCGCATGTCTCGGTTTCAGGTTCCAAGGCGATTGCCGAGCCGGAACAGTTCACGAAGATGACCGTCTTGCCAGCCTCCTTCAGGGCTTTCAGGAAGTCTCGCTGCACACGAGGCAACTCGATGTTTGTGCGATCGCCACCCTTGAAGCCTTCTATGTTGACAGGCATTTCCTCACCTTCCAAGGCGGGAGAGATACCTCCGACGAAGATGACCTTTTGTATGCCTTTCAGCTGGGCGATGATGGCGTTGTAGTCGATGGGAAGTTCCTTAGCCACGTTAATCTTCATATTGGCGTTCCATGTCTTTACAAACTCGAAGCGTACTTCTATGTTGTACGAGCGGCCTGCCTCTGCCTGGATGGCGGTGCGGGTGGGTGTTGTGCGCCAGGAATGAACACGCTGTTCACGCTTACCGTCGATGTAGACCTCGAAGTGTCCGCAGCCCTCCACGTTCAAGACATACTCTCCTGCCTCCTTTGGCGTAAAGGTGGTCTCGTACTTGGCAGAGAAGTCCTCAATCTTCACGCCGGGTGCAAAGACGTGCATACCTGCGGTGGTAACGGCCAGTGGGGTAGTGTAGTATTCCGTGGTGACAGGTGTCCCTTCCATTTTCGTATTGTTCCAGAAGGTGCCACGCAAGCCACGCTTGCCCTCTGCCTGGCAGTAGTTGTTGAACAGGCAATCCATCACCTTGTCGTAGGTAAGGTCGCAGCCGGGCAGATACGTTACTTTCTTCTGCAGGCCCTTGATGCCGTCGAGGATGCTGACGGTGTGATTGGGCATACCATTGTAATTGCCCCACATCATGGGGTCGTTGTCGGCATTGGGACCTATGACGGCAATGCGTTCCTTGTTCTTCTGCAGGGGCAGCACGTTGCCTTTGTTCTGCAAGAGCACGATACTCTGCTGAGCCATTTGCAGGGATGTGTTTGCCGACTCCTTTGTGGACATTGCCGAGTAGGGAATCTTTGCCCACTCCACCAGTGAGGGGTCGTCCATCTCGCCCAGGTCGAAGCGTCCTTCGAGCAGTCGGATTACGTGCTTGTCTACTTCCTGTTCGCTGATGAGGTTGCGACGAACGGCCTCTGGAATGCTCTTGTAAGCATAGCCATAGCCGCACTCTACGTCTGTTCCTGCCACGGTTGCCTTTGCCGAAGCGTGTACGGCATCACTCGAACTCTTGTGGCTGCTGTAGAAATCGCTGACGGCACCGCAGTCGCTGACCACCAGATACTGAAAACCCCACTCATCGCGCAGGATGTGTTGCAGCAGACGGCTGTTTCCGCAGCAGGGTTCGTCGTCGAGCCGCTGATAGGCACACATGACCTCGCGCACCTTGGCGTCCTGCACCAGCGTCTTGAAGGCAGGCAGGTAGGTTTCCTGCAAGTCGCGCAGGGATACGTCGTTGAGGTTGGCTGTGTGGCGCGTGTACTCAGGTCCGCTGTGCACGGCATAGTGCTTGGCGCAGGCCCAAAGCTTGCGATACTTCGAGTCCTCTGGTCCCTGCAGTCCTCGCACTACGGCACATCCCATGACGCTGGTCAGATAGGGGTCTTCGCCGTAGGTTTCCTGTCCGCGTCCCCAACGTGGGTCGCGGAAGATGTTCACGTTAGGTGTCCACACACTCAGGCTATGGAACTTCTCGTCTTCACCGCCGTTCTGCATGCGATGGTTGTATTGTGCACGAAACTCGGTCGAGGCGATGTCGAAGCACTTATACAACAAGTCGGGGTTGAAGGACGAAGCCATTGCCACTGGTTCCGGGAAGACGGTGACGTTGCCCATGTTGGCTGCCCCGTGCAGGGCCTCACTCCACCAGAAGAATTTCTTGATGCCCAGCCTTGGAATGGCGGGCGACTCGTCGAGCATGAGCTGTGCCTTCTCTTCCAGCGTCAGCCGACTGCACAGGTCTACGGCGCGTTCGTGGGCGCTCAGGGAAGGGTTCTGGTAGGGAAAGGTCTGTGCCGATGCGCTGAGGCTAACGGCCAGCGTTATGATGGACAGGAGTGTGTGTTTCATTATACCTATATTATATTATGCGTGATTACTTGAAAAGCAGCGGAGCCATCTGGTAAAGGCTGCGGCGCCAGGTCAGGAACTCGTGGGCTGTGCCTTCCGATACATAGCCAACGGCATTGAAGCCGGCAGCCTTCAGGTCGGCTGTGGTCTTGTTGATGGCATCGGGATTCTCCTTGCTGCCACAGCTTTGGAAGATGAGGCGCACTTGGTTCTTGTCCTTGATGTCCTCGGGTTTGTACTGCCCACCGCTCAGCAGGCCGTAGTAGCCGAATACCTCGGGACGGCGCAGGGTGATGAGACGTGTCTCGAAACCACCCATGGAGAGTCCTGCCATAGCACGCGACTCTTTCTTGGCAACGGTGCGGAAATTCTTGTCGATGTAGGGCACGAGTTCGTCCACCAGTACCTTCTCGAAGTCCTCTGCCGTGAACTGTCCAAGTCCGCCGAAGCGTACGTCGTTGGTCATACCATAGGTCATTACGATGATGAAGGGCTTACATTTGCCTTCGGCAATCAGGTTGTCCATGATGAGGTTGGCGTGACCCTGTCGGCTCCATGCCGTTTCATCCTCGCCCCAGCCATGCTGCAGATAGAGAACGGGGTACTTCTTGCTGTCCTTGCCGTATGTGGGAGGTGTATAGACAAAGGCACGACGCACCTGCTGTGTGCTCTCGCTCCAGAAGAGTACTTGTTGCACGTTGCCGTGAGGAACATTCTTAGTGGCATAGAAGTCGCGGTCGTGGGCGGGAATCTCGATACCGCTTTCCCAGCGTGTAGAGCCGTAATAGTTCTGGGCTCCTGGGTCGTTCACCACGCCTCCGTCAACGGTCAGGTGGTAGTAGTGGAAGCCTTCGTCCATCGGTCCTGCCGTCTGTCCTACCCACGAGTTGTCGTAGCACTGGTGCAGCTGTGTGCCGCCCTGTCCGCCCAGACCGAGGCTGACGACAACGGACTTAGCCTCTGGCAGTTCCACACGGAAACGAACGATACCCTGGGAGTTTACCTGCGGATAGTCGCGACCGGGCTGATTCATCTCCGAGGGCTTGAAGTCTTCCTTCACGTTGGGACTCTCGGGGAAGGCCAGGGCTGCATTGAAGGGAGGACGCTGCTGGCCTTGCTGAGGACCGCGGCGGCGCTGTCCCTGCTGTCCCTGCTGACCTTCCGGACGCGGACGGCGTGGCGGACGGTTAGGCAGTTGCCACTCGGGGTTGCGCATGTTCTTGATATAGTCGTAGGCCATCTTCGGCTGGTAGTCTGTGTCGAAGGGCAAGGGGTAGTTGCGTGCGCCCAGCCACGAGTCGCGGTCCGACAGGTTCCAGAACGTCACGTTGTCTATGACGTCCTTGTGCTTGCGGAATACTCGGAAGACACGGGCATACTGGTCGGCGAGGTGTTGTTTCAAGGAGTCGCTCACAGCTACGCCTTCCTGGCTGAACTGTAGTCCGCCGCCCATTTCCTCGTTGGCGCGGATGTCGAGCTCGGTGATGTGAATGTGCTTCACCAGTTCCTTGAAGCGTGTGATGGCGGAATCCAACAGTCCCTCGGTGGGGTAGTATATGTTGTAGTGGCCTTGCATGCCGATACCGTCGATGGGTACGCCGACATCCTTCATCTTCTTTACCATATTATAGATGCGCTCGCGCTTGTGTGGGTCCACACAACTGTAGTCGTTGTAGAAGAGCTGCACATTGGGGTCTGCCTCGCGGGCAAAGCGGAAGGCCTGGGCAATGAACTCGTCGCCGGCAATCTTGTACAGTTGTGACTGGCGGTAGGGGTCTTCGGCTTTGGGGTCGTCGCTGATGGCTTCGTTCACCACGTCCCAGCAATAGACTACGTCCTTGTAGCGGTTTACGATGGTATGGATGTGTTCGCGCATCCGCTTGAAAAACTCTTCCTTTGGCAACAGGTTGCCCTCTTCGTCCTTGTATATCCATTCGCCAATCTGGTTGTGCCAAACCAGGCAGTGACCGCGCATCTTGATGCCGTTCTGACGGCAGAAGTTGGCGATGCGGTCGGCACGTGTGAAGTCGAACTGGCCTTGACGGGGCTCGGTGGGCTGAGGCTTCATGTCGTTCTCAGCCGTAACGCTGTTGAACTCGCGGCACACCAATGCCTGCTGGTCGGGGTTTGTCACGTTGCGCTGGTTTACTGCCACGCCGATGGTGAAGTAGCCTTTGTAGGCATCTTTCAGGCCTTGGGCATTTGCGCTGAAGGGCAGCAAGAGGGTTGCTGCCACGAGAAGTTGTTTTGCAGAGATTGTTTTCATAATCGTAAAGGTTTGATTTTCTGCAAAGTTAGCGAAGTTTTTGCAGACGGGCATCGTGCTTTGCCCATAAATGTGCGCCTGTGTGACGTGAGCAAAACAAAAGGAAACAAATGTGAAGATTCGTGTGTCGCTATCCGCGTTTCTTCATGACGGAATTGATGACGCGAATGCTGGAAACCAGTTTGTCGGTGCTTGTGAAGACATCTACATTCCAGACGTGACTGGAGCGCCCAAGGTGGACGGGGGTGCAGACGGCTCGAACGGTGTCGCCTTCGTGTGCGCTGGAGATGTGGTTGCCGCTCACTTGCATGCCGACGACGAACTCATCGGGCTGGCAGGCTATCATGGAGCCCAGGCCTGCGACTGTCTCGGCGAGTGCCAGCGTGGCGCCTCCGTGCAGGATGCCGAACGGCTGGCGTGTGCGATGGTCGACGGGCATTGTGGCTTCTACGCGCTCTGCGCTGGCAAAGGTGTATTGGATGCCGAGGTTGCCCATGAGTGTGGAGCCGCTTTGGGCGTTCATTGCGTCGATGGGTATGTCCGTGATGCGAGCCTCCTGTACGATTGCCTTCTCGATGGCAAGGGCGGCTCCGTCTTCGTCGTTCGACAGGGTGGTGAAGTCGGCGCAGCGGCGCACGGCTGCTGTGGCGTTAGCCATTGCCACGCCTGTTCCTGCCATTTGTATCATGTTGACGTCGGCCTCGCCGTCGCCGATGGCCAGTACTTCGCTCATCTCTATGCCCATCTTTTGCACGAGGGCACTCATGGCGTAGCTCTTGCCTACCTGATATCCCACGATTTCCAGGTAGTAGGGGTTGGAGTGGATGGTGTCCATCACGCCTGCCAGGTGGCGTTGCATGTGCTGTTCGAGGCTGGTGAGTGCTTCCTCGTCGTCGCTCACGAGCATGACTTCGGCAGGCCAGTCGTCGATGGAGAGTGAGATGATGTCGTCTTGGCGAAGTGTCATTCCGTTGAGTTCGGCTTCGTCTATGACGTGTGGGTTCGTGATGTCGTCGCTCACTACTTCGTTGCCGTCGTAGTAGGCCATTGTGAAGCCCATCTTGCGGGCTTTCTTCTCAAGGTAGGGGACCATCTGCGGGTCGATTCGCCGCTCGAAGATGATTTGTCCGGTCTGGGCTTCCATCACCTGTGCACCGTTGTACGAGATGATGTAGCCCTCGTAGACGCCGAGGTCGATGGCTTGTGCCAGGGGCAGGATGCCGTAGGTAGGCCGGCCTGATGCCAATGCTACCTTGATGCCCATTTGTTGTACCCTGCGCAGGGTTTGCACCGTGCGCCTTGTCACTTCGCGATTGCTGTTGAGCAGTGTGCCGTCCACATCCAGGACAATGAGTTTGTATTTCATAGCGGTTAATCTTTACATAGTACTTCGCAGACTTTATCTTGCCAGTCGCGCCCAGCGGCGGCTGTACTGATGCCTTGGTTTATGATGCTGAAGACCAGGATGTGGCCTTCGGGCGAGGTGGCGTAGCCAGAGAGGCTGCTGACGCCTGTGACGGTGCCGGTCTTGGCGTGTATGTTGCCTTCGGCTGCGGTTTTTCGCATGCGTTTCTCCAGCGTGCCGTCAACGCCTGCGATGGGCAGCGAGGGGTAGAGGCTTTGGCGTATGCTGCTGTCGTTCCATGCGAATTCCAGCAGGCGGACGAGGAGTTCGGGCGAGACGTAGTTGTAGAGGGAAACGCCCGATCCATCGGCGATTTGGTAGTTGGCGGGGTTCAGTCCCACCTTGCGGATGAGCACGTCGACGTAGGCGGCTGCCTCCTTTCGGCCTGCGCCTTGCTTTCCGCTGAGGGCTGCCAGTTGGTAGAAGATGCTTTCGGCATAGTAGTTGTCGGACTTCTTCATCATTCGCGGCAGCACTTGGTCCACGGTGTGGGTGATTTCGCAGAGCGTGCGGGCGTCGCCGGGACAGGGTGCCTGGATGATTCGGCTCTCGTCGAGTCCGCTGACGCCGAGTGTCTGCAGGTCGGCAAGGAACTCAGAGGCGAAGCGGTCGCGCTTGTCGACCATCAGGGGGCGAAGGGGCGTCATATCGTCGTCCCAGCACCAGCCCCATCCCAGGTCTTCGGACGACTTCATGGTGAGGTCGAGCAGCAAGACGCCGGAGATGGAGTCGATTCCGGCCTCGCGAAGTGTGCTTGCCATGCGGAAGACCTCTCCCTGAGCCAGCAGGGGGTCCATTCCGCCCACCACGCACACGTCGCCCCAGAGCACGCTGTCCCTTATTTCGCCCTTCACCATCATTCGTGTGCTGATGGGGTATTCGCCGCTCAGGTGGTGCAGGGCTGCAATGGCTGTGACAACCTTCTGGTTGCTGGCCGGGCGCATGCGCTGGCGATGGTTCAGGCGATACAGGTCGCGCTGGCTGGTGAGGTCTCGCACGTAGAGCCCCACCTGCGTGGTCTCGAACAGGGGAAGCGCCGTGAGCGAGTCGAGCTGGTGCTGCATGCGGCCTGTCCACGTGGTGCTGTCGTCGGGCACAAGGTCGTTGGCTCGCACCTGCACACAACATAATAATAAGAGGTATATAACGATTCGTCGCATACGATACATGGTTTTGTCCTGGGCAAATATACGAAGAAATTCGGGAATTACTTCCTTTTGAGGCAAATAATATTTCGTTTCCGCCGGAGCGACGCTTTGCTTCGCTTGACATACAGCTGTGTGTCAAGGGAGACAATAGTATCGTCTCGCCTGTAGGAATACTATTCCTTGGCTTGGCACACAATTGTGTGTCAAGAGCGACAACACGTCGTTTCCTGCCAGACGATGCGTCGTTCCTTGCCAAGCGACGCGTTGTTCCTTGCTAGGCGATGCGACGTATCGAGGCCAGCGACGTTATCTTTCTTGTCTTTTTTTTGGCAGATATGCGAATTATGTTGTAATTTTGCAGCACGAACAACACTTATACCATGATACGAAAATTCGATTTCCTGATTATCGGAGGCGGTGTGGCTGGCATGAGCTACGCCCTGAAGGTGGCAAACGCAAAGAAGGGCAAGGTGGCTCTCGTCTGCAAGACTACGCTCGACGAAGCCAACACGGCGAAGGCGCAAGGCGGCATTGCCTCGGTTACGAACCTGAAGCTCGACAACTTCGAAAAGCACATCCAGGACACGATGGTGGCTGGCGACTTCATCAGCGACCCGGCGGCTGTGGAGCAGGTGGTGCGTAACGCCCCCAAAGGCATCGAGGACCTGGTGCGTTGGGGAGTGAACTTCGACAAGAAGGAGGACGGCGAGTTCGACCTCCATCGCGAGGGGGGACACTCGGAGTTTCGCATTCTTCACCACGCCGACGACACTGGTTTCGAGATACAGCGCGGGCTGATGGAGGCCGTGCGACGCAACAAACGCATCACCGTCCTCGAAAACCACTACGCGGTGGAAATCATCACGCAGCACCACCTGGGCCGTGAGGTCAACCGACACATGACGGACATCGAGTGCTACGGTGCCTACATCCTCGACCCAGACACGCAGAAGGTGGACACCTTCCTCAGCCGCGTAACCCTCATGGCAACGGGCGGCACGGGCGCCGTCTACGCCACCACCTCGAACCCCAACATCGCGACTGGCGACGGCATAGCTATGGTCTATCGTGCAAAGGGCATAGTCAAGGACATGGAGTTCGTGCAGTTCCACCCGACGGTGCTCTTCAACCCCGCCGAGACGCACCCTGCCTACCTCATCACCGAAGCAATGCGAGGCTACGGAGGTATCCTGAAACTGCCCAACGGCGAGGAATTCATGCAGAAATACGACAAGCGCCTCTCGCTCGCCCCACGCGACATCGTGGCACGAGCCATTGACCGCGAGATGAAGATTCACGGCATAGACCACGTCTGCCTCGACGTCACGCACAAAGACCCAGAGGAAACCAAGCACCACTTCCCAAACATCTATGCCAAGTGCCTGTCGATAGGCATTGACATCACCAAGCAGATGATTCCCGTCTGCCCAAGCGCCCACTACATGTGCGGCGGCATAAAGGTAGACCTCAACGGCGAGTCCACCATCCATCGGCTATACGCCGTAGGCGAATGCTCGTGCACAGGTCTGCACGGGGGCAACCGCCTCGCCTCGAACTCGCTCATCGAAGCCGTCGTCTATGCCGACGCAGCAGCCAAGCACTCGCTTGAGGTCATCGACCAATATTCCTTCAATGAGCAGGTGCCCGAATGGAACGACGAAGGCACCATGTCGAACGAAGAGAAAGTCCTCATCGCCCAAGACATGCGCGAGGTGGGACAAATCATGTCGAACTACGTAGGCATCGTCCGCAGCGACCTTCGCCTGCATCGAGCCTGGACACGTCTCGACCTCCTCTACGAAGAGACCGAAGAACTCTTCAAGCGCGTCAAGCCGACAAAGGACATCTGCGAGCTTCGCAACATGATAAATGTGGGCTATCTCATCACCCGCCAAGCACTCGAACGCAAGGAAAGTCGCGGCCTTCACTACACCGTCGACTATCCCAAGCACGCCTACGACCAGAAATAAACAAAGAAGCCTCCCGCGAAGGAGGCTTTCTTGTTATCTCGCTTACAGCCGCCAGGCCTTTGGCATAAACAGGAAGAGGACGGTGAAAATCTCCAGACGGCCTATCAGCATCAGCGCACACAGGATAAGCTTGCCCAGCGTAGGCACGTCGGCATAGTTGCCGGCAGGCCCCAGTTCGCCCAGCGCAGGCCCTACGTTGCTGAAGCAGGAAAGGCAGGCCGAGAACGAGGTATTCATATCGTAGCCGAACATCATCGTAAAGATGGCTGTTCCCACAATCAACAAGAGGACGAAGAAGATGAGATAGGAGATGGAACGCCTTACGTGCTGGTTCTGGATGACCTGCCCATTCATCTTGATACTGATTACGGCGTGAGGGTGCAGATGAAGCTTGAACTCGCGCATCACATACTTAAGGTACACCAGCACGCGAACCATCTTCACGCCACCGCTGGTGCTGCCCGCACAGCCGCCGATTATCATCATCACGAGGGTAGGCATCCAAAACGCCGAGCCCCACGCCACGTAGTCGTACTGCTGGCCGGCAAAGGCTGTCGAAGTGAAGATACTGCTGACGTGGAACAGCGAAGTGCGGAACACCTCCTCGCCGTTTGTGGGCATTGCCACACCGTTGACGGGAGTCGCGAAATGGAACAGCAGGCAGAACGTAGCCAGAAGGCCTACGAACATCAGCAGGTAAGCCCGCAGTTCCTCATTCTTATAGACAACCCGCCCACGCCAGATGGACATGAAGTAGTAGAGCGAGAAATTGATGGCAGACAGCATCATAAAGGTCGCAGCCACGTATTCGATGTAGGCCGAATGGAAATAACCCAGATTCTCCGTATGCGTGCTGTAGCCACCCGTAGAGATAGTCGTCATTGCGTGGTTCACGGCGTCGTACAAGTCCATAGGTCCCAGCCAGTACATTACGGCACAGGCAAAGGTCAGCAGCAGATAGACCAGCAGCAGCCGGCGGGCCGTAGCACCAATCTTGGGCGTAAGTCGCGAAAGGCTGATGCCCGTCATCTCTGCCTGAATCATGTTCGAATTCTTCATGTCGGAGAAGGGAAGCAAGGCAAACGAGAACACCACGATTCCCAAGCCGCCCATCCACTGCATCATGCTGCGCCAGAGAAGTATGCCGTGCGGCAGGCTCTCCAGATTGCTCAGAACGCTGGAGCCCGTCGTTGTGAACCCGTTCATGGTTTCGAAGAAGGCTCCCACCACGTCAATCTCCAGCCCTTCGTACAAGATGAATGGCAACATGCCGAACAGCGAGAAGATAATCCACGTGAGACCCACGATGATGACAGAACCGCCTCGTGACAAAGAAGTATTCCGCCGGCCCACCTTCGTATGCCCGTAGGCCGTGAGCAATGTGCCGAAGACGAAGGTCACGCCCGTTGTAATGGCAAAAGCCTTCCAGTCTGTCTCGCCCTGCGTATAGTTGTAATAGAGTGCCACAAGCGTCACGAAGCCCATAAATAGGCTTTCCATCGTCAGCAGCATTCCGAATATACTTTTCTTCATAGCAGTCTCTGGTCTGTCTCCTTTCTATAGTTTGTCTATCCTCTAATACGACACCGAACAGGCAATGTCCAGTTTCCGCACCCGTTCCGCTATTTCGTCCAGCACCTCGGGACGGGCCTTTTCCAAGCCGCTGACGGGCGTCTCGCGGTCTATGGTGTAAATCATTACCTGTCTGGGGCCTATGCTCTTCACAGCCTCCAGCCAAGGTCCGACGTATTCCTCGCCTGTGTTGTCAACCCCTTCTCCACTCATGAACATCGTCTGGATGATGACCTTCGGAGCCATCTCTCTCAAGTGTCCGATGATGGCCTCCACATCATAGTGCCCCTGCGGACGGTCCACTCGTTGGATGTATTCCACAGAAACCGTGTCGAGCTTCATGATGGGGTTGTCCGTGCGAAGCAAGGCCTTGCGAACAGCTTCACGATGCACCTGGGTGCTGTTGCTCAATACGGAAATCTTGGCGTTGGGAAAATACTGGTCACGCAACCTTACGACATCGTCCACAATGCTGGGGAAAAGGGGATGAAGCGTGGGCTCTCCGTTGCCTGCGAAAGTCAGCACATCGGGTTGAGGACCTTCGGCTTGCATCTGTTGCAACTGTCGTTCCAGCGCCTCTCGCACTTCCTCACGGGTGGGAAGCGGTGCTTTTGCACGTCGTTCCTCGTTCAGTCCGCACTCACAATACAGGCAGTCGAACGAACACCATTTGCCGTCCTTGGGCAGCAGATTGATTCCCAGCGAAACACCCAACCGGCGGCTGTGAACAGGGCCGAATATGGGCGACGGATAAACAATTGTACTCATATTCAGCGACAAAGTTAGTGTAAACCGAGCGAAAACACAAATTTATTTGATGTTTTCCGCGCCATAGCCCGTCCCAAAGGCACGCGAAGGCCCAAGGAAAAGAACATTTTTCCTGTTTTATTTGGATTGAACTGAAAATATGTTTAACTTTGACGCGTACATCCTTATGAAACAACTTTAAACACTTACAATTATGAGAAAAATTCTGATGTTTTTTATGTTTATGCTCACACTGCCCATGATGGCAGATGAGTTGCCCGATTATCAGATTGAGGGTGCAGGTACAGGAAGCCAGGGAACATACTTGGTACGTGTTTCTGTCTTAACTAAGAAGTCCAAGGTTTTGGACGATGAAATCGGACGTTGCGCTGTGCATGGTGTGCTCTTCCGCGGTTTTGCCAACAAGGAAGCTCGCCAGCAGCAGAAACCTCTGGCCGGCAGTCCGATGGTGGAACAGCAGAATAAGAGCTTCTTCGAGGACTTCTTCGGAAAGGCAAATACTTACGTTAATTATTACCAGATTGTTAGCGGTTCACGTCAGGTGGTAAAGGTCGGCAAGCAGTACAAGGTGACAGGCACCGTTACCGTAGCCAAGGACCAACTGCGCAAGGACCTGCAGGATGCGGGTATCATTAAAGGACTTAATACTGGATTCTGATGAAAAGACTATTTCTTATGACGATGATGGTACTGGGTGCCATCACGCTCAACGCCCAAACGCGTATTGGTGAAGTATACAACCTTCCTCCTGTGAAGTATCTCAACACCGAACTCGACGGTAGTATTACCGTTCGTTCCTACGGCGAAGGCAAGCGTAAAGCTGACGCTCGTACGCAGGCTCGCAAAAATGCGGTCTACGTAATCATGTTCAAGGGCATCCAGGCCAACGGACAAACCATTCGTCCGCTCATTACTGAGCCTAATGCCTACGAACGCCACGAAGACTACTTCGGCATGTTCTTTGCCGATGGTGGCCTCTACAAAGAGTTTGCATCGACAAAAGACGAGAAATTATCTGCAAAGGAAAAAATGCATGGCAGCACACAGAATGCCTTTGGTTCGGTGGTGCGCGTCCTGCGTTCACAGTTGAAGGCAAGACTTATTGCCGATGGTATAATCGAAAAACAGTAAACAGACATGAAGAAAACACTTTTAGCCATAATCGCAATGGCTCTCCTGCCCCTGACCATGATGGGACAGGCCAAGAAACCCACGCTGATGGTGATTCCTGCCGACACTTGGTGCTCGGCTAACGGATTCATGACCGACAACACGCCCGACTACGAGAAGGCCGTTCTGGAAAACATGGACCTCTATAATGTAATTACCAAGGTTGGTGAACTGATGAGCGAACAAGGTTTCCCCTTGAAGGATATGGCGCAAACGGTAAAGAGCGTCAGACAAAACGAAGCCGAGGACGAAATGCTGACGAGCCGCACTGGCGGTTCCACGTTGGCAGAGACACCACTCGACAAGTTGCTCAATCGTGCCAAGGCCGACATCCTCATCGAAGTGGCCTGGAAGGTAAACACCGTTGGTCCCAAGAAGAGCATTACCTACACCCTGCGTGGATTGGATGCCTACACCAACAAGCAGGTAGCTGCCGCTACAGGTACTGGCGCTCCATCCTTCTCTGCCGAGCTGCCCGTGCTGCTCGAAGAGGCTGTTGTGGAGAAGATGGACGGCTTCGTTAGCCAGCTTCAGGATCATTTCAACGACCTGCTGGAGAACGGACGTGAGGTGAACATCGATGTTCGCATTTTCGACAATGGTTCTGGCCTCAGCTTCGAGGAGGAATACGATGGTGAGGAACTTACTGACATCATTGACAACTGGATGGCAGAGAACACCGTTAACCATCGCTACAACCTCTCGGACCAGACCGACATGGTGCTGCGTTTCGAACAGGTGCGCATTCCCTTGTATCGCGCAAACGGACGCCCGATGGATACACGTCAGTTCGTTGGCGAACTGCGCAAGTTCCTTACTGCAGCTCCTTACTCTATTACTTCCAAAATCCTGACTAAGGGATTGGGACGTGCAAACCTCGTTTTAGGAGAAAAATAAAAAGCTACGACTATGAAACACAAGATACTGACCTTAGTGATGGCTGCCATGTCCACAATGGCTATGGCACAGAATTGTGAGATTCAACTGATGGTGGCTCCTGTGGAACAGGGTTCGGAGGTGACAGACGGCTTCAACGATATGCTCATGACACGCCTCACCAATGTCCTGACGCAGAAGGGCATTGCCGCAGACCCCAGCTTCAACCAGTTTTTCATTACAGGCAAATTCACGGACTTCTATAAGGAGACCTTGCCTGGCCCGCCCATGAAGACCACGATGCACTCGTTGCTGACTCTTTATGTCGGCGATGCCATCAACCAGCAGGTTTATGCAAGCGAGTCGTTCGAAGTGCGTGGTGTAGGTAATTCCTTGGAGCGTGCCTTGATAAATGCCATGAGCCAGCTCAACGGCAAGAATGCAAAGGTAGAGTCACTCATCGACAAAGGCAAGAAGAAGATTCTCGATTATTACAACAACAACTACCAGACCCTGCTGAAGAAGGCAAAGGCTGCAGCTTCCGTAAACGAGTATGGTGAGGCACTATATTATGTGGCAACCATCCCTGAATGCTGCGACGGATATGCCGAGGCTTATGCGCTGATGGGACAGCTCTTCACAGAGAAACTGGCTCGCGAGGGTAAGCAACTGTTGCAGTTGGCGCAGGCCGTTTACTATGCCGACCGTAGCGCCAAAGGTGCTGCCAAGGCTATGCAGTATCTGGCCATGATAGACCCCAGTAGTCCTGTTCAGGCCGAAGCCGCTGCCCTGGCTCAGGAAATCAAGGCACAGACAAAGTCGGACTACGACTTCGAGACACGCCAGAAGTATAACGATGCCGTGTCGATAGAGAAGGAGCGTATTGCCGCAGCTCGTGCCATTGGCGTTGCCTGGGGCAATGGACAGAAGGCACAAACCACAAACCTGATGTTTGTAAGATAATATGTTACCATCCATGAAAAAACGTACAACATTAACCCTGCTATGCCTTTTGGGCATGGCAGGTTCTCTTTTTGCTCAGGAATTGAGCATCAAGGTAGACGAGAGAGGTAAGGCAGGCTACGTCGACGCTTCTGGTGCCGAGGTTGTTGCCTGCAAGTACGATGCCGCATATCCCTTCGTGAATGGCTTTGGCAAGGTCATGAAGGGCGAGAAGTTCGGACTCGTGGACAAAACAGGTGCCGAAGCCGTTCCTGTGAAGTACCAAGAAATCACATACAATGACAAGTACAATCTGTATATTGTCAAGGCTGGTAAGAAGTTCGGAGTGCTTGACGGTAACGCGCAGGAACTTGTGAAAGCACAATACACTTACATCAGCGACTTCAACTGTTACGGCAAGGCTTTGATAGCATCGGGTGGCAAGACCATGAACGATGCGCAAGCCAAGAAGAACTATCTGTTCACAGCCAAATATGGCGTGCTTAATGCTGATGGCACGATTGCCATTCCTGCCAAGTACAAAGGTTTGTACGAGTTTTCGCAAGTCATTAATGAGAATTCTGTAGGCGCTGGCTTGCAGATGCAGAAGAGAACCTACTACTTTGGGGACACGCTGACCACCGACTGTCAGTATGTGGGCTACGATGCAAAGGGCTGGAGCACGAATAATGCCGGAATTTTGGACGATAAGGGCAACATTGTTATTAAGCCGAATCAAGCCCAGTACCTGTTCAAGCCCCAAGGCGGAATGGCTCGTTTCTATACTTATTCAAGTAAGAATCCTCACTTCGATATTGGCTATATCAATCTGGAAACCCAGCAGCAGAGTGTGTTGCTTTCGGTAAGCGGAAAGACTGCTTCCTACGATCTTTCCACAGACTTCATGGACAACATCGCTGCTGTTGCCAAGGATGGGGTTTGGAACATCGTCGACCGTAACTCGTCGATTGTCAAGTCCGGATACAAGTCACTGGCCAAGGGCACGAACTCTGGAATATGGTGTGCTATTACGAGTGCAGGAAAGTGCGATTTCTTCGATAAAGAGGGCAAGCCTCTGCTCGAAGGTACGGAATATACGGGCGTCAACTTCACGAAAAGCACCGAAAGCTTGGATGCTCAATACCTTGCTGTGGCGAAGGATGGCAAATGGGGTCTTATCGACCGCACCAACAAGGTGTACATTCCTTTCGAATATGACTATGCATTGGCCAGCAGCTACGGATGGGTTCCTGTAAAGAAGGATGGTAAGTGGGGTATGAAGACTGTTCAGAACGAAGTGTTGGTGCCCACGGAATATGCCGACATTACAACTCCTTCTGTGAATAACCCCTCTGCACTTTATGTTCAGAAGGCTGACAAACTGTGGTACGTCTATAATATTGCCAAGAAGCGGGACATGGGACGTGGCTACAAGGCCGCAGGCGGATTTGTCGACGGCATCGCTTGGGCTCGTACAAGCGACATGAATGTTCCGAGCAATCAAGTCTATCAGGCCCTTAGCCCCAAAGCTGAGATAAATGTAGATAATTTCGGCTATATCATCGACGACGAAGGTCACGAACTGGTGAAGGAGCCTATGCCGATATCTAACATAGCAAGCATCAGGGAGCTGATTCTTCAGAAAGGAAAGCACCCCCTGACGCAGAACGAGACGAAGAACCTGTTGCTGAAGTTATCAGTGGGTCAGCGTCATTACATGCTGAACACCAAGATAGAAGAGGAAAACTGGGACTATTAATGCACACACTTAAACAGATACAACTATGAGATACAATATTATATGTTCAGTTGTTGCATTGTGTTTCGTTGCCTCAACTGCAAATGCTCAGGGAGAAGACAAGGAGATGGATTATCGCCGCAGTTCCATTTATTCGGTGATGATTAACCACACGGACCAGAAGTTCTCCGACGAGATAAAGACAGCCTTTATCGACATGGAACTTCCTGATAAGTACAACGACCATAACCTGAGCGTGAAGATTCTGGATATGGACAAGAAACTGAAAGGTGCCAAGTCTGATGAGGAGAACCAGATTATCACGGACTTCCTTAATAATAATAATATCGGAAGCCGACTGGTAGCCAAATGGTTCAACCGCGATGCCTTCACGGGACAGTGCGATGTGGAACTTGTGAAAGAGCGTGGCTTGTACAATGCTTCGGAGTTCGACAAGGCTATTGCAGCCCGCAGCGAGCGTGCCCGTGCATTGCTTGAGGATGCTGGCGAAGATCTTATCGGCAACACCTTTGTCTTGGTCAATGATATTCGCTATGTCGATAAGTCTCAGAAGAGTGCCGTTGCTGGTGGTATTCTGAGAGGACTGGGCAGTTTGGGTTCAGCCTTTGGCGTAAATCTGAACTCCACAATGGACCATCTGGCCAACATGATAGAAAGCATCAAGGGTTTCAAGGTGCAAATCAATACCTTCCTCTATCAGTTGGTTTGGGACGAGCCTACTTCGGCTACGTTCTACCAGAACCACTATTCCGATTCGCCCGATGAGGCTAAGCGTCAGGCCTTCGAGGCTGGTCGTGGAAGCTACAAACTGAAGTTCGCCGGCAAGGTGGAAAGTAAGGGTAATGCCGCATCGTTCATGGGCATCAAGGAAGAACAGCCCCAGTTGATGGTGCTGAAGGCCTGTACCCGTGCCATTGACGAAAACGTGGCAGACCTGGGTCATGAGGTCGAAGCCTTCCGTGTGAAGGTGCCTCTACTCAGTACCGAACCCCTTACTGCCTCCATTGGTATGAAGGAAGGTGTGGATAAGAACAGCCGCTTCGAGGTGCTTGAGGTTAACGAAGACCCCCAAACGGGCAAGCGTTCCTATAAGCGTGTTGGTGTCATCCAGCCCATCAGTAACCTCATTTGGGACAATCGCTTCATGGCTCTTGAGGAAGGTGCTCCTGGCGCCACGCTGGGCAAGACCACCTTCAAGAAGGTTAGCGGCAACGACTTCTATCCTGGCATGCTCATCCGTGAGATTGCTTCGAAATAAGATTTTAAAATGAGACAACTAAAGGTAATTGCTATCGTCATGGCCATGCTGACACCGAGCTGCATGGCCATGGCTCAAACAGAGGACAACGAAGAGGAAGTAAACGTAGAGAATACGAATTACGGCGAGGCCGAGAAGTATCGCCGTTCTTCGTTAGCCCTTATCCTGATTACGCACAAAAGCGAACGGTATGCCCGTGAGATAGAGTCGCAATTCCATCAGATTGTGCCACCTGAGCGATACAATAGCCACGATATTGGCGTAAAGGTGATTTCTGCCACATCAAAGAACATGTCGGCAAAGAAAATAATCAAGACATTGGGTGAAATGGGAAAGGTGAAATATCAGTACAAGAGACATAGGATTTATTTAGAAGCAGTTGCCGGAGTCTCTCATTTTACCTCAAAGAACAAGGACGAAGCCATAGAATCTGGGAAAAATGCAGCCATTAACAAGTATAAGAGTTATTACAGGGATGTAAAGGTGACGGGCGGTGACAATGTGTATGGTGGCATAAATGCCGGCTGGATATGGAACTGTCATACCAATTTTGCTTGGGATGTAGTTGGATTACATTTCGGAATGGGAGACGATTTCCTCTTTACGTCAGCGTCCACAGGCTTTATTTTCCGCACGAATCCTTTGGGTAGAAAAGGGCGCGGAGCTCTTTTCCTCTGGCCTCAGGTTGGGTATGGCCTATATAAGGCAAAGATGGAATTAAAGGCAATTCAAACCACCTCTTATAGTCATGCTTCTGACGGCAATCTTTATCAGTATTACAGTCCCATATATGAGCGTCTGACCTATAAAAGTCACTTTGACTGGAATGTACGATTCGGTGCAACCTTGACTGAGCGTCTGTATTTTGCAATTACTTGTGGTGTCCATCGTGCAGACGCAGGATTGGGATTCCAATTTTAATCTTCATCGCCTAAAAACAAAAAGAAAATGAAACATACATATTTATTTAAGATGTGGGCCGTCCTGTTGATGACGGGAATGTCCTTTTCCTTTTTTGCTTGCAACGACGACGATGAAGGCGAATTAGGTCCGAATGTTCCAGGAGCTACGGAGATTTCGACAGAAGAACAGAAAGAAGGGTTTTATGACGGCACATTCTATTATCGGATAGGTAATATGGATACCCATACACTTATTGTCTGTGGGCCTTCAAAGAAGTTGTCAGGCTCTCCTGTTGTCCCGGAGTACGTAAAGCTTACGAATAAGAACTTGCCGAAAAGTCTTAGAGCTACATATACGGTTACTTATATTGGCGACTGGTCTTTGATAGACTCAAGCATAAAGACTATAACCTTTCCAAAGACCTTGACAAAGATTGGAAGGGATGCCTTCTTCCGTTGTACCAGTCTTTCCAATATTACATTTCCCGCAGCAATGAGCGAGATCGGAGAGAATGCATTCCTCTCCTGCGAGAATCTAAGAAATGTCTATTGCTATGCCCCGACGCCTCCCAAAAACGACGACGCATTTTCTTATTATACCGAATCTAACGGAACTTTACATGTTCCTTCATCGGCATTGACGCAATACAAGAATGCTGCCAACTGGAGGGATTTCAAGAATATCGTAGGCGATTTATAAATCTATTAATAACAAAGAATTATGAAAAAGCTATTTATCCTTTCTATCATGCTCATGCTGGCTGTAGCCGGCAGGGCACAGGACGTGCTGGTAACAGAGAGTGGCGATGCCATCAAGGCTTGGGGCGTTGATGTGGCTGGCACAAACATTTACTATCGTGAGAGCGAAGCTGCAGACGCTCCCGTAAAGAGCATCGCCAAATCAGCTGTTCTGATGTGGAAGAAGGCCGACGGTACCCGTGTCATTATCGGGCAGGAGGAGCAAAAGCCCGCAGCACCGGCTGCTGCCACTACTCCCGCTGCTAAGACTCCAGCTCCCGATGCCTCTGACCCTGAAGCCAATCGGGCAGCTATCTCGAAATTCAACTTAAGGGACATTATCGTTACCAAAGAACCTACCAAGAAGACGGCCAAGCGCATGTACGGTGTCTTCCGTGTAACTCCGGAGTCAACTATTGCCGATAAAAACGTGGAACTGATATTTGCCCCGTATCATCTGTCTGGATATTGGTATGCTGGTGACGGTATGTCTGTATCTGCAAGGAACAAGACAGACCAGACGATTTACATCTACTTGGGTAACACGTTCTTCATGCGTCATGGCACGGCTGAACCCTTCACCCAGTCCTCTGCATCGCAGAGCGCACGCGATGGGCAGTCTGCAGCGGCTACGGGCTTCTCGCAGAGTGTGATTGCCGTACCTGCCAATTCTTCTTTGGACTTGGGCAGCCAGATTTTTGTGACTAAGGAGAAGTCGAAGTATGGTGCAGGGTTCTATTACTATGACATGGGCGTAAGGTCAAGTTTCATCTGGACTCGTTCTAAGGACGAACAGGTTTGTAAACTTGAGGAAGTGGAGCTTGGTCCTGGCGACTCTCCGTTTGACTACGGATTCAAGATGACCTATTCCTTCAGCGAGAACAACACCCAGCTTTACAGCCTCGACACGAAGTTCTACCTGGCGAAGTTGATTGGTGACAACCGCAATTCCTGGACTGGCGGGCACGATGGTATCGAGTTCCAGAACTATCCGCTGTATATGATGTTCGAACAGAGCGTGCGCAGCGGTGGCGGCGGCATGTTCCGTACCCTTGGCGTAAAGTAACAGCCGACGAATCTGGTTTTCTAAATCCGCAGTTTCAGTTGGACGCTGATGTCGTTCTTCCAGGAACTGCGGATTTCTTGCATCCCTGAGCCTTGTGTGTTGCGGTCGAAGTAATGCAGCAGGCCGTACAGAGCCTCGATGAGCAGGCGGCGTTTCCAGAAGGCGTAGCGTCCGGCTGCCACAAAGCGCAAGCCGTGCCCGTAGAGCGAGGGGTAGCGGAACATTTCGGTGAGCATGGGCTCGTACTGGAAGATGCGGGTGTTGTAGTCGGGCGTGTGGAAGTATGAGGCCTGTGCCGTGACCTGTACCGACTGCTTCTGGAACCTCACGCGCTGGGCTATGGCGAATCCTGTTCCGCTGCGGTCCATTGTGTGCAGGCTGGCGAGGCTTTGCAGGTTCCAGTGCGAGCCTTGCTGTCGGGTGTATTGCAGGCGCAGCCGGTTGTGCACCTCCATCTGGTTGTAGCGTTCCTTGCGTTTCAGTTGGTAGCGCACGGCCAGTTTGTTGTTCCTCTTCAGGGTGTATTCGGCACGTATGCTTCCTTCCTGTCCGCTGCTGCTGTGGTCGAGCGAATAGCGCGGCCAGGGGTTGTAGAAGAAGTCGGCGTATGCCGTCAGCGACAGGTTCCCCACGGGCGTGGCATCCAGTCGCAGGCAGGCGCCGCTTTCGTTCTGCACGTCGCTGTTCTCGCTCAGGGCCGAGGCGTGGAAGGAGTAGTATCTGTAGGAATAGAAGCGATACGAGCCGCTCAGGGTGTAGCGGGTGTTCACTTTCCACGAGGCGCGTTCCAAGGTAGCCCATCCCCCTCTCTCTGTGCTGTAGGCCGTTTCGCCTGCCAGTGTGAACCACTGGTGTTTGTAGCCGTAGTGGGCTCCCATGACACCGAAGTCTCGGCCCTTGGGATAGATTCTGCGATAGATGGCTGTGCCAGGCGACAGCGTGCGACCGAAGTGCTGGTAGTAGCCCGTGGCTCCCGCATACAGCCCTTTCCGCTTCCACGTCAGGTTGCCGCCTGCTGTGGTTGCTGCGAGGTTGTGTTTCTGTGCCAGTTCCTTCGTCGTCCGGTGCAGGCCCGAGGTTTGTATGGTGAATGCCGAGCCGTCGCTGTTGAGCGAGGCGTCGAGCCTTCGGTGCGACACCCACGCCGTCAGTTCCGTCTGCCCGAATCGCAGGGTGGCAGCCGCTCCTCGCAGGAAGTTGTATTCGTCCATTCCGCGTTTCGCCCGCAGGCCCTGACTGGGTTGGTTCATCAGGCTCGACTTGCCCGTCGCAAAGCCCCCTTTGTTCACGACCAGCCCCTCGCCGAATCCCAGTTTGTAGTCGCCCGCGACGGCTGCCCTCAGTTTGCCCATGTCGCGCACCATCAGGTACGCCCCATAGCTGTCCCATCCGCCGTTCTTGTGGAATGGCTCGCCCTGGTCTTTCTCTGCCGATACGCCCAGGTCGATGCGATTGCTGCTGCTCATGCGGTAGCGCACTTTGTTGTATAGCGGATTACCCTCGTAACCACCCGTTTGGGGGGAGTAGGAATAGCCAGTGCGATAGTAGAGCGGGATGTCCAGCCGCGTCGTCACCTCGTGCCGGGCCCGTTTCAGCAAGTTCTTCAGGTTCAGCGTATCGCGGCGGACGAACACCGCCTGATCGGCATACAGGAAGAGCGACAGGTAGCGGCGTGTGCGATAGTCGATGGATTTGATAGCCATCAGCTCGCTCATCGTGCGCATTCCGCGATGCAGGAAGATGTAGGTGTGTATGTCTTCGATCTGTTTCTCCGACAGGAAGGGAATCATGGCCAACTGCTCGCGCGAGGCAGTATTGACATCCAGCGGATGGGCTGCCAGTTGAGCCAGCTCCTCCATGTGCTCCGTCCAGCCCTCTTGCTCGGCATACTCGTCGTCAGCCACCTCGTCCACGAACTCCTGCCACGTCATCACTGCCGTCTGTGCCCAGCCGCTTCCCGCCGCAGTCGCCAGCAATACCGCCATCACAACCCGTTTCCACCATCTCATCGTGAGCATCCGACAAAGTCCTTCATAGCATTAGATATCCTCTGCAAAGGTAGCACATGCCCGTCGAAACCACAAATTATGCGCCCGGTTTTTCCACTGCGGATTACAATACGGCACGAAATCGGCACTATCCATTACAATTACAGATTACAGATAGGTTTTTAGAAAAACTGGATACAGATAGTATTATATATATTATATTATAATATATATATAATAATTATAATAGATTAAAGATTGTAAGTAATCAGTTTCCAAAACACTGCTACCCTAACTGTAATTGTAATCTGTAATGTCCGTGAACTTACGCTTGCAACTTCACGAACTTACAGCCACAGGTTCGTGAACCTTCCCTACCAACATGCCCAAGCGTCAAGCCCGCAGAGACATCGTGTCCCCCCTCCCCACGCGATACTATCCCTATGCCCGATGCCATACTATCCCTTCGCCCCCTGCATTACTATTCCTACGCTTGTCACACAATTGTGTGTCAAGCGTAGGAACACTATGCCTCCGCCGTAGGGACACTATTCCTTCGCCGTAGGGACACTATTCCTTCGCCGCAGCGACACTATGCCTCTGCCGCAACGTCAGCCCGCCCCCTGCTAGACAACGCAACGGCTTCGCAAAAAATACCTGAAAAAAAAGCACTACTGGGACATTTTTTGCCCCTTTTTCGTGCTAAAACCATCACCACTATCACCATCCATCACCCCATCCATCACCCGTCCAACCCCCATAAATAAAGGAAAAGTGATGGAATGATGGTTTTTCCCGCCAAAAAACTCTCAAGTATGTTTAACGTACCTGTTAATTACTTGCTCCTGTGCATTCCCTCTTCTTTGTCTTCCATCCTTCTTGTGTGCGAAAAAAATGAGAAAAACGATAATTTAGTGAGAGAATGTATTAATTGTCGTAATATTCTGCATTAGTTACATGAAAAATGACTATATTTGTAACCAATAACAATGAAAACATCCATTATGGACAAAGACATCAATCGCATCAAAGTGGTGCTTGCAGAAAAGAAGAGAACGAACAAGTGGTTGGCAGAGCAACTGGGTTGTGCGCCTACTACTGTTTCAAAGTGGTGTACCAACGCTTGTCAGCCTCCGATGGAGACATATATAAAGATTGCGAAGCTGCTGGAGGTGGAATTAGCAGAATTAGTTAAGATTGAGAAATAGTCTTTCCTAAAATGCGTGCGAGATAGAATATGAACAACGAAATACAATTCATATTATACCAGCTGCCCGACGATGAAGGCAAGGTGCAGGTGGTTATCAAGGACGAGACCATTTGGGCAACGCAGAAGGCTATGGCCCAACTGTTTGATTGTTCAACAGACAATATCAGTTTGCATCTGAAGAACATTTTCTCTCAGGATGAGTTGAAGAAGGATTCAGTTACCGAGAAAATCTCGGCAACTGCCGCAGACGGGAAAAATTATGTGACACAATTCTACAGTCTCGATGCCATCATCGCCGTGGGCTACCGCGTCTCTTCAGCTCGTGCCACCAAGTTCCGTCAGTGGGCAACAAAGATTCTGAATGAGTATATCCGCAAAGGATTCGTACTCGATGAATACCGGCTAAAACAGGGAACAGCAGTTTTTGGCAAAGACTACTTCCGTGAACTGTTGGAGAAGGTACGCAGTATCCGTGCCAGTGAGCGTCGTATCTGGCAACAGATCACCGACATCTATGCGGAGTGCTCGTTCGACTATGATCGTAACTCGCCCACTACTCGCGAGTTCTACCAAATGGTGCAGAACCGTTTCCACTACGCCATTACTGGCCAAACCGCTCCTGAGATTATCTACACCCGTGCAGACCATACAAAAGATCACATGGGCTTGCAGACGTGGAAGAATGCGCCTGATGGCCGTGTGCTGCTCAGCGACACAAAGGTAGCCAAGAACTACCTACCTGAGGTGGAGATACGTCGTCTGGAACGAGCCGTTTCAGGTTACTTCGACTACATCGAAGACTTGATAGAGCGTGAAAATGCCTTTAGCATGGCGCAGTTTGCAGCCTCTGTCAACGAGTTCCTGACCTTCCGTCGATACGCCCTTTTGCCCGATAAGGGAAAGATTAGTCGTGAAGAGGCAGACAAAAAAGCAACTGAGGAGTACAGACTTTTTAATCCTACCCAGCAAATAGACTCAGATTTTGACAAAGAGATGAGAGGATTGTTAGATGGAAGGGAGTAGCAAGGTCGTTCCGCCGTCGTTCGTAGGTCATAGCAAGGTCGTAGCGTAGGCGTCCGAGACCTTTGGGAGAGATTCGAGAAACCTTCGAGAAGTCAAGCCGAGGGTAAGCCTAAGGTAAGAAGCCCCCAAGAAGAGGCCAAGAAGACAGTAAGAAGTGAACAAGAAACAAAAACGGGATAATAAGGAATGAAAAAGGAACTGATGAAGAAATTGCTGAAACATCAGCAGGGAGATAGAGGAATACAGGAAATCGCAAGAAGATGACCCGATAAAAGCCTCTTCTGACCCGATAAAATCATTCTCTGACCCGATAAAAGAAAGACTTTATCAGGCTGTATTGCAAGATGGCACTCTCAACTATGCCGAATACGCAGCTATCGTAGGTGCCTCAGAAGCAACAGTAAAGCGTCGCCTCGGAGAGTTGAAAAAAGAAGGAACCATCATTCGAGTCGGCAGCAACAAGACTGGACATTGGGAAGTCGTGAATCTAATCTAAAAAACGAAACAAATAACAAAGAAGTAATATGGCTGAAGAACTGGTTCCAATCCAGGAAAACGAATATAAGGAATTACTGCTACAGACCGTAGCAGTAATAGAACGTGTGCACCGAGCGTGAGCAGGTTCGACCATAGGCCAAGTTGTATGAGCATTTGGTGGATAGATAATATATGAATAGTTTAGGTGACATATTCAGGGCTTTCTGCAAGTTTGTGGATGAACGCATTTTCCCAGCAGAGAATGCGGGGACTTACGTTGCTTTTGTAGTTGACCAAGCTTTTATAGATGAGTTCTGTAAGATTTACTCTGTTAAAGAGTCAATGCTTATGTCAGCGGTTCGCAGTTCACTCTACAACAACAGGCGTGACAACTTATATGTGAAGGGAATACTTGCAATTCAGCTATATGCAGCATCCAAACGCGCGAACGAAGGTACAATTTCGGAGAAGAATTACCGCGAGAGGCTTTCTCAGGTTCTAGATTGGAATATGTATGACCTCCAAGACTGGATGAAGACATTTCAAGAAGACATCTGGGAAACGCTTTACAGATGGTGCGATAGGAACTATTTTCAAATAACAAAATGTGAAAGAAGAACAGGCACAGGCAGATATGTTCAATACCCCGTTAATCAAGCGTTGAGGGTTTTTACAGAAGAAGACCTGAAATATATCGCATCATGTTTTGTTTCCAAGAACCTTTCCCCTGGGGAGGATATTCAAAAGCGGGATTTCAGAAAACTCATAAGTAGGTATGATATACTGTACAATATCCAAACAAATCATGCTAAACTAGTTATAGAAAATTCTATAACTGATGATGATTATTATAATCAGGTATATAACTTCTTCCTACGCTGGAATGGTGATTTTAAAGAAAGAACAGGTAAAACAAAGAATGTTATAAAGAAAGAGTGCGTTCAGTTATATATGTATCTTCTCGATGATTTTAGCTGTCTTGAATTGAGAACAGCCCAACTCTCATTAGAGAAGAGATTCGAATTGTCATCTACATCATACGAAACAATTGTAAAGAATTATAATTTCAAGCGGAAAGGTGTTATCCTATTCAAACACGATGATGTCTATGATAATTATTGGCAGGAGGTTAGATACTTAGAGGGAAAGGAAGAAGAGGGATTGATTGTGTGTTATTACACAAACGAGACTGATGTTCACTACAGATTACGCCCATTCTTGATACATCAAGATAAAAATGTACAAATTTTTAAAATTAAATACGGCTATGCTACAAGGGATTTCTATTCTGACAAGAGGTTCTACGAACTGGTTGGCGGATTGAAAATTGGAAGGCAGATTTACTTGTATGGGGCGGCACCAATTCTTAAGTTGGAAAATCCAACAAGAATATGGATTGATGGTAAAACCTACAGTGAAACGGAATGTGATGGCGATATAATGCTGAATCATCTCTCAGAAGGACACCACTATATTAAGATTCAAGACTATAAGAAGATTGAATTTGATTTGGTGAAAGTTTCTGCCAGTACCTGCGATTGGATGCAAGGCTATTTTCAGTGGCACTTTGACAAGAAGAGAAGTGTATGGGAGAGCAACAAGGAAGAGCAGGGTATTGTCGGTTTGGATTATCCGTCAATTCCGCAAAAAACTATAAACGAAGCTATTCCAACATTCAGACGATGGGCAAATCAACTGACGTTTGGAAAGCATTATGAAGGAGAAACAAATATTACTTTACGAATCATAAAACAAACAGGGCTATGACGGAATTTGATTTTAACGAGTATAAAGTGGTTGGATATGTAGACTTCTTTGCTGGGAACCCTAATGCAAAAATCGAGGTTGTTGGATACACTGATTGGCGAAATAATTTCACTCCATTAAAAGAAAGTGAGAGTTTAAAACTATTTCCTCCATACGGAAAGGTTTTTGCCCACAATTTTGCTGAGAAGTACTATGACACTAAAGGAACATTAGTGTGCATCAGTGTAATACCAAACGAGAAAATTGGAGATGGATATTACGCCTTTATATGGAACAAGTCTGGTGGCGCTTATGAATTCGGTGCTAGAGTAAAAAAACTTAAGGGGGATTTCACTGCTAACGGACAATACAACTATACTTTACTAGAAGAGAACAACCTACTAAATGTTGAACACGACACTTATGTTTCTTCTGGTGGATCAATTTATCTGATTAAAGCGGATAGTCAAGATAGGCTGATTTCATACTGGAAAGAAAGTTCGCTGGACACACTTTCTGTTAATGGAAGGCTCTTTGTTACTGACATTGTTAAGGGAGGTGAGGATGGAAAAATTGATATTACCACCGATGAACAACTTCAGGAATGGTTTATGAAAAATGTCTTGAAGAAGAATTGGAATCAGATTTTTGAGGAGAAGACGTTCCGTAATGTTGAGCCATTGTTGAGGGAAGCATTTGCAAGTTCAAAGGGGCTAGATGGTCTTGTCATTAGTAGTAGAATCAAGAGGCTTACTCACATCACCAGAGCATTAACAATTTCTTTTGAAGAACTGAACGAGTTAAAGATGTTGCCATGGCTTAAGGATTCTATTGAACAATCAATATCTGTACATCGTAAAGCGTATCTTGACGAAGTCGAAAAAGAAAAAGCGAAAGAACTTCAGGAGATACGTGAACATTATGATATGGAAATTCTCCTTGCTAAGGAACATGCAGAGGAAGAAAAACAAAGGCTAAGAAAACTGATAGGGGATATTGACGAGACTTATCAATCTAAGCTTGCAGAACAAGAGAGGTTACTTCAAGAAAAGAAAGCGGAAGCAGAACTTTTTGAAGAATCTATTGCAGGCAGGCGGAAGGATTTTGCAACACTCGAAGAAAGTATCAAACGCTTAGAGGAAAGGAAAGAGGAAATCATTGAGGACTTCTCTGTGGTAAAGGAGGTCCTTGGGGCTGGAGGTAATTCGTCTGCACCAATTTTGCATACAGAGAATGTTACTATAGAAGATCTGGACATTGCGAGTGATGCAATTCCTGTATATCAAGCTTTCATCAAGTCACTTGAAAATGCATTAAAGACAAATCGGCTTACCTATTCAATGGCAAACGACATAGGAAATCAGATTGCTCTATATAAAATTATGTTGGTACCCGATGTGGCAATTGCTAAAGTAATCGCTATTGCCAGCATGAAATGCCGATACGCTTTAGAATACGTAAGTGCTACATGGAAGTCATTCGATGATTTGTGGCAAAACGGATTGGGGCAGATGGTTGAAGACTGCTATAGAAATGAGGATATTATGCATTTCTTATTCTTGCAGAATATAAATCTGACCTATCTGCCAAACTATATGATGCCGCTAATTGATATTCAGCGGGACATCGTATCAATGTTCCCAAGAGTAAACAAAAAGTTCCCTGCTAATTTGCGTATTATATGCACTCTTGCCAATGACGATGTTATGCCACTGGCCGAAAATTGCATAAAACATATGGGTTGCATTGATAGAAGCATAGAAAAAGATTTCTATGGAAGAATCGAGATGCCAGAAAATACGAATATAGGTTATTTAACTCCGAAGGTCTTGGAAGAAGCTGGTAAGTCTCTTAAAAACATTCCGAATTATTACAAGAGCTATCTTGAAGATGAGTAATAAAGAGCGATATGAAATGCAAAAACTTCTGTATGTTTGGTTGAGCAAACTCGGAAGGAGAAGTCTGGATTCAATCAAGACGAGTTGTGACTATCTGGTAGAAAGTCATCAGCTCACATCGAGCAATCCTATCTGGGAAATCTTCTGGCCATTGGTGTTTAGTGGTGTTGCAGACCATACAGGAAAGGGCTACTATGCCCTGACAGAACCGCTCATATTGAAGTTCGAATCCCATTATTACCATATTAATAACATTCCTGTTTCGGAAAAATTCAAAGAGGTCTCTGTCGGGATTTATATTACTGAGGATCTAAAAAATGAATACGACATAAAAGAAATTGAGGTTGATTCCAAAGCTATACTTAAAAATTATCCTTCTGTCGATAAGGTTGTAGATAATTTCTCTAAATCTATACAGGACGAGAAAGAATTGAAGTATTATGATTGGAAGAATAGAATTGGTGTCGCAGAATTGGAAAAGGAAGGACTAAAGCGATTCTTCTCTTATTCGGCCAAAGCATATATGAGAGAATTGCCTGATAGGACTATTAACCCTGAGGCCTTTGCCATTGCATATTGCTATGGCAGAGCTATCAGTGGGGAAGGCAATGGCATTTACTATAGTGAGCAAAAGAAACTTGTTACCCCTGCATTCGCAATTCCTTTTACCCTATATAGGGTTCTTCAGTTAGAAACGATGAAAAAGAAAATCCTGCCAGGAAAAGAAGACAACACCTATATATATAAAGGTGTGTCCTCTTCTGTGGTTAAAGAATTAAACCGAATACTTTGTAATTCCATACGATATGAATAATCCTATAAAGATATTCTCCGATATACGCCACGCATACTTAAAATACATTAGTAGTGGTTTGCCATTCTTTAGGAAGGAGTATGGTCAAGAACGTGATAAACTGATGGAAGAAACAGGTACTATTTGCCAGCCTCCCATCATTGAATTAGTAACAAAGTATCACGAGAAAGCATCTCTGAAAGACTTTTGCACTTCAGAGAATGTTTCTCAGGAGCTTAATGATTTTGTCAATACTGGGTTATTTACTAACTCTGGCCACCAAGAAAGGAAATTGTATGATCATCAGTATTTAGCTCTGAAAGAGGCTTTTATAAACAGAAAGCATATTGTTGTAACAACAGGCACAGGTTCTGGTAAGACAGAATGCTTCTTGTTGCCCATAATCGCTGATCTAGTAAAGGAGTCAAAGAAGTGGGAAGAGTCAAGACCAAGAGCTATGCGAGCAATGATATTGTATCCACTAAATGCTCTTGCGGAAGACCAAATGATTCGTTTGAGAAAAGCGCTAAACAGCAGGAAAACGGATGGAACTGGTGCATTAGATTGGCTTGATAAGTTTAGGAACGGGCATCGTTTTTACTTTGGCAGATATACAGGTGCCACTCCTGTGAGCGGTACGAAAGAAAAGAGCAAAAGCAGACTTGCTGAGGAGAAACGCCTATTAACCAAAGACTGGATAGCTGCTAAGAATAGCCATGATGGAGACTTACTATATCATATCCCATGCATGGAACAAGATTCGGCAGAGATGTGGGATAGATTTTCCATGCAGGACAATGCACCTGACATTCTCATCACCAATTACAGCATGCTTAATGTAATGCTGATGCGTGAGAACGAAGCGGACATCTTCACAGATACTAAGAAATGGCTTCAAGAGGATAAAACAAATGTTTTTCATCTTGTTATAGATGAATTGCATACCTATCGTGGAACGGCAGGAACGGAAGTCGCTTATCTTCTAAGGGTCTTATTGGATAGACTGGGGCTGTCTACAGACTCGCCCCAGGTTCAGTTCCTAGCAACGAGTGCTTCTCTTGAAGAAAATATGCAATCTATAGAGTTTCTTTCGGAGTTCTTTGGTATAGAAAAGGATAGTTTTAAAGAGAAATTCTGTGTACTGTCCAATCCTCCACAGCCTTCTGTCAGAAGACCAGATGTGGCGTTGCCCATTGCAGAATTGGTTAGATACGGCAACGGAGATGAATCTGGAGAAGACGACGGAACATTTCTTAGTGGCCTTGAATGCAATGATTTCTATGAGATTACACAGAAGTACAAGTTGTTAGACTGGCTGAGATTTGCACTTAGTACACCCAAAGGCATAATACCCAAGGATGTTGAGAAAATAGGCGAGGCTTTGGGGATAGAAGTAAGTGACAGGCTTTCTGTAGTGTCTGCTGTAATCAGAGTTATATGCAAGAGCGTATGGAACAATGCAGCGGTTGCTCCGATAAGAGCACATTTCTTTTTCCGAAATGTAAGTGGATTATGGGCATGCTCCGATCCAAACTGCACATGCGTTCATAATGATTATCAATTTGACGGCAGAAACTTAGGCACTTTCTATAAGCGCCCAAGAAATATTTGTTCATGCGGTATGAAAGTGCTGGAGGTACTTGTCTGCGAGAACTGCGGTGACGTGTTTTTAGGCGGTTTTAAGATAAACAGCAATGGAAAATCTTTCCTAAGCGTAGAGAAGCCCATAACTAATGACTTCGCAAGCTATTGCGTGCTATGGAAAGGCAAGGCGGAATCAAAGGATGGTTGGAAACGTGTGAACTATAATCCAGCAACAGGAGAGGTGTGGAACGACATGGATGGTGAGTATTCGCTACATGAGCAGATGTCTGATTCGGAAACTAAATTCCCATCTAAATGTCCACAATGCGAAGTGGCCTATAAGGTTAAAGACAGCAATAGTTTTACCCCGATCCGTCATCACAGTACAGGACTCCAAAAAGTCAACCAAATACTTGCAGACTCTCTTATTAGAACGATGAAGAATGCCAAAGAGACCAATACGAAGGTGGTGTTGTTCTCCGATAGCAGACAGTCTGCCGCAAAATTGTCAGCAGGTATTGAACTTGATCATTTCCGTGATGTGTTACGATGGGCCATATTAAATGCCTTGAATGGAAGTGATGAAGCGATTACCTTCCTAAAGAAATTCAGAGAGACAACACCCCCATCAAGGGAAGACATTGCTAAATTCATGGAACTATCGCAGGATGAGAAATACAGAGACTATGCTCAAATTATAGATTGGGAACAGAAACAATGGGCCACCGAAGAGCAGATAGAGAAGTTGAATGCTTTCTTGCAGTCATCCAGCGGTCTGAGAATAGGCAATATCGAAGATGAAGTGTTCGAAAAGATTCTGTCATTGGGAATGAACCCCGCTGGTCCAAAACCGTCTTTCTCTGAAAATCCCGCTGCCGGTATCTGGAGCGATCTTTATGATTTCAACACACTGAAGATGAAACCAGACCCCAGTGATAGTAAGAGAAATTTTAACGATGATATACATTTCTCCAATAAGATAGAACAACTTGGTAGTATTTTCTCTAATAAGAGCGGTTCTTTTGAGGAACTGAAACTTGGCTATCTTGCCCCAACAAGTGATATTGACGACCCGATAATGAGGGAACTTGTCTGTTCTGTTATAAGAATATTAGGTGAGAAGAAAAGGATCAAGGGATTCCCATCAAAATATCCAGCCACAGACAGTTTCCCAAGAGCAGTGCGCAGCCTAATCAAAGAAGTCTATCATCGGAGCGATAAGATTTTTATAGATGGCATAATTGATAAACTCCATCAGATTCTGCGAAGTAGAGAAATCATCGACAGAACTGTCACTCTATTAACAGGTGACGGGCTTTCATTTGTAAAGGCAACAGCTGGTTCGAAATATTGGGTGTGCCCACGGTGTAAGACAACTCACATGCATCATGCTAATGGTGTCTGTATTAACTGCCTGCACAAATTGGGAGCCCCCCAAATTCTAACAGATGATGAGATTGATAATCCAGATGATTACTATCTCACTCTGCTAAAGTCCACGGAGAATGTATATCGCTTACATTGTGAAGAAATGACCGGACAGACATCCAAGGAGGATTCAAGAAAGAGACAACGACTATTCCAGGAAATCTTCCTTCAAACGGAAAATCCAATCGTAGATGGAATAGACCTTTTAAGTGTGACAACAACAATGGAAGCAGGTGTTGATATCGGCTCTTTATCTGCCGTTATGATGGGTAATGTCCCACCACAACGATTCAATTATCAGCAGCGTGTTGGTCGTGCAGGACGAAGAGGAAATCCATTGTCTATTGCACTTACGGTGGCAAGGTCATTGAGTCACGATCAGACTAATTTCATGGAATACAACCGAATGGTATCTGATACACCTAAAGATCCGTATCTGGAAGTTAGGACGCACGAGATAGCTGAGAGAATCATTTTCAAGGAAATACTATATGCTGCATTAAGGAAGAATGCTGGCGGTAGCGACAGTGTTCATGGTAACTTTGGACTTATAGATGCATGGGAACATAACAAACAGATTGTTGAAGACTGGTTGGCAAAGAATAAGCCAGAAGTTAGACGGATTATTTCTGTTGTAACGAAGGGTACAGAGATTTCCGAAAAGCAAAAGAAAGACATCTTCAATTATATTTACAATCAGTTAATTGACCGAATATCGGATATTGCATCAAGCGATGATTATACACAGGATTATCTGAGTGAACGATTGGCAAATGCAGGTTTGCTGCCGATGTTTGGCTTCCCCACGAGAACGAGAAATCTGTATCTGAGTGAACCCAAGAAGCTTCCGGCTGAAGATGTTGTATCTCGCGATATAGACATGGCTCTTAATTCTTTTGCTCCTGGTCATGAAATCGTTAAAGACAAAAAGGTGTTCAGAGCTGTAGGGGTTGCGGACTACGAGTACAATAAAGCCACTCACATTGTTCAAGTGAAGCATAATTCGCTAAACAAATATCGTCATCCACTCCACAGATGCAGGAACTGTGGTTATTCAACCATTAGCGATGAAGACGGTAATTGTCCCGTTTGTGGCAATGAGATGGAGAGTGTAAAGATCTGCTCGCCATTAGGATTCTGCGTGGATTACAGTGTCAAACCTGATGACTTCAATGGCAGTTTCGACTGGTATTCACCCAATAGTGATATTAAGCTTGACTGTGAGCCGTCTCTCTCTGAATGTCCGCAAGTTGCTAATATGACTATCAGGAATAATACTATTCCTTCACAGGGACTTGTTCATTTGGTAAACGATAATAATGGTGACCTGTATAACCTTGGCCTGAATCAAAGGGGTATTTATGTATCAAGAGATGCCTACCCTGAAGAAGTTGGGCGTTCAATGCAATTAGACTTTGAATCGAAGTATGCATTTTATTCATCCAAAACAACGGGTGTACTTACTTTATCAATTGCTAAAGTTCGCGAGGATATATGTCTGTCACCCGTCTTTAATGAAAACCAGAATAGTTATGCGGTTCGCGCAGCCTTCTTATCATGGGGATATTTGGTGCGTAAGGCTATATCATCCTATCTGGATATTGATTCGTCAGAACTCAATGTAGGATTCTATATTGTGCCTGCAACAAAGCGGGCTGAAGTATTCCTCGTAGAAAGTTTGGAAAACGGAGCAGGCTATTGCAATTATCTCAGTGGTAGGAAATATCATGATGTTCCTGAACAAGCGATTGTATCTCCGCTCGTTGAAGGAGGTGAGGTTTATGAACAACTCACCTCAAAGAGCCATGAGGAAGGGTGTACGTCATCTTGCTATGATTGCATAAGAGATTATTCCAACCAAAGTGTTCATCAGTTGCTTGACTGGCGACTTGGTCTTGACATCGCAAGATTGGCTAAGGATAGCAGTGCGAAAATAGATTTCTCGGTTACATATTGGCATGATTTTGTGTTCGGAACGATTAATAACATGTTCATTAGGAATAACTATACCACTAAGGTGACAGAAGGAACCATTACAGGAAATGATCCTTATGGAGAGAAATTTATCTTAGTACATCCGCTATGGTCCGAAAAGTATGTTAATATGCTAAAAGGTCGGTTAAGTGGTTTTTATAAGTCGATTTCAATATTTGGGTTGTATAACTTAAACTACTAATAAGGCAAAGTAAGTAACAGTTATAATATTATGTGATACGGAACAATAGCAACAATGATGGTTAATGGTTTACTGTTCATGATTTACGGTTAAAACAATAGAACAGGAAATCGAAAATGTTATAAGAATATATGAGTATAGATGAAATTTTCAATAATCTGAGATACCATCACGAGGATGAGGTGGTAGAGTTCAAGAAGGCAGAGAACAACTTCGACTTTGATGACTTGGGCAAGTATTTCTCGGCACTGAGCAATGAGGCGAACCTGAGAGATAAGGGATTCGCTTGGCTGGTGTTTGGGGTGCAAGACAAGACGCGTGAGATACTTGGCACGTCGTATAAGAACAGCATGAAGAGCCTACAAAAGTTGAAGCAGGACTTGTCGCAGCATACTACGGACAACAACACCTTCAGGGATATTTATGAACTGGGGATAGAGGGGAAGCGGGTGCTGATGTTCCAGATACCGGCTGCACCTCGCGGTATTCCGATGGCTTGGCAGGGACACTTCTATGCGCGTCGTGGTGAGAGCTTGGCTGCACTCGACATGAACAAATATGAAGAGATACGCAGGCAGACGGTAAATGAGGACTGGTCGAAGCAGATTGCAGATGGCGCAACAATTGCTGACTTGGATGAGAAAGCCATCATGAAAGCCCGTGAGGGATATAAAGAGCACTACCCGAACCAGAAGAAAGAAGTGGACTCATGGAGCGACGAAGTATTCCTGAACAAGGCAAAGATAACCATCGATGGCAAGATAACACATGCGGCCATACTGCTTTTGGGCAAGCCTGAGTCGCTACATTTCATCAACCATATTGGTGAGATTGTTTGGCGGTTGGCAGGAAAGGACAATGTGGGCCAGGTGTTCACTATCCCGTTCTTGTTGACGACAACGGATGTGATGCACAAAATTCGGAACTATCCGTTCAAATTATTCCCCAAGAACAGTTTCCTACCAGGTGAGGGGATGAGGTACGACAGTGAGGTGATACTCGAAGCTCTTCATAATAGCATAGCCCACCAAGATTACTTGGAGAATCAGCGCATCATTGTGATAGAACGGGAGAATGAGCTGGAGTTTCGGAATTGCGGTGGATTCTTTGATGGCACTTACGAGGATTATATCACTGGCGAGCGCATTCCCAGAAAGTACCGTAATCAGTTCTTGGCCCAAGCAATGGCCAACATCAAGATGATTGATACTGAGGGATTCGGCATTCACAAGATGTTCGTATCGCAGAAAGAACGCTGGTTGCCTATGCCAGACTACGACAAGAGCGATAATGATAACGTGGTGCTGACGCTGCCAGGTAATGTAATCGATGAGAACTATAGCCTGATGTTGTTGGAGAACACAAATATAGACTTGACAACTGCAGTATTATTAGATAAAGTACAAAAGGGTAAGCCAATTAGTGAGAATGCTGTCAAGATGCTTAGGAAGGAAAAGCTGATTGAAGGCCGAAAGCCTCACTTATATGTATCGAAATATATAGCTAAAGCCACAGACAAGCAGGTAGAATATACGCTGAAGAAGGGATTCAACGATGCTGAATGTCAGGAATGGATAATAAAGGCTTTGAATGATCATAAAGTGCTTAGCCGGAAGCAAATCAATGAACTGCTCTGGAATAAGTTGCCTATTGATTTCACAGAAGACCAAAAGATAGGCAAGATAGGTAATCTACTAACTAAATTAAGAAAGAAGGGCATAATTTATACCGACGAGAAACGGCTATGGCATTTAAGTGAGATTTAAGCGACTTTAAGCGAGAATTTAAGTGACTTTAAGTGGAATTTTAAGCGAGAATCCTTGGAAAGTCCTTTATTTAGGACATTTGCACTGAGAAAATTTAAGCGACTTTAAGCGAGATTTACGTGAGATTTAGACGAGTAAAGCCTATTTAACGACAATTACGGTGCTTATTGCCGTATCAACAATGCTGTCTTGATATATCTACTTTGTGTGATGGAAGGACAATACGAATAGAACAATAACAACAGAAAACGAAAATGTTATAAGAATGTATGGAAGATAAAAATATAGACAACGAACTGTTTAATCCAGAGGAGATGCAGTCGCCGTTTGACAGCATCAAGGAGGTGGATGCTGAGGGGTGTGAGTGGTGGAACTCGCGTAAACTGGCACGGCTGATGGGCTACATGAAATACTGGAACTTCGAGCGGCTGATGGATAAGGTGGCAGTGTTCCTGCAGCAAGAGAAGGGACTTGACCTGAAGGAGCACATGGTGGAGATTGAGGAGATGGCCAAACTTGGTTCAGGAACATCACGTCAGGTGACTTCTTTTCTCCTCTCACGGACAGCATGTGTTGCTATCGTCCTGAATGCCGACAAGAAGAAGTCCATTACCAAGGTTGCTCAGGATTACTTTACGCAGAAGATGGACTCGAAGGCACTGGCAACAAGCTTCGAGGGTAATGTTCTGATGTATCGCACGAGTACGGGTAAGGTGAATGTAAGTGTATTGTTCAATAATGATACCTTCTGGCTGTCACAACGTCGGATGTCGGAGTTGTTTAATGTTACAATTCCAGATATCATTTATCATCTAAAGCAGATTGAAGAGAGCGGTGAAGTCCATTTGTCCGATTCTATTAAAAAAATTTTAATTCCTTCGGACAAATGGGATGAACAGGGCGTTCTGCTCTATAATCTGGATGCTATCATCGCCGTTGGCTATCGCGTAAACAGCTATGAGGCCACGCAGTTCCGCCCTCTCAGACTTCGACAGGTTTATTGAGGGGCTGGAGAATAGTTAAGATTTTTGGAATCAGGGGGACAGTGCCTTCCTAAAAAGCAATCCAAATCGCGCTCTACCTCCTCACTATTCTCTTTACTGGAAGCTTTAGGAAAGGAGGGAGGAGAGGAGGGAGGCGTGGTGACCGGGGAGGAGGATGTGGTGGTTGCCGATGGGGCGGGTGAGGAAGTAGCGGGCGTCCTGTGGGTTGGAGAGCTGGACGACGGCTTGTGTGCGGCAGAGGTTGGGACGGGCCTCGCAGCGCAGCAGTTGGCCTTCGGCAACGAAGTGACGGGTGAGGTCGCCTGAAACCTTGAAGAGGGTGACGGGACCTTCGGGCATATAGCCTCGGATGCCGACACCGATGCCTGACTCGAAATGGGTGTCGAGCTCGTAGCGGCTGACCATATCGAGGGGGATGGTGCAGTGGGCAAGCATCATTTCGCCCGTTTCCATGTTGATGTGGGCAGGGTTGCACTGGAAGCCGGAGATGCCGAACAGGGAGCGCACTACCATCATGGAGAGCATGGCGGGAACGTCGCCCTCGCAGCCAGCCACCAGTCCTTCGGCATTCAGTCGGGCAAGTGCAAGGCAACCTGTATTGTGGAGCACGGAGAGGAGGTCGAAGCAACGCAGGGTGAAGCCTTTAAGTTTATACTTATCCACAACCTTCCGCAGGGCTTCGTAGATGAGCAATGCCCCTTCCTGACCTCCGTCGATTTGCGTGGTGCCAAGGGCTGTCAGCACTTCATCGAGAGGGATGTCAACGAGCTCTATTCCCAGTCGGTTGCGAACGGCCTCGTAGTCGGCAGCGCTGCTGATGAGCCAGTCGGAGGGCTGACCTATTACGCCCAGACGGCAGCCTTGCAGCACGCGGCGGGCCTGTTCCAGACGAATCAAATTTTCGATGCGTCTGCCAATGTATTGAGCCGAGCCGTGCAGAATCTCACCTTGCATGTTGTTCTGCTGCAGGAACGACAGTATCTCCATCGATGCTGCCAACGAGTTGCTGGTGCCCGAAGTGAGCAGATAGACGGGCTTCGCGGTCTGCTTGATCTGTGGAAGCAGGGAGCGGAAGATGCCTTCCGTGCCGCCCGTACGGACATAGATGAGGCTGAGCACGGCCTGACCGTAGTCGGAGAAGTCGGCGCAGCGCAGATTGTATTCGATGTTCAGCGAACTGAGGAATGCCTGTGTGTTGGCAGCAACGGCCTTTTCGTCGTGCAGTTGTGAAGTCAAGGTGTAGATGGAGATGTCTTTCATAGTAAGGTAAGTTTTTCGCCTCCGCCCTATCCCTTGACGATGCGCTTGATGTCGTTGAGTTTGTTCAGGGCTTCGAGGGGAGTAAGGTTATTGACGTCGAGGTTGAGGATTTCGTCGCGTACCTGAGCCAGCACAGGGTCGTCGAGCTGGAAGAAGCTGAGCTGCACGTTGTCCTCTTTCTTCGTGAGCTGAATGCTGCCGCCAACCTCGCTGTTCTTGGTGGCTTCGAGCTGCTTCAGCACTTGGTCGGCTCGCTTCACGATGCTGCTGGGCATGCCTGCCAGCTTGGCAACGTGGATACCGAAGGAATGCTCCGAACCACCGCGTTCCAGTTTGCGCAGGAAGATGACTTTGCCGTCAATCTCGCGAACGCTGACGTTGAAGTTCTTGATGCGCTGGTAGGTCTGCTGCATCTCGTTCAGTTCGTGGTAGTGGGTGGCAAAGAGGGTGCGGGCATGGGCTCGCTGGTTCTCGTGGATGTACTCGACGATGGCCCAGGCGATGCTGATGCCGTCGTAGGTTGAGGTGCCTCGTCCCAGTTCGTCGAAGATGACGAGCGAGCGGGGCGACAGGTTGTTGAGGATGTTCGAGGCCTCGCTCATCTCCACCATGAAGGTGCTCTCGCCCATAGAGATGTTGTCGCTGGCTCCCACACGGGTGAAAATCTTGTCCACCATACCGATGCGGGCGCGTTCGGCAGGCACGAAGCAACCTATCTGTGCCAAGAGCGTGATGAGGGCAGTCTGGCGCAGCAGGGCACTCTTACCAGCCATGTTGGGACCGGTGATGATGATGATTTGCTGCGTCTCGTTGTCGAGGAACACATCGTTGGGGATGTAGCGTTCGCCTACGGGCATTTGTGTCTCGATGACGGGATGACGCCCCTGACGGATGTCTATAATATAGGAATCGTCGACAACGGGACGAATGTAGTTGTGCTCGCGAGCCACAAGGGCGAAGCTGAGCAGACAGTCGAGGCGCGCGATGAGGTTGGCATTGATTTGTATCTGCGGAGTGTATTCGGCCAAGGCAACGACAAGTTCGTTGTAGAGGCGTGTTTCCAAAGCCAGTATCTTGTCCTCGGCACCCAATATCTTCTCTTCGTATTCCTTCAGCTCTTGGGTGATGTAGCGCTCGGCCTGTGCCAGCGTCTGCTTGCGCACCCATTCGGCAGGCACCTTGTCTTTGAATGTGTTGCGCACTTCGAGATAGTATCCGAATACGTTGTTGTAGCCAATCTTCAGACTTGTGATGCCTGTCCGTTCTGCCTCCTGTTGCTGGAGTTGCAGGAGATAGTTCTTGCCGCCGTAGGCAATGTTGCGCAGTTCGTCGAGTTCTGCGTTCACCCCATCGGCAATGACGTTACCCTTGTTTACCAAAAGTGGTGGGTCGGGCTGAATCTCACGAGCAATGCGCTCGCGGATATTGGCGCAGGGACTCAATTGTTCGCCAATCTGTCGGATGGTGGGGTCTTCAGATTGTTCGCAGGCTCCTTTTATTCGCTCCACAGCTTGCAGCGCCACCTTCAACTGCACCACGTCGCGAGGCGACACACGTCCCACGCTTACCTTGGATATAATACGTTCGAGGTCGTTGATGGGATGCAGGTTTTCCTCGATGAAATCGCGGAAATCGGGTTCACGGAAGTAATAATCCACCACGTCGAGTCGCTGCTCGATGAGGCGTACGTCCTTCAGCGGGAAGGTTATCCAGCGGCGCAGCATACGGGCGCCCATGGGGGTAATGGTCTGGTCGATGATGTCGCACAGCGATTTGCCTTCCTCGCTCATCGAACCCAGCAGTTCCAGCGAGCGCATGGTAAACTTGTCGAGACGCACGAAGCGTTCCTCCTCGATGCGGCGCAGCGCCGTGATGTGGCGAATCTGTATGTGCTGGGTAATCTCCAGGTATTGCAGTATGGCTCCGCTGGCCACGATGCCGCTCTTCAGGTGCTCCACACCGAAGCCTTTCAGGTTCTTTACCTCGAAATGTTTCTTCAGCTTATTTGTGGCAAACTGCTCCGTGAACACCCAGTCGTCCATCTCATAGACACAATGGCGCGTGCCAAAGGAACCTTCGAACTGAGGGCGACGGCCCTTTTCGAAGAGCACTTCCTTGGGGGCGAAGTTGTCTATCAGCTTGTCCACGTATTCAGGGGAGCCCTCGGCTGTCAGGAACTCACCCGTAGAGATGTCGAGGAAGGCCACACCACAGGTGGCTTTGCCAAAGTGAACGGCAGCGAGGAAGTTGTTCTCCTTGTAGTTGAGCACGTTGTCGCTCATCGCCACACCTGGCGTCACCAGTTCCGTGATGCCGCGCTTGACGAGTTTCTTCGTCAGCTTGGGGTCTTCCAACTGGTCGCAGATGGCTACGCGACGACCTGCCCTGATGAGTTTGGGCAGGTAGGTGTCCAGCGCATGATGGGGGAAGCCCGCCATCTCCGTCGGGGTGTCGCCACCGTTGTTCCGCTTCGTAAGGGTGATGCCCAATATGGCCGCAGCCTCTACGGCATCCTGACAGTAGGTCTCGTAGAAGTCGCCGCAGCGGAACAGCAAGATTGCGTCCGGGTGCTTCGCCTTCAGGTCGAAGAACTGCTTCATCATCGGTGTCAGGCCCTCTGTCTTTGCCATAGTTGTTTATTGCGGGTAGTTTGGGTATTCGCGACTACAAAGATACAACTTATATTTATAATACCCAAATTATCCAGCAGCCAGATTGCCGCCCCCCCTTGGTGCCGCGTTCTCCGTTGCCTTTGGCGCAGGCTGAAGTTGCAGGCTACTTCCTTAATTCCTCAATCAGGGGAATCACCACCTTTCGCAACACCTTCTCATTCAGTCGGTGTTCGCCCTCGAAGCGGGTGGCGTGGGGATAGTGCTTGTGGAAGAGGTCGTAGGTGTTCACCATCGTGTCATGAATGCCGAACAGTCCGTAGCAATGCTCGCGGTCCCAGTCTGTGATGTCCTTCCATTGCTGGCGTTCCATCTGGTTGTGGTGCTGGATGATGTCGCGCGTGATGCGGAAAGTCTTCTGTCCGTCCTTGCGCCCGTTGAAGAACTTATGTTCCCCTGTCCGCAATACGCTGCTCATGGTGGACATGTTCAACGCGGGGTTGATGCAGATGCGCACGAAGCCCCTCATCTGCTGGGCATACATGCCTCCCATGCTTGTGCCGATGACAATGTCGGGCTGCTCGTCTGCACATAGTTGTTTCAGATAGGGTAGGGCCTCTACTGGGTCTATGGGAATATCTGGCGCCAACACCTCGTCGTTGGGCAACAGCTTGCGCAGGCTCTCCACCGTTCCGCTGGCTCCTGATGAGCCAAATCCATGAAAATAAATCAGTTTCATCTTCTATTTCAACGTGATTTCTCCCCACAGGGGAGGGCGGATTACACGAGATGGCGGATGATTTCTTCGCGATTGCCGGGCAGGTAGTCGATAACGGGGATTTCTATCATCGTGTAGCAACCGGGACGCTGACGCATGCTGGCGCGAGCCACATTGACCAGCACCTGAGCCGTGAGGGCGGGGTTGTTAATCTTCATGTTGAACTCGAAGAGCTGGTTGTGGGTCTGTCCGCTTACACCCTTGCGCACGAGGTTCACGCCGTGACCTACGTCGTTCAGGGCGTCCACGCTGTCCACTTGGAAGACATGAGTCTCGTCAGAAGCAAAGTAGGGGTCGGCCTTGATGGCGGCTGTTACCTCATCCAGATTGGCACCCTCTTCCAGCTCGACATAAACCATGCGGCGATGAATGCCTTGACCTACGGGGATAGTCATAGAGAGTGCATCCTTCACGCCTGCCTTGGAACGTACACACACGCTGTGACCCATAGAGCGGCCAGGTCCGAAGTTGGTGTACGAGATGCCCTTGGGAGCCAGACTCTCCATCAGTGTACGCACTACGCTGTCGCTTCCCGGGTCCCAACCGGCAGAGATGATGCTGACGGCATTGGCAGCCTTGGCGGCCTTGTCCAGCGAGCGGCGCAGGTCCACAATCTTGGTGTGGATATCGAACGAGTCCACGGTGTTGATGCCCTTTTGCAGATACTGGAGGGCATATTCCTCTACGCTGCGGGTGGGGGTTGCCAGAATGGCTACATCCACTTTGCCCAGTTCGTCGATGTCCTTCACAACCTTGTAACCTTCCAATTCCTTGGGCAGGTTCTCAGCACCCTTGCGGCGCACAACGCCAGCAACCTCCATATCTGGAGCTTCCACCAATGCCTGCAGGGCATACTTTCCGATGTTGCCATATCCCACGATGGCTACTTTAATCTTCTTTTCCATAGTTTTCAATTATTATTTTTCAATTTTCAATTTTCAATTTGGAACATGGGGTCCCAGGCGGGCAGGCGCACGGGCTTCTGCTTCAGGATGTCGAGTACCTGCTGGGGGCAGTATTTGCGATTTACCACTACGCGGAACATGTACTCGCGGAACCACTCGTCGGTCATTATCATGTGACCTTGGAATCCGCTCTTCTCGCCCCACGAATTTTCAACCTTCCACTTGGTGGGTCGGCCTTCCTTGTCGAGGTCGACGGCAATGAGGGTCATGGCGTGGCTGGAGCCAGAGTCGCGTGTCTGGATGCGCTGTTTTTTGTTCATGCCGAAGGTGGTGCCAAAGAGGTCGGCATAGCCGTAGTTTTTCAGGTCCAGAAGGCCTGTCTGGCGATTGAGCTGCTTGCCCACGTCGCAGGAGAAGTACATGGGTACGCTGTCCTTGAGCGAGGCGATGGCTATGGGGCTGAGGTCTTCGATGGCGAGATTCACGTACAGCCAGTTGTGCCCATCGTAGACGTGACGGTCCATGTCTATTTCATATACCTTATTATAAGGACGGCTGGGGTCGTTCATCAGCATAACGTAGTCGGCATTCAGGTCTTCCTCGGGCGTACAGACTTCCTTGTAGAACGAAAGGGGAGTGTATTGCTTGGGCTCGCTCAGGTACTTGCCCTTCTTGTCCCTCGGTGCCCAGGTGAATTGCTTCACGGGTTCGCCGTAGGCTATGGTGAGCATGCGATAGACGGTCTTCATCTGCTCCACCTTGTAGGCCTCCAACTGCTTTTCGGATGCACCAGCCTCGCTCTTTTCGCGCAGGTTGATGGCTATCTCGCGCAGCTTGCGCTTCAGGTGGCTGTCGAACTCGCTGGTGTTGTTGGCAATGTAGGTTTCCGGCATCACATCCTTGGGCACCAGACCGTACTTCGTAACCAGGTCGGCCACACCCGTATAGGTGCCGCCATCGCTCAGCGGATTTGCCATGAGCCACTGCACCTGCTGCGAGTCTATCGGTTGCTTGCGAGTGTCGATAATGCCCTGAAGGAAGAGGTTGGACTTCTCCAACTGGTCGTAGAAGAATGTGAAGACGTGGCTGAACATGAAGTTCTCAATCCGCAGGTTCTTCATAGCCCGCTGTCGCAGCACGTTAGTGCCAGTGAACAGCCAGCAACGGCCAGAACTCTGTTGGTCGGTAATGCCTGTGTTCTTCACTTCCACAGAGAACCATGTGTCGGTGGCCTGTGGATTGTTCTGCAGCAGGGTCATCTTGCTGATGGTGTTGGTTTGGATGGCATTGCGCAAGGCACGTTCGGCAGGAGTTGCTTCGGCCTGTGCTTCCAACTGCTTCAAGACTTCGGGGGTGATGGCTTGCTGGGCCATTGCAAAACTACAGCAAAAAAGCCCTAAAAGAAATGCTTTTCCTTTCATATTGTTATTATTTGCCTACAAAGTTAATACAAAATATTAGAATTATATGTAATATTTTATTGTTTTATCAATTAGATATTAATATAATAGATTATTTGATTATTTCCTCTGCTATCTTCTCTGCCTGTTTCAGTACTGTCTCCGTTGCCAATAGTTGCATGTCGGGCGGATAGCCATAACGGCGTAATAGCCGTTTGACAGCAACCTTCATCTTGGCTCTTACGTTCTCCTTGATAGTCCAATCGATTGAGGCATTCTTACGGATGGTTTCTGTCAGCACTACAGCCAGTTCACGCAACTTGTCTTTGCCCATCAGTTCCTTGGCACTCTCATTATTGGCTACTGCGGTATAAAAAGCATACTCATAAGTGCTCAGCCCCATTTTTTTTGCATCTTCGTCTTTCTCTACAATGGTCTTGCTGAGTTTTATCAGTTCTTCAATGACTTCTGCAGCCGTGATAACCTTATTATGATAACGGGTGATAGAGCGGTCAAGCATTTCCATTAGCGACTGGCTTTCCACCAAATTATATTTCGAGCGAGCCTTAATCTCGTCCTCCAATAGTTTGCGAAGCACTTCCATTGCAATATTCTTATGCTCCATGCCTTTCAGCTCCATCAAGAACTCTTCCGAGAGAATGGAGATGTCAGGCTTCTTAATGCCAGCCGCATCAAAAATATCGATAACTTTTTCTGATACTAAGGCCTGGTCTATCACCTGTCGAATGGTAGTCTCGATTTCTTCGTCAGTGTGTCTTGTCCCTCTTTCATTGAACTTGCACAGTCGTGCCTTTACGGCTTGGAAGAAAGCCACTTCGTCTTTCACCTCCATAGCCTGCTCATTCGGAATGGCAATTGCAAAGGCTTTTCCTAAGGCAGTCACCTCATTGACAAACCGCTTCTTACCATCTTCTAGGCCAAGTACGAAGTCTTCTGTTTTCAGTATCCACGAGAGTTTGCCAGATGTTGTTTCCGTAAAGTACTGCTGATAGTCCAGTCCATGAAGCATCTGTTCTACCACTTCAAGTTTCTCCTGCATCAAGGCTACTGCCTGTTCCTGTTGCTGCGTAGGATCGCCCTTGCCGCCAGAGTCGGAATAGAACGACAAGGCTCTCTTCAAGTCAGATGCAATACCTAAGTAATCCACCACCAATCCACCTGGTTTGTCCTTATAGACACGGTTCACGCGGGCAATAGCTTGCATCAGGTTGTGTCCCTGCATTGGCTTGTCGATATAGAGCGTATGCAGACAAGGGGCATCGAAGCCAGTCAACCACATGTCGCGGACGATGACAAGTTTCAGTTCGTCCGTCGGGTCTTTCATCCTTTCGGCTAATGCATGACGCTGCTCTTTGGTGGTATGGTGCTTGGCTATCTCTGGTCCTTCTGAGGCAGAGGAGGTCATCACCACCTTGATGACACCTTTTGACAAGTCATCCGAATGCCATTCTGGATGTAGTCTGACGATTTCCTCATATAGTGCTGCAGCAATCCTTCGGCTCATGGCTACAATCATCGCCTTGCCTTCAAACACCTTCTGGCGTTCCTCAAAGTGTTGCACAATGTCAGAGGCAATGTTCTTGATGCGGTTGGGACTGCCGATAAGTGCTTCCAACTGTGTCCACTTGGCTTTGGCCTTCTGCACATCATCCATCGTTTCCGTATCCAATTCCTTGTCTAATTCTGCTACAAGTTTACGACCTTCATCGCTTAGTGCCACTTTTGCCAAGCGGCTCTCGTAGAAGATGCGCACCGTAGCACCGTCTTCTACAGCCTGGGCAATATCATACACATCAATGTAGTTGCCAAACACGGCAGGTGTGTTGATGTCCGTCGATTCGATGGGCGTACCAGTAAAGCCGAGATAGGTGGCATTGGGCAAAGCATCACGCAGGTACTTGGCAAAGCCATATTTCACTTCCGAGCCAATCACCTCGTCTGCCTCGTTCCTTACATCCACCGTTTTGGCCTTGAAGCCATACTGCGTACGGTGTGCTTCGTCGGCTATCACAATGACATTGCTGCGGTCAGTCAATTGTTCATAGACATTGCCCGTCTCTGGCTGAAACTTCTGAATAGTCGTGAAGATAACACCTCCGGAGTTCACCCTTAATAGCGATTTCAGATGCTCTCGGCTTTCTGCCTGGACAGGTGTCTGGCGCAGCAACTGACGGGAGCCTGCAAAGGTATCAAAGAGTTGGTCGTCCAAGTCATTACGGTCAGTAATTACCACGACAGTAGGATTATTCAACCGTTGTACAATCTTGCCCGTATAGAAGACCATCGACAGAGACTTTCCACTACCTTGCGTATGCCATACCACACCTGCCCGATGGTCACCTACTACCTGTTCTTTCACTGTCTTAAAACCGAAGTTGGCAGGAGATTCGGCAACCTTATTGCCACCGAGGTTGATGCCTGTGGCCCTTAATGTCGATTCCACCGCTTTATTCACGGCATAATACTGATGATAGGCAGCAATCTTCTTCACCGTCTTGATGGTGGTGATGCCTGTCTTCAGGTCTTCCGTCTTTTGTTTCTCAAACACGGTAAATGAACGGATGATATCGAGCAATGTGTCTTTCTCTAACATCCCATTGATCAGCACTTCCAACTGGCTCATCATGGGCGAAGCAATATGCTCACCATCCTCGCTCTTCCAGGCTGTAAAACGACTGAAACCTGCCGATAAGGAACCAGCACGAGCCTCCAATCCATCGGAAATGATGATCAGTTCGTTATAGGTAAACAGCGATGGGATCTGCTGTTTATAGGTTTCTATCTGTCTGTAGGCACTCTCAATGGTGGCATTCTCGTCAGCAGCGTTCTTCAGTTCGATAATAACCAACGGCAGACCGTTCACGAAAAGCAGCACATCAGGGCGGCGGTTATGTCCACCTTCGATAATCGTAAACTGGTTAACCACCGTAAACTCATTGTTCCACGGGTCTTCAAAATCCACTAACCAAACTCTCTCGCCCCGTTCCATACCGTCTTGGTAGGTAGAAACGGGCACACCCTCTGTGAGCAGTCGATGAAACGCCTCGTTGTTTGCCAGTGTGTCAGGCGACGCAATGCGCAGCATGGTCTTGATGGCCTCATCGCGCACATCGTCTGTCAGTGTTGGATTCAACCGCTTCACCGCCTTTGCCAGCACCTCCTTCAGCAGCACCTGTTCCAGCGATGTCCGCATCGGTGTCTCCCCGTCTGGTGCAATGTCCGGCCCATAGAGATAGTTCCACCTCTTCGCCTCCAGCCGTTCTATCGCCAACTGCTCAATGTCAGATTCCAAGAGTTTGGTCATAATTATTTTATAGTTTCGTTTATGTCTATGTCAAACTGTTGTAATTTAAGAGCTGAATCGATAACAAAATCGAAACAAAATTGGGCATTGCGTTGACTGCACTTCCTGTTGTCGTGTTCTTCATTAATTAGACAATGGTATTTCCGTCTATTCTCTGAATAGTACATTTGAATATAAGGAGATAATAGACGAAACTTGCAATAGCGCTTATAATCAACTCCTAAACCAATGATTTTTGACATTTCTTCCAAATTCTCAATAGCTTTCTTCATATCATCAATATAACGTGAAAAGTCTCGGTCAATTTTTCGTATGTCATTAAAAAGGCTTATACGATGTAAATGACCTGTAAAGCGAAAAGGATTATGAAACCTTTTTGTGTTTTCTTCCTCGTAACATGTCATCAACTCTTTAAAGGCAATTTGAGAATTATTTATAGATTCTTTATAGTTATTTAATGTCAAGTTCGAAAGTGCAGTATCCATATAGTGCTTAACACTATCATATTTTATTAAAGAAATAAGTGAGATTCCATCAAACCCAATTTCAAAAAATATAGGTGTATTTTGTTCAAAGAAATCAGTTACATTTGCTCTTGATATTTCAATATCCAGTTTTGAAGGGAGTGTGCCATAATGCTTTAAGTTTACTCGTTTACCATTCAAATTTGTCATCGTTGCATTACACTGAAGGTCTGGTAATTTAACAAAATAATCTCCAAAATTTACATTCCTGTCAATACGCACGTTCTTCCGTTCTGCACATAATTTCATGAACATCTCCACACTGTCATGAAAAGACAAGATGGAAAAACCATTCATAGGTTCTGTCTCATATGATTGGTCTATACCATGAAGATATAATTGTTTTATAACGGCAAGCCGTTTCATTGTCAATTCATCTATCATATATACTTATTTCGTTAGACATTAGTTTGGGTAAAAGTATGTCTCGTTGCTTTGAGAGATTTTTTATATGAGTCCTATTTTGCTGTTGTTTAGAATATAGAGCGGAAACACTTTCTTCATATTTGTCGAAAAGTTCCTGAGGGGGAATGTCAAGAGGGATATTATTCAATACCTCGGTAGTCATGCTTGGAACAGCAGAGCCAACATTCATGTTTGCCAAGTCTTGTCCTTTCATAAAGTGATAAATAAACTTGGCAATATTTTGACGCCGCATTTCAGTATAAAACATAGTATCAACAGTCCAAAACGGTTCGTTAATATATATCACATTATTTAGTGAGCCTTTTCTTGGAATTAACACGGATTCCTTATCATATAAAGGAGAATCAGCATAGCGCATTATTCCACCAGAACCAAGGACAGGAATGCTCCCATCATGGAGTTTCTTGTGATCTTTGCCGTATTTTACTTCAATCAAATCTCCGAGTTTTCCTTCTTTCCAATCCTCTTTGGTCTCTTCGATGAACCATTGGCGGAAGAGGGTTTCTGCCATTGCTTCAAGTGTCGCATTCTCACGATTCAGCAAATCTATCTTGTCATCTAAAGAACTGAGAATAGAGGCAATCCGCTTTTGTTCGTCAAGCGTAGGAAGGAAAAGATACAAATTATCAAACGCTTCTTTGGGTACCCTCTGTCTCCCCGAACTGCCTTCCAAATTATGTTCTGCATGTGCTCTAACTTCATCCCATCTTGACAAGTAATACACAAAATCCGTATCAGAAACACCTTCTTTTCCTCTCAAAACATGAAACTCTGTCGAGCCAAAGCCAATACCATCTTTAAGATTTCTGACTTGACATATCTTTCCATTTTCTAAACACGGTGTTATTCTTGCAAACAAAGTATCCCCATTTGCGAATCGGCTTCCACCGCTTAACTCTCTCATTTGTGAGCTTTCACAATATCTAGAAGAATTATCCAAATCTTTCATTTCAACGAAAGATATAGGTACTCCTTTAGGTATTTTAACCGAAGGATTTATATCAACAAAATCTGAAAACTTATATTCTTTCCACTCGCTCATCATTGCACATTATTGTTTGCGAACCTTCTTTTCAAGCATACATTTTCTTTCGAAGCGTTTCCTTTCCTCAATTGTCATTGGGAAGCACTGCATTTCTTTCATGGCTTCCAACTCATCTTGTGCCGCCTGTCGCTCATTCTTCTTCTGAACCTTATATAAAATATAAGGCACCACGATTGTTGCCACCAATGCCAGCAAGGCAAAAAGACCAGCATAATCGTTCAAACTCTCTATAAATTCTTTCCACTCGCTCATAACATTCATTTTAGATTTTCTTCTATCAACCGTTGCAATTCCTCCTTGCTCGGCAGATAGGTTTGGTATTTGCTGGCGAAGATTTGGTTGTTGTCCTTGGGCAGAGTAATCTCCACCATTGCATCGCTCTTGTCGGTGCAAAGCAATATGCCAATGGTTGGGTTTTCGTCTTCTGTCTTTACAAAACGGTCGTAATAGTTTACATACATCTGCATCTGCCCCAAATCCTGATGTTTTAGAGTACCACGCTTGAGGTCAATCAATACAAATGCACGGAGCAAACGGTTGTAGAATACCAAATCGACACGGAAATGCTGTTCGTCGAAGGTAAAGCGCACCTGTCGCCCAACAAAGGTGAATCCCTTGCCCAATTCCAACAAGAAAGACTGCAAATGGTCTATCAGGCGTTGCTCCAGTTCGCTTTCAGAGTATTGGGGAAGTTCTTTCAATCCCAGGAACTCCAGCACATAAGGATCTTTGACTACATCTTCAGGCTTTTCTATAATCTGTCCTTTCTGTGCCAATTGTTTTACTCCTTTTTTGTCTTTGCTAAGTGCCAAACGCTCATATAGAGAACTGTCAAACTGCCGTTGCAACTCACGCAGACTCCAATTATTCTCTGTGGCTTCAAGTTCGTAGAAACGTCTCTCTTCTGGATTCTCTATGCGCATCAACTTCAAATAATGCGACCAACTGAGGGTGAAGTGCAATTCCTCAGACAGTGTCTGAGGTTTTTGAGAAATCGTCAACGGTGTTGACAATTTCCGAGACGGTGTTTCGGAAATCATTCCTTCAGAAGATTTTCTAGACAGTGTCTGGAAAATTGGCTGATTGGAAGAATACGTAATGAAAAACTGTCTCATATTTGCAAGATTTTGAGCAGAAAAACCTTTACCAAATTTCATGGTCAGTCTTTCTGCTAGTTCTTTAATGACAGCTTTTCCGTATTCCGCCCGCTGTTCTCCTTTCTGCTCATCCTCTACAATCATCCGGCCTATTTCATAATAGGTATAAACCATCGCCGTGTTGACGGTGGCAACGGTGCGCTTTCTTGCTTCTGTTATCAGCCGTTCTATCCGCTCGGCTAAGTCTGTCTTTATGATTGCATCCATACTACCTTATTATATATGTATCTTAGCAAGATTCTCTATAATCAGTTTATTCAGCCGCTCTTCCTCTTTCAGTTGTTCTTCAAACTCGGCTTTGAGGGCAGTGAAACGCTCGGCAAAGTTGAAGTCATCATCTTCTTCGGGCAGTCCGACATAACGGCCTGGGGTGAGGACATAGTCCAGTTCGGCCACACGACTGACGGGAACAGAAGCACAGAAACCGGGAATGTCCTGATAGTCATTGGACTCTTCGCGCCAACGGTGATAGGTCTCGGCTATCTCTTTGATGTCTTCGCCAGTCAGTTCACGGGTGCGACGATTAATCAGACGGCCTTTGTTGCGGGCATCGATGAAGAGAATTTCGCCAGGATGGCAGGCACGATTACGAGTGACAAACCACAAGCAGGCAGGAATCTGAGTATTTAGGAACAGTTTGGCGGGCAGATTGACAATACAGGCAATAAGACCTTTGTCTATCAATGCCTTGCGGATTTCGCCCTCGCCACCAGTCTTTGAGGTGAGCGAACCTTTTGCCAAGACGAAGCCGGCTTGTCCTGATGGTGCCAAATGATAGATGAAATGCTGAATCCACGCGAAATTAGCATTACCCGTTGGGGGAACACCATAAAGCCAACGCTTGTCATTACGCAACAAGTCACCACTCCAGTCACTATCATTGAAAGGAGGATTTGCCATTACATAGTCAACTTTCACGTCCTGATGAGCATCATTGAGGAAAGAGCCTTCGGTGTTCCACTTTACATTAGAGGCATCAATACCACGAATGGCAAGGTTCATCTTGCATAGTCGCCAAGTGGTCTGGTTACTCTCCTGACCATAAACGGAAATATTGTCAATGCGTCCCTGATGTTCTTTGACAAACTTCTCGCTCTGTACAAACATTCCACCAGAACCACAACAAGGATCTAATACTCGACCTTTATAGGGCTCCAACATATTGACCAACAACTCAACGACGCTACGAGGTGTATAGAACTGGCCGCCTTTCTTGCCTTCTGCCAAAGCGAACTCACCCAAGAAATATTCGAAGACATGGCCCAATAAATCTGCACTGCCCGTGCTCACATTGGAGAGGGTGCTATTGCCTATTAAGTCTATCAGCTCGCCAAGACTTGTCGGATCAAGATTAGGTCGGGAAAATACTTTTGGCAACACACCTTTTAAAGATGGATTCTCGCGTTCAATCACATCCATTGCATCGTCAATGTATTTGCCGATGAGCGGATTCTTAGCCTGACTAACCAGATAGCTCCAACGGGCATTGGCTGGTACGAAAAAAATGTTTTCCGCCTTGTATTCCTCTTTGTCTTCTGGGTCTGCACCTTCATCTTTCAGTTTCACCAGTTCTGCATAGAGCTTTTCAAAAGACACGGAGATGTATTTCAAGAAGATGAGGCCGAGTACTACATGCTTGTACTCTGCTGCGTCAATGTTCTTGCGCAACTTATCAGCAGCCTTCCACAACTGTTTCTCTAAAGGTTCCTCTAAGACTTCTTTTTTCTTTGCCATTTTATGTGAATAAAGGTTTCTGTCCACAAATATAGCAAAAAGAAATGAAAAAGCTTGTCCTTAGAATAAATAATGAGTGAAGAGTTAGCCTAAAACCCCACCCTTGGCCGAGATTGGCCATTCAGCGAGATTCATTAAAAAGAGTATTGAAGTTTTCGTGCATCTGTATGACGAGCGATTCCAACGGAATATTGCGCAGTTGGGAAACTTGGCGGTAGAGGTCGGCTATGGGGTGCTGGGTGTCTTCGTCGGTTTCCAGCAGCAGGCGTTCGAGAGGGCAGCTCAGCAGGGCTTGCTCATTGAAACGGATGCCAAAGCTGAAGTAGAAATTGTGGGGCAGTAGTTGCTTGAGTTGCTGGGAGTTGCCGCGATAGCCGTGCCATATCCAAGGCTGCTGGGCCTTGAGTTCGCGACGTATGGTCAGCACGTCGTCTATTGCCCGGACGCAATGCAGGAAGAGTGGTTTCTGCAGTTCTTCGCTTAGTCTTACTTCCTCCCGGAATACCTTCAGTTGCAGGTCGTAGGGCGTTTGGCAGGCTTTGTCCAATCCGCTTTCGCCGATGGCAATGGGAAAATGAAAAAATGAAGAAATGAGAGAATGAGGTGCATTAGTCAAGTTCCAGGGGTGGCGACCACGGGTGTCCGTGCCGTCCTGAATCACCCGTTCGCCCCCCAGCGAAGCATGGTGTGCATGAAAATCTATAAATTCCATGCTGCAAAATTACGAAATAATGTAAAATAATTCATATTTTTGTAACTCGAAACACGTTTAAATTTCTATCGACCCATGCTTCACTCCCTTACCGACATCGTCATCGAGGCCTCGCACCTGATGCAAACCACAGATTTCCAAGTAACGCAGAAACAAGGCGCTGCCAACATCGTCACGTCGTCGGACATCGCCGTCCAGGAGTTCCTGTGTAGCCGTCTCAGCGCGCTTCTTCCTGGTTGTGGCTTTTTGTGTGAGGAAGAGGATATGCACGACCTGTCGCACGAATACACCTGGATTATAGACCCCATCGACGGAACTGCCAACTACAGTCGCGGCATTCGCGAATGTGCCATCTGCGTGGGGCTGAAGCACGGTGTGCTGATGGAGTTGGCTGCCGTCTATCTGCCGCGAACCGACGAGCTGTTTACTGCCCAGCGCGGCAAGGGCGCCTTCCTTCATCATCCTGTGAGCGGCGCTCCGTCCGAAGCCATTCACGTCAGCCGCCGCCCCTTCTCCGACAGCGTCATGTGCACCGCCCTGCCTGTCTATCACAAGGAGTTTGCCCCTGTGTGTGCCGACATCATTCGGGAGGTCTTTGCGCAGTGCAACGACATACGCCGTTTCGGAGCTGCTGCCCCCGAACTGTGTTATCTGGCCATGGGGCACTGCGAACTCTATTTCGAGTACCTGCTTTCTCCCTGGGACTTTGCTGCCGCATCCCTCATCCTCGAAGAGGCAGGCGGTGTGCTCTGCAATCGCGAGGGCCAGCCGCTCGACTATACCCGTCCCTCCGGCGTGCTTGCCGCCAACAGTCGCGACAGCCTCCTCCGCCTCTCCTCCATCGTCACTCACCACGTCCCCTAACTCCCCTGAGCCCCATTTTAATTAACCATAAAAATCTACAATCATGAAAGTCGGAATTCCAAAAGAGTTTAAGAACAACGAGAACCGCGTGGGCATGACCCCTGCGGGAGTTGCAGAACTTACACGTCGCGGACATGAAGTCTTCGTGCAGCACACAGCAGGCGAGGGCAGCGGATTCGCTGACGACGAGTACATCAAAGCCGGAGCCCGCATCCTGTCCACCGCTGCAGATGTTTATCGCGAGGCAGACATGATAGTGAAGGTCAAGGAACCCATCGAGCCAGAATACAATCTGGTGCGCAAGGGACAACTGCTCTTCACCTATTTCCATTTCGCCTGCGAGCGCGAACTCACGGACGCTATGCTCCGTAGCGGAGCCGTGTGTCTGGCATACGAAACCGTGCAGTTGCCCAATGGCTCGCTGCCTCTGTTGCAGCCCATGAGCGAGGTGGCAGGTCGCATGGCAGCGCTCAACGGAGCCTATTACCTCCAGAAGACCAAAGGCGGCAAAGGCAAACTCATCAGCGGTGTGCCAGGCGTCAGTCCCACCCGTGTGCTCGTGCTGGGCGGAGGTGTTGTCGGCGAGGCTGCAGCCCGCATGGCAGCAGGCATGGGAGCCGAAGTTACCATCACCGACATCTCCCTTCCCCGTCTGCGCCAGCTCGACCTCGATACTCCTGCCAACGTACACACCCTCTACTCCTCCGAGCACAACATACGCCAGTTGCTTCCCACCGTAGACATCGTTGTAGGCAGCGTGCTCGTGCCAGGCGACAAGACACCGCACCTCATCACTCGCGACATGCTGCGACTCATGGAGCCCGGCACAGTGCTTGTGGACGTGGCCATCGACCAAGGCGGCTGCTTCGAGACTTCGCGTCCCACCACACACAGCAATCCTGTCTACACCGAGGAAGGCATCCTGCACTACTGCGTGGCAAACATCCCCGGAGCCGTGCCCAACACTTCCACACTGGCTCTCACCAACGCAACCCTGCGCTATGCTATAGCCCTTGCCGACAAAGGCTGGCAGCAAGCTTGCAAGGACGACCCAGCACTCGCCAAAGGCCTCAATATCGTCGATGGAAAGGTAGTTTTCAAAGCCGTTGCCGACGTCTTCAACCTTCCCTACCATCCCCTCTAACAAGGCATCTGTAAGGATTACGCCGCGGAATAGGGAGCGAACTATCGCCTGTCGCATAGTGGGATGCGATAGTATCGCAGGGCAGGTAGGGATAGTATCGCGTGGAAGGATGCGACGGTTCGCATCGCGGGTAGTGGGGGGATTAGGGCACGGGGTCGTAGCCACTGCCGCCCCAGGGATGGCAGCGCAGGATGCGACGTATGGCCAGATAGAGCCCCTTGATGGGGCCGTGTTTCTGCAGCGCCTCGACTGCATATTGGCTGCATGTGGGGGTGAAGCGGCAGGTTGGCGGTGACAGGGGCGATATGTATCGCTGATAGAAGCGGATGGGGACAATGAGCAAACCGCTGATGGCCTTGCTGAGTGAACGGATGATGGTCATGCTTCTAAGAATTCGGCTATGCGTTGAAGCAGGTTCTTGACACGTGCCTCGACGGTGGGGAAGTCGCTGAGTTCGTCGCTGAGCCAGATGAAGGCCATGTCGAGGCTTTTGCCTTGCATGGAAGGGGAGTCGAGAAGCAGGGATTTGTTCAGGCGGTAAGCCTCGCGGATGAGCCGCTTGGTGCGGTTGCGGTCAACGGCGTGTTTGAAGTGCCGCTTGGAAACGGTAATGAGGAGCTGTGTGGGCTCCTCATCTTTCTGTTTGAACACCACTCGCAGGGGATAGGCCGAAATGGCCTTGCTGCCTGCAAACAGTGTTTCTATACGTTTTTTACTACACAGTCGCTCGGCTTTCCTGAATGTGTGCCGCGACTGTTCCGTCATCCTTGTTGCTCCTTGAGGTAGTCGGCCAAGGCACTGGTGATGCTGGCGTATTTGGGGGTGGGAGCCTCCAACTGGATGGTCAGGCCTGCATCCTTGGCTGCCTGTGCTGTATGCACGCCAAAGGTGCCGATGGCCATTTTGTCTTGCTTGAAGTCGGGGAAGTTCTTCATCAGGGCAGTGATTCCGCTGGGGCTGAAGAAGATGAGCATGTCGTAGTCGAAAGGCTCGTCCTTCTGGAAGTCGTTGCTGACGGTGCGATACATCACGGCCTGAGTGTATTGCAGTTTCTTGCTTTCGAGCAGGTTTTCTATCTCGTCGCTGTGAACGTCGCTCATGGGCACAAAGTACTTCTCGTTCTTGTGCTTCACCATTGTGGGCAACAGGTCGTTGAGTTTCCCGGTCGAACCGAAGAATACCTTGCGCTTGCGGTATTGTACATACTTCTGAATATAGAGGGCTACAGTCTCTGTGATGCAGAAGTACTTCATGTCCTCGGGGATGATGATGCGCATCTCTTTGCAAAGATTGAAGAAATGGTCGATGGCATGACGAGATGTGAAGATGATGGCCGTGTGGTCAAGGATGTTTATCTTCTGAGCGCGGAACTCGCGAGGTGATAGGCATTCCACTTTAATAAAAGGGCGAAAAACAATCTCAACGCCATATTTCCTCTCGATGTCGAAGTAGGGCGACTTGTCGGAGGACGGCTTTGGCTGCGATACCAGAATCTTCTTTACCATTATTGTACTAATTGTCCTAATATTTTACTACTAAGTTTTCGGTAACGATTGCCAGTAACTTCCATAAGGCGAGCAAAGGCATCAATTCCAAGGCGCAAAGGTACGCAAAAAGATGGAATATTCCATGAGATTTTGCAAAAAAGATTCCGTAGGCCTTAAAAGAGAGTATAAATTTAAAAATTAGTAGGATAAAAAGGAAAAAAAGGATGGTTTTTTCGAACGGAAGGTGAAAAAAGATGAAAGCTAACAAAAGTGGGAAAAAATGCAAAACTTCGATGGAATTGATGTAAGAAGCATTGTCTTGCCACATTTTTTGTTGAGATTTCGGAAAGAATACCCAGTTGACGAAATTGGTAATTATGCGTTTGATGACAAGCATGACCAGAAAGCTTGTCACGTAGATACTCATGAGCCAGTGGGTGGACAGTTGTTCGAGATTGGTATGGAAACGGTATTGTGCATAGGAGAACATGGCCAATCCGCCCATGAAGGAAAGGATGAAGAGGATGAGTATGCGGGCCTGCACCTCATAACTCGTCTCTACGGCAAAGGGGCCTACATGTGCGCGAGGTGCTGTGAAAAACTCCTTGGTCTGCCTCCGCAGTTGCTTTCTTGTCTTGTTATAGGCATAGACAAGCATGAACAGGCAGAGGATGAGGCAGGACGAAACCAAATCGTCGCGCTGGAGCAGATAGGGCAGTGGTGTGGCGCTCTCGCCCCAGGAGTGATAGGGCAGTTCCGTGTGCAGAAGGGTGTCGTTGGCGAAATAGCCCGTGTAGTGTTCGGGATGAAACCCGCAGAGCATCGATGTGCTGTCGATGCTTTCCTCCACAGAGTCTGTCGCAAACCATTCTTCCATCTTTTACCCCCTTCCGGACCTGTGTGAAGCTGGTATATCAGATTTTGGCAAAGCGGCGTACGCTTTCGTCGATGAGCGGGGTGGTGAACACCATGTCGATGGCATCTTCGGCAGTGGTGGCTACGCGCCAGATGTCGCGATGCTCGTTACGCATGAAGTTTTCTTCCATCGAGCGTTCCAGGTGCTTGAGCAGATAGTCGTAGTATCCATCGACGTTCAGGATGATGATGGGCTTCAGATAGACACCGAGTTGCTTGAGGGTAATGACCTCGAACAGCTCGTCGAGCGTGCCGCAGCCGCCAGGCAGCACGATGGCTGCATCCGTCATGTCGTTGATGGTCTGCTTGCGGCTTTCCATGTCCGGCGTCTCGATGATTTTGGTGAGTTCGGTGTGGTGCCAGTTCTGTTCCACCATGAAGGTAGGAATCACGCCAATGACCTTTCCGCCTGCCTCAAGACCTGCGTCGCTGGCTGCCCGCATCAGTCCCATGTTGCCGGCTCCGTTCACCTGCGTGATGCCGCGTTCGGCAAGCTGGCGTCCCAGTTGGGCTGCCACTTCGTAGTAAACGGGCTTTATCTTGGTGCTCGAAGCGCAGTAGATGGCTACGCTCTTGATGTCGTTGAGTATCATAGTCCGAAGGCTTGTTTGATGCGTTCCACGTAGTCGAGTTTCTCCCAGGTGAAGAGTTCCACTTCCAGGCTTTTCGTCTCGTTGTAGAGCGAGGTGTAGGTTTTAGTTACGATATGTGGTTCGCGGCCCATGTGTCCGTAGGCTGCCGTTTCCTCGTAGATGGGATTGCGCAGTTTCAGCCGCTGCTCGATGGCGTAGGGGCGCAAGTCGAAGAGCTCTTGTATCTTCTTGGCAATCTCGCCGTCTGTCATCTTGACGTGACTGCGTCCGTAGGTGTCTACGAAGATGCTCACTGGTTCTGCTACGCCGATGGCGTACGAGATTTGTACCAGCATCTCATCGGCAACACCTGCTGCCACCATGTTCTTGGCAATATGGCGTGCGGCGTAGGCTGCCGAGCGGTCCACCTTCGAGGGGTCTTTGCCTGAGAAAGCACCTCCGCCGTGAGCGCCCTTGCCTCCGTAGGTGTCAACGATGATTTTGCGTCCCGTCAGTCCTGTGTCGCCGTGAGGACCTCCGATGACGAACTTGCCCGTGGGGTTCACGTGGTAGGTTATCTGGTCGTTAAAGAGGCTGAGCACCTGCGGGCTCTTGATGGTTTCCTTCACGCGCGGGATCAATATATTAATGACGTCCTCGCGGATTTTCTGCTGCATTGCCTCGTCGCTGTCAAATTCGTCGTGTTGGGTGCTGACCACGATGGTGTCGATGCGCTGTGGGCGGTTCTGGTCGTCGTATTCGATGGTCACCTGGCTTTTGGCATCTGGGCGCAGGTAGGTCATAACCTTGCCCTCGCGGCGGATGTCTGCCAGCACGCGCAATAGGCGGTGGGAAAGGTCGAGCGAGAGGGGCATGTAATTCTCTGTCTCGTTGGTGGCATAGCCGAACATCATACCTTGGTCGCCAGCTCCCTGGTTCTCACGGTCCTTGCGGTCCACGCCGCGATTGATGTCGTCGCTCTGCTCGTGGATGGCAGAGAGCACGCCGCAACTGTTCCCCTCAAACATGTACTCGCTCTTGGTGTAGCCGATGCGGTTGATGACCTCGCGTGCTATGCGCTGCAGGTCTACGTAAGCCCGTGACTTAACCTCGCCAGCCATTACCACCTGACCTGTGGTAACCAGCGTCTCGCAGGCAACCTTCGATTCAGGGTCAAAGGCTAACAGCTTGTCCAGTACGGCATCGGAAATCTGGTCGGCCACCTTGTCGGGATGACCCTCGGAAACGGATTCGGAAGTGAATAAATAACCCATAGTCAATTCTTTTTAATTTTTAATTCACAATGGGAAAGAGTCAGGCTTGGAATGCAAGACGAACCTTTTGTTCGTCGTTTTAGCATTTTTTATTGTGGTTGCAAGCAGCCCAAATCTGTCCACATTTATTTGTATCTCCTGCAAAGTTACTGAAAAACGGAAGCCGATTGCTCGCCCTCCGTTTTCAGTACCCAGAGCCGGGGTCGAACCGGCACGGGTTGCCCCACTGGTGTTTGAGACCAGCGCGTCTACCGATTCCGCCATCTGGGCTTT
>JBGUVX010000017.1:0-24492 GCA_045220575.1 Bacteroidaceae bacterium
ACACACCAAGAAGCCAGGCCTGAATAAGGACGTGATTATTGAGGACGAAATATGGGCTGGCTCAAACGTGACAATCTTGAGTGGTGCGCATATTTCTCGTGGATGTGTTATTGCAGCGGGGTCCGTTGTCAATAAGTATATACCTCCGTATTCCATTGTAGGGGGAATTCCTGCGAAAGTTCTCAAATTCCGTTTCACCCCAGAGCAAATCATCGAACATGAAAAGAAGCTCTATCCTGAAGAGAAACGATTCTCAAAAGAAGAATTGGAAAAGATATTCGATGAAACAAAGATAAAAGTGAAGTAGTAATGTCCAAGGTCCTTGTAGTAGCAACTTCTCGTAAGACACGTGGCGGAATCACCTCAGTTGTGAAAGCGTATGAGGCTGGGGCGCAATGGTCGAAGTATCATTGCAGGTGGATTCAGACTCACGTGGATAAGGGCTTTTTGTGGAAACTCATCTATGCGATAAGGGGATTTGCAGAATATTTGTTATTCTTACCTGAATCTGGTATTGTGCATATACATGTAGGGGAGGCTCCTTCTGCCCTGAGAAAGCTGCTGTTTTTCCGATTGGCCAAATGGTTGAAGAAAAAAATTATAGTCCATTATCACTCGTTTTCACCCGAAACGACCATCAATGGGGCACATAGCGACCGTTATCGTAAGTTGCTCTGTGGTGCAGACGTTGTGGTGGTACTCTCCAATTATTGGAAACAAGTGGTTGATGAGAAGTTCCATTTGGGTGACCGCATAAAGGTGATTTATAACCCCTGCCCAACGATAACGAATCCACAGAAATACGAGAAGACCAAAAGCATTCTCTATGCCGGAACACTTAATCAGCGTAAAGGGTATGCCGACCTGATTAAAGCTTTCGCAAAGGTCGCGTCCAAGCATCTGGATTGGAAAGTCGTGTTGGCTGGGAATGGGGCGGTTGAACAAGCCCGTGCTTTAGCCAAGGAGTTGGGGATTGAAAATCAGGTTGAATTGTTAGGCTGGATTAGTGGAGAGAATAAAGATAAGGCTTTCAAACAGGCTTCTGTTTTTTGCCTACCAAGTTATGCAGAGGGGTTCCCAATGGCTGTATTAGATGCGTGGGCATATGGACTGTCAGTAGTTACAACGCCAGTAGGGGGCATCCCCGATTTGGCAGTAGATGGCGAGAATATGTTACTGTTTAATCCTGGTGATATTGAAACTCTGGCGGATAAGCTTGACCTGATAATGAGTGATGAGGCCTTAAGAGACAAATTATCAGCCGCATCTGTGAAGATGGCGTCAGAGAAGTTCAACCTTAAGACGATCACTGAACAGGTGGGGGAATTATACGAATCATTAAAATCTTGAACCCCGCGAGACCATGCTAAGACTGAATACAATATCTATTGTAGAATCTAAAGAGCAGTTGGCGCTTATTCCTGAGGGGAAAGTGCTGATTAACACCATTAATGCCTATTCTTATAATGTGGCACAGAAAGATGGTGCGTTTGCCGAGGCGTTGAGTAACGGGGATTATCTAATTCCCGATGGGGCAAGCATAATCAAAGCATGCCGCTGGCTTAAGGCGAAGTCGCAACCTAAGGAACGCATTGCTGGGTGGGACCTGTTCGCCTTTGAAATGGGGAGAATTAACGTTAACCTTAACATTAACGATAACCATAACGGAAAAAAACGGGTGATGTTCTTGGGGTCAAGCGAAAGGGTGCTGACACTGATTCGGGAACGGGCTGCTATTGATTATCCTAATCTGGAGGTGGTGACTTATTCGCCGCCTTATAAGCCGGAGTTTTCGGAAGAGGACAATCGGACGATGATACAGGCTATTAACAACGCCAACCCCGACCTTCTGTGGATTGGTATGACAGCACCCAAACAGGAGAAATGGACCTGCCAACATTGGAATGAACTTAACATCCACTGCCACTGCGGCACTATCGGTGCTGTATTCGACTTTTATGCAGGAACCTCCAAACGAGCTCCGCTATGGTGGCAAGAGCATTCGCTGGAATGGCTTTATCGTTTGCTGATGGAACCTCGACGTTTGTGGCGACGCTACGTGATTGGCAACCCACAGTTTATGTGGAATGTGATGAAGGAGAAAATGTAGAGATGACACCAATTAAGAAATTTGTTATTCTGATGCGTCGTGGGATGGGGCTGAAGACCAAGGATGGTCAGCAGCCTATGCCTGATATTGACGGCGAACAAGAGTGGCAACTGATGATGAAACTGGCAAAAATGCAGACCGTTCAGGGCGTGATAGGGCGGTGCATACAGATGATGCCAGAAGAACAACGCCCGCCACGAAAGATATACAAGGGCGCCTGTGTGTTGAGTGAAAAGATTGCATCAATCAATAATAAGATAGATACGGCCAGTGTCAAGGTGGCTGCCATGTTGGATGAAGCCGGACTGCCTTGCTGCATATTGAAAGGGCAGGGCATAGCCCTTGCCTATCCCGACCCAACAGTACGCATGCCGGGTGACATCGATGTGTGGGTGATGGCACCACCGAAGCAGGTCATCGCCTTCGCACGTAAGGCTCTGCCCAATGCCTTTGCGTGCTATCACCACGTAGAGTATGTGAAATGCGATGACATTGAGGTAGAATTGCACTATCGTCCGGCATTCCTCAACAATCCCATTCACAACAGACGGCTGCAGCAGTGGTTCCTCAGTGAGACTGCCGCACAGCTGGAACACCGTGTAGAACTACCCAATGGCGCAGGACTGGTGAGTGTGCCTACCAATGCCTTTAACCGTATCTTCCTCATGGCACACATCATGAACCACGTGATACACGAGGGTATCGGCATGCGACAGATGATGGATTATTATTATCTGTTGCGGCAGGGCTTCACAGAAGAGGAACGGCAGCACGACGTGCAACTGCTGAAACAATTCGGGCTTTATGACATAACGGCAGCTGTTATGTTTGTGCTTAGACAACTGTTCGCCATGCCAAAGCGACTGTTACTTGTTCCACCAGACGAGCGCTATGGAACCTTCCTGATGAACGAAATTCTCCATGGCGGTAACTTCGGCATTTTTAATCCGCAGTCTGCCCAGGCACGCACCCCATGGGGAAAAAATATACTACGGCTGAAACGTGACTGGCGACTGCTGACCATATTCCCTTCCGAGTGTCTTTGGGAACCGATTTTCCGCTGGTGGCACTTCTTCTGGCGCCAACTGCACCGTTAGACCAATTGATAATTGAAACCATAACTCTTAAACCGTAGACCGTAAACGGTAAACCAATATGAGAAACAACAACCAAACAAACAGGCTCATCAAGTGGGTCGTCATAGCATTTGACTTTATCATACTATGGAGCATCTTAAGGATGACCATTGACATATTCCCTACCTATGAACGATGGGACGAAGATAAGAGTCTTACTTTCTGGCTTCTGTGCACTATTTCGTTCCTATTGGCCGAGATTCGTTTCGGTACGCTTATCCACCTGCGGCAAGTCGGAGCGGGCGATATCCTGAAACGCACCATCCTGTTGGTGGGCACTTATACGCTTCTTACCTATCTGTTGCTGCGAGCAGTCCATTTCATGACGCAGGTCGGTTGGCGCCTCTTGATAATTGGCATCGGCCTGGTGGTGGTGATTCTGTTAGCACGCTTAGTGGAACGATGGATTTTGAAGCAAATTCGTAGTGCTGGCTATAACACCCGACGCATCACCTTGGTGGGCAATGACGAGGCATTACAAAAACTCAGGGACAAACTAACAGGAAATCCCACTTATGGCTACAGGATATGCCACCATTTCGAAAATGCCGAAGATTTCTTGAACGAAAACGAAAAGGGGATAACGACACTTGGCGATGAATTGTATTTGTGTGTGCCGCGTAGTGAACGGAAAGTGATAGCGTACACATCGCAACTATGCGACAAGCGGATGGTAAAGTTCTATTATGTGCCTCCCGTCAACGAATCGTTCAATATGCAGTCGGTGTTCATTGATGACATAGAAGTGTTTGCCAGTTATGCCAGTCCCCTTGAAGAGCCGCTCAATCGTTTGGTGAAGCGTATCTCCGATATCGTGGTGTCCGTTATTGCCTTGAGTCTTACAGCCGTGCTATTTTCTTTTGTGGCAATAGCTATCAAGGTGCAAAGCCCTGGTCCTCTGCTGTTCCGCCAGCGACGAACGGGCATGGACGGGAAGGATTTCTGGTGCCTGAAGTTTCGATCCATGCATGTTAATGCCGACAGTGACCGGGTGCAGGCCACCAAGGATGACCCCCGTAAGTTCCCCTTCGGTAACTTTATGCGCAAGACCAATCTTGACGAACTCCCCCAGTTCTGGAACGTATTGCGTGGCGATATGAGCATCGTGGGGCCTCGTCCACACATGCTGGCCCACACCAAGCAGTATTCCGAACTTATCGGCAAGTATATGGTGCGCCACTTTGTCAAGCCAGGCGTCACCGGTTGGGCACAGGTGACTGGCTTCCGAGGCGAGACGAGTGAACTTTGGCAGATGGAAGGCCGTGTGGAACGCGACATCTACTACATCCAGCATTGGAGCATCTGGCTCGACATTCGCATTATCTGGATGACGGCAAAATCGATTTTTAGAACAGACAAGAATGCCGTTTGAGAACACATAAAAATATTTGCCAATCATGAGCAAACAGAAGATTGATTTGAATGGTAAGACTATACTGGTGACGGGACATGCTGGCTTCATCGGCAGCAACTTGATTCATCGTTTGTTCAAGGAGATGGGCAGAGGGACGATAGTGGGTATTGATAACCTTAATGACTACTATGAACCCAGTCTCAAGGACTACCGCCTTGGGCTGTTGCAAGATGAATGTGAGAAGTGTAAGGTTGAGTATGTGTCGGTGATTGGAAATATTGCAGACCGTGAGCTGATAGACAAGTTGTTTGCGGAATACAAGTTTGACATCGTCGTGAACCTTGCTGCACAGGCAGGAGTGCGTTACAGTATTGAAAACCCAGATGTGTATATTGAGAGTAATATCATTGGTTTCTATAACATACTGGAGGCTTGTCGGCACTCTGTGTCAGTTCAAGAGTTTAAGGGTTCAAAGGTTCAAGATGGGTATAAGGGCGTTCAACACTTTGTTTACGCTTCTTCAAGTTCTGTGTATGGTGGAAACAAAAAAGTGCCGTTCAGCACGGATGACCGTGTGGATAATCCCGTATCGCTTTATGCTGCAACCAAGAAGAGTGATGAGTTGATGGCGCATTGCTACAGCAAACTCTATAATATCCCATCCACAGGATTGAGATTCTTTACGGTGTATGGTCCTGCCGGTCGTCCAGATATGGCGTACTTCGGTTTCACTAATAAGTTGTTGAAGGGTGAGACCATACAGATATACAACTATGGCAATTGTCGTAGGGACTTCACTTACGTGGATGACATTGTGGAAGGTATAGTCAGGGTAATGTGCGGGGCACCTGCCAAACGCATGGGTGAAGATGGCTTACCTATACCGCCTTACGCTTTGTATAACATAGGTGGCGGTCAGCCAGAGAACCTGCTGGACTTTGTGAATATCCTGCAAGAAGAGTTGGTAAGGGCAGGTGTGTTACCCAAGGATTACGACTTTGAATCTCATAAGAAACTTGTTCCTATGCAACCAGGTGATGTTCCTACCACGTATGCGGATGCAACAGCATTAGAACGTGACTTTGGCTTTACTCCAAAGATTCCCCTTCGGGAAGGATTGCGTAAGTTCGCGGAGTGGTATAAGACGTATTATAACCCTGCATAAATTGCCGCTTTTCAAATAATACGGCTGTGAATAAAAAAAAGGGAACCGCGGTTCCCTTTTTTTGTTTCCTTTGTGAGGTTTTAGGCCCACTGGGTGAGCTCGCTTTCGTCGATACTCTTGAGGTTGTTGTCCTTAATGACTTTGGCTGCCTTGTCTCCATCGTCGGTGCGGAAGATGAGGATTCCTTTTCCGCGCAGCAGGAACGAGTACATGTAGGTGATGCTGATGCCAGCCTCGCTGAAGACTTTGACGGCTTCGGCAGCACGACCAGGCACGTCATCAATCTCGATGGCGAATACCTCGCTGAGAGCAACTGCTACGTTGGCTTTCTTCAATTCCTCGCAAGCACGCATGGGCTCGCTGCAGATGAGACGATAGATACCATACTCTGCCGTGTCGGCAATGGTGGAGGCGATGATCTGAATCTTTGCCTCCTTAAGGGCGTCAAGCACCTTGATGAGAGTACCGGAGCGGTTCTCAATGAAAATGGAAAGTTGATGGATAGTCATAATTCCTTATTTTACAATTATACAATTTACAATTTACAATTTGTGAATTAAGAATAGACTTTGCGCTTGTCGACGACGCGGACGGCCTTGCCTTCGCTGACGGGCAGTGAACCGAGAGGAACAAGCTTGACGATGGGCGTGAGCAGAATCTCGTCCTTCAGGCGGCGACGGATTTCCTTCTCCAATGTTTGGAGCTTGGCGTAGTCGTCTGTGGGTTGTGCGAGTTCCACTTCTACGGTCATGTTGTCGTTCTCTTCGTCGGTGGTCAGCGTGATGAGGTAGTTGTTGGCCAGTTCGCTGAACTGCATCAGAATCTTTTCAATCTGGATGGGGAAGATGTTCACGCCACGCAACACCATCATGTCATCCGAACGACCCTTCATGCGGTCGATGCGCACGTGATTACGTCCGCAGGGACACGAGCGACCCAGTACGCGGGTGAGGTCACGAGTGCGATAGCGCAACAGGGGCATCGCCTCACGGCAGAGGGTGGTAAGTACCAGTTCGCCAATCTCGCCGTCGGGTACAGGTTCCAGTGTCTCGGGGTTAACAATCTCCACGATGTAGTAGTCCTCCCAGAAGTGCATACCGTTCTGTTCGGGACATTCGAAACCTACGCCAGGGCCGCACATCTCCGACATACCGAAGGAGTTGTAGGCCTTCACGCCCATCATTTCCTCGATGCGCTTGCGCTGTTCCTCCGAGTGAGGCTCAGCACCGATAGCCAGCACCTTGAGCTTGGTATCCTTGCGTGGGTCAACGCCTTCCTCTTTCATTACCTCATAAAGGCGGGTAACGTATGAGGGCACGGCGTGAATGGCTGTAGTGCCGAAGTCCTTGATGAATTTAATCTGACGCAGCGAGTTGCCTGCAGCGGCAGGAACTGTCAACATACCCAGCTTCTCGGCACCATACTGGAAACCAAGTCCGCCTGTGAACATACCATAACCGCTGGAGTTCTGGAACACGTCGTCGGGACGGAGTCCCACCATCCACAGGTTACGGGCAACTTGGTTAGCCCACTCGTCGAGGTCCTTCTTAGTGTGCAGGATGACGGTGGGATTACCCGTCGTGCCGCTTGAGGAGTGCAGACGAACGCAATCCTTCATGGGTACGCAGGACATTCCGAAGGGATAGGTGTCGCGCAGGTCCTGCTTCGTAGTGAAGGGCAGTTTGCGTATGTCTGCCAGCGTTTTGATGTCGTCAGGTGTAATGCCAGCCTCCGCAAACTTCTTGCGATAGAACTCATTGTTCATGCAGTGACGCACGGTTGCCTGCAGTCGTTCGAGTTGGAGCGCTTCAATCTGCTCCCTCGACATGGTTTCGATTTCGGGATTGAAAAAATTTGAATTCATTATTATTATAATTTACGTTTGTCTATTACATGGGCACTCTTGCCTTGACTGCGCTCGATGGTGCCTGGAGCCTTCAGTTGAACCTTGGCTGCGATGCTGAGTACGCTCTTCAGCTTGGACGCAAGACGTTTCTCCAGTTCGTCGACGGCAGCAGGGGTGTCGAAGGTGGAGGTAAATACTTCCTGACGAAGCTCCACCTGAACCTGCAGGGTGTCGAGGTTGTTGACACGATCTACGATGAGCATGTAATGCGGCGCGAATTCCGGTAGTGAGAGCACAACGCTTTCCACCTGCGACGGGAATACATTGATACCGCGAATAATGAGCATATCATCAGAACGTCCTTGGATGCGTCCCATTCGAACCTCGGTGCGGCCACAATCGCAGGTACCTGGCATAAGGCTGCACAGGTCGCGGGTTCGGTAGCGCAGGACGGGCATTCCCTCCTTCGTGAGCGTGGTGAATACCAATTCGCCTGTTTGTCCTGCTGGTAGTGGCTCAAGGGTGACAGGGTTGATGATTTCAGGATAGAAGTGGTCTTCGCAGATGTGGGAGCCGTTCTGCATTTGGCATTCGTAGCTCACACTCGGCCCCATTACCTCCGACAGACCATAGATATTGAAGCCTTTGAGACCCAAACGAGCCTCTATCTCCTGTCGCATGCTTTCCGTCCAAGGTTCTGCACCAAAGGCTCCAACGCGCAGCTTCAGGTCTTCCTTGCGGATGCCGAGCTTGTCCATCGTTTCGGCCAGATACAGGGCATAGGATGGGGTGCAGGCCAAGCCCGTGATGCCCAGGTCGCGAATGAGTTTCAGATGTTTCTCCGTGTTGCCAGTTCCTGCGGGTATGACAGAGGCACCGATGTGCTCCACACCATAGTGTGCACCCAAGCCGCCTGTAAACAGTCCGTAGCCGTAAGCCACAGAGAAAATATCGTCACGTGTGACGCCGTATGCTGTAAGGCAGCGAGCCATACATTCACTCCACACGCCAATGTCCTTGCGAGTGTAGCCTACGATGGTGGGATTTCCGGTAGTGCCACTTGAGGCATGGATTCGGATGATTTCGCTCTGCGGAGCGGCCTGCAAACCGAAGGGATAGTTGTCACGAAGGTCTTTCTTTGTAGTGAAGGGCAGTTTCGTGATGTCCTCAATGGTTTGAATATCATCGGGACGTATATCCAGTTCCTGCAACTTGTGGCGATAGAAGGGCACGTTGTGGTAAACGTATTCCACAATCTTGTGCAGGCGTTTGCCTTGCAACGCGCTTCTCTCGTCGCGACTCATGCACTCTTTGTTCGGGTTCCAAATCATAATTTTCGTTATTTATTGTTCTGTCCCATGCAAATGTACAACAAAATCTGCTTTCGGACAATATTTTTAATTTTTAATTCTTAATTCTTCATTTTTTGTAGCACTTGAACATGCAATCTACCTCGTTCTTGGGCAACTGGGGTGTAAAGAGGCTTACCAGCAACACAACGGGGAAACCGCCCAGCATGGCGATGGCGCCGCAATTAATGGGGCTGAACGGATTGCCCAGTAACATATTCACGACCGTAATGCCCACGCCCCAGATGAAGCATGCCCACACGGAGGCCGTTGTAGTCTTGCGCCAGTAGAGACCCAGCATGAAGGGAGCCAGGAAGGCACCTGCCAGTGCGCCCCACGAAATGCCCATCAATTGGGCGATGAAGGTAGGCGGATTAAGTGCTATCATCAGCGAAATGACGATGAAGAACACGATGAGCACACGCATCACAACCACCTTGCGGCGTTCGATTTTTTCGGATACGATGTCGTCGATAGTGCCTTCCTCCACCTCGCCGGGCAGGGATTTTTTGTCGCGATAGATGAGGTCGAGCGTCATGGTCGAACTTGAGGTGAGCACCAGCGAAGCCAGCGTGGACATAGAGGCGGAGAGCACCAACAGCACCACAAGGGCAATGAGCACATCGGGCAGAGTCACCAGCATGGCAGGTACGATGGAGTCGAAGGCAATCTTGCCAGTTGCCTCATTGATAACTGGGTCGTACAGGCGACCGAAACCGCCGAGGAAGTAGCAGCCGCCAGCCACGATGAAGGCAAAGATGGTCGAGATGATGGTGCCGCGACGGATGGCACTCTCGTCGGTGATGCTGTAGAACTTACCCACCATCTGTGGCAGGCCCATCGTGCCCAGCGACGTCAGGATGATTACGCCGAGCAGCCCCCAAGGGTCGGGACCTAACCAAGTGGCAAACATTCCGCTGCCTGGCTCTGTGGCTCCATCAGCTGGCAGCAGGGCCAGTTTGTTGACGGCTTCCGTGAGTCCGCCCTGTGCCGAAAGTACGGCCAGAATGACCGCTACAATGCCGAAGAGCATGATGATGCCCTGAATGAAGTCGTTCATGGCAGTGGCTTTGTAGCCGCCCAATATCACATAGACGGCAGTGAGGGCCGACATGATGACTACGCAATATTCGTAGGGGATGTTGAAGCCCATCTCGAAGAGGCGGGAGATGCCGCTGTAAACACCTGCGGTATAGGGGATTAGGAATACGAAGGCAATGACGGAAGCCACCACGCGCAACTTCTGGTCGGAGAAACGTGTGCCAAAGAAGTCGGGCATGGTGCGGCTCTCGATGTGCTGCGTCATCAGCTTGGTGCGACGACCCAAGATGAGCCAAGCCAGCAGGGAACCGATGATGGCGTTGCCGATACCAATCCAAGCCGAGGACAGTCCGTATTTCCAGCCGAACTGACCGGCATAGCCCACGAATACTACGGCAGAGAAGTAGCTGGTGCCAAAGGCGAAGGCCGACAGCCAAGGACCTACGGAACGACCGCCCAATACGAAGCCTTCGACGCTGCTGGCTTGTTTACGACTGTACAGGCCAACACCTATCATGATGGCCAGAAAAACTATGGTTAAAAGAACTTTAATTATCATGATTATTATCGGCCCCCCTCCTTGCTCCCCCTTGTAGGGGAAGAGTGGAATGTCTTACCACTTGAGGATTTTTGCTGGGGGATTTTCAATTTATAGGGTTGAACATTAACTTTTATTTTAAACTGACCGCTCCCTCCCTAGAGGGAGGGTTAGGAGAGGGTCTTTTTAGTTGAATCGCACTTGTAACTGGCACATGAGGGCGTGGCTGTTGCCGTGTACGAACTGGGTGGCGGGGTCGTCGGACTTGCCAGAGAGGTAGGCACTCTTGTAGACGTACTGCAGTTGCACGCGACACTTCCTGAAGAACCAGTACTGGATGCCGGCGATGGCCTTGTGCTGGTCTTGTCCCAGTGTGGTGTTGAAGTTAAAGTAGTCATACGAACCCACGAACTCCACCTTTGGTGTGCCCAGGGGTACGGAGCCTGTCAGGTAGCCGCCTCGGCTCACTGTCGGGCCGTCATAACCCTCTAGGTATTCGCCATGTAGGTTGAATTTCTTTGACTTATAGTCAAAGCCCACAGTCCAGCGGTTGCGCTTGTAGTCTTGTCCGGGTGCAATCGTCGGGTTATAGACAGAGGCTTTGGCTGTGGCCAGAATATTGTGCCCTCGGCCTATCTGTCCTGTTGCCACCAGATTCAGTCCCTTTATGGGCCTGTATTCGATGCGGGCTATCATGTCCTTGAAATTGTTTCCGTCCTTTTTGTTGATGCCCTGTCCGTTCATTACCTCGAATTCGTAACGCAGCTTGGCATTGTTGGTCTGGCCAAACAGGGCAAGTCCCAAGTCGCGGCCATACTGCACGCCCATCAGTGGGTCGCTGCCGCAGCCTGTCAGGTAGGTTACGCCTTCGCTGTAAACGTCGATGGCTTCCATCGCAGTGGGGGAGAGGGGGTTTTCGAGTGACAGACCGTTCTTGAACTGACCCAGGCGGACGGTGAGGGCTTTGTTCTTGGTGATGCGAAAGTCTGTGTAGAATTCCTGTACGACACTCGAAAAGTCGTGCATGAATAGGAACGACCAGCGGTCGGTGATTTGGGCGTTTGCCCAGAAGAGTACGCGTCTCAGCAGGAATGTGTTGGTATTGTTGCCGCCTTCGTTGAGGTAGTTGTAACCACCTTGCGCGTACCCGTGAAGTTGAATGCGGTCGGCAACGTCTTTCATCCAGTCGGGTGCTTTCTCAGGCACCACTTTCCTCAGCATTCTCACTTCGTCGTTGGTGGTTTCTGCGGGCTTCGTGCCAATGGTGTCGTTGGGGCTCAGTCCTTGCTGTTCACTCGTTTGTCCCATGGCGGCTGTGCTGCTGAAAATGGCCAGCGCCATAGCCAATGTCTTTCTGATGCTGTTTTTCATATATCGTTGGTTTTTAGTTATTTGCTTCAAATATCTTCATGCGTTCCTCTAATTGGTCATATTGGTGGTCTTCGATGAACGAAGTGCAGACGCGCAAGCCCTCCTGATGGCTGCCTGTGGTGATAAGGCAGATGGCCGAGACGCCGTAGTACATCAGTTCGCGAGCCAACTGTCCGCTGGTCATTCCGGGGTAGCCGATGGTGAAGTAGAATCCGTCGGCAACGGGCTGGTCGCCGTCCTTGTCGTACACCACATAGAAGCCGTGGCGGCAGAAGATTTCCTTCAGCTTCTTGGCACGTTCGCCGTACACCTTCACCTCGTCGCGGAAACGATACTCTCCATCGCAGGCGGCGCGGAACATTTCTGCCAGCGCGTATTGTGCCGAATGGCTGGTGCCGCTTGACAAGGCATAAAGCATGCGGGTGGAGAACACCAGTCCGAAGGGCAGACCCTCGTAGCGGGCGGCAAGGTCGTCGTAGTGGCGGTGGAACAGCTTGTCGCTGATGCACACCACGCCAATGCGCTCGCCAGCATAGCTGAACGCCTTGGAGCCGCTGATGAGCAGCATGTAGTTGTCGGTGTAGCGGGCTACGGTGGGCTGATAGGGCGGCTCGAACGGCACGCTCAGGTCCTGACGGAAGTCCATAGCGAAGTACGCCAAGTCCTCCATGGTGATGGTGTCGTATTGTGTTGCCAGTTTGCCGATGGTCTGCAGCTCCTGCTCCGTCAGGCACACCCACGACGGGTTGTTGGGGTTCGAGTAGACGATGGCGCAGATGTTGCCGTTCCTGAGATAGCTCTCCAACTTCGGGCCCAGCTTCTCGCCGCGGAAGTCATAGACGTCAAACGTCTCGTACCTGACGCCCTGCACCTGCAGCTGCATCTTCTGGACGGGGAAACCCGGGTCGATGAACAGCACCGTGTCCTTCCGCTTGTCGGCCTGCGAGCAGGTCAGGAACGAAGCGTATGTCCCTTGCATACTGCCCGTTACGGGTACGCAACCCTCTGGGGCGATGTCCACACCGATGAACGCCTTCACGAAGCGCGAAGCCTGACGTTTCAGCTCGGGATAACCCTGAATGTCGGGGTAGGAGTGGGCAATGCCGTCCTGCAGCGCCCGTATCTGGGCGTCCACACCCACCTTGGCGGCGGGCAGACCGGGGATTCCCATCTCCATCTTGATGAACTCTACGCCGCTTTCCTTCTCAGCCATCGCAGCCACCTGCTTCACCTCGCGGATGGTAGCCTTGGCAAAGTCCTGAATGCCCATCTTGGCAATCAGTCCGTCCACAATTTCCTTCTTTATGGGAGTATCTTTTACCTTCATACCTTAAAAATTAACACAAGTTGACCGCAAATTTAATAAAATTCTAACGAAAAACCGCACAAAAACGCAAAAATCGTAAATAACTCTGTTTTTATGCCTACAAAAAAGCCCCAGCACTTCCGTGCCAGTGGGATTAGGTGTCACCTATAAACTATCACCTATCACCTAATCCACATGTTTTTTCATAAATATGAAAGGGTTTTACGAATTATTTTGTATATTTGCAAAATCATTAATCTTTAATATCATGAAACGAAATCATTTATATATTTTGATTATGCAAAAAGGTAGATTATGGTTAGTGTCAACCATGGTGATTGCTGCTGTCATGGCTATTACGGCGTGCGGCAGTGGTGAGAAACAGGAATCTGACGAGGTCAGATATGTCAAGACCGTGCATGTGCGCCCCATTGCCGAGGCTGCTGAACTCAACTACCCGGGCAAGACGAAGAGTCAGGACGAGACCAACGTGGCATTCCGTGTGGCTGGTACCATCCAGCGTGTGTTGGTCAGCGAAGGTCAGTATGTGAAGCAAGGACAGCTGCTGGCGGAGATGGACCCTCGCGATTACAAGGTGCAGTTGGCAGCCACGCAGGCCGAGTACGAACAGGTGAAGGCCGAGGCGGAGAGGGTCATCGCACTCTACAATGACAAGGGTACTACGGCTTCCAACTACGACCGTGCCCGCTACGGACTGCAGCAAATCACGGAGAAGTTGGAGCACCACAAGCATCAGCTCGAAGACACGCGAATCTACGCTCCCTTCAGCGGATACATTCAGACTAAGTTGCGCTCGGCAGGTGAGACTGTGGCGGCTGGAATGCCCGTTGTGTCGATGTTCAACGATGCTGATGTGGAAATCGAGGTTTACGTGCCTGCTTCGGACCATGCCCGTCAGGCCGACCTCCTCAGTGCCACGTGCTCTTTCGACGTGACACCCGGCATCACCTATCCTCTTGAGATTGTCCGCGTGAGCAAGGAGGCTAATGCCAGCCAGCTCTATTCTGCCCGCTTGCGCATCAAGGGCGGCTACGACCACAAGAAGATTACTCCCGGCATGTCCACAATGGTTTATGTGACCTACCGCGCTACGGAGGAGGAGAACGGTGTGCTCCTGCCCGTAACGTCAATCCTGCGTAAGGGCGATGCCTGCTCCGTCTTCGTACTCGACACCAAGGCAGGCGTAGTTCGTCAGCGTAAGGTGGAAGTGGGACGCATCGACTCGGAAGGCAATATTCAGGTGCTGAAGGGATTGCAACCCCAGGAAGTTGTGGTTTGCGCTGGTGTGCGTTATCTTACCGACGGTCAGCGTGTGAAGGAGATAGCCCCTACCTCGAAGGCCAACGTGGGAGGACTGCTTTGATTTGACAATTGGACAAATTGACGCGAGAGTAATTGTAAAATTGTAAATTGTAAAATTAAGGTATGGAACTTGATTTTTCCCGTTGGGGATTGAGCAATAAGCAACTCGTCTCCTTCTTTGTAATGATACTGGTGGTGGGGGGACTCCTCAGCTACAACAATATGCCGAAGCTGGAAGACCCGGCCATCAAGGTGAAGCAGGCTATGGTAGTCACCATCTACCCGGGCGCCTCGGCCCATGAGGTGGAGCTCGAAGTCACTGACAAGTTAGAGAAGTCCATCCGCGAAATGCCGAGCGTGGACAACGTCGTCAGCCAGTCGATGAACGATATGAGCCTCATTACCGTGGAGTTGAAGACCATCGTCAAGGATGACGATGTGGAACAGCAGTGGGACTTGCTCCGCCGCAAGGTCAACAATGCCACGTCGCAGTTGCCCAGTACGGCGCAGACACCTATCGTGCGTGACGACTTCGGAGATGTGTATGGCATGTTCTACGCCCTGATGGCCGACGGGCTCAGCGACCGCGAGATGTCGGACTATGCCGAGCTGGTGAAGCGCAACGTGGCGGAGATAGACGGCGTGGCGAGGGTGGAAATCTACGGCCAGCGCCAGGAGTGCATCTACATCGAGATGCATCAGGACAAGATGGCCAACCTCGGCGTTATGCCCATCGAGGTGCTGCAGACGCTGTCTAACCAGAACAAGACCACATACTCGGGATATTACAACAACGGAACCCATCGGGTGCGCGTTACCGTCGACGACCGCTTCAAGGAGGTTGACGACATTGCCAACATGATTATTCAGGGGCACGACGACGAGCAACTGCGCATTAGCGACGTGGCTCGCGTCTATAAGGGTTATGCCAATCCCACGCGCAACGAGATGAAGCGCGACGGTCAGCACGCACTGGGCATTTCCATTGCCGGCGTGGCAGACAAGGACATCGTGAAGGTGGGCAAGAAGGTGGACGAAAAGCTCAACGAACTCAGCAAGACCATGCCTGTTGGCGTGAAGTTCGAGAAGGTCTTCTATCAGCCCGAACGTGTCGAGAACGCCCTCAATACCTTCCTCGTCAACCTGCTGGAATCGGTGCTCATCGTCGTCGTTGTGCTCATTTTCACCATGGGCTTCAAGTCGGGACTCATCATCGGTCTGAGCCTTATCACCATCGTGACGGGTTCGTTGCTGGTGCTGGGCGCTTTCGACGGCACGTTGCAGCGCGTGAGCCTTGCCGCCTTCATTCTGGCTATGGGGATGCTGGTGGACAACGCCATCGTCGTTGTTGACGGCATTCTTGTCGACCTCCGGCAGGGACATTCGCGCATGGATGCCCTCACTTCCATCGGCAAGCGGACGGCGCTTCCGCTGTTGGGAGCCACGCTCATCGCCATCCTGGCCTTCTGGCCCATCTTCCTCAGCCCCGACACGGCAGGTGTCTATGTGCGCGACCTCTTCATCGTCATTGCTGTGTCGCTCATGCTGTCGTGGATTCTCGCACTTGTGCATGTGCCCATCATGGCCGACAGAATGCTCAAGGCCCCCAAGCAGACCAATGCCGAAGGGGAGGGTGGTGACCCCTACAAGGGAATCAGCTACACCATTCTGGAGAAAATCCTGAACTTCGGAATCCGCTTCCGCCTCATTATGGTTGGGCTGGCTGTGGGCCTCGTCCTGCTCTGTGTGTGGGGCTACAGGTTCCTCGACCAGACTTTCTTCCCCGACATGGAGTACGACCAGCTCTACATGGAATACAAGCTGCCCGAAGGCACCAACCATACGCAAGTGGCACAGGACTTGGCCGAAATCAACGACTATCTGAGCAGCCGTGAGGAAATCAAGCACGTCACCACCTCCATCGGCGCAACTCCCAGTCGCTATAATCTGGTGCGATGCATTGCCACGCCCTCGCTGTCATACGGCGAGCTCATCATCGATTTCGAAAGTCCCAAGGCGCTCGTCGATAACATTAACGACATCCAGCAGGAACTCAACAAACGCTATCCAGAGGCCTACATCAAGCTCAAGCGCTATAACCTGATGTTCAAGAAATACCCCATCGAGGTGTGCTTCAGCGGCCCAGATCCTGCCGTCCTGCATCAGTTGACCGACTCGGCAATGGCCATTGTGGCTGCATCTGACAAGGTGTGTCTGGCAACGACGGACTGGGACCCCCAGGTGCCTGTCCTGACCATCAACTACGACCAGCCCTCGGCACGTACCTCCATGCTGAGCCGTTCGGATGTCGCCACCTCCATCTTGGCCTACACAGGCGGCATTCCTATTGCCACCTTCTTCGATGGCATACACAGCGAGGATGTCGTGCTGAAGTGTACTGAGGACGACGGAAACGACATGGACCGCATCGACAACGTGCCTGTGTTCGGCTTGCTGCCCAACATTCACAACGTGATAAACCGTTCTGCCCTGCAGAAGCTTCTGTCTGGCGACGTCACGAAGGATGAGGTCATCGAGAGCCTGACCCGCACCACACCGCTGAAGCAAGTGGCCAAGGGCGTGGAACTGAGATGGGAGGAACCCGTCGTGATGCGCTACAATGGCCAGCGCCAGCAGCGTCTGCAGTGCTCGCCACGTCCGGGTGTGGGCACCGAGGAGGCCCGTGTTGCCATTGCCAAGGAAATCTCGAAGATAAAGCTGCCCATCGGTTACTCCCTCTCGTGGCAAGGTGAGAAGCAGGCCAGCGACAGCGCCATGCAGTATCTTTTCAATGGTTTCCCCTTGGCCATCATCCTCATTATCGTCATCCTCATCATGCTGTTCAAGGATTACAAGAAGCCTGCCATCATCTTCTGCAGCATTCCGCTCATCTTTGTGGGCGTAATCCCCGCCGTCTTGCTTACCGGCAAGCCCTTCGGCTTCGTGGCCATCGTCGGCTGTCTGGGTCTCATCGGTATGATGATTAAGAATGGTATCGTGCTTATGGACGAAATCAACTTGGAAATCTCTCAGGGATTAGAGCCTCGCGCGGCAGTCGTGAATAGTTCCAAGAGCCGTTTGCGTCCTGTCATGATGGCTTCGCTCACCACCATTCTTGGCATGATTCCACTCATTCCCGATGCCATGTTCGGCAGCTTGGCTGTCACCATCATGGGCGGTTTGTTCGTCGGAACGCTCATCACGCTCATCTTCATCCCTGTGCTCTATGCTATGTTCTTCAAAATCAAATAAAAAACATCGCTATGAAAAGAAATATGTCATATAAGATGCTTCTGTTGCTGGTGTGCGCCGTGGCGGCTTCGGTTGCCGACGTCTGCGCACAAGAGGCAGCCCGCAGCATCACACTCTCGCAAGCCCGCGACTTGGCGCTGCAGAACAACAAGGAGATTACGAAGTCGAAACTTACCATAGAGCAGACGCGCAACGACCAGCGTGCCTACAAGACCAACTTCTACCCGCGCCTCAATGCGCTGGCTGTCGATGCCTATTCCACCATCAATACCGACCTCACCATCAAGGGCGGACATCTGCCCATCTACAACCTGAATCCTGCAACGGGAACCTATGTGCCCAATGTCACGGTTAATACCGATGGTAGCTACACGCTCAACCAGTATGCCGACTTCCCTTCGCAGAAGATGAAAATCAAGGTGGGCAATATTTTCCTCGGAGGTGTCAACCTTACACAGCCGCTTTACATGGGCGGAAAGATAAAGGCTGCCTACAAAATGGCATCGCGTGGGGCGGAAATGGCAAACGAGAACCTGCGCCTTACGGAGAGTCAGATTATCCTGAAGACCGATGAGGCTTACATGCAGGCTCTCCGTGCCCGTCAGCTTGCCGACGTTGCCCGTGCCTACAAGGCCTTGCTCGACGAACTGCTGAACAATGTGGAAAGCGCCGTGCGTCATGGCCTGAAGACCCACAACGACGAACTGAAGGTTCAGGTGAAGCTCAACGAGGCGGAACTGTCCATAAAGCGGGCCGACAATGCCTCGCGCCTTACGGCCATGAACCTCTGCCACATACTCGGCCTTCCGCTGGGCACTCCCTTGCAGCTCGATGCCAGCCAGTTGCTCACTGACGGTTCGCAGGACGGACTTCCCTCAGACCCTGCCATTTCCGACCTCTCCGTCAGCAGGCGCCCGGAGGCTGCCATCTTGCAAGCCAAGTCCGACATTGCCGCCGAACAGGTTCGTCTCACCCGTAGCGATTACATGCCACAGCTGGCAGCCTTCGCAGGTGTTTCCTATATGCATGGCGTTAAGTTGGAAGGCGAGAGGCTGTTCAATGATGCTTCGGCCTCTGTTGGCATAGCCCTCAAGGTGCCTATCGTCACATTCGGCGAACGTATCTATAAGGTTCGTTCGGCCAAGGCTAAGCAGCAAATTGCACTTCTCGACCAGCAGGACCTCACCGAACAGATGCAACTGGAACAATCGCAGGCCTTCAACAATTATAGCGAGGCTCAGACGGAATTGGAGCTCACGCGCCATAGTCTGCAGCAGGCCGAGGAGAACATGAGTCTTGCACGAAAGCAGTATGATGTGGGCATGGAACCCCTCTCGGACTTGCTTGAGGCACAGGCGCTGTGGCAACAGGCTTCTGCCGACTACATCGAGGCCCAGTGCCAACTGCAGGTGGCCTACACCAAGCTGCTCAAGGCCCAAGGGGTGTTGAAGTAGCGGAGTGTCAAGAGAAACATTATTAACCTGAAACCGAAATACAATGAAGATTAAAGCAGACTATGTTAATGCTCCGCAATGGAGAGAGTTGACCGTGAAGGCCACGTTGCCCGACAAGCTGAAGTGCTTGGATGAGATTGCTCATAACATGTGGTGGGTGTGGAACTCCGAAGCGCGTGACCTGTTCCGTGAGCTCGACCCCGAGTTGTACCACGATGTGGCTCACAACCCCGTGATGCTCTTGGAACGTCTCAAATTCGAGCGCAAGCAGGAGGTGCTGAAGGACAAGGCGCTGATGAAGCGCGTCAAGGACGTCTATGCCTCGTTCCGTAAATACATGGATGTGAAGCCCGACCGTACTCGCCCCTCTGTGGCTTACTTCTGCATGGAATACGGCATCCATTCGGCGCTGAAGATTTACAGCGGCGGCTTGGGAATGCTGGCTGGCGACTATGTGAAGGAGGCCAGCGACTCGAATGTCGACATGGTGGCCGTCGGATTCCTCTATCGTTACGGCTACTTCACGCAGAGCCTGGCAATGGACGGTCAGCAGATTGCCAACTACGAGGCTCAGAACTTTGCTTCGCTGCCCATCGAACGTCAGCTCGACGAGAACGGCAATCCGATGGTGGTCGAAGTCCCATACTTGAATTATCATGTCTATGCCTGCGTCTGGCGCGTCAATGTCGGGCGTGTCAAGCTCTACTTGCTCGATACCGACAACGAGATGAACTCGGAGTACGACAAGCCCATCGCCCATAGCCTCTACGGCGGCGACTGGGAGAACCGCCTGAAGCAGGAGATTCTGCTGGGCATTGGCGGTATGCTGCTGCTGAAGAAACTTGGCATCAAGAAGGACGTTTACCACTGCAATGAGGGTCATGCTGCCCTCTGCAACCTGCAGCGCCTGTGCGACTATATCGACGAGGGCCTTACCTTCAATCAGGCTATGGAGCTCGTTCGCGCCAGCGGTCTTTACACCGTTCACACGCCTGTTCCTGCCGGTCACGACTACTTCGACGAGGGCCTCTTCGGCAAGTACATGGGTGGCTATCCCGCCCGCCTTGGCATCACGTGGGACGAGTTCATCGGCATGGGCCGCACGAATCCCGACGACCACGGGGAGAAGTTCTGCATGTCAACCTTTGCCTGCAACACCTGTCAGGAGGTGAACGGCGTAAGCTGGCTCCACGGCGAGGTCAGCAAGAAGATGTTCAACGGCATCTGGGCTGGCTACTATCCCGAGGAGAGCCACGTGGGATACGTCACCAATGGCGTTCACATGCCTACTTGGGCGGCTCCAGAGTGGCGAGCAATCTATGCAAAGTATTTCGATGCTAATTTCATGCAGGACCAGTCGAACGAGGAGATTTGGCACGGCATCTACAACTGTCCCGACGAGGAAATCTGGGCTACGCGCATGGCGCTCAAGAAGAAGCTCTTCTCCTACGTTCAGGTTCAGTTCCGTAACACTTGGCTCAAGAATCAGGGCGACCCCTCGCGCATCACGAAGCTGGCCGAGCGCTTCAATCCCAACGCCTTGGTCATTGGCTTCTGCCGCCGCTTTGCCACCTACAAGCGTGCCCATCTGCTCTTCTCCGATTTGGAACGTCTGAGCCGGATTGTGAACAACCCCGAGCGTCCTGTCATCTTCCTCTTTGCCGGTAAGGCCCATCCCGCCGATGGTGCTGGACAGGGACTTATCAAGATGATATATGAGATATCGCAGCGTGCCGAGTTCCAGGGCAAGATTATCTTTGTCGAGGACTACGACTTCATGCTGGCCCGCAATCTTGTCAGCGGCGTTGACATCTGGATGAACACCCCGACGCGCCCCATGGAGGCCAGCGGCACCAGCGGCGAGAAGGCCGAGATGAATGGCGTGGTGAACCTGAGCGTGAAGGACGGCTGGTGGCTTGAGGGCTACCGCAAGGGCGCCGGTTGGGCGCTGACGGAGAAGCGTACCTACCAGAATCAGGAGTATCAGGACCGTCTCGATGCCGCCACCATCTATTCGCTGCTTGAGAACGAGATTGTTCCACTCTATTACAATAGGGACAAGAAGGGCATCTCGAAGGACTGGATAAAGGTCATCAAGAACTCCATCGCACAGATTGCTCCGCACTACACGATGAAGCGCCAGCTCGACGACTACTATTCGAAGTTCTACGAGAAGGAGGCTAAGCGCTTCAAGTTACTCGCCAAGAACGGCTATCAGCTCGCCAAGGAGATTGCCCAGTGGAAGGAAACGGTGGCCGAGCGATGGGATGCCATCAGCGTGGTCAGCAGCGAATACACCTTCCCCGTCAACGGCGGCGAGGCTGGTCAGGAGTATCGCCTGAAGTTTGTCATCAACGAGCAGGGTCTCGACGATGCCGTTTGCTTGGAGAAGGTGAACGTGAGCGTCGACAAGGATGGGGTAGAGCGCGTCTATAGTGTGGAACCCCTGAACGTGACGCGTCGCGACGGCAACCTCTATACCTTCGAGGCCACGCTGGTTCCCAAGCAGGCTGGTCAGTACAAGAGCGCCGTTCGTATGTATCCGAAGAACAAGAATCTTCCCCACCGACAGGACTTCTGCTATGTCAAGTGGCTGGAGCTGCCTGTCTTCAATGGCTGATTATTGTTAGCATACAAAACACCGCGTGGGAGCTTTCTCACGCGGTGTCTTTTTATGGGTTCGGCAAGCCGAGCTGTTAGCCTTGCTGGTCGCGACCGATGGCGAGTGCCTTGATGTTAGCCTCCACTACGGCATCACCCTTGCGGGCAAATACGCGGCGGATGGCAGCCTCCAGTTTGTCATAGTCAATGCCCAAAGCCTTCTGGGCGGCACCCAGCAGGATGACGTTGGCCGAGCGGGGCACTTGGTTGTCCTTTGCCAGTTGCTCGATGTCAACGGCAATCACGTTTGGCAACTTATTCAGCTCTGCTTTAATAGCCTCAAAGTCAGGATAATTCGGTATGTTTACAAAAGGAGCGCTTGAAGTGATTATCCAGCCCTCCTTGTTCAGGTACGGCAGGTAGCGCAGGGCCTCCATCGGCTCCATGGAGATGATGACATCTGCCCCGCCTTTGGCGATGAGGTCGCTGGCTATAGGTTCGGAACTGATGCGCAGGTTCGACTGCACATCACCGCCTCGCTGACTCATGCCGTGTACCTCGGCCTGCTTGATATATAGGTTCTCATTCATGGCAGCTTCGCCAATGATGGTGGCTATGGAGAGTATGCCTTGTCCTCCCACCCCACAAAGGATTATGTCTGTCTTCATAATTTACAATTTGACAATTTACAATTTACTATTGGGGGAGGGTCCTCTTTCTCTCCTTTGCGTGTCTTTTGAATGTTTGGATGCACTCGCGCTGGGGGATGATGACGGACACACCACGATAGTTGATTTCCTCGCGAATGATGCGGGTTATCTCAGGCATGTTCTTGGGTAGGGGAACTACCACATGCAGGTGCTCAGGCTCTACGCCCAGACCCAGACAGATGGCCTCGAACTTGTTGGTTCCGGCAGAGTCCTGTCCGCCCGTCATTGCGGTGGTCAGGTTGTCGGAGATGATGACGGTGATGTTCGCTTTCTCGTTCACGGCATCCAAGAGGCCCGTCATACCCGAGTGGGTGAAAGTGCTGTCGCCGATGATGGCAACGGCAGGCCACTGACCTGCGTCCGAGGCTCCCTTGGCCATTGTGATGCTGGCACCCATGTCCACGCAAGAGTGGATGGCGCGATAGGGTGGCAGGAAGCCCAGTGTGTAGCAACCGATGTCGCCGAATACACGAGGATTCTCATATTCCTTCAGCACCTCGTTGAGGGCGGTATAGACATCGCGGTGTCCGCAACCCTGACAGAGCTGTGGCGGGCGGGCAGCAACGAGCTGACTTGCCTCCAGCCCCTCTTTTGTAGCAACAGACACTCCTGCATTGTTGAGTGCAGCTGCTACGCAGTCGGGTGTCAGTTCACCAGTACGGGGCAGTTCGCCAGTCAGGCGTCCCATGATGTTCTGGCTCTCGAAGACGCCGCGCACCTGTTCCTCGATGAAGGGCTGGCCTTCTTCCACCACCATCACCTTCTCGCAACTCTCCAGCAGTTGGCGTACCAACTTCTTGGGCAGCGGGTATTGGCTAACCTTGAGGAGACCTACCCCCGTATCCTCCCCAAAGGAGGGTAGAGATTCCTTAACATAGTTATAGGCGATGCCGCTGGCAATAATTCCCAGAGGAGCCTTAGCTCCCTTCCCTTTGGGAAGGGCTGGGATTAGGCCATTGTATTTGGAGTTGACTGCATCCTCTTCCAGCTCGGCCTGCTGCTTCGTTACGATGTCGTTGCGGCGGCGGGCATTGGCGGGCAGCAGCACCCAGTTGGCGGCTGCGGCATTGTAGTTCAGTTCGTTTTCCTTGCGGGCTTCATCTTTCACCTCCACAACGGCGCGGCTGTGAGCCATGCGGGTTGTCACGCGCATCAGCACAGGCAGACACTGCTTCTCGCTGTAGTCGAAGGCGGCCTCCATCATGTTGTAGGCTTCCTGCTGGCTTGAGGGCTCGAAGGTGGGAATCATGGCGAACTTGCCGTAGAAACGGCTGTCCTGTTCATCCTGACTGCTGTGCATCGATGGGTCGTCGGCCACCAGCACCACCACGCCGCCGTTCACGCCAGTCATACCACTGTTCACAAACGGGTCGGCACAGACGTTCATGCCCACGTGCTTCATGCACACCAAGGCCCTTTTGCCCATGAACGACATACCCAGCGCGGCCTCCATAGCCGTCTTCTCGTTGGTACACCAGCGGCTGTGCACCTTGCGTTCCTTTGCCAGCGGACTGGCTTGAATGAACTCCGTAATCTCCGTAGAGGGTGTTCCGGGATAGGCATACACGCCAGACAGTCCGGCATCCAATGCCCCCTGCGCTATCGCCTCGTCACCCAATAAAAGTCGTTTCTTCATAGTCGTTATATCTGATTTCTTGTTCTTTTTCTCGTTTCGACGGGCGAAGGTACGAAAAAAAAGTCAAAAAACTAAGACCCACGCCCAAAAAATGATAATTTAATGCATCAACAAACTTAAGAGCGATACCAGTTGTATGGCCAACAAATAAAGAATAAATGACGACTTCCATACGAGTTTAAGGGGTGCGAAATACATCTTATCGATTTTTGACGAGAAAAACCATCATTCCATCACCTTTCCTTTATTTATGCGGGTTGGACGGGTGATGGATGGGGTGATGGATGGTGATAGTGGTGA
>JBGUVX010000018.1:0-4456 GCA_045220575.1 Bacteroidaceae bacterium
CCACCACGGGCATGTGTTTGGGACAATTGTTACTATAATCCTTATACGACAGCCACGGGAACGTCCATCGCTCCATGAACGAATGCAGCTCGCCTGTTGTTTCACCCATGAAAATCGGTGATGCAAGCACAAGTCCATCGGCATACGCGATTTCCTCTAACACAGGTTTTAGGTCGTCCTTGAACACGCAGATATTGCTGGGTTTGCCTTTCAACTTACAAGCCATACACGAGCGGCATCCTTTGTAGTTGATGTCATAGAGGCGGGTGGTCTTGACCTCAATCTCTTCACTCACACTCCTTGCTCCATTGGCAAAAGCCTCAATCATAGCAGCCGTATTCATGTTCTTACGCGGCCCGCCGTCAATAATCATAATTTTGTTCATAATGAGTTAATCGTCTTTTGCAGTTCTTCCAGGAATCGGGCGGCGTGCTTGCCGTCCATCTGGGCGTGGTGGAACTGGAAGGAGATGGGCATGGTTGTCTTCAGCCAACCTTTACGGTAGCGGCCCCATGACAGGAAAGGATTGTTGAAGGTGCCGCTATATTGATTGACGATGCAGTCGAGTTCCGTGCCTGTAACTGCCGACGTGCCGATAGCCATAGCTTCATCGTCTAAAATGTTCTGACAGGTCTGCCTGATGGTTTCTGTCAGATGCAGGTAGTTGGCGTTAAACGTCTCCACATCATCGCAGACAGCAACGTCGCAGAAACAGAGTCCACCCTTCACATTGTCCACAATCACGTTGATAGTCAGGCGGTCGTATTTGTAAACCATCCCATTCTGGGGCAGTATGTAGAACTCCTCTATCTTTGATGCCGCCTTGCCTATGCACCAGCACAGCAGCATGTTGAACTTCAAGCCTCGCCGCCGACTCGCCTTACGCAGCCGCGTCACGTCGAAGGTCTTCGTAATCGTCACCATCGGCATGGGCGACTCTCCCCACAGCTCAAATGCGAAGGCTCTATTCGTGTCCTTGGGATTAATTTCCTGTTTCATGAAGTTATATTGTTATCTCAATCTGAATACCCTCTGGTCCGAGGATGCAACTCTCGTAATAGCCGTCGCCTGTAGTTCGTGGGCCGCTAATTACCTGATAGCCTGCATCACGCAACTCAATGGTCTTGGCATCAACCGCCTCCTTTAAAGGTACAATTTTCAGGTTATCGAAATAGGGAGTGCAGACGCGGCGGTTTTGGAGAGGAGCCATTAGGCCTGCCATTCCCTTTCGGTAACGGTCGGAAGTGGCAGTAACGACTTGTTTCCCGTCAACATATCCCGTCAATTGCTCGCCCTCGAACCGCAGCTTAAGGTTGTGCCACCTGCAAGCTGTTACGCCCTCCACTTTTGCAGAGGCGATGGTATATTCTCCCCCAACCTCAACATCTTTACGAGCCTTTATCAAAGCCTGTTGCTCCTTATCGCCGATAAGTTCTTTCTGATTGCGTTTGCCGCAGGTTAGGACAAGTGTACAGTTACCCTGATCGTCAAGTTTCAGGTAATAACCTTTTGCCCAAATGCCATAACCGGAACCCACATCACAGAGTCGTCCCATCACAGCCGCTTCATCACCAGGTGTCAACCAAACATCAGCACTCACTTCATAATCTCTCCAAGCCGAATCGCCGAGAATGGTGTAGTGATGCCATTCGGGTGCCCAGCTGAGCGTGTGCTCGCCAACTACCTGTTGTATGCAGTTCCCCTCGCCCATAAAGCTCCCCTCGCCCTTTGGAGAGGGGCTGGGGGTGAGGCTGGGGTTGGGGGTGAGGCTGAAGCAGCCGATGATGTCGGCGGTGTAGCGAGGCAGATAACCATACTTTGCTGGAGGTTGATAGCCTTCGAAATCATCAGTATATGGAAGAGGGAAAGGCTTGGAGGCGGGAATCTCCGCAAACGCACCTTTCTGCTGACCTGTCAATGTAGAGACAGAATAGACGGCATCAGGTTTGACCTTCAGGCTGAACGACCCACCTGTTGGCAAGATGTCTTCAAGGCGAACGAACTGCCTCTCCTTATCACTATACCAAACACAAAGCGTGCCCTTTTTCAAGCCCTTCCCGACCTTGAACTTGACCTCCTGTTCCTGCTTTGCGTCCTTTGTTTCGAGGATAATGCTGTAGTCGCCCGTATCAGGATTACGAAGTGTCACCATCGAACCGCCTTCGCCGAGTTTCATGCAGCCGTCATCAACATACCGCCATCCGATTTGAGTGAACTGTCCGTAATGGGCATAACCCCACAAGGCCTCGCGCACCTGATAGTTACCGCTCCAAGGCTCGCGAGCCAGTATCATAGCAGGGTCGCAGCTATAAGGTTCCATCGGATAGACACCCGCGATGCCGTACCAATTGATGACTTTCGTGGCACCACTGACGATATAGTTTTCGTTGAAGCCCTTCACAATGCCGATGAGCGCATCGAAGCCAGGGAAATAGAAATGGTCTTCCGAGTTCCAAATGGGTTTGCCCAAGTCGTTACAAATGGCTTGCTGCTCTTTTGAGAGAGGAATCTCGCTGAACGTATGGGCGCAGACGGCATCGAGAGCCGCAGCCAGTGCCGAGTCCTTCTGCATATCCCTTAGGAACTCCATCTTCCTATCGCCCCAGTTGCCGAAGCCGTGCAGCTTGACATTCTCGAAGCCCCGCTCATTCATGGCACGGCGCAAATGCTTGGCAAAGTCGTAGTTGTAGCCTTTCTCGTTATGACAGCCGAGCGCGTCAAGTTCCAATCCGTGAACCTCTCGCAAGCCTTGAAGCCAAGAGATGTAATAATCAACCATATCATCACTCCAGAAGTTGCCCACCCAAGCGGGAGCACTCCAAGACGTAGCGTCGAGCGACAACTGTGGGTTGCACTCCTTGGCCGCCTTCATCACCCACCAAGTGTAGCCACGCTCAAAGTTGGCATCACCACGGAAATGGCTGTGGGAAGGCATGGAGCCTTGTGTGGAATTCCCATCACCAGGTATCTCAACAAGCAAGGCACTGATGGATGCGCCAAACATGGGTTTGTAGACCATATCCATGATTTGCTGTCGCTGGGGTTCGGGGTAATCCTTAAGCAGAACGGATGTCGCTCCACCACCATCCACGACTCCAATGCCGTCGAATTGCTTGCCGGCAGATTGAGTACTTAGGCGCACAACCTGAGCCGACACGATGCCTGCTCCACAGAAGAACATCACCAATGAAAATAAAAGAGTCTTCATGATTAATGAGTTTATTCTTACCCTCGTCTTAATCGCATTACTTTCCTGCCAAGGGCGCAATATCAGTCTTTCTGTTTCCATCATAATGAGTTAATCGTCTTTTGCAGTTCTTCCAGGTGTCAGATTCAATGTCGTATTCGTACTGTTTTGGTTTAGATTTGGTTAGATGTTGTACACTACACGTTGACAAAAGTACAAAAATAATCCCAAATGACGAACGAGTGAGTGCAAAAAGAAAACAATTAACCCCCTCCCGTCCTCCGTCGCGAGTGGGGACTCGCTCCCCTTTGTGGGGCCGAAGCCACATTGAGTGGCTTCTCTGAAGACCCCAGTCGCCTCCCCGAGGGGAGGGGAAATTAAGAATTAAAAATTAAGAGTTAAGAATTAATATGAAAGATTGAAAGCCCCCTCCCTACAAGGGAGGGAAGGGGTGGGTCCTCTTAGAGGATGCTTACCGTGTAGCAGCTGGAAACGGTGGCGGCGCCGCCGAGTGCCGCCAGCAGGGCGGTCAGGAACTTCCACAGGAACTTCACAATTTCTTTCTTCGTCTCGTTTTTCATAGTCATTTTAGTCGTTTAATTGTTTGGGTAGTTTTTTGTAGTTAAGGAGTTAAGTAGGCAGTAGTTAAGCCATTACATTTGCTTCCTGAGTGCTGTTGCAGCAAGCCTGACATTCGGCTTCACTACTTAACTACTTCACTACTGTCTACTTAAAGCCCTTTCCTTGGGAGAGGGTTTGGGAGAGGCCCCCTCCCCCTTATGGGGGAGATGGAGGGGGCTTTTATTCGGTCTCGCCGTCGTCGCCGTCGCCGTCATCGTCGCCGCCAGTGGAGGTGCTGCTGACGATGGCATCGAGGGCCTCCTTGGCCAGCTTCTTGGCGGCAGCCTGTTCCTCACGGGTGGTCACGTAGTGGAACTCGGCATCGGGCAGCAGGTCGTCGAACTCGTGGCCGCGGTCCCAGCGCACGTTCACGCGCTTGATATGGGCGGCGGGGTTGAAGTCGTCGGTAGAGTCCACGCCCTCGCTGGCCAGCGTGCAGTAGAACGAACCCATCTCGCCGAGGTTCACCTTCTTGCCTTCGAGCAGTTGCTCGCGGATGCAGTCGACGGCCTTGGTCAGCACAGCCACGATGATGTCGCGGGTAAAGGGCGAGCCGTGCTGCTGGATGTGCTTGCCCAGCTTCTGAATGTCAATCACTTCGGTGCTCTGCGCGTAGGCGTACACCTTCTTTTCACTGTGCTTGTCACC
>JBGUVX010000019.1:0-24116 GCA_045220575.1 Bacteroidaceae bacterium
ACCAATGGTAAGCATAAAGGCGATAGGTTGCTTCTTGGCTTTCTCGGTAGCTAGGCGCAGAGCCTCGAACTGAGAAGCCAGACGCTCGGTGTTGAGAGCGGGCAGAGGGGTGGTTTCTGTTGCGTTGGCAACGCAACATACGGGACAGGGCTGCTTGCCTTCGCTCTTCTCGGTGAAGTTGGGGAACTGGTTGGTACCCAGCAGGAACTCCTTGCGTTTGCCTGCATTGGCGTGACGTGTCTTATCGGTCTCGTTGAGGGTGTTCTGGATAGTACCAGCCTTAACGGCAGCGAGGAAGCCACCTTCTTCCTCAACGGCGAGGAACAGCTTCCAACCTTCCTTGGCGATAGCTGAGGTTAGTTCCTCCACGAAGTAAGAACCACCACTAACGTCAACAATCTTGTCGAAGTGGCACTCTTCCTTCAGCAGCAACTGCTGGTTGCGGGCAATACGCTCAGCAAAGTCAGTGGGCACCTCATAAGGTGTGTCGAACGGAGTGACAACCATCGAGTGGATACCTGCGAGGGCAGCACTCATAGCCTCGGTCTGCGAGCGAAGCATGTTTACATAGCTGTCGAATACAGTCTGATTGTAGGTCGTGGTCGAAGCGTTGATAACCATCTTGCAAGCGCAGTCGCACTTAGGCTCGTACTGCTTCACAATCTGTGCCCAAAGCATACGGGCAGCGCGGAACTTGGCAATCTCCATGAAGTAATTACCACCCACACCCATGTAGAACTTAATCTTCTTGGCAGCGAGGTCAACGGGCACACCAGCCTCTACCATCTCGTCGAGGTATTCCTTACCCCATGCGAGGGCATAGCCCAGCTCCTGATAAACGTAAGCACCCGAATTGCAGAGCATGTCGCTATGTACCATTACGCAACGCAGGTTGGGGAAGTCCTTCAGTTTCTCCACCAGCTTGGGCATGTCGGGCAGCAGCATGGTGGTGTCCTTGCCCTTCATCAGCATACGCTCGATGGGGTCGAAGCCAATACCGCCGACAATCTTCTCCTTGTCGTAGCCCTTCTTCTCGTAGTAAGCCACCACGATGTCGGCCAATTCCAAGGCGTGACGCTGACAGGTGCGGAAACTTACCTCCACACAGTCGCACAGGATGCCGTCGAGCAATGTCTCGATGAACTCTTTGCTGACCTTGTCACCAGGAATGCGGAAACCAAGGGAGTCGATGCCGCGATTCAGGATGTCCAATGCCTTAGCATTAGCCTCCTTGGCATCCTCTGCCTTGATGTTCTGGCGCACATACCACTGGTTGTCGGCCTTCTTGTTACCTCTCACGAATGGGAACTCACCAGGCAGGGCATTGACGAGGGGCAATTTGTCCACGTCCTCCTTCCTGTAGAACGGTTCCATGGAGAAACCTTCATTGGTTCTCCACACCATCTTCTTCTGATAATCAGCACCTTTGAGGTCAACCTCAATCTTCTCACGCCATTCCTGACGTGAGGGCGCAGTGAAGTCAGAGAAGAGCTTCTCTGTTTGTTTTGCCATATCTATCTATATATATAAAGTGTGTAAAGTGCCACAAATTTACATATAATTTCGCACAAAGGCAAATTTTCGTCGCAAAATCGTTGTACCTTCCAGATTTCTTTCGTATCTTTGCACTCGCATTTCTGCAAAACCTCGCTGCGGGTCATAGGCAGCTGCCGGATTGGGCTATGGTGTAATGGTAGCACAAGACATTTTGGTCGTCTTAGTTCTGGTTCGAAACCGGATAGCCCAACTCACCGATTACGCGAGAGCAACAGCAAGCGCTGTTGCTCTTTGTCTTTTTGGTGGAAAGTTGTCGGATGATACTCATACGTAAGACTTTGAACCAAAAAGACAGCAGAAGTAAGCAAGGCTTGATACTGCCGAGGCAAGTGGAAGTCGAGCGCCAGCTCAACTCTCCATAGCATCAGCTCAACTTCTTACAACGTCAGAATAAAAAATCGTAGATTTATTGAGCAACACATTATTTTTTTTCGTATTTTTGCAAGCAGATAATCACTTTTAACAATATAATATTATGGCAAATCCATTTTCACTTGAAGGAAAGAACGCCTGGATTACTGGCGCTTCTTATGGTATCGGATTCAACATCGCCAAGGCATTCGTCGGGGCAGGTATCAAGACCATTATCTTTAACGACATCAACGAGGCTGCCCTTGAACGCGGTCTGGCTAACTACAAGGAAGCTGGCATCACGAATGTGAAGGGCTATGTTTGTGACGTAACTGATGAGAACGCCGTGAAGGCTCTCGTGGAGAAGATTCACCAAGAGGTAGGTCAGATTGACATCCTCGTGAACAACGCTGGCATCATCAAGCGTATTCCTATGCACGAGATGAAGCGTGCCGAGTTCCAGCAGGTTATCGACGTTGACCTCGTAGCTCCCTACATCTGCTCGGCTGCTGTAGTGCCCGAGATGATGGAGCGTCGCGAAGGCAAGATCATTAACATCTGCTCCATGATGTCTGAGTTGGGTCGCGAGACCGTCAGCGCATACGCTGCTGCCAAGGGCGGCTTGAAGATGCTCACTCGCAACATCTGCTCTGAGTACGGCGAATACAACATCCAGTGCAACGGCATCGGTCCGGGCTACATCGCTACTCCCCAGACTGCTCCTCTGCGCGAAATCCAGCCAGACGGCAGCCGTCATCCCTTCGACAAGTTCATCTGCGCCAAGACTCCTGCTGGCCGTTGGCTCGACCCAGAAGAACTGGGCGGTCCCGCAGTCTTCCTTGCCAGCCATGCTTCTGATGCAGTAAATGGTCACGTGCTCTACGTTGACGGCGGTATCCTCGCCTACATTGGCAAGCAGCCCTAAGTACTGTTGATAGCTTAGAATTAAAATAATCCCCGGCTCGTTGCGAGTCGGGGATTAATGTTTTCGAAGCAGATGTTAGAGGTTATTCCTCTACAGGCTTCTCTTCGTCCTTCTTCTTGGCGAGGTACTCGGGCAGGGACATTCCGGCTTGGTCGAAGAGTTCACCAAGGGGAGGTACGCTCTTCATGAGGCCTGAAAGAAAGTTGGCAGTGCTGGTCTGACCATTGCCGCCTGCACCGTTGTCCCAAACGGTAACCTTGTCGATGTTGATGCCCTTGATGGCTTCTACCTGAGTCTTCACGAGATCAGGTAGTTTCTCTAACAGCAAGAGGGTGTAAGCCTTGGTGGCATCGCCGCCTGCAGCCTGAATCATCTTGTCGTAACCTTGTGCCTGCTTGGTCAGAATCTCGAAAAGACCCTTGGCTTCGGCTTCCATCTTGGCGAAGATGGCGTCAGCCTCACCCTTGGCATTTACGCGCTTCTGTTCGGCAGCGGCCTCGGCCTCGATGACGAGACGCTTCTTTTCGATTTCCTGTGCAACGATGACGTTGGCGGTCTGTGTGGAGCGTTCGCGTTCGGCACGGGCATTCTCGGCCTTTTGCTCGGCAGCGTAGGCTTCTTCCAGTGCCTGGGCTTGAGCCACCTTTTCGGCAGCGGTAGCCTTGCGCTGTGCTTCGGCCTCGCGTTCACGACGGATGGCATCGGAGTTGGCAATGTTAATCTTGGCTTCGTTCTCACCCTCTACAGCCTTTGCATTGGCAGCAGCGGTACGGATACGGGTTTCGCGGACGGCCTCTGCCTTACCCACTTCACCCAGCTTCTCCTGCTCTGCCACGCGAACCTTGGCCTCGTTGATGGCCTTGGCTGCAGCTTCCTGACCAAGAGCTTCGATGTAACCGCTCTCGTCGTTGATATCGGTCACGTTTACGTTGATGAGGCGCAGACCAATCTTCTTCAATTCAACCTCGACGTTGGAAGAAATAGCCTCCAGGAACTTGTCGCGGTCTGAGTTCAGTTCCTCGATGCTCATCGTGGCAATAACCAGACGAAGCTGACCGAAGAGGATATCGCGAGCCAGCTCCTGAATCTGCTGTGCGGTCAGGCCCAACAGACGCTCGGCAGCTGCCAGCATGGATTCGGGCTCAGTAGAGATACCTACGGTGAAACGGCAGGGAACATCGACACGAATGTTCTGGCGCGACAGGGCGTTGGTCAGGTTGGCATCAATGCTGATGGGCGTCAGCGACAGGTAGGCATAGTCTTGAATGACAGGCCACACGAAGGTACCGCCACCGTGTACGCACTTTGCACTCTTGCTTCCCTTTGAGGTTCCGTAGACTACGAGAATCTTGTCCGACGGACAGCGGCGGTAGCGATTAATCAACGCCATGATGAGCAGCAGGACTACTACTACAGCAATCAAAATAAGATACATTGGTTCCATAGCTTTTAGATATTAGTTGTTAATGTTTAGTTGCTTAGGCCTTTTCGACCAGGACGGTGTGGTCGCCGATGATTTTGAGGATGTGTACTTTGGCTCCGCTGGGTATGGTCTCCCCGTCGGTGACGGCGGGCAGTTCCTGAACGGAACCCTGGAAGGAGTATTGTATCTTGCCCTCTCCCTGACGGTCGCCGGGGATGCGAAGGTAGACATCGGCTATCTGGCCTACGCAGTCGCTGATCTTAAAGGCTCCGTCGTGTTCGAGATGGCGCATTTGTTTGTATATGAGGCCGAAAATAGCCACAAAGACGCAGCCTGTCAGGAACGCGCAGACGCCCAGCAACACAGGACTCTGGATTGTGGACGAAAGGCAGACACCGCCCCAACCTATTCCAAGCAGGAAGTTGATGATGTTGCGGACCGAGAAAAGCTGCAGCGTGCCGCCGGCATCTAATGTGCCGCCGTCGGTGTCGCCGCCCATATCGAAATCGACATCGGCCCCATCGGCATCACCAATACCGATGAATGTCATAATCATCTGAATGAGGAAAATGAGTGAGGCAAAGATGGCGATGCCCCAGTAGGTACGCATCATGGGCTCAAGCGCGTTGAACCACGTCAGTATTGTATCCATAATTCTATGATTTTAAGGTTCTATAGGCCAAAGTTACGCATTTCGTAAGAAAGAAACAACACATAAGACGCTTTTTTGCATTCGTCTTAATGTTTTTTTGCATTTAATGCGTTGTTACAGAACTAACGACACACCCTTTTTGAACCAGCGGCACGTCGTTCCTGACTTAACGGCACGTCGTTGACGAAGATTTATAATTATGTTCTTACAACAGGATAATTATCCGAATGCGATAGGATAATTATCCGATAGAAATAAGATAATTATCCAACACCAAACGGATAATTATCCTGTTAAGCAAACGACACGTCGAAAGTTTCTAAGCATTACGTCGTAGTTTTCTCAACGATATGTCGAAAGATTCTTAGCGATACGTGGCTGACAAGTCAGAAATAATTTGTAAGTTTGCATTCGAAACCATAAAACACCACCAACCTTTCACCCTTAACCCTTAACTTCCCAATGTCTCACCCTCTCAGTCTTTTCCACTACTGTCCCGTCTGCGGCTCGCCGAACTTCGAGGAACACAACCAAAAGAGCAAACATTGTCGCGACTGCGGCTTCACCTACTATATCAACCCTTCGGCTGCTACCGTCGCCTTTATTCTTAGGGCTAAAGACGGTGGAGGCTGGGAACTGTTAGCCGTGCGCAGGGCTAAGGAGCCTGCCAAGGGTACGCTGGACCTTCCTGGAGGTTTCAGTGACCTTTACGAGACCAGCGAGGAAGGCGTTCGTCGCGAAGTGAAGGAAGAGACGGGACTGGAGGTTACCCAAGAGCAGTTTCTGTTTTCAATCCCCAACCAATATCTTTACAGTGGACTGGTGGTGCACACGATGGACATGTTCTACCTCTGCCATGTTGCCGATACGAGTCGGGCACATGCAATGGACGATGCTGCCGAAACCCTGTGGATTCCCCTACAGGACATAAGTCCTGACGATTTCGGACTCCACTCTGTCCGTCAGGGCGTAGAGAAATTTTTAGCAAATTTTCCTATATATATAAGGTATAAGTGAGAAATTTGCTGTAATTTTGCACCCGCAAATCGAAAAAGCTTAGTTATGGCGAAAGATAATCTCGTTATTGTAGAGAGCCCCGCAAAGGCCAAGACTATAGAAAAATTCCTCGGCCCCGACTACAAGGTGATGTCGAGCTACGGACATATTCGCGACTTGAAGAAGCGTGCGTTTAGCATCGACACGAACTCCTTTACGCCCCAGTATGAGATACCGTCGGACAAGTCGCGTCTGGTTGCAGACCTGAAGGCTCAGGCCCAAAAGGCAAAGACCGTGTGGCTGGCATCCGATGAAGACCGCGAAGGAGAAGCCATCTCGTGGCATCTGTTCGAAGTCCTCGGCCTGAATCCTGCAAACACCAAGCGCATCGTCTTCCATGAAATCACCAAGACTGCCATTCTGGATGCCATCAAGCATCCGCGACAGATAGATCAGAACTTGGTGAATGCCCAGCAGGCCCGTCGTGTGCTCGACCGCATCGTGGGCTTCAAGCTGTCGCCCGTGCTTTGGCATAAGGTTAAACCCGCCCTGTCAGCCGGTCGTGTACAGAGTGTTGCCGTTAGGCTCATCGTAGAGCGCGAGCGCGAAATCATTAATTTCCGTGCCTCGGACTACTATCGCGTTACGGCTACATTCCTGTTGCCAGACGGTGTGGAGGTCAATGCCGTACTCAATCATCACTTCTCCACAAAGGAGGAGACCGAACAGTTCCTCGAACAATGCCGCACAGCGCAGTTCAGCGTCGAGGACATTCAGACCAAGCCCACCCTGCGCGTACCGGCTCCCCCCTTCACCACCAGTACCCTTCAGCAGGAGGCAGCCCACAAGCTGAACTTCAGTGTGGCACAGACCATGATGGTGGCTCAGCGCTTGTACGAGAGTGGACACATTACTTATATGCGTACGGATAGCGTGAACCTCTCCAATCTCTGCCTCACCACTTCAAAGAAGTATATTTCCGAGCAACTGGGCGATGAATACGTGAAGACACGTCGCTATCGCACCAACTCCAAGAGTGCCCAAGAGGCCCATGAAGCCATTCGCCCAACCTATATCGACCGCACCACGCTGGAAGGAACCAGTCAGGAGCGCCGGCTTTACGAGCTCATCTGGAAGCGCACCATTGCCAGCCAGATGGCAGATGCCGAGCTCGAAAAGACTACAGCTACCATCCACATCGAAGGCTCGGACTACCAGTTCGTAGCTACAGGCGAAGTTGTGAAGTTCGACGGCTTCCTGCGTGTCTATCGCGAGACTCAGGAGGAAGAAACCGAAGATGTACAGGGCAGCCTGCCTCAGATGAACGTGGGCGATTCGCTGAAGCGACAGGAAATTGTTGCAACACAGCGCTTTGCACAGCGTCCTGCACGCTACAACGAAGCCTCGCTGGTGCGCAAACTCGAGGAACTGGGTATTGGACGTCCCTCGACCTACGCCACCACCATTACTACTATACAGAATCGCGAATACGTGACGAAAGGTGATAAGCCTGGCGAAAGTCACGACTATACTATCATCAGCCTGAAGGATGACAAACTGAAGGAGGCCGTGAAGACAATCACCACAGGCAGTGAACGTGGCAAGCTGATGCCTACTGACACTGGTATCGTTGTCAATGACTTCCTGCTCGAACATTTCCCGCAAATCATGGACTACAACTTCACAGCCGATGTGGAGAAGTCGTTCGACGATATTGCTGAAGGAAAGACCGAATGGACAAAGAGCATGCAAGACTTCTATCGCGACTTCAATCCTCAGGTCGAAAGTACTCTGAAGGAACGTGACGAGCATCCCATAGGTGAACGTACATTGGGCAAAGATCCCAAAACGGGTCTCGATGTAACGGTTAAAATCGGACGTTTTGGTGCTGTGGCACAAATTGGCGTTGCCGATGACCAGCAGAAGCCCCGCTTTGCCCGTCTCCACCCTGACCAGAGCATAGAAACCATAACGCTGGAGGAAGCCCTCGACCTCTTCCAACTGCCTCGTGACTTGGGCGAACTGGATGGTGAACCTGTAACCGTAGGCACAGGACGTTTCGGACCATACGTGCAGTACCAGAAGCAGTACGTCAGCATTCCCAAGGGTACCGACCCCTTGGCTATCACGCTGGAGGAAGCCACAGAACTCATCCATAAGAAACAGCAGGAAGAGGCTAACAAACTCATTAAGGTCTTTGCCGAAGATGCCGAATTGCAAATCCTGAACGGACGTTTCGGTCCCTATCTGCAATATAAGGGCAGTAACTACCATCTGGCCAAGGCCGATCAGAAACGTGCTGCCGAACTGAACTATAGCGAGTGCATGAACGTCATCAACAGCCAGGAGGAAAAGGCGCCTGCTCGAACCAAACGTACCTATACCCGTCGCACGCGATGAAACGCATCATCCTCATCGGATTCATGGGAGCTGGCAAGACCACCATTGGTCGGCAACTGGCTTTGGCTTTGGGCTTGCAGTTCTATGACCTTGACTGGTACATCGAGATGCGCTACCACAAGAAGGTGAGCGAAATCTTTGCCGAGGAGGGAGAGGCGCATTTCCGCGACCTGGAACAGCGTATGCTGCACGAAGTGGCAGAGTTCGAGGATGTCGTAGTCAGTTGTGGAGGCGGAACGCCCTGCTATGCCGACAACATGCAGTACATGAACCAGCAAGCCGAGACTGTCTATCTGAAACTGACGCCCGAGGTGCTTTGCGAGCACTTGAAGATGGGGCGCACCGTGCGTCCGCTAATTCTCGGCAAGACGGGCGAAGAACTACAGCAATATATCCGTGAGGCGTTGGCTGTCCGCGAGCCCTTCTACTCACAGGCCAAGCACATCGTCGACGTATCGCTGATGGATAATTTTGAGAAGATAGCTATTACCATTGACCTTCTTCGCAAGGAACTTAAATTGTAAATTGTAAATCGTCAAATTGTAAATGAAGAAGTGGCGTATTGAAGACTCTGAGGAACTCTACAACATCAAGGGTTGGGGAGTCAACTACTTTGGTATCAACGAAAAGGGTAACGTCTACGTGACCCCCAAGAAAAACGGGGTGCAGGTAGACCTGAAGGAGGTTGTCGACGAACTGGCAACACGTCACGTTACAGCTCCCATACTGCTGCGTTTCCCTGACATTCTCGACAATCGCATTGAGAAGACCGACGAGTGCTTCCGTAAAGCCTCGAAGGAGTATGACTATCAAGCCGAGCACTTCATAATCTTCCCTGTGAAGGTAAACCAGATGCGTCCTGTTGTAGAGGAAATCATCAGTCACGGCAAGCGCTACAATCTGGGACTTGAGGCTGGTTCGAAACCTGAGCTTCATGCTGTGTTGGCTACGAACATGGATTCCGACAGTCTCATTATCTGCAATGGTCACAAAGACCAGAACTTCATCGAACTGGCCTTGCTGGCACAGAAGATGGGTAAACGCGTGTTCCTTGTAATTGAGAAACTGCCAGAACTGAAGATTATTGCCGAAACGGCAAAGCGACTGGGTGTGCGTCCCAACTTGGGCATACGCATCAAACTGGCTTCCAACGGTAGTGGCAAGTGGAGCGAGAGCGGCGGCGATGCTTCGAAGTTCGGCCTGAACTCATCCGAACTCCTTATGGCGCTGCAAATGCTCGACGAGATGGGGCTGCGCGACTGCCTGCACCTCTTGCATTTCCACATCGGTAGTCAGATTACCAAGATACGCCGCATCTCTACCGCTCTGCGCGAGGCTGCACAGTATTACGTACAACTCCACCAGATGGGCTTCAATATCAAGTTTATGGACTGTGGTGGCGGACTGGGTGTCGATTATGATGGCACTCGTTCAAGCAACTCGGAATCCTCTGTCAACTACTCGATTCAGGAGTATGTCAACGACTGTGTCTATACTCTCGTTGAGGCTGCTAATCAGAACAATATTCCGCATCCCAACATCATCACTGAGGGCGGTCGTTCGCTGACGGCTCACCACAGCGTACTCATCGTGGATGTGTTGGAAAGCGTCAGTGCTCCACAGATGCCCGAAGACTTCAATCCTGGGCCTGACGACCACAAACTGGTGCACGACCTCACGGAAATCTGGGACAAACTCTCCAGCCGTTCGCTGCTCGAAGACTGGCACGATGCTGAAGACATCCGCGAGGAAGCTCTCGACCTTTTCCGACACGGCATCATAGACCTCAAGACCCGTGCACAGATAGAATCCCTGTACTGGGCAATCAGTCATGAGGTGGCAGAACTGGCACACCATCAGAAACACGTGCCCGACGAACTGCGCACGCTGGACAAGCAGATGGCAGACAAGTACTTCTGCAACTTCTCACTATTCCAAAGTATGCCCGACTCGTGGGGTATCGACCAACTGTTCCCCATCATGCCCATATCGCGACTGGCAGAACAGCCCACACGAAGTGCTACGCTGCAGGATATCACCTGTGACTCCGATGGTAAGATATCGGCCTACGTCAATGGGGGACACCAGACTAACTACATCCCCCTCCACCCAGTGAAGGCCGACGAACACTATTACATCGGCGTATTCCTCGTGGGTGCTTATCAGGAGATTCTGGGCAATATGCACAATCTCTTCGGCGATACCAATGCCGTACATATCTCTGTCAACAAAGATGGCTATGAGATTGATCAGGTCATCGATGGTGAAACCGTAGCCGACGTGCTCGAATACGTACAGTACGACCCGAAGAAGCTTGTGCGCCGACTGGAAATCTGGGTGAGCAAGGCAATCAAGGACGGCAAGATTACCGAAGCCGAGGGAAAGGAATTCATCTCCAACTATCGTGCAGGACTATACGGATATACATACCTCGAATAAATAACGCCCTATGAAATCACATCTCATAAAAATGGCAATATTTGCCTTTGTGGCTTGGTTTACATTCCTGCCATACACTCAGATGTTAACATTCCTGACCTATACTCCCACGAGTGAGGAAAAGGTATTGGAACAGGCGCCTACCATTAAACTGAAAGAGGGTGTCAAGATGTACATCGTGGAAAGCGAGCAGGCAGGCGAGCAGCGCAATGTTGCTGCCGGTACAGAAGTAAAGCTCATGGGCATATCGCAAGTATCGGGTGTCAAATGGTCGCCGCGCCAGATTAATGCCGACCGCTGGTATGCCATCCGACTTGCTGATGGCACAACAGGAACTGCTGCTATACCCTTCATCGCTGAAGACTCTCTGCTTGTCGATAGCATGTTCCTGCACAGCAAGAAGGTGCCGGTTTACCTGTCACGCGCCTACGTCATGCGTCCCATATCAGAAGTAGATTCCATTATCGACAGCAAGGCAAAAGCCGACGACGGATGGTTCACGAAGGTGTGGCGCAAGGCACGCAAGGGCCATGCCCGTGCCATCAGGGTAGTCATTAAGATGCAGCCCGACATACTGAGCGGTGGATACGCCCTCTTCCCCAAGTGTTCTTGGTGGAGTATGTTCAGTCTGCCTTCATTCATGTACGCTGGAATACTTGGCGCCATATTCTCCTTCATCATGTGGCTCATTAGCACATTCGTCTTCTGGCCCGTTATCTTCATGCTGGCTAAGGACGTTGCCATATTGCCGTTCTATATCCGCAAACTTGACAATAAGTCGGCAGCAGGTTTCGCGTGGATTATATTCCTTGTCCTGTGTGTTCCCATCATGCTGTTTGGCCTCAACAACTTCTTCGCATGGATGTTCTTCATCCTGGGGCTGTTCTTTCTCTTCCCCACTACCATCCAATGGGAGGACTACTATCGTTGCGAAAAGTGCCATTGCAGGAATTGCGAACTTGAAACGCTGGGCAGTAAGGTAACCGACTACAAAGTCAATAAGATAACCACCACTTGGGGTGACGGTGACAAGCAGGAGGAGCGCGAGACATCGTACAACGAATATATCCATTACAAGGCCACCTGTCCCGAATGCGGTCATACGCGCGAATTTATTGATAAGGAGTCACACTTCAGCTCTGCTATCACCAAGAGAGCTAAACGAAATCACAGCAAATGGTTATAATGACAGATGAAAGAGAAGCTGACAATATTGAAAGTAGGGGGAGCCGTGGTGGAGAATGCCGAGTCACTGGCTCAACTGATTTGTGACTTTGCCGCGATTCCTGGTCCAAAGGTGCTGGTGCACGGCGGCGGACGTTCGGCGACGGCGCTTGCCTCCCAGCTGGGTATTGAAACCCGTATGGTCGAAGGACGTCGCATTACCGATGACGAGATGCTGCGTGTGGTAACTATGGTCTATGGTGGACTTGTCAACAAAAACATCGTGGCTCAGTTGCAGGCCGCAGGCATCAATGCTCTGGGTTTGACGGGAGCCGATATGGACATCATCCGTAGTCATCGCCGCCCCCTCAAGAATGACGTCGATTATGGCTGGGTGGGCGACGTGGATACAGCCGACGGCGAACGTCTGGCTACTTTATTGCGTGAGGGCATCACTCCTGTTATAGCACCTCTCACCCACGATGGGCAGGGACACCTGCTGAATACCAATGCCGATACCATGGCTCAAACCGTAGCCTGTGCCTTGGCTCCAATGTTCAGCGTAAGTCTGCGTTTCGCCTTTGAGAAACGTGGCGTCATGCGTGACCCCGATGATTCTTCCAGTCTTATTTCTCACATCACAGAAGCCGACTTCCAACAGCTACGTGACGAAGGCATCGTTTCTGGTGGCATGTTGCCCAAGCTTGAAAACGCTTTCCAAGCCATACACGAGGGTGTTGCTGAAGTGCGCATCGGCGAAACCGTTATCCATTGAGTAAGGGCTTATAAATTGTATTCGATACCTTGAAATTCTAACTTTGTAACACAAACACAAGAAAACGATGTCACTGACTATAGCAGAACGTAACGGAGAAATCATGCGCCAAGGGCGTGTGGAAGTCATCTGCGGCTCGATGTTCTCGGGCAAGACTGAGGAACTCATCCGCCGCATGAAACGTGCAAAGTTTGCCAAGCAGAAAGTGGAAATCTTCAAGCCAGCCATAGATACCCGGTATTCGGAAGAGGATGTGGTGAGCCACGAGGGCAACTCCATACCTTCTACCCCTGTTGACTCGTCGGCAAGCATCCTGCTCATGTCGGCTGACAACGAAGTTGTGGGCATCGATGAGGCTCAGTTCTTCGACCCAGGTATTGTGGACGTGTGTCAGGAGTTGGCTAGCAGGGGCGTTCGCGTCATTGTGGCAGGTCTTGACCTCGATTTCCAGGGACGTCCCTTTGGTCCCATGCCCCAGCTTTGTGCCATTGCCGACGATGTTGCCAAGCAGCATGCCATCTGCGTTCGATGTGGAGCCTTGGCCTATGTCAGTCATCGCATTGTGGCAGGCGAGAAACAGGTGATGTTAGGCGAGAAGCAGGAGTACGAACCTCTCTGCCGTCATTGCTATCAGGAAGCAATTAGTGATTAATATGGAAAAGAAGATTACATTTGACAGCCTCGTGCGTAACATCACCCTTGTGGTACTCATTTTGGGCGTGGGCTTGCTGCTGCGTCGTCTCAGTTCTGTGTTGCTCCCTTTCTTCGTGGCATGGCTGTTGGCTTATATGCTCTATCCGCTGGTACGTTTCCTGCAATACAAGTGTCGATTGCGCAACCGTATTGTTAGCATCGTTGTAGCCCTGCTCATTGTCTTATTGACTCTTACGGGAGTCATATTGCTTGTGGTGCCTCCCATTATCTCCGAGGCCACGAAATTCAGCGAATATCTTGCCCCCATCGCCCAGCAGTATTTGGGTGACAACAATCTTGTTGACACTGCCACACGCTGGATTCAACGCTTTGCAAAAGAGAACGACATCGTGCAACTTATTCAGCAGGATAATGTACGCGATGCCCTGCAGAGTGCCATCAGTCAGTTGTGGAACCTCATCACCCAGACTTTAGGTATCTTGCTGGGTGTCTTCACCATCTTCACCGTTTTCCTCTACATGTTTTTCATCCTTGTCGACTACGAAAACTTGTCGGAGGGGTGGATTAACCTCATTCCTGCCAGTAAACGCTCTTTCTTCCAAGGTTTGGCCGATGATGTGGAGCATGGCATGAATTCCTATTTCCGTGGGCAGTCGCTCATCGCCCTCATTGTGGGTATCCTCTTCTCAATAGGGTTCCTTGTCATCGACTTCCCACTGGCTATAGGTCTTGGGCTGTTCATCGGGTTGCTCAATCTGGTGCCCTATCTGCAGCTCATAGGCTTTGTGCCTACAGTCATCCTGGCATTGATGAAGAGTCTTGAGACGGGACAGAGCTTTTGGATTATCCTGCTCATGGCGCTGGCGGTTTTTGCCGTAGTGCAGACCATTCAGGACATGTATCTCACGCCGCGCATCATGGGTAAAGTGATGGGGCTGAATCCTGCTGTCATCCTGTTGTCGCTTTCTATATGGGGTTCACTTCTGGGATTCATCGGGCTCATCATAGCCCTTCCGCTTACAACGCTCTGTCTCTCTTACTATCGTCGTTTTGTACTGAAAGAGGAGTGAATGTACTTCAGCGTCTCTATGATAGGCTGTATCTCAGAAAAACTCAAATAAAACCCGATGTTTTGTCGATTTTTTCAAATTTATTTGGAAAATCACTCACTTATTCGTACCTTTGCACCCGCATTCGTGAAAATGCAAGCGGGCTGACCCGCTAGCTCAGCTGGTAGAGCACAACACTTTTAATGTTGGGGTCTCGGGTTCGAGCCCCGAGCGGGTCACCAAAAAAAATTGCCAACAAGGCTGATAATAAGCGTGTTGGCAATTCTCTTTTATGTAGTTTTGGTCACAATAGATCCCCAATAACTTTACCTCATTGTTTTGTTCGAGAGTGCTTGCGTTCGGAAAACTGCAAATATATTTGCGTTTTCGCTCACTAATTCGTACCTTTGACCTCGAAAATGGGAACATTGTACGTAGTACCCACACCTGTGGGTAACTTGGAGGACGTTACGGCACGAGCCCTGCGCGTCCTGCGTGAGGCAGATTTGGTGCTGGCCGAGGACACACGAACCTCGGGCAACCTGCTTCGTCACTTTGACATCCAGCGTCCTATGCTTTCTTTCCACAAATTCAACGAACATCAGGTGGTGAACAGTATTGTCCGACGCCTGCAGGGAGGTGAACAGATGGCATTGGTGAGTGATGCTGGTACACCGGGCATCAGCGACCCGGGTTTCCTGCTTGTCCGCGAAGCCATACGGGGTGGGGTGGAAGTGATTACCCTGCCTGGAGCAACGGCCTTCGTGCCAGCGCTGGTGTCGTCTGGATTGCCCTGCGACAAGTTCTGCTTCGAAGGCTTCCTGCCCCAGAAGAAGGGGCGGCAGACGCGACTGGAGGAACTGAAGAACGAACCTCGTACGCTGGTTTTCTATGAGAGTCCCCATCGTGTGGTGAAGGCTCTGGAACAGATGGCAGAGGTGTTTGGCGAGGAACGCCCAGTCTCTGTCTCGCGAGAAATCTCGAAAATACACGAAGAGACCGTGCGCGGCACAATTCAGGAGGTACTGACCCATTTTCGCGACGAGGAACCCCGTGGTGAGTTTGTCATCATTGTGGGCGGTTGCCCGGAACCAGAACAGCCCATGACTCCTATGGCTCCCACGAACCACATGGAACCTAAGTTATCGAAATATCAACGCAAACAACTTGAAAAGGAGAATAACCTATGAAAAAGTTCTTTATCTTGGCCTTGTCCGTAGTGACTTTGGCCTCTTGTGACCAGTTTGGTAAGCAATCCAGCGAGGAATCTGCCCGCGAGCGCGATTCTCTCATGCAAATCATTAATCAGAAAGACGACGAACTGAATGAAATCATTGGCTGCGTCAACGAGGTGCAGGAAGGTTTCCGTCGCATCAACGAAGCCGAGGGACGTATCACCGTTGCTGACGGTAATCTCGAAAGTGCATCGTCTCGCGGCATCATTCAGGAAAATATGCAGTACATACAGCAGGCTATGCAGCAGAACCGCGAGCTTATCGCACAGCTGCAGGAACGCCTGAAGAGTTCCAGCATCAATGCCAAGGCTCTGGAACGTACCATCCAGAACCTGCAGGCACAGCTCGAAAGCCAGAACCAGCGCATTCAGGAACTGGAGGCTTCACTGGCTGAGAAGGATATCCTGATTGCCGAACAGGGCGAGCAAATCGACAACCTGAACGAGAACGTAACCAACCTGACCCAGGAGAACCGCGAGAAGTCGGAGACTGTGGCTGCTCAGGACAAGAACCTTCATACTGCATGGTTCGTGTTTGGAACCAAGGCCGAGCTCAAGGAGCAGAAAATCCTGAAGGACGGCGACGTGTTGAAGACCGATGAATTCAACAAGGACTACTTCACGCAAATCGACATCCGCGTGATGAAGGAAATCAAGCTCTACAGCAAGAGTGCACAATTGCTGACCACTCATCCTGCCGGTTCTTACACGCTGGAGAAGGACAGCAAGGGTGAGTACGTACTGCGCATTTCTGATGCCAACAAGTTCTGGAGCGTCAGCAAGTATCTGGTTATACGTGTGAAATAGTGGGAAGAAAGGAATCGTATAACATAAGCCGGTCGGCTACTTCTGCAACCCGAATGCAGGAGGGGCTTGGCGGTGCCGACAAGAAATACTACCACGAGGAACAAGGCCCCGAAACGGCCATCCTCGTGGGTTTGATTACCCCCAATCAGAACGAGCGTAAAACAACCGAATACCTCGATGAACTGGAGTTCTTAGCTACTACGGCAGGAGCCGTGACGGTGAAGCGCTTCACCCAGCGTATGAACGGTCCCAGCAGCGTTACCTATCTGGGCATAGGCAAGCTGAAGGAAATCCGCGAATACATCGAGGCCGAGGAAGACCAGGAGCGCGAGGTTTCGATGGTCATCTTTGATGACGAGCTCTCAGCCAAGCAACTGCGCAACATCGAGTCGGAGTTGAAAGTGAAGATTCTGGACCGTACCAGTCTCATTCTCGATATCTTCGCGATGCGTGCCCAGACGGCAAACGCCAAGACACAGGTCGAGTTGGCACAGTATCGCTACATGTTGCCTCGTCTGCAACGCTTGTGGACGCACTTGGAACGACAGGGTGGCGGCTCTGGCGGTGGTGGCGGGAAAGGTTCGGTAGGACTGCGCGGACCAGGTGAGACACAGCTCGAAATGGACCGCCGCATTATCCTCAACCGTATGTCACTGCTGAAACAGCGTCTGGCAGAAATCGACCGTCAAAAGACTACCCAGCGAGGCAATCGGGGACGCATGATTCGCGTGGCGCTGGTGGGATATACCAATGTGGGAAAGAGTACGCTCTTGAACCTGCTGGCCAAGAGCGAGGTGTTTGCTGAGAACAAGCTATTTGCAACGCTCGACACCACTGTGCGCAAGGTCATCATCGACAACCTGCCCTTCCTCCTGTCCGACACTGTAGGCTTCATCCGTAAACTGCCTACCGACCTTGTGGACTCTTTCAAGTCAACGCTCGACGAGGTGCGCGAGGCCGATTTGCTGGTGCACGTGGTGGACATCTCGCATCCTGACTTCGAGGACCAAATCAAAGTGGTGGACAAGACGCTTGCCGATTTGGGTTGTGCCGAGAAGCCACAGATGATAATCTTCAATAAGGTGGATGCCTACGAGTGGGTGGAGAAAGATGCCGACGACCTGACGGAGATGACGAAGGAAAACATCTCGCTGGCAGACCTCATGCGGACGTGGATGGCACGCCTCAACGGCGACTGCCTCTTCATTTCGGCTCGTGAGCGCACCAACATCGACGAACTGAAACAGGTGCTATATAATAAGGTAAGGGAACTGCACGTGCAGAAGTATCCCTACAACGACTTCCTCTTTGCCCACTACGACGACGAAGAGTTTAAGGTTTAGAGTTGAGAGTTTAGAGACGTGGGTTCAGCGCTTGTTGCGGAAGAACTCAACCATCAGCCGTCGGCAATCCTCCTCCAGGATGCCGGCGGTTATTTCTGTTCGGGGGTGCAGTGCTTGGGGAGCATAACGACGGAAACCTCGTTTCTCGTCGCCTGTGCCAAACACCACGCGCCCTATCTGCGACCATCCCAGCGCACCTGCACACATCACGCAGGGCTCTACGGTGACGTATAGCGTACATTCATTCAGATACTTGCCGCCCAGCGCACTGGCGGCAGCCGTGATGGCTTGCATCTCGGCATGGGCCGTTACGTCCGTCAGCGTTTCCGTCAGGTTGTGTGCGCGGGCTATGATATCCCCTCGGCACACTACTACGGCTCCCACGGGCACCTCTCCTGCCTCAAATGCCTCGCGTGCTTCCTCCAGCGCCTGCTTCATGTAGTATTCATCGTCTCTTGTCATAGGCTCAAAGTCTTGTTTCATTTGCAAAGATACTAATTTATTTGTACCTTTGCAGCCGAAAACAAAATTATTGTCATGAAACGTATTCTTTTCCTCCTGCTGCTGGTGTGCAGCACTGTGTCCAAGGCTGATGAAGGCATGTGGATGCTCAACAAAATCGACAAGCAGACTGCCGACGTAATGAAGGGCCTTGGTTTGCAACTCAATCCCCTGCAACTCTATAATCCCGACGGAGTGAGCCTGAAGGACTGTGTAGTGGACTTCTGCGACTTTTGCTCAGGCGTTGTGGTTAGCCCCGAAGGACTTGTGTTCACGAACCATCACTGCGGATTCTCAGGCATACAGAAACTCTCGACGCCTGAGGACGATATCCTGAAGAACGGCTTTGCTGCCAAGACGTATGAGGAAGAACGACCTGTGGAGGGATTCTTTGTGCGTTTCCTCGACCGTACCGAGGAGTGTACAAGTCGTGTTATGAAGGCTATGAACGAAATCTACAAGGCCAATCCCGACACAAATCCCAAGACGCTCGACAGTGAGAAGCTGGACAGCGTGATGTCGGCTGTGGAAAAGGAGTATAACAAGGCCAATCCTGACAAGTATTGTCTGGTGAAGTCGTACTACGGCGGCAATGCCTTCTACGCCTCCATCTATATGGTGTATAACGACATCAGACTGGTATTCACCCCCACGCAGTCGTTGGGTAAGTTCGGTGGCGATACTGACAACTGGATGTGGCCTCGCCAGACGTGCGACTTCAGCGTTTTCCGCATCTATGCCGACTCGTTGGGCCAGCCAGCTGCCTATTCCAAGGACAATGTTCCCCTGCAGCCCAAGCGCTATGCCAAGGTTAGCCTTAAAGGTTTCCAGCCTGGTGACTATTGTATGACGGCGGGTTATCCGGGAAGCACCGACCGCTACCTTTCTTCCTATGGAATCCACCAGCGCGTGAATGCCTACAACGTGGCACTGATTGACGTGCGCGGCAAGAAGCAGGAGGTGTGGAAGCGATGGATGTCGAGCGACCGTGCCATCGCCATCAAGTACGCCTCGAAGTATGCGTCGTCGAGCAACTACTGGAAGAACTCCATCGGCATGAACAAGGCCATAAAGGAACTGAACGTCATCGGACAGAAGCAACAACTGGAGCAGGACATCCGCAACTGGTATTCTGCCGACGAGAAACTTACAGCCCGTTTTGGCACCATGTTCGACGAGCTGGAAAGGGCTTACGCAGGACGCTTCCAGTCGATTCGCACCTATGCTTTCTTCTCTGAGACCTTCTTGCGTGGCATAGAGCTGCAGCGCGTGGCAAACAACTTGGACTCGAAGCCCAGTAAGATGGACAGCGCACAGATTGCTTCGACGTGCGGAAAGTTGCAGGCCTTCTACAAGGACTACGATGCACGAGTAGATGAGGAAACGATGGCTGTGCTGCTCCAGAACTACCGTCAGCAGGTGGGAGCAGACGAACTGCCCACAATCTATAAGGACATCGACAGCCTGTACGGTGGCGATACAAAGGCCTATGCCCGCGACCTGTTTGCCAAGACGGCATTGAAGGACATCTCTTGTCTCGAAAAGGCGTTGGCAGATAGCACGTGGCGCGATAGCGACCCGATGTTCCGTTATCGCAGGTCCGTTTGCGATTTCCAAGACAAGATAACGGAGCGCATCCGTGCCGACTTGCCCACGGTGGAATACTACGAGCGTATGCTCACGCAGGCTATTCTGGAGCGCGACCAAGATACACCGCACTACAGCGATGCCAACTTCTCGCTGCGCCTTTCCTATGGCATCATTCAGGACTATACGGCAGGCGCTCAGCACTTCGATTACTTCACGCCCAGCCAGAGTCTGCTCGACAAGGCTGCCAAGCAGGGCGAGATTGAGGACTATAAGCTGGAGGAGGACATCGTCAGTCTGCTTCAACAGCGCGACTTCGGACGCTATGCCGACCCCAGTGACAACGACCTGCATCTCTGCTTCCTCTCCAACAACGACATCACGGGTGGCAACTCTGGTTCGCCTATGTTCAACGGTCGCGGCGAACTCATCGGTCTTGCCTTCGACGGCAACTGGGAGGCCATGTCGGGCGACATCACCTTCAACCCCGACCTTCAGCGCTGCATAGGCGTTGACATCCGCTTCGTCCTCTACCTCATCGACCGCTGGGGTAAGTCAGATAGATTAATAAAGGAAATAGGATTGTAAAATAAGTGAAAAGGCTCGGTGAATCCGAGCCTTTTTAGTTTATTTCTTCTTGCGGGGGGAGAAGGAGTGGGTTTGCTGAACCTCGCCGGAGATGAGGTTGTGGACGGTGATGTGGAGCTTGCCGTCGCGCACTTCGCCCTCGATGACGGTGGGGAAACGACCTTCGTATTTCGGATTCATGTTGGTGCCGCCGCCTACGATTTGTGCCCATGTGCGGTCGGCAGTGGGAGCATCGTAGCGATAGCGGTGCTGGTGAGCCGTGATAATGAGTTGGCAGCGAGCTTTTTCGAGCAGGGGAGTCCATAGGTTGGCACAGGTGCGCTGCCACATGGCGTAGTCCGTATCGTATTGTGGGTCTTTGTCGGCAGGGGCGATGTCGCCAGGGTTCCGTTTGGGATCGGGGTCGAAGAGTGGGATGTGGCAGAAGGCCACGAGATAGGGCGCTTTGGCAATCTCGGGCTGTCGCAGGACATCCTGCAGCCAGAGGGTCTGTGCCTCGCGGTAGGCCTTGCTGTTGAAGATGCCTGCAAGCTTGGGGTTCGTGTCCAGCTTGTCCTCACCAGTGTCGAGTCCTATCATCGCCACCTCGCCCATGCGAACGGCGAAGTTGCGTCCCAAGTCCCAGTCGCGGCTGTTGCGCTCTTCGGGCTGTCGATACATCCAGACGCGTTCCAGATGTCGGTTAGCCATGCCGCGCAGGTCGTGGTTGCCTGGGCAGAAGAGGTAGGGCATCTGGCTGGCATAGTCCTTGCGGGCGATTTCGGGCTTCAGGAAGATTCGCGTCTGTGCCTCGATGGTCTCTTCCACATTGCTGGCATCGCCGTTCCACACCACGCAACTGGGTGCCGCTTGGGCTATTTTCTCCATGGCTCGGTCGATGATTTCCCATTTGACGTGGGTGTCGTTGATGACGCAGAAGTGGGCGCGGCTCTTGGGGCCTGCTGTGGTGAAGCGGTAGATGTGGCTGTCCTCCTCGTTACCCACAATCTTCATGTCGTAGCCTCCTTTGTAGGCGATGCGGTCGGCGCCGATGCGATAGTAGTAGGTGGTGGAGGGACGTAGTCCCGTCAGGCGCACCTGAATCACGCGGTCGCTGATTTCCGTTGTGCGGAATCCGCCGCACTTCACCTTCCTGCCGTCGCTCAAATCGGGCTTTTCGCCGTAGATGACGTATCCGTTAGCCATATCGCTGACGGCAAAGGCAACGCCGATGGATGTGGCTGCAAAGTTCTGCAGCATGGGTGCCGAGGCCAGCAGTCCTCCTTCGGCAGGAGTGGTATTGTCGGCAGGCAGTTTGGCCTTTTCAGGCTCCAGAATGTTGCTTGCCTGTGTGATGTCGCTCGTTGCCAATGCTGCCGACAGTAGCGCGGAGCGTTTCAGGAATTCTCGTCTGTTCATGGTTTAGTCGTTTGGTCGTTTGGAAGCCCCCTCCCTAAAGGGAGGGATGGGGAGGGTCTTCATTTCTTTCTTCTTATTTCGTGCCAATAGACGTGGGCGCAGAAGAGCAGTATCAGCAGGGTGTTGATGGCGAGGCGCAGAGCCAGATGCCAGTCGTGGGTCAGGTGCATTACGGCATAGAACAGGGCAGTCATCAGCACGTAGCCCATGATGCTCTTCATAGGGTAGGGGATGGGGTTCTTCACCTGTCCCACGATGTACGAGAGCACCATTGCCGTTCCGTAGCCAGCCACGCCGCCCCAGGCACAAGCCATGTAGCTGTATTGGGGGATGAAGAAGTAGTTGACGGCGAACAGCACGGCGCAGCCAGCCAGCGAGAACCACGCGCCGTAGATGGTCTTGTCGATGAGTTTGTACCAGAACGAGAGGTTGAAATACACGCCCATCATGATTTCTGCCACCATGACGATGGGCACAACAGCCATACCCTCGCGATAGCCCTTGCCCAGGATGAGCTGCAGCACGTCGATGTAGCCCATCACGCACAGGAAAGCCAGCAGGGTGAAGATGAGGAAATACTTCATCGCCACAGCGTAGTATTCGTTCTTGTCCTTATCCTTGGCCTTGGCAAAGACGATGGGCTCGTAGGCGTAGCGGAAGGCCTGCGTAATCATCGCCATAATCATGGCTATCTTCACGCAGCTGCCGTAGATGCCCAACTGCACGTTTGCCCCCGTTTTATCGGGATAAACGAGCGGGAACATGATTTTGTCTGCCACCTGGTTCAGTATGCCCGCAATGCCCAAGATGAGGATGGGCCAAGAGTAGCTGAGCATCCGCTTCAGCAGGCTTCCGTCGAAGTGCCACTGAATGCGGAACACCCCTGGGACGAAGAGCAGGGTGATGAGGCTGGTGCAGGCCAGGTTGATGGCAAAGACGTAGAAGACGCTCGTCTCGTGCAGCACCACGAAGTAAATCAGGTTCAGTCCGATGTTGACCGCGATGAACAGCAGTTTCAGCGCTGCGAAGCGGATGGGGCGCTTCTGGAACCGCAGGTACGAGAAGGGCAGAGCCTGCAGGGCGTCCATCGCCACCACGGCAGCCATCATCAGTAGATATTCGTGGTGGTCGCCGTAGCCCAGATAGTCGGCAATGGGGTTGATGAATCCGAAGACGAGAGCCAGGAATAGCGCCGTGAGCGAGGCTATCAGCGCAAAGCCTGTGGAGAACACCGTATCGGGCCAAAAGCCCCCCCTCATATCCCCCCGTAATGGGGGAAGACCCTCCCCATTATGGGGGAGGGGTTGGGGAGAGGGTCCGTCGTTGGCAAAGCGGAACAGCGTTGTTTCCATGCCGAAGGTCAGCAGCACCAGTATGAGCGCCGTGTAGGCGTAGATGTTCGTCGATATGCCGTAGTCGCCCGATTCTGTGGGCATGTAATGCGTATAAAGTGGAACGAGCAGGTAGTTGAGAAATCTGCCCACGATGCTCGATAGCCCATAGATGGCCGTGTCCTTGAAAAGTCCCTTTAAGTTTGCCATATTCCAAATATTTCCGCTTACAAAGATACGATTAAGCGAGCACAAAAGCAAGATAAAAGCGAAAAAAGGGTTGAAATATGTTGTGGTGGCTTTGGAGCAGCGAATGCAGAGATATGCTCTTCTTATCTATTGGATTGCAAATATACGACATTTATATGATTCCGTCAACCCATCTTCACAGTTTCACAGATTCACAGTTTTTTTTCGAGGGGGTACTTCTCGCCTTCCTCTAATTCTATATATTCTTATATATAATTATAATTATATATAAATATAAATATTAACATAAATTAACACTCCCCGCGCAGGTTGAAAAGAGAGGGTTCAAAAAATAAACTGTGAAACTGTGAATCTGTGAAGGTTTTCCCCTCTACCCCTCGACTATGCCTTATTTTAAAGGGTTCGTGACGTTATGCCTGGAAGTTCGTGAACTTATGGCAATAGGGTCAGCACTTTCTGACGAAGGGATAGTAACGCTCTTTGGAGTGGCACCCGTCGCTTCCCACTCCACGACCCGTCGCCTCCCTCGACGCGATACTATCCCTATGGCAGACGCATTACTATCGCGTCGCACCACGCGACAAGGGACCTACCCTTTCCCTCCCTTAGGGAGGGTGAATTAAAGCTCTTTTCATTCGAAAACGAGAGAATGAGAAGACTGCGAGTAAGCGAGAGCAAAGCCAAATGTATTTGAGCTATGCCGAGCGGTAGCAGGCTCGAAGCAAAGCTTCA
>JBGUVX010000020.1:0-117660 GCA_045220575.1 Bacteroidaceae bacterium
CGGGGCGATGGTGTCGTGATAGGCAATGGCCTTCTTGTGCTCGTCCTCCAGTTTGTTGGCAACCCTGCGGGCGGCAACAAGTTCCTCAACCTTGGTCTCAATGGTAGCCGTGCGCTGTCCGATTTCCTCGATGAGCTTGAGGTTGCGGGCGTTGAGCGCGGCGGCTTTCTCGGCGGGGAAGGCGGCGGTCATGCGCTCCACGTTCTTCAGCAGCGAACTCTGGTAGCTGGTGGCCACGGGGATGATGTGGTTCATCGAGAGGTCGCCCAAGACGCGGGCTTCAATCTGAATCTTCTTCGTGTAGGTCTCCCACTTCACCTCGTTGCGAGCCTCCAGTTCCTTCTTGGTCATCACGCCAAGGCTCTCGAACATGTCGATGCTTTCCTTGTCGAGGTAGCGTTCGAAGATGACGGGACAAGAAGTCTCCACGTCCAGTCCGCGCTTGGCAGCCTCGGCCTTCCACTCATCGCTGTAGCCGTTGCCGTCGAAGCGGATGGGCTTGCAGGTCTTGATATCCTCACGCAGCACGTCGATGATGGCGTGGAACGTAGCGCTGTGTCCTGTGCCTTCGAAATCCTTACTAATAGCAGCTATGCGTGCATCCACACGCTTTTTGAAGCTGACGAGAGCTTCAGCCACGGCAGCATTCAGCGTAATCATGGCACTGGCGCAGTTGGCCTCGCTGCCGACGGCACGGAACTCAAAGCGGTTACCCGTGAAGGCAAAGGGACTGGTGCGGTTGCGGTCGGTGTTGTCGATGAGCAGTTCGGGAATCTCGGGAATGTCGAGCTTCATGCCCTGCTTGCCGTCCATCGAGAAGAGGTCGTCCTTGTCGGCTTTCTCGATGTGGTCGAGAAGTTCGCTAAGCTGCGTGCCCAGGAAAGAGGAGATGATGGCTGGAGGAGCCTCGTTGGCACCCAGACGGTGAGCGTTCGTGGCGCTCATAATGCTGGCCTTCAGCAGTCCGTTATGCTTGTACACACCCATCAGGGTCTCCACGATGAACGTGGCAAAACGCAGGTTCTGTTCGGGAGTCTTACCGGGGGCGTGAAGCAACACGCCAGTGTCTGTCGAAAGGCTCCAGTTGTTGTGCTTACCGCTACCGTTGATGCCGGCGAAAGGCTTCTCATGCAACAAGGCACGGAAACCATGCTTGCGAGCCACGCGCTTCATCAGCGACATCAGCAGCATGTTGTGGTCAACGGCCAGATTCGTGTCCTCGAAGATGGGAGCCACCTCAAACTGGTTGGGAGCCACCTCGTTGTGACGTGTCTTGCAGGGAATGCCCAGCATCAGCGCCTCAATCTCCAGCTCACGCATGAAGGCAGCGACACGTTCGGGAATCGAACCAAAGTAGTGGTCATCCATCTGCTGGTTCTTGGCCGAATCGTGGCCCATCAGCGTGCGACCCGTCAGCAACAGGTCGGGGCGGGCAGCATATAGTCCTTCGTCAACAAGGAAATACTCCTGCTCCCAGCCAAGGTTGCTGGTCACTTTCTTCACGGCAGGGTCGAAGTAGTGGCACACCTCCGTAGCAGCCACGTTTACAGCCTTCAGCGCACGCAGCAGCGGAGCCTTGTAGTCCAGCGACTCGCCGCTATAGCTGATAAATACGGTGGGGATAATCAGCGTGTCGTCGATGATGAAGACGGGCGATGTGGGGTCCCAGGCCGAGTAGCCGCGTGCTTCGAAGGTCGAGCGTATGCCGCCCGAGGGGAACGAACTGGCATCCGGCTCCTGCTGAACGAGCAGCTTTCCGCTGAACTCCTCAATCATGCCGCCCTTGTGGTCGTGTTCGATAAAGCTGTCGTGCTTCTCTGCCGTGCCTTCCGTCAGCGGCTGGAACCAGTGCGTGTAGTGTGTCACGCCGTTCTCCTTGGCCCACTGCATCATGCCCGTTGCCACAGCATTGGCAATCGTGCGGTCGAGCTGTGCGCCGTTGTCTATAACGTCAATCATCTGCTCATACACGTCTTTGGGCAGATACTTATACATCTTCTCGCGATTGAACACGTGCTTGCCAAAGTACTCGCAAGGTCTTTCACTCGGAGCTACTACGTCCAGAGGCTTCTTCTTAAACGCCTCACCGACAACTTGGAATCTTAATTCGTTTGCCATGATTGTGTTTGTTTATGAGTTAATAACCTATCTTTTTGCACTCATTTATGACGCTTTACTATCATTCTGTCATAAATTATAGGACAAAGATACGTCATTTTGCAATTACAGCAAAGTAAAATAAAACAAAATGAATGCTTTCTTTACGTTTTTCTTGATTTATGTCAATTCACAAAGCACTTTCACTTGCAAAATGCTCATAAAGCACGCATCATTGCTCACCATAGCAAAAAACATCGGGAGCAACACGTACTGTCACGCATCGCTCCCGCTAAATCAAACAGGAATAATGGTCGGATGGGGCTGACTCCTATCTTTTTATTCTCTCAAGCGCCTCTAATGTCTGCTCGCGTCGTCCGAAGGCGGTGAGCCTTACGAAGCCTTCGCCGGAAGGACCGAAACCGACGCCTGGGGTACAAACCACATTTGACTTGGTGAGCAACTGCTCGAAGAATTGCCAGGAAGATACGTGCTGAGGGGTGCGCACCCAGAGGTAGGGAGCATCGTCGCCACCATAGACCTGCAAGCCAATGGACTGAAGCGTCTGTTTCATCATGCGTGCGTTTTCCATATAATAATGTATGGTCTCGCGTATCTGTGCCTTGCCTTCGGGGGTGTAGATGGCCTCGGCAGCACGTTGACTGAGGTAGCTCGTGCCATTGAACTTGGTACACTGACGACGGAGCCAAAGTTGGTTCAGCATCACGCGCTTGCCATCATTGCTTCTTGCCGTCACCTCTTTCGGAACGACGGTATATCCGCAACGGACGCCCGTGAAGCCTGCTGTCTTGGAGAAGCTGTGGAACTCCACAGCACACTGCTTGGCACCGGGAATCTCGTAGATGCTGTGGGGCACGTCTTCGCTTTGGATGTATGCCTCGTAGGCTGCATCGTACAGGATGAGGGCATCGTTCCGAAGGGCATATTCGACCCAACGGCTCAGTTCATCGCGTGATAGGGTAGTGCCCGTGGGGTTGTTGGGATAGCAGAGGTAAATGACGTTGACGAGCTGCTGGGGAAGTTCAGGTACAAAATTGTTCTCCGGCTTACAGGGAAGGCTGACGATTTTCCTTCCAGCCATTGTGTTGGCATCGGTGTAGACGGGATAGACAGGGTCGGTGACGGCAATAATGTTGTCCTTGCTGAGCAATTCCTGAAAGTTACCCGTATCGCTCTTGGCACCATCGTTGACGAATATCTCGTCGAGCTCTACCTGTATGCCTCTGTCGAGGAAATCATTCTTCTGGATAGCCTTGCGCAGGAAGTCGTAACCCTGCTCGGGACCGTAGCCGTGGAAGCCTTCGGCGTTTGCCAAGTCGTCGGCTGCACGGTGCAGTGCCTCGATGACGGCAGGGCAGAGGGGCTGTGTGACATCGCCAATGCCCAGCGAGATGACATCGGCTTCGGGATGCTCTGCCTTGAAGGCTGCAACCTTCTTGGCAATATCAGCGAACAGGTAATTGCTGCTGAGGTTGAGAAAAAGTTCGTTAATCAGAGCCCCTCCTTGCCCCTCCCTTGCATGGAGGGGAGTAGTTTGTTTTTGACTATATGCTTCTTTTATCATTGTTATTTATTTTGTTGTCAGGTAATATCTCCCCGCCCTACAAGGGAGGGGCAGGGGGGAGGGTCTGCTCTATTTCTCCATCAAACACAAACTCTGCAGGGCCTGTCATGTAGAGGGTATTGTCAGCCCCCTTCCATGCAATGTCGAGAGCACCACCGTCCATGATGATGCGCGAACAGCATCCGCTACGTCCCGTGACATGTGCTGCAACGGCTGTGGCACAGGCCCCTGTTCCACAAGCCATCGTGATACCACTGCCGCGTTCCCAGACGCGCATTCGAATGCCGTCAGGACGCATTTCGGCAAATTCGATGTTGCAGCGTTCAGGGAAACACGGGTGGTGCTCAAGTCGTGAGCCTTCTGTGGCAATGTCTATTGTGCTGATATCTTCTACAAAAATCACATAATGGGGATTTCCCATACAAACGAAGGTTCCCTCGGGAAGGGATTCCTCACAAGGCACGAACTGCGCATCGTTGTGCAGGGAAGGTATGCCCATATCAACGGTGACGGAATCCACCTTGTGGGTCTTCGGATTAACTTGCAATTGCAGTTCCTTGATGCCAGAGCGCGTGAGCAATCGGATATACTTTTGGCTGGTAAGCCCTCGCTCATACACATATTTCCCTATGCAGCGGCTGGCGTTGCCACACATCATCGCTTCCGAACCGTCGGCATTGAAGATGCGCATACCGAAGTCGACCTCTGGCGAAGTCGAATGTTCGATGAGCACAAGGCCGTCGGAACCGATACCCTTGTGGCGGTCGCTCCACGCAATGGCAGCGGCAACAGGGTCGGCGATGATGTAGCGCGATGTATCGACGTAGATGTAGTCGTTGCCGCAGCCGTGCATCTTGGTGAACTGAATTCGGCTCATTGTTTCTTTGCTTTATATCGTTATGACGGTATTTCGTTATTTCGAGAGGAAGGCGGCCACCTTCTTGGCGGCATCCTTGCCACTGGCAATGGCACGAACCACAAGGGAAGCTCCGTTGGCTGCATCGCCGCAGACGAAAACATTCTCAGGATATTCGGGATGCTCCGGCTTCAGGAATCCCATCGCCAACAGAACCAATTCCGCCTTGATGACTTCCGGTTCACCGGCCTCGACCATGATGGGACGTCCGCCCTCTGGATTGGGTTTCCAGTCGATAGGCTGAACCTTCACACCTGTGACATGACCGTCCTTACCCAAGAACTCCAAGGTGTTGATGTTCCAACGACGGGTGCAGCCTTCCTCGTGACTGCTGGTTGTTTTCAGGATGACGGGCCAGTTAGGCCAAGGTGTATTGGGATTATGTCCTACGGGAGGCTTGGGCATAATCTCTATCTGCGTCACACTCTTGCATCCCTGACGATGGGCAGTACCGATGCAGTCGCTGCCCGTATCACCACCACCAATCACAAGCACATCCTTGTCCTTAGCCGTTATGCGTTCCTCGTCGGAAAACGACATACCTGCCAATACACGGTTCTGCTGTGAGAGCAGTTCCAATGCCAGATGAACACCCTTCAACTCACGGCCAGGGGCTTTGAGGTCACGTGCCGTGGGAGTTCCAGTAGCGAGGACGATGGCCCCCCACTCAGCCTCCCCCGAGGGGGAGGAGTTTTTACTTTCAGTGTTGAGAGCCGCGAGCAAGGACTCTACGCCCTCCCCTCGGGGAGGGATGGGGAGGGGGCTGTTATAGCGGAATTTTACCCCCTCCTGCTCCATGACACGGATGCGTCGGTCGATGATTTGCTTGTTGAGCTTGAAGTTTGGAATGCCATAACGGAGCAGTCCTCCTGCAGCCTCGTTCTTCTCAAAAACGGTTACTTCATAGCCCATGAGGTTAAGTTCGTTGGCAGCAGCAAGTCCGGCAGGTCCGGCACCGATGACAGCAACTCGCTTACCGTTTCGCTTGGGGCTCTCGATAGTAACGTAGCCTTCCAGGAAAGCACGTTCAGCAATGGCCGCTTCGTTCTCACGATTAGTGACGGCTTCACCCGTGGTATGATAAAGTACACATGCCTTCTCGCAGAGTGCGGGGCAGATGCGACCAGTGAACTCAGGGAAGGGATTGGTCTTCTTCAGCAGTTTGTAGGCAGTCTCCCATTCTCCGTGGTAGAGGGCATCGTTCCATTCAGGGTCTTTGTTGCCCAACGGACAAGCCCAATGACAGAAAGGCACACCACAATCCATGCAGCGAGAAGCCTGCTCCTGTCGGTCTTTTGTATTTAATGTCTGTTCTACTTCACCAAAATCGTGAATGCGGTCATGAACAGGTCTGTATCCGGCCTCCTTGCGAGGCACTGTTAGAAATGCTTTAGGATTTCCCATTTCAATGTACAATTTGACGATTTACAATTTACGATTTAGTAGTCGCGTTGGATGTCGGCAATCTTTTCATGCAGACGAGCCATCTGCTCTTCCTGCAGCACACGCTTATACTCGATGGGAACCACCTGTATGAAGTCTTCGACATTGCGGTTCCAATCGTCCAGCATACGTCCGGCCAAGGCTGAGCCCGTGTGCAGATAGTGCTGACGGATGAGTTCCAACAACTCCTTGCGGTGCGAGGCTTCCTCCACGAGGTTAATCTCCACCATGTCCATGTTGCAGTAGTAGTCGAAAGTGTGGTCGGGATCATAGACGTAAGCCACGCCGCCGCTCATTCCGGCAGCAAAGTTACGACCCGTCTTGCCAAGCACTACCACACGACCGCCCGTCATGTACTCGCAGCAGTGGTCGCCGGCACCTTCCACAACGGCAATGGCGCCTGAGTTGCGCACAGCAAAGCGTTCTCCCACACGACCGTTAACATACAACTCGCCGCTGGTAGCTCCGTAGAGACCCGTGTTGCCTGCGATGATATTGTCTTCGGCACGGAAATCGGCATCCCTTCTTGCAGGAGGCAGAATGCTGATGCGCCCACCAGAGAGTCCCTTGCCAAAATAGTCGTTTGTCTCACCTTCCAGACGCAAGTTCAAGCCCTTAACTGCAAAAGCACCAAAGGACTGACCTGCAGAACCCTTGAACTTAATGTTGATAGTACCATCGGGCAAACCGCCTTCACCATATTTCTTGGCAATAACGCCTGAAAGCATGGTGCAGGCAGCACGGTCGGTATTCTTGATGGCAAAATCCAGCGTGACTTCCTCTTGGTTGTCAATAGCTTTCTGTGCGGCAGCGATGATTTCCTCGTCCTTCACGCCGCTTACCTTCGTAAACTGACCGCGATCCCAGAACAGAGGTTTATCTGTCTCTGGCTTATACAACAAGCGACCAAAGTCGATGGTCTTCCATTTCTCGACGACGGCGGCATCGGCAGTCGTGTGCTCGCTGGCAGTATGCTCGGCGGTTTTTCCGCCGAGATTCTTCACCTCGATTAGCTCCGTGTGACCTATAATTTCTTTCAGACTGTGGACACCAATCTCACTGAGATATTCGCGAACCTGCTCGGCAAGGAAGGTGAAGAAGTTGACAACATACTCAGCACGACCCATGAAGCGTGCGCGGAGACGTTCGTCCTGTGTCGCCACGCCTACGGGGCATGTGTTAGTGTTACACTTGCGCATCATCACGCAACCCAGTACAATCAGTGGAAGCGTACCAAACGAAAACTCGTCGGCACCCAACATCGCCATGATAATCACGTCCTTCGCCGTCTTCAACTGGCCGTCGGTCTGCAGGCGAACCTGATTGCGCAGACCGTTCATTACCAGCGTCTGCTGTGTCTCAGCCAGTCCAATTTCGGGCGAGATACCAGCGAAGCGCATCGAACTGGCGGGGCTGGCACCAGTACCACCCTCTGCACCTGAGATGACGATGAGGTCGGCCTTGGCCTTAGCCACACCTGCGGCGATAGTACCTACGCCGCTTTCGGCAACGAGCTTCACGCTCACGGCAGCCGTCGGGTTTATGTTCTTCAGGTCGAAGATAAGCTGAGCCAAATCCTCGATTGAATAGATGTCGTGATGAGGTGGGGGAGAGATGAGTGAGATACCAGGAATGGCATTACGCGTCTTAGCAATAATCTCATTCACCTTGAAGCCAGGCAACTGTCCACCCTCACCGGGCTTCGCACCTTGCGCCACTTTAATCTGTATCTCCTCAGCATTCACCAGGTACTCGGCGGTCACACCAAAACGTCCTGATGCAATCTGCTTGGTCTTACTGCTCAGCGAAACGCCGTCCACATCGGAGTGGTAGCGGGCGTTGTCTTCACCACCCTCACCCGTATTCGAGCGCGTGCCGAGCTTGTTCATCGCCAGCGCCAGCGCCTCGTGGGCCTCAATACTCAGGGCACCAAACGACATAGCGCCAGTCACGAAGTGCTTCACGATGCTCTCTACGGGCTCCACCTCTTCAATAGGTGTAGGCTTGGCAGCCTTCTTGAAACCGAAGAAGTCGCGAATGAAGATGGGCTTCTCCTTCTCGTCCACTATCTGCGCCCACTCCTTGAACTTCTTATACGAACCAAGACGAGTGGCAATCTGCAGGTTGGCAATTGTGTCGGGATTCCAAGCATGCAGAATACCATCCTTGCGATAGGAGAATTGTCCGTTGTTAGGCAGGAACTCATTGATTTCGGCAGGTTTAAAGGCCTCGTTGTGCAGGCGGATGGCATCGCGGGAAATCTCCTTAAGTCCGATGCCGCCAATGGTGCTGACCTCTGTACCGAAATAGCGTTTCAGCAGGTCTTCGGAGAGTCCTATGCTCTCGAATATCTTAGCACCACGATAAGAGCGGATGGTGGAGATACCCATCTTCGACATAATCTTCTTCAGTCCCTTATCGACGGCCTTGATATAGTTCTTCTCAGCGGTCGAATACTCTTCCTGAATCTTGTGTTTCTTCACCAAATCGTCGAGCACGGCGAATGTCATGTAAGGACATATTGCGCTCGCACCATAGCCGAGCAACAACGCCGCATGCATCACCTCGCGAATCTCACCGCTCTCCACAATCAATGCTGTCTGAACACGCTTGCCCACACCAATCAGGTAATGGTGAACGGCGCTCACAGCCAATAGGCTGGGGATGAGTGCCCACCCCATCCCCTCCCCAAGGGAGGGGTCTTCAAATACCTTATCCGTCAGAATGATATAGTTATAGCCATCATCCACAGCTTGCTCAGCATCCTTGCATAGTTTGTCAAGAGCAGTACGCAAGTCCTCTCCAGACTGAGTGTAATCAGGCTCCCCTCCCTTGGGGAGGGGGTGGGGATGGGCCTTGAAGGTCATGGGGAGTTTTATTGTCTTGAAACCCTTATACCTTATATTACATAATATATCGAGCTGCGTGTTCGTGAGCACTGGCTGTGGCAGACGCACCATCTTGCAGTTCGAGGCATCGGGCGTCAGGATGTTCGTGCCTACCGCACCGATGTATTCCGTAAGACTCATCACCAATTCTTCACGAATCGGGTCGATGGCGGGGTTCGTTACCTGCGCAAACTGCTGACGGAAGTAGTTGAAGAATATCTGTGGGCGGTCGCTGATGACGGCCAGTGGAGTGTCGTTACCCATCGCTGCCACAGGCTCCTGACCTGCTGTCGTCATAGGCACCACCGTCTTGTCGATGTCCTCCTGTCCGAAACCGAAATTGATAAGTTTGCGTTCGTAGTTCTCGACAGAGTTCTCTACGTGGCGACCGCTCTTCAGCTTCTCCAGTTGAATGCGGTTGGTCGAGAGCCATTCGCGATAAGGATGTGCCTTGGCCAATTGTTCCTTGATTTCGCCGTCGTAGTAAATCTTGCCTTCCTGCGTGTCGATAAGCAGAATCTTACCAGGCTGTAAACGTCCCTTGCTGACGACATCGCTCGGCTCGAAATCCATCACACCAACCTCAGAGGCAAGAACTATCATGCCACTCTTGGTGATGGTGTAACGACTGGGACGTAGACCGTTACGATCAAGCATGCCACCTGCGTAGCGACCATCGCTAAACAGCAGAGCGGCAGGTCCGTCCCAGGGTTCCATCAAGATGGAATGGTACTCATAGAATGCTTTCAGGTCTTCTGAAATGGGATTCTTGTCGTTGAAACTCTCCGGTACAAGAATAGCCATTGCCTGTGGCAGGGAGAGTCCGCTCATCATCAGGAACTCGAACACATTGTCAAGACTGGCAGAGTCGCTCATGCCCTCCTGCACAATCGGGCGGATATCCTTGATGTCGCCCAACGCCTCGCTGTTCAGCACGCTCTCACGCGCCTTCATCCAACCGCGATTGCCACGAATGGTATTAATCTCGCCGTTGTGAGCCAGCAAGCGGAATGGCTGCGCCAGTTTCCACTTCGGGAACGTATTTGTCGAGAAACGCGAGTGAACCAGCGCAAGGCCGCTCGTGAAGTACGGGCTTGACAAATCGGGGAAGTAGCGTCTCAACTGTCCGCTCGTCAGCATTCCCTTATAGATGATGTTCTTCGAAGAGAGGGAGCAAATATAAAAATCATCAGCAGACCCACCCCCTTGCCCCTCCCTTGTAGGGCGGGGAGTAGATAGTTTGGCTATTCTGTTCTCGATTCTCTTCCTTATTATATATAGCTTACGGTCAAGTTCTGATGCACTACTCTGAAGGAGAATTCCCCCCTCGCCCACGGGAGAGGGGTCGGGGGTGAGGCCCGTCACGAAAATCTGCTTGATGTCTGGCTCCACATCACGTGCGCCAACACCAAGCACTTCTGGACAGGTTGGCACACTTCTCATGTGCATCAACGTCAGCCCCTCGCGTTCAATCTCCTCTATCATTACTGCAAGGATTTCCTGCTGCGCCTTCTCGTCCTTCGGCAAGAACACCAGTCCTGTTCCGTAATGACCCTTCTCAGGTACAGGTATTCCCTGCAACAGGATAAACTCATGGGGTATCTGCACCATGATACCGGCTCCGTCGCCAGTCTTGTCACGTGTCTCTGCACCTCGGTGTTCCATATTCTCCAACACCTTCAGTGCATTGTCCACCAGCTCATGACTCTTTCCGCCGTGGATGTTTACAACCATTCCCACGCCGCAAGCGTCATGCTCGTAAGATTCGTTATATAAACTGCGTCCCATAAATGTATTATTGTAGAAATAATATTGAACTATCTATCATTTTGTCATCTTGACGATACAAAGTTAAGCATTTTGATAGTTAATGTAATAACGAAAGGAATGTTTTTTTACCACAAGGCATTAAATTCTTGATATATGTCAATAAAGGTTAAGATTATTGTGACAAAATGATGCTTATATCGCAAAAACACTGTAATTTTGCTATCAAATTCATTGCAATGGATTACAGGACGCTCATTTATTAATAGTTTAAGGTATGAAAAAGATTGAAGCAATCATTCGGAAGACCAAGTTTGAGGAAGTCAAGGAAGCTTTGCTCAATTCGGACATCAACTGGTTCGAGTACCACGATGTTCACGGCATTGGTCAGAGTCGTCAAGAGCGTATCTATCGTGGCGTACAATATTCCACAGACGTCATCGAGCGCGTAGCCATCAGTATTGTCTGCCGCGATCAGTTTGTCCAACCCACTATCCAAGTAATTATCGAAACCGCCCATACGGGTGAGGTTGGTGATGGTCGTATTTTCGTGAGCGACATCATCGACACTTGGAGCATTCGCACGGGCGAGAACGGCGAAACCGTACTGAGAGATAAGAAGTAAAAGCCTGCGGGATGAAATCAAATATTAATAACTAAAAAATGACCCTATAATCTTCCAAGCGTTAGCTTTCGAGCGAAGCGAGGCTCTCCCCATTACGGGGGAGCGGGGAGAGGGTCTTCAAATATTATGAAAGAATTAGCTTTATCTTTAGATACTGTATGGATGTTGTTGGCCGCAATGTTGGTATTCTTCATGCAGCCGGGCTTTGCCCTGTGCGAGGCAGGTTTCACTCGTGGCAAGAACACGGTAAACATCCTCTTTAAGAACTTTGTGGACTTCATGTTCGGTTCCTTGCTGTTCTGGTTCGTGGGCTTCGGCTTTATGTTCGGCAGCGACACGCTGGGAGGCTTCATCGGTATGCCCAACTGGGGCAACCTCAGTTTCTACAGCGGCGACCTTCCCGTAGAAGGTTTCCTCATCTTCGAGACCGTCTTCTGCGCCACCTCTGCAACCATCGTCAGCGGTGCTATGGCCGAACGTACAAAGTTCTCAATGTATGTCATTTACAGTGCAATGATTTCACTATTGATTTATCCTATCGAAGGTCACTGGACATGGGGTGGTGGATGGCTTTGCAACGATGCTGCTGACAGCTTTATGATGCAGACCTTTGGCGATGTGTTCCACGACTTTGCAGGTTCGGCCATCGTGCACAGCGTGGGTGGCGTGCTGGCATTCATCGGCGCGATTGCTCTTGGTGCCCGTCGCGGCAAGTATGCCAAGGATGGTAGCAGCCGCGCCATTCCTGGTCACTCCCTGACCCTCGCAGCCCTTGGTGTGTTCATCCTTTGGATGGGGTGGTTTGGCTTCAACCCCGGCTCGCAGCTCGCAGCCTCTGGAGAGGTCAACCGCGTTGCCATCAGTCACGTTTTCCTGACGACAAACTTGGCAGCAGCCGCCGGCGGTGTAGCCACGATGTTCCTCACATGGATTAAGTACAAGAAGCCCTCGTTCTCCCTGACGTTGAACGGCGTATTGGCAGGCCTTGTAGGCATCACTGCTGGTTGCGACCTTGTTTCTCCTGTTGGAGCCGTCGCTATCGGACTCGTCTGCGGCACAGTACTCGTATTCAGCATCGAGTTCATCGACCACAAGCTTCACATCGACGATCCCGTTGGTGCAAGCTCTGTTCACGGCGTATGTGGCATAATCGGTACGCTGATGACGGGTCTGCTGTCCACCAGCAACGGTGCCTTCTACGGTCACGGCTGGGGCTTCTTCGGAGCCGAGGCATTCGGCATTCTTGTTATCGACCTCTGGGCTGCCGCCTGCGGACTTGTCCTCTTCTTCGGCATCAAGAAACTGCACGGTCTGCGCGTTCCCGCCCGCATCGAAGACGAAGGCTTGGATGTTTACGAGCACGGAGAACTCTGCTACAATTAGGACCCTCCCTCAACCCCTCCCTTGTAGGGCGGGGATATATACCATTTTACAACATAAAACATTATCATTATGAAGACCACATCGAAATTGGGCTTCAGAGCCCTCACTATATCCATACTATTAACATTGTCAGCCCCCTTATTGGCCGATGACAACACCACATCACTCCCCGTAAATGAGCAAGAAAGTACAAAGGATTCTGTGTCTGCAACCATCGGAGTCGACCTCGTCGACCAATACATCTGGCGCGGTCAGGACCTCGGCAATGTCGGTCTGCAGCCCACACTCGGCATCAGCTACAAGGGTCTGAGCCTTTCCACTTGGGGGCATATTGGCATCGCCAACTGGGCCGACACCAAAGAACTTGACTTCACCCTCGACTACACCTTCAAGGGCTTCAGTGTCGGCATCACCGACTACTGGTTCTCTACGGGCAGCTATTTCCAATACAAGAACGGAAAGACAACCCACATCTGGGAAGGCTACGTGGGTTACGACTTCGACTACCTGTCAGTCAAGTGGTTCACAAACTTTGCTGGCGACGATGGCGTGAACAAGAGTGGCGACAGGGCCTATAGCAACTACTTCGAGTTGACGGCTCCCTTCCGTTTGGCAACACTCGACTGGTCGGCAACTGTCGGCTGCTCACCTTGGCGAACCACGCTCTACGGCAACAGCCACTTCGCCGTCACCAACATCACGCTGAAGGCCACCAAGGATTTCGAGCTCAAGAAGAAATACCACCTCCCCGTCTTTGCCGGCCTCACCGCGAATCCCGATTCCAAGAAAGTATACCTCCTCTTCGGCGTCGGCTTCAACTTCCAGGCCATGTAGCATCACAAGCAACTTCCTCTAATTCAAGAACCGCACTTGCCACTCAACTGAGTAACAAGTGCGGTTCTATATCAATTTTGCGTGCGCAATCAATCTTGGACGAGACGGACAGACTGACCGCGGCAACGGTCGAGGTAGTTCATGTTCACTTCGTCCGAATTGAAGTACAGGCGCCACGCGTACTCCGAGCCATCGGGAGTAGATGACCAATAGTCGCCCCAAGAACCCACGCTGTGCACATCTCCATCGCAAAATCGGACGCCCGCAGCAGGCAGGACGATGGAGTTACCGTTTGGTCCAGTGACCTCATAGCCACTACCAGTCCAAGTCCATCTGCACTTATCCTTCAATTCCTGCAATTGTTCTTCGGAAGGAAGCCTTTTGCCAAAACGACTAACGGCTTCTTCATAAGTAAAAAAATTGTTATAACCTCCTGTTTCGTTTTTCTCCTTCCAAAGTGTACCGCTCGGGAGTCCCAGATCTACAAGACCTTGTGCTTTTAACTGCGCATTCCTACGTTCTTGCTCAGCTTTTCGTTCTTGCTCAGCTTTTCGTTCTTGCTCTTCTGCTTTTACTGTTGCATAGTCCTTGCCGTCTGTTACCAAAAGTACTATGCCTTGCCTGCTCTCACGGGTCATATACTCTCCACTGCCGAGGTAGTTGTTGGCTTTCAATAAAGATAATTCCTCATTAGTGGGAATACGCCAGTTATTATATCCGTGTTGTGCCTGTTTGTTGATTTGTGAAATAACAGACGTAGGTTCTGACTGGAATGTTCCAAGTTCATTAGGGAATATTTTCAAATAACCGTAAAGTGTCTCTACTGAGGTGCGTTTGCGAGGAGAAGAAGTTGTTGGAGTTACAGAACTAGCAGGAACAGAATTACTTTGTCTGATAGCAATCTTAGAGGCAAGTCGTTTTGCCAGCGCACTCACACCTACTCGAAAGTTTCCAATTACAGTTTCACCATCTTTCGCATAAATACGAGAGCTTTCCACATCCACCACCCTGACATCCACTTGATATCCACCACCTAATCTGCTGACTTTACCAAGAACAACTTTTGAGATATTATTAATACGTCCGATTCTCACTGCAATTTCCTCGGTCACATCTGAATGCTGGAGATTCTGCTCGGCAAGAATCTTGTTTAATTGTCCTCTATCAACCCCAGTATAACCTTGAGGATTGAAATAGGTCAGGAACATGTCAGAAATGCCATCTACATCTGAGATAGATATACCTTTGGCTGCTTGAAATTCTAAAACAGCATAGCGCTGCGCCTGCATTGTAAGTGCCGTGAAGTACATCACGAAAAGAAAGAATAACTTTTTCATTTGCTCATTATTATTGGTTAATACTTTGTTTCATCCTGTCTTATGGAGAAACTGCACCAGCCTTTGAGCAAAAGAAAAGCGCAGGACTTCTCCATACGCCACTCAGGTTTGGAACTACCTTCTACTAACTATGGGGAGCCTGCGCATAGCACAAGCAACAATGTTAGTAGATTTTGCTCTTTCACTTTTCCGAGGTTCCAATTCGAGTGGCGATTGAGCAAATAAAATGTCGTACTCCGCTGAGTACACGGCAAAGATACATAATTTTTACATATGCGCAAAAAGAAACAGAGGAAAATGTTTAGCAGATGAGAAGGAACGATGACGCAGGTGGTGGGATTTGGCGGTCGCGGACAGGGCGATGGCACGACTACGGACACAACACATTCGTGGCTACGGACACGGCACATTCATGACTACGGTCGTGAAGTTTCATGGCCACGGTCATGAAAATCCGTGACTACGGTCGTGAAGTTTCATGGCCACGGTCCTGACATACTCATGACTACGGTCATGAAAATCCGTGACTACGGTCATGAAAATGCTTGGCTACTATCACGGGATGCTCAAAGGGAGCCCCCTCCCATCCTCCCCAAGGGGAGGAGACTCATTGTTTAATAAATAATAATTTGCTTAGCCCTCCCCCTCGGGGGAGTCGGAGGGGGGCTTACTCTGGGGCGACGCGATAGTAATGCATGAGGCGAAGGGATAGTATCGCGTCGAAGGATGCGACGGGCGAAGTCGGACGAGGCGACGTGTCGCTGAAGGGGAGGGGACGGGCGAGGTCGGGGGAGGGGACGGGCGAGGTCGGGCGAGCTATGAGGCTCATGCGGCCTATTCGGCCTATGAGACCTATGGGGCTTATGGGATTTGGGGGAGAGGGCGGCGAGGGGAGTGAGTCAAGAAATGCTGAGATGTGTTTATATTTTGCTCGTAGAGTTTTGGATATGTGAGCAAAATGTCATATCTTTGCATTGATTTTTAGCAAAGTGATAATTCGAGAGGTAAAAAGAGTGATTATGAATACGAAATACATTTTTGTTACGGGCGGTGTGGTTTCCTCGTTGGGGAAGGGCATTATCTCGGCCTCGATAGGCAAGTTGCTGCAAGCGCGCGGCTACAAGGTTACGATACAGAAGTTCGATCCCTACATCAACATCGACCCTGGGACACTGAACCCCTACGAGCACGGCGAATGCTACGTAACGGCTGACGGCATGGAGACGGACCTGGACCTGGGGCACTACGAGCGTTTCACGGGCATTCACACCACGCGACACAACTCCATCACGACGGGGCGCATCTACAAGGCAGTAATCGACCGCGAGCGCAGGGGCGACTATCTGGGCAAGACCATTCAGGTGGTGCCGCACATCACGGACGAGATAAAGAGACGAATGTTGCGGGAAGAAGCCTCCCCTCGGGGAGGTTTGGAGGGGGCTGACTTTGACTTCGTCATCACCGAGGTGGGCGGCACGATAGGCGACATCGAGAGTGCGCCGTTCATGGAGGCAATCCGTCAGCTGCGGTGGGAACTGGGCAGGGATGCCGTCTGCGTACACCTGACCTACGTGCCCTATCTGAAGGCGGCTGACGAGCTGAAGACGAAGCCCACGCAGCACTCGGTGAAGGAGCTGCAGGGAATGGGTATCCAGCCTGACATCCTCGTGCTCAGGACGGAGCGCCACCTCGACGATGCGATGCGCCTGAAGGTTGCTTCGTTCTGCAACGTCGATTTGGAGTGCGTGGTGCAGAGCGAGGATATGCCCAGCATCTACGAAGTGCCTGTCAACATGCAGCGGCAGGGGCTCGACGCTGCCATTCTGCGCAAGATTGGCATCCCAGTGGGCGAGACGCCTGCCATGAAGCCCTGGCACGACTTCCTCGACAAGCAGCGCAAGGCCAGCCGAGAGGTACACATCGGACTCGTGGGCAAGTACGACTTGCAGGACGCCTACAAGAGCATTCGCGAAAGCCTGAACCTCGCGGGCATATATAATGATGTAAAGGCGAAGATACACTTCGTCAACAGCGAGCAAATCAGCGTGGAGAACGTGGAAGAGCAACTGAGCGGGCTGGCAGGCATCATCATCTGTCCCGGCTTCGGACAGCGCGGCATCGAGGGCAAAATCATCGCTGCCGAATATACCCGCACCCACGACATCCCCACCTTCGGCATCTGTCTGGGTATGCAGATGATGGTGATAGAGTTTGCCCGCAACGTGCTGGGTTACAAAGATGCCAACAGCGCCGAGATGCGACAGCAGAGCCAACAGAGCCAGCAGACCCACCCCCAGCCCCTCCCTTATAGGGAGGGGAGTGGTCACCTTTCGCCAAAGGAAGAACCTGTGAACGTGATTGACCTGATGGAAGAACAGAAGTCAATTACCCAAATGGGCGGAACCATGCGACTGGGTGCATACGAGTGCAGGTTAGTGGAAGGTAGCAAGACCTACGAAGCCTACGGCGAAGATACGTTGATTAAGGAGCGTCACCGCCACCGCTATGAGTTCAACAACAAATACCGCGAAGAATATGAAGCCGCGGGCATGAAGTGCGTAGGCATCAATCCTGCTGCCGACCTCGTAGAGATTGTAGAGATTCCAGACAAGAAGTGGTACATCGGCGCCCAGTTCCATCCCGAATACTCGTCGACGGTCCTGCACCCGCACCCGCTCTTCATGTCATTTGTCAAGGCCTGCCTCTAATTTATCGGACTGACATACCGAAAAATACAAAATAAAGTAGTATATTTGTTTTCGAAAACTGTAAAAACGGTGGTCATGAAAACAAAACTGCTACTTTCTTTTGTGTTTACGCTCCTTTTCGCATCGGCTGCAAGGGCAGACGTAGAGGTTAACGAGAAGAACTTCCCCGATCGCATCTTCCGCGAATGGCTCCTGGGGCAGGAGTTCGGAGCCGACAGCGTGCTGACCGACGACGAGATAGCCGGCGTCACTCAAATCTCCGTGCCGCAAATGAGAATCCAGAGCTTGCGAGGTATCGAATACTTCACGGCGCTGATTAGTTTGAGCTGCAGCGAGAATCAGTTGAGGTCTCTGGACGTGTCGAAGAACACGCAACTGAAGTCATTGAGCTGCGACAACAACCAACTGACGGCTCTGGACGTGTCAAACAACACGCAGCTTTTGTATTTCTACTGTAACTACAACCGACTGACGACGCTGGATGTGTCGAAAAACACAGAACTGGTGGATTTCACCTGCTACCAGAATGAGTTGTCGGAGCTGGACGTAACGAACAACTTAAAGCTGGACTGGCTGGACTGCAGCATGAACAAACTGACGATACTTGACGTATCGAAGAACACGGAGTTGGGCATTTTGGACTGCGGACAAAACTGGCTGACGACGCTGGACGTGTCGAACAACAAGAAACTCTATGGCTTGTACTGTTACTATAACGGCCTGACTTCGTTGGACTTGTGGGAGAATCCCCAGCTGATGTGGTTGAACTGCGGCTCTAACCAGTTGACGGAACTCGACGTGTCGGAGAATCCACTGTTGGAGTACCTGTATTGCTACAATAACAAGCTGAAGTCGATAGACATCTCCAAGAACGACTCGCTGAAAATACTGGATTGCGACGACAACCTGTTTACGACGCTCAATGTGGTAGGCTATAAGGCACTGGAGGAGCTGACGTGTAGCTACAACCAACTGACGACGCTCAACGTATCGGGCTGCACGGCGCTGACGAAACTGAGTTGCTATGGGAACCAGATTACAGACGAGGGGATGGATGCCTTGATTGAGAGCCTGCCAACCATTGAGAAGGGCGACTTGAATGTAATCATGGGTTCGTACGACCAGAACTTCATGAGCACCCAGCAGGTGGAAACCGCAAAGGCCAAGGGCTGGACTCCCTACTACTATACATACGAACAAGGGTGGAACGAGTTTCTTGGCGGCATAGCCATCAACGAGAAGAACTTCCCCGACGAGGCTTTCCGCGAATGGCTGCTCGACCAGACGTATGGCGCAGCTGGCTTCCTGGTAGAATCCGACCTTGCGAGTGTCACGAAAATCGCCGTCATCAACAGAGACGTCAAGAGCCTGAAGGGCATAGAGTACTTCACCAACCTGAAGACATTGAACTGCTACAACAACCAACTGACGGAACTGGACTTGTCGAAGAACACAGCACTAAGCAGCCTGTATTGCTACAAGAACCAACTGACGTCGATTAACCTTTCGGGCTGCACCTCGCTGTCTGTGCTGAATTGCTACCAAAACCAGTTCAAAGGCGAGACGATGGACTCACTCATCGAGAGCCTGCCGACTGTGGCTGAGGGAAAGCTGAGGGTAATCTACGACTCCGACGAAGAGAACGTGATGACCATCGAACAAGTGGCAGCGGCTAAGGCCAAAGGCTGGACTCCCTACTACCGCGAAGGCAGCAAGTGGCAGGAATACGCGGGCAGCGACCCTGCAAACGGCGTTGAAACTATCAGCGCGACTGCAAATGAGACTGGCCCCATCTACAACCTCAGCGGTCAGCGCCTCAGCAAATCGCAACGCGGATTGAACATCGTGAACGGCCGCATGGTACTTGTTAAGTAAATGACTTTGGGGTTATAAAGTATAACGAAAACAACATGAAGAAAATCATACTGACCATCCTGTTTGTTTTTGCAGCCTTAGTAGGAGCGCATTACGGACATCGGGCATGGGTAAAGTACCAACACCACAAGAAATGGACCTTGATGCTCAATAAGCCGTTCATTGATTTCGAAGCCGAACAGCCCGACAGCACCGTGTGTCGCATATCAGATTATGCAGGAAAGGGGAATTACGTTCTCCTTGACTTCTGGGCCTCTTGGTGCGGCCCTTGCCTGTCAACATTTCCCATGCTGAGAGAAATACATGAAAAGTATTCCGAACAAGGGCTGTGCATCATCAGCATTTCTGTTGACACAAATATCGATGCCTGGCACAATGCTCTCACAAAGCAGAACCTCCCCTGGTTGCAGTTGCGCGAGACCTCAGAATCTAAAAGCAACGGCACATCGGCATCTGACCTCTATGACATACGAGGCATCCCCAGCTTCATCATCATAGATCCCAACGGTAAAATAATTTACCTCCCAAATGAGGAAAACCATTTCCTTGACGATATTCACGAGGATATTAAAGCAAAGTTGGCAGAAATCTTCGAGAAGCAACACACCAATCCTTGAAAGGAAACAGAACTTAATCTGGTTCGGTTTAGGCTTCTATATGCAATGCCTCAGGCTATATTTAATGACATAAATCAAGAAAAATATCATTTAATTATAACATTCTGTTTAATATTCTTGCATAATGCTTGCAATTTGACTAACTTTGTTGGGTATTTACGTATGCATGTAAAGAGCAAACGGTAAATGGCTAAATGGTTAATGGTTAAATTGTAAATATCATTATGTGTGGAATTGTAGCAATATTTGGAATTAAGCAGCAGACACCAGAGTTGCGCAGCAAGGCATTGCGCATGAGTCAGAAAATCCGCCATCGCGGACCAGACTGGAGTGGAATACATTGTGGCGGTTCTGCCATTCTTGCCCACGAGCGACTGAGCATCGTTGACCCCGAAAGTGGCGGACAACCTCTGTTCTCGCCCGACAGGAAACAAGTGCTGGCCGTGAACGGTGAGATATACAACCACCAAGAGATTCGCAGGCTGTATGCTGGACAGTATGATTTCCAGACGGGAAGCGACTGCGAGGTGATACTGGCCCTCTATCGTGAGAAAGGCATCGACTTCCTCGAAGACCTCAGTGGTATCTTCGCCTTCGCCCTCTACGACGAGGAGAAAGATTCATTCCTCATTGCTCGTGACCCAATAGGCGTCATACCTTTATATATTGGTTACGACAGCGATGGGAAGGTGTATGTGGCAAGCGAACTGAAAGCCCTCGAAGGCCAATGCGAGCGCTACGAGCCCTTCCTGCCGGGTCATTACTATTGGAGTAGCGAACCTGGTATGAAGCGTTATTACAAGCGTGATTGGTTCGACTATGATGCGGTGAAAGACAATACGGCGTCAGTTGAAGCTATTCACGACGCGCTGACGGCTGCCGTGAAACGACAGTTGATGAGCGATGTGCCCTACGGCGTGCTGTTGAGCGGCGGTCTCGATTCGTCCGTTGTCTCTGCCATTGCTGAGAAATTCAGCGAACACCGCATCGAGGACAATTCGCAGACACGTGCTTACTGGCCTCGCCTACACTCCTTTGCGGTAGGCTTGAAAGGAGCACCCGATCTGGCAAAGGCAAAGCTTGTGGCCGACCACATTGGCACCGTTCACCACGAAATCAACTACACCATTCAGGAAGGCTTGGACGCTATTCGCGACGTTATCTACTTCATCGAGACCTACGATGTGACGACGGTTCGTGCCTCAACGCCGATGTATCTGCTGGCCCGCGTCATCAAGTCGATGGGCATCAAGATGGTGCTCTCGGGTGAGGGGGCAGACGAGATTTTCGGCGGCTACCTCTATTTCCACAAGGCACCCAGCGCGAAGGCATTTCACGAAGAAACCGTTCGGAAGCTGAGCAAGCTCCACTACTATGACTGCCTGCGTGCCAACAAGAGCCTCAGCGCATGGGGAGTAGAGGGCCGCGTACCCTTCCTCGACAAGGAGTTTCTGGATGTAGCGATGCGAACAAACCCCGAAGCAAAGATGTGCGGCTCGAAGAAGAACGGCGAGCCAGGCTTCGAGATTGAGAAGAAGATAGTACGTGAGGCCTTTGCCGACATGCTGCCCGAAGAAGTGGCTTGGCGACAGAAGGAGCAGTTCAGCGACGGCGTGGGCTATAGTTGGATTGACACTTTGAAGAAGATAACCGCAGAGGCCGTCACCGATGAGGAGATGGCACACGCTGCCGAGCGTTTCCCCATCAACCCGCCACTCAACAAAGAGGAATACTACTACCGCAGTATCTTTGCCGAGTATTTCCCAAGTGACTCAGCGGCCCGAAGTGTGAACCAAGAGGCCAGCGTGGCTTGTTCTACGGCAATCGCCCTCGAATGGGATGCAGCATTCAAGAACATGAATGACCCCAGCGGAAGAGCCGTGAAAGGAGTGCACGAGAAGGCTTATTGAATTCTGGTGCTGTAGCATAAAAAACCGCCGAATAGCGAGATGCTATCCGGCGGTTTCCCTTATTAATCAATTTAATCAATGGTTCAGGGCGAGATCCACGTTTACTGCGCAAGCTACGGAGCAACCTACCATTGGGTTGTTACCGATGCCCAAGAAGCCCATCATCTCAACGTGAGCGGGCACTGAGCTTGAACCTGCGAACTGAGCGTCGCTGTGCATACGACCCAGGGTATCGGTCATACCGTAAGAAGCGGGACCGGCAGCCATGTTATCGGGATGCAACGTACGACCCGTACCACCACCAGAGGCTACTGAGAAGTAGGGCTTACCGGCACGAATGCGCTCCTTCTTGTAAGTACCTGCAACAGGATGCTGGAAGCGGGTGGGGTTAGTGGAGTTACCAGTGATGCTAACATCTACGTCTTCCTTCCACAGGATGGCAACACCCTCGCGAACGTCGTCGGCGCCGTAGCAGTTAACAGCAGCACGGGGACCGTTAGAGTAGGGGATGCGCTTTACTTCCTTCAGCTCGCCAGTGAAGTAGTCGAACTGAGTCTGTACGTATGTGAAACCGTTGATGCGGCTGATGATCATGGCAGCGTCCTTGCCCAGACCATTCAGGATGCAGCGCAGAGGCTTGTCGGCTGGTCTTGACTTGTTGGCCATCTGGGCAATCTTGATAGCGCCCTCAGCGGCAGCGAAGCTCTCGTGGCCAGCCAGGAAAGCGAAGCACTTGGTCTCGGGAGTGAGCAGACGAGCTGCCAGTTCACCATGACCAATACCAACCTTACGGTCGTCGGCAACAGAGCCGGGGATGCAGAACGACTGCAGGCCCTCGCCAATGTAGTTGGCAGCTTCTACAGCGTCCTTTGCCTTCTCCTTCAGCGCGATTGCGGTACCTACAACATAGGCCCACTTAGCGTTCTCGAAGCAAATCATCTGGGTTTCCTCACAGGTCTTGTAGGGATCGAGACCTGCAGCCTCACAGATTTGGTTAGCCTCCTCGATGGAAGCGATGCCGTGTTTGTTCAGACAAGCAAGAATCTGCTTGATACGACGGTCTTGAGATTCAAATTTTACTTCACGAATCATAGCAGTTCCTCCTTATTCTTTACGTGGGTCAATACTCTTCACTGCACCGTCCTCAGCCTTTGTGCGACCGTAGGTGCCTGTAACACTCTTCAGGGCCTCGTCGGCAGGAACGCCCTTCTTGATGGCATCCATGAACTTGCCCATGTGCACGAACTCGTAGCCACAAACCTGATCGTCCTTGTCGAGATACATCTTTGTGATGTAACCCTCGGTCAGCTGCAGGTAACGTGTGCCCTTAACCTTTGTGCCGTACAATGTACCAGTCTGTGAGATGAGACCCTTACCGAGGTCTTCCAGACCAGCACCTACCATCAGACCACCCTCAGAGAAGGCGCTCTGTGTGCGACCATAGACAATCTGCAGGAACAACTCGCGCATGGCGGTGTTGATGGCGTCGCACACGAGGTCGGTGTTCAGAGCCTCCAACAGCGTCTTGCCGGGCAGAATCTCGCTGGCCATAGCGGCGCTGTGGGTCATACCCGAGCAACCGATGGTCTCAACCAGACACTCCTCGATGATGCCTTCCTTCACGTTCAGCGTCAGTTTGCAAGCACCCTGCTGGGGAGCGCACCAACCGATACCGTGGGTCAGACCACTGATGTCCTTAATTTCTTTTGCTTGTACCCACTTGCCTTCCTCGGGGATAGGAGCGGGACCATGGTTGGGGCCTTTGGCCACGCAACACATGCCTTGTACTTCTTTGCTGTAAACCATAATTATTAATTAATGAATAATGTGTTGTATGTGTCTTTTGGCTCCAAAGATACCCAAAAATAGTGATACTGCCTAATCTTTCGCTATTTTTTTTCTTAATCGATGGGGTAGTCCATGTATTTGAAGCGTCGGATGCTCTTCTTTGGCGTCTTTTCGAACTCTTGATCCATGATGTGAATGCCCGAAAGAGAACAATAGGCAGGGATTACAAGATTCAGATCCTTGCGGTTCTGTTCCATGATGGCTTCAAGGTCGGCACGGGTCAGGTTCAGCTCCCTCACCTTATCAGGATCGGGATATACAAGTCCCCAGAACTTCTCGCCCTTCTGGATGACGACACACTCGCTCACCATAGGCAGACCCACCAGCTTGTCTTCAATCTCCTCGGGATATACGTTCTGTCCGTTGGCGCCCAACAGCATGTTCTTCGAGCGGCCTTTGATGAAGACGTTGCCGTCCTTGTCCATCACGCCCAGGTCGCCTGTGTGGTACCAGCCGTCCACAAGCGTTTCAGCGGTGGCCTCCTCATTCTTGTAGTAGCCCAGCATCACGTTCATGCCTTTGGCAAGTATCTCACCGGGGATGTTTTCAGGGTCGCTACTGTTTATCTTCAATTCCATGCGTGGAGCAGGACGTCCGCAACTGCCCTTGACATACGTCTTCCAGTCGGCATAAGCCAAAATGGGCGAGCATTCCGTAGCTCCGTAGCCCACGGTGTAGCGGAAGCCTATGTCGTGCAGGATGTCTTCCACCTCCTTGTTCAGTGCCGAGCCTCCCACGATGACCTCGTAGAAGTTTCCGCCCAAGGCGTTGGTCAGTCCGTCGCAAATCTTCTTGCGGATGCGGTCGCCGATGACAGGTGTCATCATCAGCAGCTTCACCTTCGGGTCTTCGATCTTCGGCATGATGGCCTTGCGAACAATCTTTTCGATGATGAGCGGAACCACGATGAGCACACGGGGACGAATATCGGCCAAGGCCCTTAACAAGATTGTCGGACTTGCCAGCTTGGTGAGGAAATATACGTGAACGCCGATGGTGAACTCGTAGATAAACTCAAAGGCCATACCATAGGTGTGAGCCATGGGCAGCATGGAAAGCACGCGCTTGCAGTCGGGAGTCTTGAACTGGTCGCCAAACACCTCTTGGGCAAACTCGCGGTTGCTCCACAGGGCGCGGAAAGGAATCATCACGCCCTTTGAGTTGCCTGTTGAGCCACTTGTATAGTTAATGATGGCCAACTCGTCGGGCTGGTCGGGATAGTAAGGTTCGATGTGATGTTTACGGAAGTTCATGGGGAACTTCTCGCCGAACAGACGGTTCAGGTTCTCGCGGGCAAAGGTCAGCTTCTCGCTGCGGCTGACGAACAGGTGGTAGTCGATAATCGAGAGTATGCCTTCCAGTGTGGGCATCTCGTCGGCGTTAATGTCCTGATAAATCTTGTCCTCGATGAAGAGCAACCGGGCATCGGAGTGGTTCACGATATCGTGAATCTGGGCTGGGTGGAACTCATGGAGGATGGGAACTGCCACTGCGCCGTATGTGGTGATTGCAAAGAATGCAGCCCCCCAACGGCTTTGGTTGCGTCCGCACAGAGCCACCTTGTCGCCGGGCTTCACGCCGCTGTGCTCAAACAGGATGTGCAGCTTTTCGATGATGCGTGCCACATCCTTGTATTGGAGGGTCGAAACCCCATAGTCGGACATGGAATCCTGATCCCAGTATTGTTGTATGGCGTCGAATATTAGTTTATTGAAACTTCCTGCTGTTTCCATATTATTTATATATATGTATAGTTGTTGTTAAATCTGATTGTTACACGGGAATGGGGTAGTCCATGTATTTGAAGCGGCGGATGCTCTTCTTCGGCGTCTTCTCGAATTCCTCGTCCACCAAGTAGATGCCGGAGAGGGTGCAGTAGGCGGGGATGATGAGATTCAGGTCCTTGCGGTTCTGTTCCATGATGGCCTCAATGTCCATACGCGAGAGTCCGAGTTCCTGCACCTTGTCTTGGTCGGGATATACCAGTCCGTAGAACTTTTCTCCCTTTTGGATGACCACGCATTCGCTCACGAGCGGCAGGCTCACCAGTTTGTCTTCAATCTCCTCGGGATAGACGTTCTGCCCGTTGGCACCCAGTAGCATGTTCTTGGAGCGGCCTTTGATGAAGACGTTGCCCTCCTTGTCCATCACGCCAAGGTCGCCCGTGTGATACCAGCCGTCCTTGAGTGTTTGTTTTGTTGCCTCCTCGTTCTTGTAGTAACCAAGCATCACGTTCATGCCCCTGGCCAGAATCTCGCCTGGTGTGTGTTCCGGGTCTGGACTGTCAATCTTAAGTTCCATGCGGGGAACGGGACGCCCGCAGCTGCCGGGTACGTAGGAGTCCCAGGGCGCATAGGCCAGAATGGGGGCACACTCCGTTGCTCCGTAGCCCACGGTGTAATGGAAGCCTATGTCGTGCAGAATGTCCTCCACTTCCTTGTTCAGCGCCGAGCCGCCGATGATGAGCTCGTAGAAGTTGCCACCCAAGGCATTGGTCAGCCCGTCGCAAATCTTCTTGCGGATGCGGTCGCCGACGACTGGGGTTTTCAGCAGCAGGCGCACCTTGATGTCCTGCACCTTCGGCAGAACAGCCTTGCGTACCACTTTCTCGATGATGAGAGGCACCACGAAGATGCAACTGGGGCGCAGGTCGGCAAGCGTCTTAAGCAAAACGGTTGGGCTTGCAAGCTTCGTCAGGAAGTAGATGTGTGCACCGTTGGAGAAAGAGTAGATGAACTCGAATGCCATCGCATAGGTGTGTGCCAATGGGAGCATCGAAAGGATGTTCTCACCCTGATGGATATATTCACCTATCCTCTCGTGTGCGAACTCGCGGTTGCTCCACAGGGCGCGGTAGGGAATCATCACACCCTTTGAGTTGCCCGTTGAGCCGCTGGTGTAGTTGATGATGGCCAGTTCCTCCGGGCTGTCCTTATAATAATTGATATGATGCTTGCGGAAGTTCATGGGGAACTTCTCGCCGAACAGTCGGTTCAGGTTCTCGCGGGCGTAGGTCAGCTTCTCACTGCGACTCGCGAAGAGATGATAGTCGATGATGCTCAGTATGCCTTCGAGGTTCGGCATCTTGTCTGCCGAGAGCTCCAGGAATATCTTGTCTTCCACGAATAGCAACTTGGAGTCGCTGTGGTTCACAATGTCATGGATAGACTGTGGATGGAACTCGTGGAGGATGGGTACTGCCACTGCGCCGTATGTGACAATGGCGAAGAACGCTGCGCCCCAGCGGCTTTGGTTACGTCCGCACAGGGCCACCTTGTCGCCTGGCTTCATGCCGCTTTGTTCGAACAGGATGTGCAACTTCTCGATGATGCGCGCTACATCCTTATATTGAAGAGTCGACACGCCATAGTCGCTCATGGAATCGCAATCCCAGAACTTTTGTATGGCATCGGCAATGATTTGGTTGAAACTACCTGCTGTTTGCATGATGTATATTGCTCGTTTTCGTTAAATCTGTGCAAAGATACTACAAACTTCGCACATTACCAAAACTTTTGTGTAATATTTCAATTCCCTTTGTCTGATGTTTCGATTGTAAGGGAACATTTAAGTTTTTTTTGTAACTTTGCAACGTGCACTAAACCATAAACATATATCCTACATGAAGAAACTGTTCCTTATCGCAGCCCTGATACCACTTGTGGCTTCGGCTCAAGACCACCGTCCACGCATGTGGAGCGAGCCGTTCCAGACCGAAACGCCTATGGTTCACGACCCAGTGATGGCAAAGGATGGCGACACATACTATCTCTATGCCACAGGCATGGGCATTCAGCAGATGACCTCGAAGGACCGGCGGACGTGGACGGTATCGCGCCAACCCGTGATGACCGTCATTCCTGGCTGGACCACAGACTCCGTGCCAGGTTTCGCCAGTCATGTTTGGGCGCCTGACGTCATCAAGTGGCACGACCGCTGGTGGCTTGCCTACAGTTGCTCCACCTTCGGCAGGAACGGCTCTGCCATCGGACTGCTGAGCAGCCGCTCGCTGCGTGCCAACATGTGGAAGGACGAGGGCTGTATCGTGACCTCTCGCGAGAAGCGCGACAACTGGAATGCCATCGACCCGAACTTCGTCATAGATGATGTCACCGATACCCCTTGGCTCGTATGGGGCTCGTTCTGGGACGGTATACAACTGGTACGCCTCGACTCAACCATGCACATCGCCAAAGGACAGAAGCCGCGCACCATTGCTCGTCGCTACGACCCAAGCTACAAGCCCTCGGAGCCCAATCCAACGTCGAAGTATGCTGGCACAAACGCCATCGAGGCACCATTCATCTTCAAGCACGGCGGCTACTACTATCTCTTCGTTTCGTGGGACTACTGCTGTCGCGGCGCAAAGTCGAACTACCGCGTAGCCGTAGGCCGCAGCAGAACTGTCGACGGGCCGTACCTCGACCGCAATGGCAAGGATATGGTCAACGGCGGAGGTACACTCTTCCTGGAGGGCGACAAGAAGCAATGGGAGGCAGCAGGTCATTGCGCCGCCTACAACTTCGACGGCGAGGACATCTTCATCTGTCACGGCTACAGCGCCACCCATAACGGTGCCGCTCTGCTCATCCAGCGCCCCATCTCATGGACTGCCGACGGCTGGCCAGAACTGCAAAGGGAAGAATGACACAACCCGTCAAGAACGCCATAGCATCATAACCCCTCGTCCTCAGCAACGCTTCCCCTCGTCCTCAACGACACGTTGCATCCTCCAATGCGATACTATCCCTATAGCTGATGCATTACTATCCCTTCGCCCCACGCCATACTATTCCTTCGGCTCACACATTACTATTCCTTCCCTTGTCACACAACTGTGTGTCAAGCGTAGGAACACTATGCTTTCGTCGTAGCAACACTATGCCTTCACCACAACGACATTATCCTTTCTCCGCAACGTCAGCCCGTCTCTTGCCAAACAACGCAACAGCTCGGTCTAAAAATACCTGAAAAAAGCCGTCACTGGGACATTTTTTGCCCCTTTTTGGTGCTAAAGCCATCACCACTATCACCATCCATCACCACATCCATCACCCGTCCAACCCGCATAAATAAAGGAAAGGTGATGGAATGATGGTTTTTTTCGCCAAAAAATTACAAAGAAGATGTTTCGCAAGGCAAAGACAAGCGCCAATCACATCAGTATCAAAACATTTTGCCCCTTTCCTTTTCCCTTCTTAAATATAATTTGTATATTTGCCACAGGAAACCCAATTAAAATAATTTTACCATGAAAAGAACAAAGCTATTCCTAATCGTAGCCATGCTGGTGTGCAGCATGGGAGCATGGGCACAGGACTCGTACCGTGAAGCCTTTGATGCCTATCTTTCTAACAATCCCAGTGCAGGAAACATGGGCGATGTGGGCTCAAATCTGAAGCCTGCCTTTGAGATGATAAACAAGACCGTATTGAAGAACTACACGGAAGCAACATCCAATGCGTTGATAGAAGAGTATCTGACGAAACAGTTCGAAGAGGACTTGAAGACAAACTTTTTGCTGCCATCCTTTAGGAAACATGTTACAGAGGCTGAACTGCGCGAACTGAACGAAGCAATGAAAACTCCCAAGGGCAAGGAATTCTTACTTGCCAATGATAAGTTTACCAATGGGCTGACTACGAACACTGAATTTGTTGCACAGATGATGAAGGTCGGAATGCAAATCGGCATGGGCGAGACACCCACAGCCATAGAACCTAACAAAGAAATTCCTGCCAGTTACATTGCCTTGTGGGACAGATATTACCAGGAATCGGAAAGTGCGGCTTTGATTGAGAGCGTGCTTTCCCTGCAACAGCAGGCCGCAGATCAACAAACAAATAAGGAAGTTTTGGAAAAGATCATGATATTCATGAAGGATAATTTCAAGGTGTTGTACATGAATATGTCCTACAAGGCTATGCCAGAGGACGTTCTCAAATATGGTGTGGAACTTGCTTCAAAACCATGTTTCAAACACAGCATGGCAGCCGTGCGGAACATGATGTCTGGCGACATGCAGCAACTGGGAATGAAGTTCATCGAAGCCTATGCCATCTGGCTCGAAGCCAAAGGCGTGGAAATCAAAGAAGGTCTATAGTCTTATTCACCGAATCATCCTAACAAATCGCAAGATCTGAGAAAAAATTGTAGCAGGCTAAATCCTTCCGCTCGTAAAGGAAGGGAGGGCTTTGCTTTAGTCTGCAAAGAGGAGGAGCTGGCGGGAATCGTCGCGGCACGTGGGTTTCTGCGAGCGTTCTTCTTCCTTGGGCATGTCGATGAAGATGTCGAGTTGAACGGCAATGTCCTGCTTCAGGGCATAGCGTCCCCAGCGAAGGTGGATGAAAGGGGAGTGGCGCTGACGAGATTGGTACCACAGATAGCGACGAACCTGATTGTAGAGCTGGGGGTAGACTACGTCGTGGGCAAAGATGCCGCTGTGCAGATTATAGAGCTGACGGGTAAGCTGACGAAGTCCCATACCATCGCGTCCACTGCGCAACAGCATGTCCATTATATCCGTGTGATAACTGTTCTTCATACTTCCTGACAACAAAGATACGAATAAGCGAGCGAAATGCCAAAAGTATTTGAGCTTTTCCGAACGGAAGTATCTAAAACCGCAGGTTAAACGTACGATTAAGCGAGCCAAGAAATATCAAAATAGGTTAAATCGTAAATAATAGATGGCAAATCAAGGGATTATTTGTACCTTTGCATTACAAACTATAATATAATAAGGTATATGAGGAAACATATTCTACCCCTGATGGCAATTGCAATGTTGGCTCTGGGGGCTTGCGACAAGGAGAGTTACTACCACACGATGTCCATCATCAAACCCGTTCAGGCCAGCATCGTATTTGCCGACCAGCAATTTGACACGCTGGAGTTCTACACCACAGACAACTTTACGCTGACCTCGAAAGTGGATTGGGCAGTTGTGCCAGACACGTCGAAGAGCGGAAAGATTCCCAACTATTATAAGCAGGTGTGGATTGTGTCCACGCCCATTGTCTTCGATGCGAACACTACGGGAAGCCCGCGAACGGCTGGCATCAACATCAACTGCTTTGGCGACGACGACTGGAACCAGACGGCAACAGCAACCTTCCACCAGCTTTCGTGGCTCGACATCACCCAACCCGTACCAAAATATTCCTATAAAGACAGGGTGGTGACAGATGCCACGTTCGAAGCCGAGGACTCTGCCACGCAGATAACGGACACCCTGCGCTTTAACGTCTATGACAACTGGACACTGACCGATGGTGATTTTATTCACCCACAGACGCTGTCTGGAGCACCAGGCGAACACAAGGTGGCACTCGACATGACGGCAAACACCGACACCGTTCCGCGCGAAACCACGCTGAAGCTGACCAGTCGCGGCATTACCATTCCCATCAAGTACACACAGAAAGCGAAAAAAGTAAAGAAAGATGAATAAACTTTTGTCCATCATGCTCTTAGCCTGCGCAACACATCTGCAGGCAGGCATCCCCGACAGCGTATTCGTAAAGCCAGTAGCTCAGCCCAATGGCGGTGGTTTGTTCTTGGAATGGAGCAGCGACGGCGTGCTGTGGAAGTCGGTAACTGACGGACGCATCCTGGGCAGCGACTACGGCACTTGGGGCCGCGAAAAGAAGCTCTTCGCCCCCAGCATTGTCAAAGGCAAGGACGGGCTGTATGTACTTGTCTTCCAAGTAAACGACCGCGCCAACCAGTTTGCCATTAGCACGACTCGCGACTTCATACACTGGCGTCCGCAGGATTATCTGTACATGGAGGGAGTGGGGCAGTGCCTCGAACCTGTGGTGCAGTATGCCAACGACAAATACATCGTCACGTTCCATAACAAGGAAGGACAGTACTTTTCGACAGAAACGGACGATTTGGCTCACTTCACAGCCCCCAAACCTGCTGAACGCGTGAAAGGCAGTGGCGTCTTCAAGATGTCGTATAGCAACATGCTGGCCGTTCGCGACAACCAGATTGCCTTCAACCAGAAAAGCAGACGCGAGAACGAACTGGCACGCGACAACGAAACACGTTTCAAGGACGTCAAAGACCTGCAGGCTGAGGTCGTGTTCGATGCAACAGAGACCAAAGCCATCAGCAACAAGTTGATGGGCATCTTCTTCGAGGACATCAACTACAGCGCCGACGGTGGACTGAACGCCCAGCTCATCCAGAACGGTGACTTCGAATACGACCCTCACGACCGCATGGGCGACCAGAACTGGAATCAACTGACAGCCTGGCAACTGGTGGGAGAAGCAACCTTGATTAAGGACTTGCAAGGCGTGAGCCAGAACAACAGCCACGCCGTTGGTTTGGATGTCAAGCAGGTTGGAGCTTCATTGCAGAACCTGGGATGGGACGGCATTGTGGTGAAGAAAGATGCAAAATACGACCTTTCGCTTTATGTAAAAGGCGGCAAGGTGTTGGTTTCCCTGAAGGAGGGCGACAAGACGCTGGCCTCAACAACGCTTTCCGGTGGCAAGGACAAGTGGAAAAAGGTGAAGGCTGTGTTACGTCCAACTACATCGGCAACAAATGCCGTACTCGACATCCGTCCGCTGAAGACTGGAATCACGATTGTAGACATGGTGTCCCTCATTCCACAGGACACATACAAAGGACACGGTCTGCGACGCGACTTGGCAGAAACACTTGCTGCCTTGAAGCCCACATTTATGCGTTTTCCGGGTGGATGTGTAACGCACGGCGACGGCATTGGCAACATCTATCGCTGGAAGGAAACCATTGGTCCGTTGGAAGACCGAAAGCCTCAGCGCAATATCTGGGGTTATCACCAAAGCCGGCAACTTGGTTTCTATGAGTTCTTCCAAATGTGCGAGGACATGAATATGGAACCTCTGCCTGTCTTGGCTGCTGGCGTTCCTTGCCAGAACTCAAGCGACGGAGGGGCTGGGCAGCAGGGAGGTATCCCTATGGAGGAAATGCCAGCTTATGTACAAGACATACTCGACCTTGTGGAATGGGCGAATGGAGACGAAACAACCGTCTGGGGCCGCAAACGAATAGAGCAGGGACACAAGAAGCCCTTCAATCTGAAGTATCTGGGCATTGGCAACGAGGACCTCATCAGTCCAACCTTCGCTGAGCGTTACCTGATGATATGTAAAGCAGTAAAAGCAAAATACCCAGAGATACAGATATGCGGCACGGCTGGTCCGTTCTACTATGGCAGCGACTACGACGAAGGCTGGCGACTGGCTACGGAGAACAAGGAGGTCTTCAGTCTGGTTGACGAACACTATTATCTGCCTCCCTCGTGGTACATCTATAATCAGGACTTCTACGACCAGTATGACCGGACGGCTCCAAAGGTTTATCTGGGAGAGTGGGCTGCCCATGTGCCAAACAGGGCAAGCACCATCGAGACGGCTCTGTGCGAGGCTCTGCACTTCTGTTCGCTGGAAAGGAACGGCGATGTGGTAGAGATGAGTTCCTATGCCCCCTTGCTGGCTAAAGACAGACATACGCAATGGAACCCCGACATGATATACTTCAATAACATGGAAGTGCGGCCTACGGTAGGTTACTATGCCCAGAAGATGTGTGGCAACAGTCAGGGAAATGAATACATCAAATCGGCCATAACCGTCAACAATCGTCAAACGGGAGTAGGGGAGCGCATGGCTGTAAGTGCCGTCCGTGACTCGAAGACGGGCAAGACGTACCTGAAACTGGTGAATGTGCTGAACCATGAGGTAAAGGTTCATCTACAGCTCAAAGGTATTATGGCAGTAGAAAAGCTTTGTAAAAGGACTATCCTCACTGGCAACTACGACAGCACAACTGCAAAGCCGACTGAGGACGAAATAAAGATTTCGCCAGACTGCCAGTACACCATGCCTGCCTATTCATTCACTTTGATTGAAATCTAATGAGAATTAAGAGTATCGCTGCAATAGTCTTTGTGGCATTGGCTTTTGCCGCCGTTGTCATTCATAGCGTATTCTTTAGTGTATGTGCTAAGGAGAAGACGATGATATACATTTACGAGAACGAGACTCCGGAAACGGTAAAGGCTTCGCTGGAAGAGCAAGGCATAAGAACAAAAGGCTTTTCGCTCCTCTGTCGGATGCTCGACTATAAGGTACGTCCCGGGCTGTATGTCGTGAATAAGGAAGACAACATGCTGACTATGTTCCGCCGTTTGAGAAACGGACAGCAGGAACCCGTCAACCTGACCATTCCTCCTGTGAGGACAATGGAGCGGATGGCTCAGTTCCTAGGGGAGAAACTGATGATGGACTCGACACTCATCATCGATGCATTCAAAGATTCCTGCTTCTGTTCGTCGCATGGATACAGCGTGGAAACATTGCCCGCACTTTTCATTCCCAATACCTATCAGGTGTATTGGACAATCTCGCTTGATGATTTCATGAAACGCATGGTGAGAGAAAACAAGGCGTTTTGGAACGATGAGCGTGAGAAAAAGGCCAAGGCTATAGGGATGTCGCACGAGGAAGTAATGACCCTGGCCAGCATCATAGACGAAGAAACTGCGAATAACGGCGAGAAGCCCATGATTGCAGGCATGTACATCAAACGTCTTCAGATAGGAATGCCGTTGCAAGCCGACCCAACGGTGAAGTTCGCACTTGGTGATTTCTCCCTGCGTAGGATTTGGGGCAGGCATCTGACAGTTGACAGTCAATATAATACATATAAAAATACAGGACTACCTCCTGGTCCAATACGGGTGCCGTCTGTGGCTGGAATCGATGCCGTGCTAAATTACACACCACATGATTGCATCTACATGTGTGCAAAGGAAGATTTCTCGGGCACGCACAATTTTGCAAGGACTTATGCCGAGCACATGCAGAATGCAAAAAGATATGCCAAAGCCCTAAACGAAAGAGGAATCAGGTGATTTATGGATTTGAATATTTAAGAATTTATGAAACGAGCACTTCTCTTCTTAATTATCAATTGTCTGTTGTCAATTATCAATTTCACAGTCGCTCAACCTATTACGCTGGATTTACGCGATAGTCTGAACATTACTTCCTATTACATTTCGGTTCCTGTTGAGGACGGGAACTATCGTGTGACCATGACCCTCGGTTGCAAGAAAAGAGCTGCCAACACAACAGTCAGAGCAGAAAGCCGTCGTCTGTTTATCGAGAATGAAACGACGAAGAAAGGGGAGAGTAAAAAAATTTCTTTCCTAGTAAATAAGAGAAGTCCACGCATCAATGACAAGGAGAGTGTAAGAATCAAGGAACGCGAACGGACCAAGTTGAACTGGGACGATTTGCTGACCTTCGAGATTACTGGCGACGCTCAAGGTGTGCAACAGATTCAAGTAGAAAGAGACACTATTGCACCTACGGTCTTCTTATGTGGGAACTCTACAGTCGTCGATCAAGACGATGAGCCATGGGCAAGTTGGGGACAGATGATTACGCGATGGTTCAACGACAGCGTCTGCTTCTGTAATCTCGCAGAAAGTGGTGAAACTGCCAGCACATTCATCAGCGTTGGACGTCTGAAGAAGGGACTCTCAATGATGAAGGCAGGGGACTATATCATCATGGAGTTTGGACATAACGATCAAAAGCAAAAGATGCCTGGAGCTGGTGCATACTATAACTTTGCTACGGCACTTAAAACTTTTATTGACGAAGCTCGTCTACGAGGAGCAACACCTATCCTTATCACGCCTACACAACGACGGATGTTCGACAATAATGGGAAAATTCGCGAGACACATGCCGACTATCCCGAAGCAATGGCATGGGTTGCCGAACGTGAGAAATGCACGCTGATTGACCTACATCAGATGACACGAACCCTCTTCGAAACAATGGGCGTAGAAGGTTCGAAACGAGCTTTCGTGCATTATCCTGCAGGAAGTTATCCCGGACAAACTACAGCTTTTGCCGACAATACGCACTTCAATCCGTATGGTGCCTACCAAATCGCCAAATGCGTTATCGAAGGACTTTTGGAGAAACAGGTTCCGTTTGTCCGGCATCTGCGTCCAGAATATACACGAGGCTACAATCCAGCTCATCCTGATGATGTGGACAAATTCCACTGGGTTGACAGCAAACATGTGGATTTAATAAAGCCCGACGGAAACTAAAACAGGAATGCCTTATCGGTTTATAGTAAGAACCCCGTCTCGTTGACATGAGACGGGGTTACTGTTGTTAGTATAAAATGAGGGGAGTTGTCCTACTGACGAGTGAACGTCCACCCAAGCTTTACGCCATTATAATTTGAGATAAGACTGCTAAGCACATTTGTCTTTGCAACAGATGATACAGCGCCCATCACACTTAATAGTTTGTCTGCATCAAACATGACATACATCTCATTACCCATCACACTGACGTATGGCGAGATGCTGGTAACGCCCAGAGCACCCTTAATTGTCATCTGTCCTGTTTTCGAATTGTAGGTATATGTACCAGGCAGAGAACGATTGCTGAGAGACAACGTACAAGAACCATCATTTTGGAAGGTGAATGAAGACTTTCCTGCAGTAAATCCAATCTTCTTTAACTGACTGTCCAATGTGCTCTCCAATTTGCTGCTTGCGACGGCAGAACCCAACTGTGCTAGAATGTTCTCACTCTCAAAAGCAACTTTGGGTTTCGAATATACCCAATTGCCGACAATACTGTTCTGACTTGTCTTGTTTCCCAACAAAGTTGACATCAAGGTACCAAGTACGGTAGAGCCGTTAGAGCCTAAAACGCTAGTCAATGTGTTAAGCGATGCCGAACCTGCATTAATGGTATTCGTTGTACCTGATCCTGTGCCAGTAGCAATAGTCGAACCACCAGTACCCATGCCACATCCGCTCAAAACTATTGAAGCAAGAAACGTGGCTACATAAGCGTTAATCTTTTTCATAATGATTTAAATTTCAATTAGTTATTATAGTTTACTAAATTTTTAAAGTCCGTAGGGTAGGGGGTCTCAAACTCCATACGTTCTCCTGTTCGTGGGTGATAAAGGTATAGACGGAAAGCATGCAAACAAAGACGATGTAAGGGATTCATCGTGCTTCCATACTTATCATCACCGCATACAGGATGACCCATATCAGCCATGTGAACACGTATTTGATTCTTTCGGCCCGTTTCTAAACGAAGTTCCAATAATGAATATTTATCCGTTGATGTAAGTCTCCGGAAATGAGTAATCGCGAGTTTACCACCGTTATCCGTTGGACTGCTATATGTTACACAAGCTTTATTATCCTTCAACCAATTCTCAATCGTTCCGCCTTCTTGTTCAACATTTCCCTCAACTACAGCAATATAGCGACGGTCGAACACACGATTCTTCCAATCTGATTCTAATACCTGTGCGGCTTCTATGGATTTTGCATAAACCATCAGTCCAGACGTATCACGATCCAAACGATGAACAACGTGAGCGTGACATTTGAAATGACGACGGAGAAAATACTCATCCAGAATTGTTTTTACACAGAATTGCTTTGCTGTGGCAGCCATAGAAAGAATGCCAGGAGCTTTTTCTATGATGATGATATCCTTGTCCTCATAAACTATCTTAATCCATTTGCTTTCTAATTCCGTCTTACGACGATGTTTGCTTACGCGAACAATCATTCCGGGCTTCAATGGATAGTTGTATTGCGTTACAAGTTTACGGTCAACAGAAATACCATGACCCTGAAGTATATCCTTTACTTTATTACGACTGACTCCATGAAGTTCTTTAAAAAGGAACTCCATGAGCGTGAGCTCTTCACGAACGATATATTCGTTGTATTTTGTTGCGGCGTATTGTTCTCCCGTAAGATTCATATTTAATATTGGAATCGACGTTATGTTTAATTATATTCTATTGCCACACCCCTTATTTTTCCCAAACGATTAGACAAAGTATCTGCTTCGCTTTGTCGGATTTGAAGTGTCAAGAGGCAATTCAAATCGAATTCTTGTTTAATGATTTTAGGATTAAGGTCTTTTACTACACGCATGACTTCGTTAAGCAAAGGATACTCGAATGTGACATTAATGATGGCATCGACTGTGCGTTCCTCAATAGTTGCGTTATCTAAAGCTAAGAACGTTGCTTGCTTATATGCATTTGCTAATCCGCTTGTTCCTAACTTAATTCCACCAAAGTATCTAACAACGATAACAAGAATGTCTGTGAGATTTTTTTTAACGATTTGTCCAAGGATTGGTTTACCAGCAGTTCCAGAAGGTTCTCCATTATCTACAGCACGAAAGACTTCGTGCAGATATCCTAACATGTAAGCATAACAAACGTGCCGTGCATCATAGTATTCTTTTTCGTGTTGGTTTACAAGTTGTTTGATTTCATCTGTATTCTCTACATGATAGGCGAAAGCGAGAAACTTACTACGTTTCTCGCTATATTCGCCTGTACATTTCTCTTTTATTGTGAGATAAGAATCAATCATTGTAGTTTATGAACCACCAATCCGCTGCGCAGCTTTGGCTCGAACCAAGTAGCCTTGGGAGGCATAATCTGACCATTGTCCGCGATATCCATGATTTCCTGCATGGAAACAGGATACAGGGCAAGTGCCATCTTCATTTCTCCACTATCAACACGTCGTTCCAACTCTTCATAGCCACGCAAACCTCCAACGAAATCAATGCGTTTATCTCCTCTTAAGTCAGTAATATTAAGCAACTTATCAAGGATCAAGTCACTACTAACACTAACATCTAGTCCACCAATGGGGTCTGAATCGTTTGCCAACCCATCATGAAGGGTAAGCAGATACCAATAACCATCTACATATAGGGAGAACTGATGCTTGCGCTTGGGGTGAATACGTTCCTTGCCATAGCACTCGACATCAAAATTCTCTCCCAAGGCAGCCAAGAACTCTTGTGGAGTACGTCCGTTCAAATCCTTGACAACACGATTGTAGTCCAGAATTGTCAGCTGGCTTGCAGGGAAACATACAGCCATAAAGTAGTTGTACTCTTCCCCACCCTGATGATTGGGATTCTGCGAAGCCTTCTCTGCACCTACCAGAGCAGCTGCAGCAGAACGATGATGTCCGTCCGCTATATATAAATAAGGTATACGTGAGAATGTGTTTGTGATAGTTTCAATATCATTCTTGTCCTTTACTAACCACAGTTGATGACGGAATCCATCAATGGGGGCAATGAAATCATATTCGGGCTCGGTCTTTGCATAACGAGCAACCAAAGCATCAATAACCTCATTGTCTTTATAAGCAAAGAAAACGGGTTCCATGTTTGCATTGGTGGCACGAACGTGCTTCATTCTATCTTCTTCCTTGTCACGACGAGTCAATTCATGCTTCTTGATAACTCCGTTCTTAGTATAGTCTTCTACCAATGCTGCTACTACAAGGCCATACTGAGTCTTTCCATTCATCGTCTGGGCATAGATATAATACATATCCTCTGCGTCCTGCTTAAGCCAACCTTGCTGTTGGAACTTCTCGAAGTTTTTTGTTGCCTGCTCGTAGACGCGAGGGTCGTACTCGCTTGTTCCTACTGGGAAGTCGATTTCAGGCTTAATAATGTGGTACAACGATTTCTCGTTATCACCAGCCTCTACCCTCGCCTCTTCGCTCTCCAACACATCATAGGGACGACTTTCTACTTGCTCTACGAGTTCACGTGGTGGACGTAAACCGCGGAAAGGTTTAATGGTTGCCATATTAGTTCAGTTTGAATTTAGTAATACCATTTTCGAGGTAGCCTACAATTTGATTTGCTGCGGCAATGCCGGCATTCACGTTAGCCTCTGCTGTTTGGGCACCCATCTTCTTAGGTGTGGCAAAATAACGCCCTGCGGCTTTCTCTGCAAATTCAGCATCCATGTCGGGTTTGATGTCTGTGAGGTACTTTAGGTCGGTTCTTTCTTGAAGTAATTGCAGCAAACCAGGTTCGTCGATAACTTCCTTGCGTGCAGTGTTTACAAGGATGCCGCCCTTCTTGAGTTTACCAACCAATGCATAGTTGATGCTTTGCTTTGTCTCGGGTGTTGCGGGAATGTGAAGACTGACGATGTCGCACTGCTCGAACAAAGCCTCCTGATTATCAACAGCATGAACGCCGGCTTGTTCAATTGCTTCCTTGGGACAAAATGCATCGAAAGCATAAACATCCATACCAAAGCCCCTTGCTATGCGAGCCACGTTGCGGCCTACATTTCCAAAAGCAAGGATGCCAAGTTTCTTGCCAAGCAGTTCAGTACCACTAGTGCCATTAAAGAAGTTGCGAACACCATAAACCAACATTCCGAACACAAGTTCAGCCACGCTGTTGGCATTCTGTCCGGGAGTGTTCATTGCAACGACATTGTTTGCCGTACAAGCATTGAGGTCGAGATTGTCAAAACCAGCACCTGCACGAACGACAATCTTCAGCTGCTTTGCTGCAGCAACGACTTCGGAATCAACCTTGTCTGAACGTACAATCAAGGCATCGGCATCCTTAACTGCTTCCAGCAATTGAGCTTTCTGTGTATATTTCTCCAATAAAGCCAGTTCATAGCCAGCCTTATCCGTTACCTCACGAATACCATCAACAGCAACCTTGCTGAATGGTTTCTCTGTTGCAATAAGAACTTTCATGATTTAGTGCTGTTTTTCAAATTCCTTCATACATGCCACCAAAGCATTCACGCCTTCCATATCCATTGCATTATAGCAACTTGCGCGGAAGCCGCCTACATCACGGTGTCCCTTCACACCAACCATTCCCTTACTAGTAGCGAAGGCCATGAACTCGTCTTGCAGGTCCTGATACTCGGGCTTCAATACGAATGTAATGTTCATACGCGAACGACTATCCTCCTCTGCTGTGCCAACGAAAAGCTTATTACGATCAATTTCTTCATAGACAACCTTAGCCCGCTCGATGGCACGACGTTCCATTTCCTTCACACCGCCAGCATTCTTAATCCACTTCAAGTTCTGCAGAGCGCAGTAGATGGGGACTGTAGGAGGAGTATTGAACATACTACCCTTGCTGATGTGTGTCTGATAGTTGAGCATCGTGGGAATCGCACGACTTACTTTACCAACGAGGTTTTCCTTGATAATGCAGAAAGTGACGCCAGCCATACTTAGATTCTTTTGGGCACCGCCATAAATCATACCGTACTTGCTTACGTCGATGGGACGACTAAAGATATCAGAACTCATATCGGCAATCATGGGCACGGGGCTGTCGAAGTCAGTAAGAATCTCCGTGCCATAAATCGTGTTATTGCTTGTGATATGAAAATAGTCGGCATCCGTGGGAATCACGAAATCCTTGGGAATATAGGTAAAGTTCTTGTCCTTGCTTGAAGCCACCTCTACGACCTCACCGAACAATTTTGCCTCTTTCTCGGCCTTAGTGGCCCAGACACCAGTGTTCAGATAGGCAGCCTTTTTCTCAAGGAAGTTGTAAGGAACCATACAGAACTGCAGGCTTGCACCGCCGCCAAGGAAGATAACGCTATAGCCCTCTGGAATGTCCAACAATTCTTTGAATAGGGCTACAGCCTCGTCAACGACGGGCTGGAAATTCTTGGCACGATGGCTCATTTCCATCAAAGAGAGACCACTACCTTCAAATTCAATACATGCAGCAGCTGTGGCCTCCATCACCTCTTTGGGTAGTTTTGATGGTCCAGCGTTGAAATTGTACTTTTTCATAATCTGTTATTTATTTAAAGTCGTAAAAAATTGCCAGTACAAAGATAATGCAAATATGCTGAAATACAAAATGTAAGAATGATTTTATTCGCTATAGACTTTGATTTGTTGTTCGTCCTCTATCTTGAAAATCAGCAAGACGTCGTTCTTTTCTGCGACGATGTAGCCGTCGAGCCCCTCCACGACAACGCGTTTCTCGCCCATTGTGTGGACAATACAGTTGCGACAGTTCACCATTTCTATCTGATTGCCTATTAAGGCATTGCCTTGCATGTCTCGCTTCGAGTTTTCCAACAGGGCTCCCCATGTACCCAAGTCACTCCATCCGAACGATGCTGGGAAGCAGTAGATTTCATCGGACTTCTCCATAATTGCGTAATCTACAGAGATGTTTTCGCACTGTGGGAACCATTCGTCTATCAGGGCCTGCTCCTTTTCCGTATTGTAATAAGGTAGAAGACGTTCGAAAATGGTTGAAATGTTAGGTGCATAGATTCGGAATGCATTGACAACGGTATTTATGTTCCAAACGAAAATACCAGAGTTCCAGAAGAAATTATTCTGTGATATGTATTCTTTGGCTCGTTGTAAATCAGGCTTCTCGCAGAAGCGATCTACCCTGTATATCTCGCGGTTGCGGGTACAGGGGTAACTTAAGTCTGCCTGAATGTATCCGTAGCCCGTTTCAGGACGGGTAGGCTTCATGCCCAGAGTGACGATTGCGTCACTTTCGCCCACGAAGGAAAGTGCAGAATTAACAACACGCTGGAACTCATTAACGTCCATAACAATATGGTCGCTTGGCGTGACCACTACATTTGCCTTGGGATTTATCGACTTTATGCGCCAACTGACGTATGCAATGCAAGGAGCAGTGTTCCTACGACAAGGCTCTTTCAGAATGTTGGTCAAAGGAATGTCAGGCAATTGTTCATGCACCATGTCGACATATTTCTCTGATGTCACCACCCATACATTTGCGAGCGGAACAAAGTTCTTGAATCGTTCCATTGTCAACTGTATGAGAGTCTTCCCGCAGCCCATAACATCTACAAATTGCTTAGGACGGTCGACTGTGCTCATTGGCCAAAAACGACTGCCAATGCCGCCTGCCATGATGACCAAATGATTGTTGTTTTCCATATTTCCTGTTTTTATCGCACAAAGATAGAAAAATATTCCCAAATAAAAGGTATGAATTGCGAATTATTCTTATCTTTGCATTGCGTATGCACCAGAAATTAAGAATTGGCCTTATTGGCCTTGGGCAACGGGGCATGGCTACGCTAAGGCGCTACGATGCCATCGAACAAGCTGAAATATCGGCAATTGCCGACCTTTCCGCCCAAGCCATCGAGCGTGCCGCATACCAACTTTCGATGCGCGGGCAGCATGATGTAGTTTCGTTCCAAGGCAAAGACGGATGGTTGCAACTATGCACCCTACCCTATATCGACCTCTTATACATCTGCACGGATTGGGCAAGTCACGCCCACATGGCAGTCGAGGCTATGCGACTGGGCAAGGATGTAGCGCTCGAAGTGCCTGCTGCAATGACAGTTCGCGAATGTTGGGAGCTCGTGGAGACAGCCGAACAGACAGGCCGCCATTGTACTATGCTTGAGAATTGCTGCTACGACACATTCCACCTAGGAATACTCGAAATCAAACGAAAAGGTATGTTTGGCGAGATAACTCATGGCGAGGGAGCGTACATTCATGACCTCAGAAGCGACAATGGATGGATGTCATACACCGTTAGTGACCACCCAGGCAATCCCTACCCCACTCACGGCCTTGGTCCAGTGTGCCAACTGATGGATATTCATCATGGAGATAGACTTAAATCTTTAATTAGCATAAGTGCTCATAATAAAGTGAATAACACTTTGTTAAAGACAGAACTCGGAAGAACAATACTAATCCAGTTTGACGAGCGAACACCTCGCCCCTACAGTCGCATCCAGACGCTCTGCGGCACACATGGCTATGCCCAAAAATATCCGTTACCAACCATCCAGATTGACGGGCAAACAACATTGACGGGAGCCGAAGCCGAAGCCTATATCCACAGTCATCATGACGATAAGACAAAGGCTCTCATCCAAAAGGGCAAGGAACGTGGTGTGGAAAACCTGATGAACTTCATCATGGACCATCGCTTGGTGGACAACCTGTTACATCATAAGACCCCAGACATCAGCGTCTACGATGCTGCGCTATGGTCCTGCATTACAGAGCTTTCTGCACAATCCGTCCTTCACGGCAGCACACCCGTCGAGATTCCTGACTTCACGTGTGGCCATTGGAAATAACAACTTAACCTCGCTCTTATAAAAAGTCCGCAGTGTTGACACAAGAACTCTGTCAACTTCATACCTAAACTCAAACGAGTTGATACGTGAACTCGATGGAGTTCTTACTACAAAACGGACGATTTTAAGTGTTTGCATTCAAAAAGCGATAGAATATTCTTTCATTATAGTAATTTTTCGTATCTTTGCGCCCGATTTGTATTATAATTAAGGTAAAAGGATAAGAAATGAAAGCATTTGTATTTCCTGGACAAGGTGCCCAGTTTACTGGTATGGGCAAAGATTTGTATGAGAGTAACGACAGCGCACGCGCACTTTTCGAGAAAGCTAACGACATTCTAGGTTTCCGCATCACCGACATCATGTTTGAGGGTACTGCCGAGGAACTAAAACAGACTCGCGTCACACAGCCTGCCGTCTTCCTGCACAGCGTAATCAGCGCCTTTTGCATGGGCGACGCTTTCCAGCCCGACATGGTTGGCGGCCACTCACTTGGCGAGTTCAGTGCTCTGGTAGCCGCAGGTGCATTGGATTTCGAGGATGGTCTGAAACTCGTCTTCGCCCGTGCCCAAGCCATGCAGAAAGCATGCGAGGCAAAGCCCAGCACCATGGCAGCCATCATCGGTCTGTCCGACGAAGCCGTTGAGGCCGTTTGCGCAGAGGTCCGCGAGTCAACAGGCATGGTTGTCGTTCCTGCCAACTACAACTGTCCAGGTCAGCTGGTCATCAGCGGCGAAGTTGAAGCCGTCAACGCCGCCTGTGCCAAACTGAAGGAAGCTGGTGCCAAGCGTGCCCTTCCACTGCCCGTGGGTGGTGCTTTCCACTCCCCCCTCATGCAACCTGCCAAGGACGAACTGCAGGCCGCCATCGAGGCTACAGAATTCAAGGCTCCCCGCTGCCCCATCTATCAGAATGTAGACGGAAAGGCTCATACCGATGCTGCCGAAATCAAGCAAAACCTGATTGCACAACTCACAGCCAGCGTCCGCTGGACACAGGAAGTGCAGAACATGCTGGCCGCAGGAGCTACAGAGTTTACAGAATGTGGTCCTGGCAAGGCTCTCCAAGGTATGATTGGAAAAATTGCCGCTGGCAAAGAAGGTATCCTCGTTCAGGGAATTTAAGCGATGAAGAAAATCATCATATATCAAGTATTGCCTCGCCTGTTCGGCAACGACAATCGTACCCAGCAGCCCAATGGAACAATACAGACCAACGGCTGTGGCAAGATGGCGGACTTCACCCCTCGTGCCCTCGAACAAATCAAGGGCTTAGGGGCAACCCACATCTGGTATACTGGCATCATCGAACATGCCACACAAACTGACAACTCGCTTTATGGCATTCAAGGCGATGCGCCATCCATCGTCAAAGGTTTGGCCGGCTCTCCCTACGCCATAAAGGACTATTACGACATCGACCCAGATATATCGACAAGCATCCCTGCCCGCATGAAAGAGTTCGAGGCTTTGCTGAAGCGCACTCATGATGCTGGTTTAGACGTCATCATAGACTTCGTGCCCAACCACGTATCCCGGCTTTACCACAGCGATGTATGTCCTGAAGGCACGACGAACTTGGGAGCAGAAGACGACCAAACCAAGCCATTCTCTGCACAGAACAATTTCTACTACATCCCTGGCGAGCAGTTAAGTGTCGAAGGACTTGACTTGGGTGACTATCACGAGTTCCCTGCAAAAGCAACAGGAAACAACCAATTCACCTCCCATCCAAACAAGAACGACTGGTACGAAACTGTGAAGTTGAACTATGGCGTTGACTATATTGGAGACACTGGACTTCATTTCAATCCCATACCGCGAACCTGGAAACAGATGCTCCACATTCTACTCTACTGGGCAGAAAAAGGAATCGACGGATTTCGTTGCGATATGGCCGAGATGGTGCCCGTGGAATTCTGGCGATGGGCAATCACCCAAGTCAAAGCCATCTACCCTGACATCCTATTCATAGCCGAAGTCTACAACCCCAACGAATACCACAACTACCTCGAACAGGGGCACTTCGATTACCTTTACGACAAGGTAGGGATGTACGACTGCCTGCGTGCCGTTACCCAAGGCCACATGCAAGCCAGCGACATCACCAGCCGTTGGCAGGAATTAGACGACATTCGCGAACACATGCTCTATTTCTTGGAGAATCACGACGAACAGCGTTTGGCAAGTGACTTCTTCGCAGGCGACGGCGAATGCGGAAAAGCACCGATGCTCGTGGCTGCAACTTTGGGCAAAAACCCATTCATGTTGTACTTCGGACAAGAACTGGGCGAACGTGGAATGGATGCTGAAGGATTCAGCGGCAGAGACGGACGTACAACCATCTTCGACTACTGGATGGTCGACAGCATCAGACGCTGGCGCAACCGCAACCGCTTCGACAACCGCCAGCTCACACCCAGCGAAGTATCCCTGCAGCAATTCTATAGCCGCGTGCTGAACCTATGCAACAACGAAACAGTACTGCGCGAAGGTGAAATGTACGACCTAATGTATGCGAACCTGCGCAATGACCAGTTTAATCCTGGCAAGCAGTTTGCTTTTGTTCGGCGACAGGAGAAGACCATCATACTTGTAGTGGCAAACTTCGACAGTCGTGATGTGGAAATCGGAATCAACATCCCACAACATCTCTTCGAATACTACAATTTGGATGAGGCTTCTAATATCCGAGCTGAGGAATTGTTAGCTTCATGCCCGTTCCATATTTCGTTCAACTCCAAGGAACCGACACAAATGTTAGTGCCTGCACACAGCGGACGACTGCTCAAATTTAATTTGTAATTTTTATTATATAAAGGAATAAAGGCTGGATTGTATTAATCTCTCCAGCCTTTATTTTTTGTCTAATACCACTCGATATTGCTACTATAGCTCGATTGTTTCTTCCATCGAAGCACATCAGCCAATGTACTTGCGTTACAGGAGAAAGTAAAGTTATACGAACGATATGGAGCAATCACCATCGAACAACCCATAGAGAAGCAATGCAAGTCACGATTGACCGAAGCTGTCGTCATGGATAGTTTTTTGTAATTGAAGTCGTATCCGCTGGAGAAATTGATATTCCAACCTTGGCTTATTCGGAGGTTGCCAGAGAAGTTTAACGTATGGGTAAGTTTGTAACCATAACGCATTCGACTCATGTGGAAATGTCCACCAGTATTCTCACGCAACGAAACACCATAACTGACCGTAAAACTCCAAGGCAACTGGAACTTTACATATCCATCTTCATCCAATCCTGACTTTCCGTCTCCCTTAGCTGCATTCCTCGATTTGGCTCTGTCAGGGTCAACATTCTGCTGTTCTGGATCGGTTTCATCCTCATCCTCTTCTTCGTCATCCTCTTGCTTATTCTCTTTTTGGTTATCTTTTCCTTTGCCGAAGAGTTTCTTGAACGTATCGTTATTAAATGTGTAGGAAAGGTTTTGCGACATACCCTGGAAACGACCGAAGCGTCCCTGCGACCATTCTGTATGGTCACTCAAATATACACGTCCATTCTCGTCAACATCGTATGCGTATGTAGCAAACACAGCATTCATGCTAAAGGTATAACTCTTGGTCAGTTTCAATCGGACTCGCATATTCAAGTCGCTCCAAGGTCTTGTCTTTGCAGCCATATTATACGACAGACTTCCACCCAATTCATCAATAAGACTGATTTTCTTATAACCCGTAGAATCCTTGTCCGTACGGATTTTCATTTCGAGGTTATTTGAAATATCCAACGTAACGCTTCCCGTTTTACCATTTGGGGCCGTACCGTATAATCCGTTGGAATAAGGTGAATACAAGACTGTGGAAACATTGCCATTAGCATCCGTTTTCACATAGCTGTCCCAGAATCCAAATCGCGACTGGCTAAAGTCTGGTGCATAAGAGAAACTCACCGTTGGAGTAAACACGTGACGAATGGTTTGAATCTTCTTTCCACCAAACCAAGGTAATGGTGTCCAGAAACCATACAACTTGGTGTTTGCCGAAAGACTGAGGCTGTAGTTGTAAACATTGTAAAAACCGTATGTAGTGTCACGCTGAACCGTTTGATTTGCCGTATCCCATGATTGCATAATCTTGTTGCTATACATACGGTCCGTAAAGTTGAAAGACGGTGTTACATTAATATAGTTAAATAACGAGAAAGATGCGTTTATGGGAACCTGATGTCTCATTCCATTGCGCCAATCCTTGAGCAGATTAGACTTGAAGAGCAGATTCTCTTTTGTGGTAATCGAGTTCGAGAGAGTACCTGTATAGCCCATAGAAATCTTTTCGTACCATCGTTCCTTTCCAACAGCCTTCTTACGTTTGAAAGGATAAAAGCGGTTCAGGCTGATGTTGAGCGAAGGCAACGTGACAGCAATGCTACTGTCGCGCATATTTTGGCTAAGGTTAAAGGTTCCTGACAGTGTCAGTCCAATACTGCTAATCGTCTTGCTATAAGAAACAGAACTCGTACGTGTACTTTGAGTATAGCTCTCTGGATTATACATCGAAGTAAGATTGTTGCGTTCGTAACTCGATGTTGCGAAGTTAACACTTGCAGAGAAGCTCTGTGTTGGGTTGGCCTTTGAATCTTGTCTATGGCTCCATGTAATCTTGAAAGACTTTGATACGGAATAGTCTGGCATGTTCTTCTCACCATCCTTCGTATTTTGGTAGCTAAGATACAGATTGCCACTGAATTTGTATCTCTTGCGGTAGACACTTGTCGCAGACAATCCCCACGATCCTTTCGTATAAATCTCTCCCAAAGCTTTTAAATCAACATTGTCATTGATGGCAAAGTAATAGCCACCATCGCGAACATAGAATCCACGTCGTGTTTCATCACCAAATGTCGGCATAATGAAACCGCTGGAATATTTAGAACTGAAGGGAAAGAATCCATAAGGGATAGCCAAAGGCAATGGAACGTCTTCCACTACAAGATAGGCAGGTCCAAAGACAGCATCTTTGCCAGGTCTCACCTTTGCACGAGTCAATTTAAGATAGAAGTGAGGATGTTTGGCATTACAGGTCGTGTACATACCATCCTTCAGATACATCACACCCGTAGAGTCACGCTTAGAATCCTGACTAATTAGAAAACCTTCTCCCTGTTCCGTATATACGTTGGAAATAAAAGCTTTCTGGGTCTTGAAGTTATAACTGATTCTATCGGGCTCGTATTGATCCTGCCCTTGCTGGAACACAGGAGGCCCTTTTACATTTCCCGTCGAGTCCATTCGACCATTTGCATGTACAATACTGCTGTCCAGACTCATAGCAATGTGATCGGCAGTCAGTTCCAAATTCTGATAATTAATCTTTCCTTCACCATACAGGTTTGCACGCGAATTTGCATAATCGAAGGTGATACTGTCCTTTGCCGTATATTCTACAGGTTCGTCTAATGCACTTTTGCTTTGCTTGACAGTGTCACGTCTTATGGTATCCATCTTCGAGCTGTCTGGCTTTACTTCCAACACACGTCCAGCCTCCAACATATTCAAAATGCTGTCTTCCGTTATGCTGTTCAGCACACTGTCTACCGTTAGCTGACGACTTACGTGTTGCGAGTCTGCTACAAGGGTGTCGGAAACATGATTTTCTCGTGATTCCAGAGACAACGTATCAAGGCAAGTTGTGTCAGAGGCAATGGAATCCTTATCGTTGCTTGTACTGAGGGGTGTATAGATAGGAGTTACAACAGCAAAGGCAAGCATACAAAGCATGCTTGCAAGTAATAATGTTGTCAGTATCTTAGCCTTCAATACCTATCTGCTAACTTTTACTTTGTCTGGGACAGGCCAAGCCTTGAAAAAGCAATTATTATTACTATTCTCTCAACTCGTTCTATCTTTGCAGGCGCAAAGATACTATTTTTTACTGGATAAAGGGGTATGTAGAATGTGAAATAACACTAAATCTCAAAGATTTCGTGCCAATGTCTAAAACGCTCCACTCCTTCGTGTCCAAACCAATCCAAACTCTTCAGAACATGTTCGTACGTTTTCTGTTCATTAAGATGCGACTTTGAGAAAAACTTGTCGGCATAACAAATAGCCTGTTCCTCAAGTGTTTCTGGCGAGAAGTCCTGATGCGGCAACGGCAATTGTTGTCGTTCGATTTGGTCGATTGTAAGCCCAGTTCCTGTATGTCGTTCTGCAACTCGCGCATGTTGCGGAAGTCCTTCTATACGTAACATATCAGCACCCAAAATGCCATGCCGGATATATGGTTCTTCTCCAGAACAATGGATACCAGGTGCATTGCAACGTATAATACCAATATCATGCAACATAGCTGCTTCATAAAGAAAGTCGCGATTCATCTTGAGTTCAGGATGAGCATCACATATTTGCAAGACGAGGTCAGCAACCTGCTTACTATGGATGAGCAAAATATGCTCACATTGGGGATTGTTATGATAATATTTATGGATAAGCTGTAGAGGATTCATTAGAATATGGTTTTCTTTCCGTTTCTGATGTAGATGCCATGCATGGGGCGTTCAACCTTTCTGCCAGTCAAATCAAAGGTTTCATGCATCTCATTTGATTCTTTAGATTTCGTGATGTCGTCTGTGGCATCACTGAAACAAGCCTTGAATGTATACTCACATCTAACTTCCCAAGGGCAACGCAGTTTAAAAGCATATGTAGTTCCGTCTATGAGGTGTTGGAAACGTGTAGAAACTCGTTGAGTATTTCCTGCAGGCAAGTTCAATACGTCCCAATGTCGTTGATCCTCAACTTCATTTTCTGGGAAAAGACAATAGGTGATTAAATTACCAGCATAACCACTTGAGGCTTCGTTGGTGATATCCAGCGAGAAATCTGCAACCAAGTTGTCTCCATAACACAACAATTGACAACTTACATCGCCGAATTTTAATACAGGACGCGTCCCCTTTACAATAGTAACAGGCATTTGGAAGGGCAAAGTCTCGTCATCTGCAGAGAATGCAAGGATACGATTACCCACTTCTGAAAACTGACAATATACAGGCCATTCGAGTTTCTCTCCAGGAGCAAGATTAACCGCCGAGAGTGAAACATAATCAGCTTGCCTGAAGATGGCGGTATCGGTGGGTAGGAAAGTCAGGACCTCAAAAGTGAAGTTCAAGGAGTCCTGTGTATGGTTTGTCATCGTAAAGTCTGCAATTGTATATCCTTGATTGTCAGGAGGCCTGCGAAAGTGAATGTTATCCACCGTCACCCCTTTAAAAGCATCTTCATGGGACAAAGAATCCGAAATATCAATGTCCACGACATCTGGATATAGGAACATTGCCGTCTGGTTAGCAAATAATCCTTCTTGTCTTCCCATCGAAGTTGGGTCAGTATAGCTTTCGAAAGGATTCAAGTAGTCGAGGTCAAAATACCCGTCGAAGTCTCCTCCATAGCCCCAATTGAGGTGGTAATAACCCTCTTCATCCACCCCGTCGATGTTGAAGGCATGTCCACCCAAACTGATGTTGTGACCCGTGTAGCAGATGGGGCGTCCGTTCTCCAGCTCGTTTCGTAGCATGCGGTTCCACTGGGGTGTAGTATAAAGTCCTCTATACATATAAGCCACAGTCTTGTAACCAAATACACGAAATAATGCTTCACACGCCCGCCCTAAATTCGCGCTGCTTGAAGACGGCGTATAATTCATATGTACAGCCATACCGCAAAAGAGCGAAAGTTCGCTAATGGCCTGCGCTTGTTCGTCGGTATAGGTCTGTCGGTAGTCATCAAGGATATGTTCCCAATCTATTCGTGTTCCTGGCATGACGCTTTCTACCTTGTAATGCTCCGTTTCCCAACCATGCAGAGTGTCTAACAGCATCTCAGGATAGCGATAATAGCTCATCACCTGTTCCAAACAGGTTGCCACACAGCCCGTCACACAGCGTTCTGTACTCTGTTGTCTTTTTTCATCAATATAATAAGGACATGAACGGTTGAAAGGATCACTTTGATGCCGGACACTTTTCAGCAGAGGCTTCACTGCTTTTCCTTTTGTCCTTAGTGCAAAACGTGATTGCGAATGATAGGCACGTAACAATTCCTGAAGGGCTGGGGGCATATCATCGGTGATGTGTTCTGGATTGAAGCTTAAAGAATGAGCCAGCATGCGCCCGTCCCTACGTAATTGTTGTTTCTGTGCCGTCGCTGTAATTCCAAGCAAGAGACATAAGAATATAAATAGTCCTTTTCTCAACATATTTGTCGTTGTCTTACAGCTTCAAACATCAGTATGGCAGCCGATACAGAAACATTCAAGCTATCCAATCGACCCAACATGGGTATTCGAATGTGGCTATCGGCAGCCACGCGCCATTGGTTGGTTAGTCCCGTTGCTTCCGTTCCCATCACGATGGCCGTAGCGCCACGCATATCAGTGTCATAGTATGGCACTGAATCTTGCAGCTGTGCTGTTAAAACATTCACCCCTCTTGACTTCAGGAAATGGATGCATTCTTCAGAGTCACAAACCACGATGGGCATTGTAAACAAAGCTCCGATGGAACTGCGGATTAGGTTTGGATTGTAAAGGTCTGTGAGTGGGTCGCAGATGATAACGGCAGATACGCCAGCGGCATCTGCAGAGCGCAATACCGCTCCCAAATTTCCAGGTTTTTCTACGCTTTCCAAAACTACATACAGGGGAGCATCCTCCGTTTCTTTCAGGCTGTCCAAACGATGTTCCTTGCACTTCACTTCAGCAAGAATCCCCTCCGTTGACCCTCTGTATGCTATCCGCTCGTACAACTGCTCCGTAACCTCAATTACACGACAGTCTTTGGGTAAATCTATATATCCGCATAACGATGGGCACACAAACACGGTATCCACCTCGTAAGCAGCTGCCAGACAATGCTCCAGTTCCCTTCGGCCTTCCACTACAAAAAGTCCTCTCCGTCGTCGTTCTGCAGATTTCTGTTGTAAATCCATCAGCAGTTTCACTTTCGCATTCTTCGTCGACTCTATCTTCTCCATTCCTATTTTGTATAATCTGCCACAAAGATAGTGTAAAGCAAATGATTTCCCAAACAAAATCAAGGAAATTGAAAAGAAGCTAAGGATTTTTTGCCTTTACAAAAATATAATGTAACTTTGCAGCCGTGAAGATTCATGTAGTTAGTTTTCAGGTTCCCTACCCTGCCGACTATGGTGGGGCAATCGATGTTTTCAATAAGCTGAAAGCAATGAAAGAGATTGGTTACGAAACCACGCTTCACACTTATGCCTACAACGGACGCGGCGAAGAACCAATATTGGATGAATTGTGCGAAAAAGTCTTTTACTATCCGAGACATACAGGCTGGAAACAACAATTCAGTACCCTTCCATATATCGTTAGAACGCGAGATTGTCGAGCTTTGTTAGACAACCTGTGCCAAGACGATTCTCCCATTTTATTCGAAGGAATTCACACCTGTTTTTTTCTAAACCACCCACGATTGGCCAATCGCAGGAAAATTGTTCGCATGCATAATATTGAGCATGAGTACTATGGACGACTGGCAGAACAAAGCCCATGCAACTGGCGTTCTTTGTTCTATCGAGTGGAAAGTTGGCGTTTGAAACATTTTGAAAACCGGCTTTGTAAAGCTCAATTGGTTTGTGCCATCACTAAAGCAGACAAACAGCAGTTAGAACATCGACTGAAGAATGTGGAAGTCATACATCTGCCCTGTTTCTTCGATACCACATTTCCCGAAAGAACAGGAAATACGGAGCCATACGTACTCTATCACGGAAATTTAGCAGTGGAAGAAAACCTGCGCGTGATGCAATACATCGTACGCCATATCGCCCCCCTTTGCTCCACAACTCAATTTATTATTGCCGGGCGCAATCCAATCTGTGGAATGAAACTACCTGATAACGTCAAGATTGTGGGAAACCCCACAGACGAACAACTTGATATATTGCTACAAAGAGCTCGCATTCATCTCTTGCTGACTTTTCAGCCCACAGGCATTAAACTGAAGCTCTTGAATGCGTTAGTCAGGGGGCAGGGTCATATCATTGCCAATCACGACATGCTGTACGGACATTCGCTGGGTCGCTTATGCATACGTGCCGACGAAGCAACAGACATAGCCCAGAAAATTCAAATGCTCATCAGCCAGCCGTTGGATGTGGAAAAACTGAAAGAAAGGGAACAAATCATATTAAAAATGAAAAAGGCCGGAATCTCACGACTCAGCCTTCTCAATAGGTATTAGTTTTTAAGGTAAAAAGATTGTTTTTTAGAATAACTGATGCAAATTTAGGTCTTTTTAACCCTTGCTCCAAATATTTTAACATGTTTAAAAACATATTTTGCAAATCCACCCTACTTTTTTATCATTTCCCAACAAAAACACAACCATTATGTCCCTATCATTGTCTCGAAGTAGGATGACAACTCGGTTTTCCTCGAATAAATTTGTGAAATCGCCCGATTTGCATTAACTTTGTGGTCTAAACTATAATATATAAGATGTAATATGGCAATAGCAGAACAAACAGAAAATACAGAGAAACGTTCTTTGAACTTCATAGAGCAGAAAGTAGTGGCTGATTTAGCAGCAGGAAAGAACGGTGGTAGATTTCAGACACGTTTCCCACCCGAACCCAACGGATATCTCCACATCGGACATGCCAAAGCCATTGCTATTGACTTTGGGTTGGCACAGAAATATGGTGGTCAGTGTAATTTGCGTTTTGACGACACTAATCCCCAGAAGGAAGATACCGAATACATCGAGAGCATAGAACAGGATATCAAATGGCTGGGCTACGAATGGGCACATGTCTATTATGCCAGCGATTATTTTCAGGAGTTGTGGGACTTTGCCGTGTGGCTTATCCAGCAGGGACGTGCCTATGTGGACGAACAGTCGGCTGAAGTGATTGCCGAACAGAAAGGTACTACCACAAAGCCTGGCACAAACAGTCCCTATCGTGACCGTCCTGTCGAAGAGAACCTGCGTCTGTTTGAATTCATGAATAGTGGAAAGTGCGAACCCGGCACGTTAGTACTACGTGCAAAAATCGATATGGCCCACCCCAATATGCTCTTCCGCGACCCGCTGATTTATCGTGTACTTAATATTCCTCACCTTCGTACGGGAAACAAATGGAACGCCTACCCTATGTACGACTTTACGCATGGTCAAAGTGACTATCTGGAGGGTGTAACCCATTCGTGGTGTACGTTGGAATTTGTAGAACATCGCCCCCTCTACGACCTGTTCATAACCTGGATGAAAGAATGGAAAGGTGAAACTGACAACATCGAGGACAATCGTCCACGTCAGACGGAATTTAACAAGTTGAACCTGAACTACATCCTGCTCTCTAAACGGAATCTACGTGCATTAGTTACTGACGGACTTGTTTCAGGCTGGGATGACCCTCGCATGCCGACAATATGCGGATTCCGACGCAGGGGTTACAGTCCTGAATCCATACAGAAATTCATCGATAAAATAGGTTACACCACTTATGATGCATTGAATGAGATGGCTCTGCTGGAGAGTGCAGTACGTGAAGACCTGAATCTGCGTGCCATTCGAGTTTCTGCCGTTTTGGACCCGGTGAAAGTAATTATCACTAACTATCCTGAGGGGGAAACCGAAAAACTAACAGCTATTAACAACCCCGAAAATGAGGCCGACGGTACTCACGAAGTAGAGTTTAGCCGCGAGCTTTGGATAGAGCGTGAAGACTTCCAGCAGCAGGCCGATAAGAAGTTCATGCGACTGGCACCTGGAAAGGAAGTCCGACTGAAGAATGCCTATATCATTCAGTGTTGCGAGGAACATCCATGCGATGTCGATGAGAACGGAAATGTTACGTGTATCTACTGCACCTACGACCCTGAGACTCGCAGCGGACAACCTGGCGCCGACCGTAAAATCAAAGGCAAGACCCTGCATTGGGTAAGCTGCCACAACGCCGTCAAGGCTGAAGTTCGACTCTACGACCGCCTGTGGAAGGTCGAGAATCCTCGCGATGAATTAGAACGTCTGCAGAAGGAGGAAGGCTTGTCGTACAACGAAGCACGCCAACAAATGATGAACCCCGATAACCTGCGCATACTGACAGGCTGCTACGTTGAGCCATTTGCCGCCAACATGCCAGAACTAACTTACCTGCAGTTCCAACGTATTGGTTATTTCAACGTAGACACCAGCAGCACACCCGACCATCTGGTATTCAACAAGACTGTAGGGTTGCGTGATACTTGGAAGAAATGACAGAAGACTATAGCTATTTTCAGGACGAGCAATTCCGACAGTCGCTTGCCGCTTACGAACGTATGCAGGCTACGGGAGAATATGTTGAGTTCGACTCCGAAACGCTGACCGACATTGCCGAATACTATGCGATGGAACAGCGGATGGATGAGGCTGACCAATGCATCCATTATGCTCTGTCGTTCTACCCAGATAGTGTAGACCCTCAGATATTTTTGTCACGACAGCAAATGTTCTATGACAACGAAGAGGAGGCCTGGAGGCTCTGCCACAACATTTGTGATCAAGATGACCGCGAGGTGCTGTTCCTGAAAGTTGAGCTATACTTCTATTTTAACAAGTCTGATAAGGGTTACAAGTTGATAATGGAAGCTTACAACGACTGCGAAGACCCTATGGACGCTGCCGACTTGCTTTATGATGCCATCTGTTTGTGCCGTGACTACGAGTTGGACGACAAGGCTCTTGAATGGGTGATGCTGCTGCAGCGCAAACATCCAGACTATACCGATGCCGATGTTTTGGAAGCCGAAGTACGCAACAGGTTGGGACATCCTGAAGTTTCTATCCAACTGCTGGAAAAGCATTTGACAGAACACCCTTACGACACGCGTGCCTGGATGCAGCTTGCAGAGGCTCATCTCACGCTGAACCATTACGATGAGGCAGCCGAGGCTGTTGACTTTGTTCTTGCTATCGACAGCGAACATGCAGAGGCACTCATCCTACGTGGCAACATTCTTTACGATACCGAAAAACCAAAAGAAGCGCATGAATATTACACGCGCTTCTTAGGTTATTTCCCAAACGACGAACGAGTTCGCTATCTGGATGCCGAATGCCTGATGGACATGGGCCAGTATGAAGAGGCTATGCGCCGGTTAGCCGACGGCCAAAGTCGACCATCTTGATAGCTGTAACGGCACATTCGTCACCCTTGTTTCCCAACATACCCCCCGAACGCATCTCGGCTTGCTCCATATCGTTGCATGTGAGCAAACCATAGATTACTGGTGTGCGGGCCTCACGGTTCAGTTCGGCAAGACCTTGAGTGGTTCCTTGGCAAATATAGTCAAAATGTGGAGTGTCCCCGCGGATAACACAGCCAATGGCAATGACTGCGTCGAACCGTCCTGTCTGCACCATTTTGGCAGCACCATAAACCAGTTCGAAGCTACCAGGAACCGTCATCAACTCGATATCCTCCTCGCGAGCACCATTCTTGAGCAGTGTGTCGCGGGCTCCCTGAGACAAGGCACCTGTAATCTCACTGTTCCACTCGCTCGTAACAATGCCAAAGCGCATGCCCTCAGCAGAAGGCATACGCTCTGTATCGTAATCTGATAAGTTATGCAAGGCAGTTGCCATAGTCGACGCAATTACTTTGCAGCCTTGGCGCGCTCAATGTACTTATCAATTTCCTGACCCTGCATGCTACCACGATAGTTAGCCTTCACCTCTTCGTAAAGTTTCAAGGCTTCGGCAAACTTACCCTGAGATTCCAGCAACTCGCCAGCCTGCACCAGGAAGATGGGCGACAACACTGTACTGTTGGCCTTCTTGGCAGCCTTCTCAAGCGTCTCAACAGCCTTGTCAACCTGACCCAGTTCAGCATATACGTTACCCAGTGCGGCAATGGCAGCGGGGCTAATCATCTCGTCACTCTTGGCATCAAAGTCTGCAAGATACTTCTCGGCTTCTTCCATCTTGCCAAGCTTATAATTAGCCAAACCGGCATAGAGTTTGGCAACATTGCCAGACTTCGTCATGTTGTACTTCTTGGCAACCTCGGCAAAGCCAATCACCTGAACGCCATCGCCGTTCAAGGCCTTCTCATAGTTTCCTTGGTTGAACTGCTGTTCGCAAGGGAACAAAGCCTCGGCAGCCTTCTGGCTTTGGCTCTCGGAATAATATTTGATTCCAATAAAGCCAAACACAACGACCAATACGGCCACCACAGCAATGCAGATTTTTTTAAGGTTCTTCTGTACAAATGTTTCTTCCAAAGCAGCCTCCATATTGGTGGCATTCATCTTGTTTTCTGACATAATATTTATCTTTTATTTGTTATTACGCATAAATCGGCCACAAAGATACAATTAAGCGAGCACAAAAGCAAATAAAAAGTGGAAAATATGTTGTGACAACTCCCTTTTATAAAAAGAAAGAGCCATCCCTGTGGAGGATAGCCCTTACGTTTGGTCAGTGAAGGAAGTTTACTTCACCTTGGCAACGACAGCCTTGAAGGCTTCGGGGTAGTTGACAGCGAGGTCGGCAAGAATCTTGCGGTTGATCTCGATGCCGGCCTTGTGCAGGCCACCCATCAGCTGGCTGTAGCTCATACCTTCGAGACGAGCGGCAGCATTGATGCGCTGAATCCACAGGGCGCGGAAGGTACGCTTCTTGTTGCGACGGTCGCGGAAGGCATAGGTGAGACCCTTCTCCCAAGTGTTCTTGGCAACGGTCCATACGTTCTTGCGAGCGCCGAAATAACCGCGGGTCAACTTCAGAATCTTCTTTCTCTTAGCTCTACTGGCTACGTGATTTACTGATCTTGGCATAGTTTTGTTCGTTTTTGAATGTCAGCGACAATTTACTTGTTCTTTGGTGCTGGGCATTCGGTTAATAACTTTAGTAATTGACTCTGTTCCTAACGCGGTTTAACGGAGGCACAGCAGGTCGCGGACTTGCTTCATGTTCTCGGTCACTACCAGGTCTGCATGCTGCAGGTTGCGCTTCTGCTTCTTGGTTTTCTTCGTCAGGATGTGGCTGTGATAGGCGTGATGACGCTTTACCTTGCCACTGCCGGTGAGTACGAATCTCTTCTTAGCACCGGAGTTTGTCTTTACTTTTGGCATTTTTTTTGTTTTTAGTTGTTATTAATAATGGTGTGGCAACGCATATACCGGGCGTTACGCACTACCTTTTTTTCTTAATCGTCAAAGTCCTCGCCTTCCACCTTAGGTCCAGTGTATTCCTTACGAGCTTTTTGCTGGGGAGCTTTCTTTATAGGGGCGTCCTGAACTTCATCAGCAGCCTCGACGGGCTTCTTTGCGCCGCTTCCGACCTTCTTGGGAGCTACGAACATAATCATGCGCTTCCCTTCGAGCACAGGCATTGATTCAACCTTGCCATATTCCTCCAAGTCTGCAGCGAAGCGAAGCAACAGAACCTCGCCCTGTTCCTTGAAGAGGATAGAACGACCTTTGAAGAAGACATAGGCTTTCACCTTGTCGCCGTCAGAAAGGAATCCAATAGCATGCTTCAGCTTGAAGTTGTAGTCGTGATCGTCAGTCTGAGGTCCGAAACGGATTTCCTTCACGTTCACCACCGTCTGCTTGGCCTTCATCTCCTTTTGTTTCTTCTTCTGCTGATAAATAAACTTAGAGTAATCTATCAGTCGGCATACAGGGGGCTCGGCATTAGGAGAAATCTCCACCAAGTCCACACCTCGCTGCTCAGCCATCTGGATGGCTTTGGAGGTAGGAACGACGGCGGATTCTACACCATCGCCAACAATGCGGACTTCACGAACACGGATTTGTTCGTTGATTCGATACTGCTGTTTTTTGTCGTCTTTCTTCATTAGGTTGTTTCAAAACGGGTGCAAAGATACAAAAATTAATTAAAAGTTAAAAATTAAAAGTTAAAAATTATTGTAACTTTGCTAAATATCAGTACTTTTCAGTCAGGGCACGCACTTCGTCATTGATTTTCTTGGCAAACTCATCGACAGTCATTGTGCCTTGCTCACCACCACCCTGCTGGCGGAAGTTGACAGTCTGTTCGGCCTGCTCCTTCTCGCCCACGATGAGCATGTAGGGAACACGCTTCAGTTCGTTGTCGCGAATCTTGCGTCCAATCTTCTCGTTGCGGTCGTCCAAAACGGTACGCACATCCTGCTCCTCGAGTCGTTTGCAGACAGCCTTGGCATAGTCGTTGAACTTCTCGGAGATGGGCAGCACAGCCACTTGGTCGGGTGAAAGCCAGATGGGGAAATGACCTGCTGTATGCTCGATGAGCACAGCCGTAAAGCGCTCCATAGAACCAAAGGGGGCACGGTGAATCATGACGGGACGATGCTTCTGATTGTCCTCGCCGACGTACTCCAGCTGGAAACGCTCGGGAAGATTGTAGTCTACCTGAATTGTGCCCAACTGCCAGCGGCGACCCAGAGCATCCTTCACCATGAAGTCGAGTTTGGGACCATAGAATGCGGCCTCACCCAGTTCCGTAGTGGTCTTCAAGCCCTTCTCCTCACAAGCTTCGATGATGGCGCGTTCGGCCTGTTCCCATACTTCGTCGCTACCAATATACTTCTCTTTGTCGTTGGGGTCACGCAAGCTAATCTGTGCCTCGAAGTTCTCAAAGTCAAGGGCACCGAAGATAATCTGGATAATTTCCATCACACGAATGAACTCGCCCTTCACTTGGTCGGGACGGCAGAAGATGTGAGCGTCATCCTGTGTGAAGGAGCGAACACGGGTAAGTCCATGAAGCTCGCCACTCTGCTCGTAACGATATACGGTTCCAAACTCTGCAAGGCGCAGAGGGAGATCCTTGTAGCTGCGGGGCTTCCAAGCAAAAATCTCGCAGTGGTGAGGACAGTTCATTGGCTTCAGCATGTATTCCTCACCCTCCTCTGGAGTATGGATTGGCTGGAAGCTATCTTTACCATAGTGGGCATAGTGACCGCTGGTCACATAGAGGTTCTTTCCACCAATATGCGGAGTGATAACTTGCTGATATCCATATCGCTTCTGTATTTTCTTCAAGAAATCCTCAAGACGAAGGCGAAGGGCAGTTCCCTTGGGCAGCCAAATGGGAAGACCCTTACCAACGCGCTCTGAGAACATGAACAATTCCATCTCCTTGCCTATCTTGCGGTGGTCGCGCTTCTTGGCTTCCTCCAGCAGAACAAGGTACTCGTCAAGCATCTTCTTCTTAGGGAATGAGATGGCATAGAGACGGGTCATCTGGGGGCGTTTCTCGTCGCCACGCCAATAGGCTGCTGATACGCTCAGTACCTTTACGGCTTTGATGGGAGCCGTCGAGGTGAGGTGCGGGCCGCGACAGAGATCCGTGAAGTTGCCTTGGGTGTAGGTAGTGATGTGTCCGTCCTCAAGGTCGGCAATCAGTTCGTTCTTATAGGTCTGACCACGGTCGCCAAAGAACTTCAGGGCATCCTGCTTCGAGATGTCACGACGAACGAGCTCTTCCTTACGCTGGATGAGTTCCATCATCTTCTTCTCGATAGCGGCAAAGTCGTTTTCGCGGATAGTTACGCCCTCGGCAGGCATAACGTCGTAGTAGAAACCATTCTCAATGGCAGGACCGATACCAAACTGAATACCAGGATAGAGTTCCTGCAGGGCCTCGGCCATCAGGTGGGCGCTGGTGTGCCAGAAGGCGTGCTTGCCCTCCTTATCGTCCCACTTATAGAGCTGAATGGCAGCATCTTCGTTGATAGCGCGATTCAGTTCCACCGTCTCCCCATTGACACCACAGGCAATGACATCCTGTGCCAGTCGGGAAGAAATACTTTCTGCAATCTCGAGCCCCGTTACGCCTTCGTTGTATTGACGTACTGACCCGTCTGGAAATGTAATGTTTATCATCTTTTTACAATTTGTTTTCAAAATACGCGTGCAAAGATACAATAATTAAATTAAAAATTAAAGATTAAAAATTAAAAATTGTGTCTTTTTGTGGTTTCTAAGATAAAAAAGGGTGCTATTTTGCTTTCGAGTAGCGTTTAATGAGGTTGTAGGCACCATAGAGGCCACGTTCGCCTGCCTGAGACAAGTCTGCAAGTCCCTCTTCGGTGTGCCCCTCCATCAAGCGTACGACACCTCGATTGTAGTAAGCATCAGGGAAGCGTGGGTCTATTTCCAACACACGAGTATAGGCTACTATAGCCTTGTCGAACTCGTGTAACTGAACGTAGATGTTGCCGATGTTGTATTGTGCGAACAGCATATCAGGTTCAAGTTCAACAACCTTCTGCAAGTCCTCAAGCGCTTGACCGTAGACGATTTTAGCCTCCGTCGTAGGTGATAAGGGCAAGGACGGTAACGACGACTGAGATGCCATCTGCTGGGCACAGCGCACCTGGGCACGAATGAAATAGCTGATGGATACAAGGGGCTGCAGTTTGATGGCACGGTCAAGGTCAGCAATACATGCCTCGAAGTCGCGAACATGATAGTAGTCCATAGCACGACGCAGGTAGAGGCCCGTTGTCTCTGGCGAATCACCCAAGACCTCGGAAACAGCCTGAATGTCTTGGAAATGCTGCTGCATGAACTGCTCCGTAGGATTGGATTCCACATTGCTGATATAGAGCGGCAGAGGCAACTGACCGGAATGGTTAAAGCTCTCCACCGTTCGATGGAAGGGAATGTAGTTCGAAAGGCCGTGACTGCGCTTGTAGTACGTCATCACGTACATAGGTTCAGTCACAAGGTCGGTCTGCTTGTTCTGGACTTTGCCACGATATTCGCTTGCGTATTCCTCCTTTTCGGGACGCTGCGTATCTTCCTCTACCAGCTTGTTGTAATCCTCAGGGTTGCGTTCGCTCTTCTTTCGCGTCTTCGACTTGCTACGATAGGTTCCCGTCCGCTTCTCCATTTGTGCCTTCAAGACCTTGAACTCGTCGCGCTCGGCACCATATACGTCACCAATCTTTCGAAGAATGGATGCTCGTGTCTGGTATCCCGTCCAGAACTCTGGGAACTCATCTATTACGGCGGATATATCGCGAATGGCACCCTTGTAGTCGCCCGTATTGTCAAGCAAAAGGGCTCTGTTGTACAGGGCTATGGTATTGTCGGGCTCCTGTTCGAGCACGAAGTTAAAGTCCTCGATGGCTCTGTTGTCGTCGCCCACCTGTGCCCTGAGCAATCCTCGATTGAAGTGTCCCAGATAGTTTCCCGGTTCGATTTCCAAAGCTGCATCATAGTCCGACATAGCCCCTCGCAGGTTCTGCTGGTGGTAGCGGGCTAAGGCACGGTTGACGTAAAGGCTGGCATTACGCGGCATTTGCAGGATGGCACGGTCGAGATACCCCTCCCCTTCCTTGTAGTTGCCACGATTCAGGGTCACCATAGCCTTCATGCTCCATGCGGCACCTTCGAAGTTGTTCACCTCCAGCGCCTTATCGAGCCATTCTTCTGCCTTCAGGGTATCTGAGAGAGCAAATCGGATTTGCGCCTTCAGCGTGTAGTTGTCTGCTTGTTTTGGCCACTGGCGAATCATCACGTCAAGCGAGGAATCGGCTCGTTCGTATGCGTTCTGTTCCATCTGGCACAGCACCATATTATGCCAGTTTCCGTCATTGAGGGGATTGATTTGGGTAGCCTTCAGATAGTCACTCTCGGCTTGTGCATAGTCGTGAAGGTTTACGCGGCACAAAGCTCGCAGGGAAAAGTTGTTTTCGACATAAGGGTTGCGCTCTATGGCGCTACTGCAGTCAGCTTCTGCTCCCTTGTAGTCTTCGAGATAAAATTTTGCCAGACCACGAAAGAAATAGGGTTCTGCCAAGAACGGCTTGGCATTGATGACCATATTGAAGCGCTGTATGGAGAGAACGTAATCCTCATAATAAAGGGCGTTACGACCCATCAGCATCACGCGGTCGGTGTTTATCTGCGCAAAGAGAAAGACCCCTCCTAACCTCCCCTTAAAGGGAAGGAACAAAATGAAGAGGATGAAAAATATCTTTCTCATTGTCACGCTCGTTTAGGTTTTTCTCCCTCCCTTTGGGAGGGTCAGGGGTAGGCAATCATTTCCTCAGCTTCACTTTGTAGCTGCAGGAGAAACGTCCCTTGAGGAGGTCGTTAAGACTCGATTTCACCATCTGCTTGCGCAGCCCCTTCAAGTGGTCGGTAAAGACTTCTCCTTCGAGGTGGTCAACCTCATGCTGTACGACACGAGCCAGATAGCCATCTATCCACTCGTTGTGCTCCTGCCAGTTTTCGTCCTGCCATGAAAGGTGCACGCGAGTCGGGCGGCGCACCTTTTCGTGTATGCCGGGCAGAGAAAGGCATCCTTCCTCGCTGACATCGGTTTCCGAATCGTCGTATTCCTCAATATAAGGATTGATGAACACTTTCTTGAAGCCCTTATACTGGGGCATATCCTCACTAATGATGTCAAGGTCTATGACAATCAGGCGAATGCTCAAACCGACTTGCGGAGCAGCAAGTCCTATGCCTTCGCTGCGAGCCAGCGTGTCCCACATGTTCTGGATGAGCTCAGGCAACTGGGGATAGGTTTCGTCAATATCTTCTGCAACCTTGCGTAAGACGGGTTGTCCGTATGTATAAATTGGGAGAATCATGTCTAATTACGAAATACGAATTACGAATTACGAAATAAGAATTAAGAATTAAAAGTTAAACTTTACGTTCCATCCAGCCTTGGAGGATGATACAGGCAGAGATTTCGTCGACGAGGGCCTTGTTGCGACGCGCCATTTTGCCTATTCCACTGTCGAGCATAGTCTGGTGTGCCATTACGCTTGTATAGCGCTCGTCCCACCACGTCACGGGAATATCGGGAATGGACTTTTGCAACTGAGCCACAAACTGCTGCACGTGTTTCAGGTTTTCGCTTTCTCGTCCGTTGGTTTGCATGGGACGTCCCACTACGAATCGTTCCACCTGCTCACGAGCCACATAGTCCTGCAGGAAACGTAGCAGTTGGCGCGTGTCGACCGTCGTCAGCCCATTTGCTATTATCTGCAAGGGGTCCGTCACAGCAATACCAGTGCGACGGACCCCATAATCTATTGCAAGTATTCTGCTCACTCAGCGATTACTTCTTATAAAGCAACCAAGCATCGGGGTAGTTACCCAGCAGAGCAGCGCGGCTCTGAGCAGCCTGATCCTTTGTATCGTGGGTTGAAGCCACTACGCGATACCAAGTCTTGCCATCAACAATGGCAGAAACAACCTGAGCTGCATAGCCCTTAGAAGCAAGTGTGGTCTGAAGGCTCTGTGCGTTGGATGACAGACCGAAGGAACCAACAACAACGCTGAAGGCACGCAAACCAGCACCGCTAACCAGAGTAACATTCTCCGTACGTACGCCAACACCGCTGTAGTCCTGAGTAACAACAGGAGTCGTCTGCTGAGTGGTGGGGTTTACAGGAGTAACCTGAACGGGAGTTGTCTGCTGAGTGGTGTTGTCAACGTACTGCTGCTGACCAACCTGAGTGGCCTGAGCCTTCTCATAAGCCTTCTTGTACGCACTTTCCTTACTCTTACAACTTGTCATGGCAAGCACCATGAACAGGGCTGAACCCAAAAACAAAATTTTCTTCATACTTTTAAATATAACGTAATAAAATTAATATACGTGAAAAATCCACTTTTTACCGCTACAAATTTACCTATTCTTGGCGACATAACAAAGTCTTCGTATTAAAAAAAAGTTAAAAGTGAAGAAAAATTTCATATTACACGATATATAATTCATGATTATTGTGTACATTTGCCACAGATACTTAGTATAAACCCTTAAATATTACAATTATGAAAGCATTGAGTTATCTGGCAGCATTTGTTGGTGGCGCTGCTGTTGGTGCAGCCGCAGGTTTGTTGTTTGCCCCCCAGAAAGGAAGTGAATTGCGTGAAAAGATTGCCGAGGCCCTTCGCAAGCGTGGCATTCGTCTCTCTTCGAAAGAGATGAGCACGTTAGTTGACGAAATTGCCGAAGAACTGCAGCCCGAAGAATAATGTTTTTCAACCTATTCAACGACACTCAGAAACAGATGCAAGACCTTCTTCTGGAGACCCGCTCCTATGTGGGACTACAGAAGAAGGCCATCATCGTTGAGACGCGCGACAAGCTTTCCTTCGTCCTGTCGCGCTTGGCCATTGCCGTAGTATGTTTGCTTCTGGGTGGCATGGCTCTGGTTTTCTTCCTGTTCTTCCTGGCCTACATTATCGGTCAGGCTTTTGACAATGATGCGCTTGGGTTTGCCTGCGTCAGCGCGTTCGTATTACTTCTTCTGCTTTTGTTCTGGTTCAAGCGCAAAGCATGGGTCATCAGTCCCATCACAAACATGATGACAGGCGTATTCACGGCTGACGAGCAATCGCTGACCAGCGAAGAAGTAGGTGCACAACTGCAGGAAAGCAAGACACGCTTGTCAGAAAACTTCAATCAGTTAGTAAATCCCGATGACCAGCAGAATGGCAACAAAATATCGAAGGCCAGCAATTGGATTAGTCGCGGATTTGCCATCTACGAGGGCGTGCGCATGGGAATGACCGTAGTTCGCACGCTAAACAGCATCTTTGGACGCAAACGCCGTCGCCGCAGATGAGTGACGGCAATTTCAACAGGGCTCTCCTACCCCACACTCCTTACCAAAGTGGCTTGAAGGCAGGCAAGGCTATGGGTAGTATGCATGCCATCGAAGCCTTCAAGGACTACCTCACAAAGTTTCATCCCGACTTGGACGACGATGCCTTCCAGCGTCGGCTCGAAGACTTCCGCCAACTACTTTCCCATCGTCTCCGCTGAACGCCCCGTTCTTCGCCACCAAACATTACTAATCCTTCCCGCTTAGGATTACTATTCCTTCGTGCATAGGATTAGCATTCCAACAGCCGGAGGATAACAAAGCATGCGCACGAAAATCACCTCGCGCGCACAACTTTATTAATATTTAAAGTGGAATATATAATCTTTCAAGAAGCATCAATTTTATTCCCAAACAACTAATTCTCGTGGAAGAAGAATCTTCTTCGCATTGCATGAGAACTATGGGGGCGTGTGCCCATTCACCCCGTCGGCTGTCACTTCTTCAGGGAAATCTTTCAGTTTTATCTTCGTCGCCATATTTTTCACTCATTTCGCCTGCTAAGATACGGAGAAATTACGAGAAAGACAAAGCGTGATGCAAATATATTTTGTATAATCCACACGGTAACGCACTCTATCACTCTATCGCTCTATCATTCTATCATTAGAATTTACCCCATACGATATCTCTATCAAAAATTCATATTATGAAATTATATATATAATAATATATATATTATTATATATATAATTTTTAATAGCTCGTAAGTGTTGCATTCTCTCTATCACTTGGCGTTTGATAGAGTGATAGAGCGTTAGAGCGATAGAACGTCGTCAAACGGCGTCTTTCTCTATGTCAAAAATGGCAGTCTCTATTGTCAATATGACATAGAATCTGACAACTCAAACATACTATGTATGTTTGGCACGCACTTTGTAACTTTATGTGTGAATGCGAAAGCAGTCGGAATAGTGCGCACACCGACAGCCGAAACATCCCTACCAGCAGCTCCCCCTGACACGTTCCCCAGAGCCTCCCGTCCCTACCCGCAACGCGATACTATCGCATCTGCCCACGCGACACTATCGCATCCCGCTACGCAACAGTCCCCTCCCCTCGACCTCCGACTGACCGCATTGCTCGTTCTTTGACTTACTGACACAAATGTATTGTTAACAAAAAAAGCCCCAGCGCTCGGGATGAGCGTCGGAGCTTTGGTATGGAGTGGAAGATTGGGTTACTGGTGTTCGGGACGCAGCAGGTCGCAGACGGTCTTCACGGGATTGAAGGTTTCCAGAGGAACCTCGACGAAGATGGTGTTCCAGTCGCTCATGGCTCCATTCCACAGGCCGGGCAGCTCCAAGGCTTTCAATTCCTTACCGTTCTTGCTCTTATAGGAGATGAATCCCGTTGCAGGGTCAACGTACTTGGGCAGGTCGAACTTCTCGCCCTTGTAGTCACGGATGCCACAAACGAGGTCGACGGGATTGAAGTGGGTGCCCTCGGTGAACATCTTCACGTATTCAGGATTGTTCTTGTCAATCTGGCTGCTTTCGAGAATCTGCAGGGATACAGAACCATCGGGATTGTAGGCCAAGAACGGGCCGCCACCTGGTTCGCCGACATTCTTCACCACACCACAAACGCGGATGGGGCGGTTCAGCTTGCGACGAAGGAACGTCACCAGTTCGGCATCCTCCAAGTCCTTCAGGCCTGGCACATCGGTGTAGAGTTCGTGACGCACGAAACGTATCATCTCCTCGATTTGTGCGTGACTGTAGTTTCCGCTGTCGAGCAGGCGCAGATAGTCGAAGGCTTGTTGCTGAGCCTTCACCAGCACGCCGGCAATCACCTGCTTCCATGTCACAGTAACGGGCTTGAGCTTGTCAGGCACCACATTGTCGATGTTCTTGACGAACACAACATCGCTGTTCAAGTCACCCAGATTCTGAATCAAAGCCCCGTGACCGCCCGGACGGAACAGGAGTTTCCCATCCTCTGTACGGAAAGGAGTGTTGTCCATGTTCGCAGCAACGGTGTCCGTAGAGGGTTTCTGCTCGCTGAAAGTAACGTGATACTTCACGCCGAACTTCTGCTCATACTCAGGCAGGATGCGCTCTACAAGGGCTTCGAAAAGCTCACGATGCTCCGTGCTGACGGTGAAATGCACATCGGCCTCGCCACGCGACTGGGCATAGAGGGCAGCCTCTACAAGATGCTCCTCCAGCGGAGTGCGCACCTCCTCGTCATAGGCATGGAACTGGAGCAAGCCCTTGGGCAGTTGTCCGTAGTTCAGGCCTTCCTCGCTGAGCATGCAACTCACTACAGCCTTGTAGTTTCCTTCGTCAATCAGCGCATCCACTCCCGTTCCTTCGCAAACCTCGCAAGCATCATCCAAAGCCTGGAAGAAAGCGAAGTCGTGAATACCCTCAAAGTATTGTTTCTCGGCCTTCGTAGTGGGCACATCGTAGTCAGCATCCAGAAACTCGAACATATCCTTGAACATGCGGCTGGCAGCACCCGAGGCAGGTACGAACTTCGTTACGTGATGTCCCTCGGATTTATACTCATCCCATGCTTTGATATATTGCTGCTGTGCCTGTTCGTCGATGGACAAGATACCCTTACCAATGGCGGCTGCACCAGCCAAACGAAGAAATGGGAAACCGGTTTGAAAATCTTTCAACTGCTGGTTGATTTGCGCTTCACTGATGCCCTTGGCCTCAAGCTGCGCACGGTCTGTTGCTGTCAACATAAGAATAGATTTAATTTAATATCTTATTTATAACTTCTTATCATATCATGATTACTCTCCCCCGGTACCATTGCAATGCTTGCACGTACCAGTGCCGCCACACCAACTGCACTTGCCATCTCCGAGAATGCCCTTCTGGTCGTTGCCTGGCTTGTTGCAATTGGTACACATCATCTTCTTGAAGAGCAAACCATAGTACCATCCGTCGCCGTTACACCACTGGCATTTGCCGCTTCCGTGACAGAAATACTTATCATTTGTTGAATTTATATAGCTGTAGCACTTGCCATTGCCAAGACACCATTTGCACTTTCCTCCAGTCGTTGAACCGCCTCCTGAGCTACCCCCACCAGAATTGCCACCGCCATCAGAGCCGCCGTTATCCTTTTTCCAACCAGTACCATCGCAGAATGCGCATTTGCCCGTACCAGAACACATGTAACACGTGATGTCGCCGCCGAATCCAACATTGTAGTATCCCTTTCCAGCACAATGTTTGCAGATGCCACTGCCATTGCAGTAGCCGCAATCGCCGTCGCCCAGATAGCCACCTACAGGGCCTCGTGGTCCCTGCTGCACGACTACGAGTGATTCTGATTCTCCATTGGTCTTGGAGAAACGAACCGTCATTTTGCGGTCGTAACCAGTATTCTTCTGTACGGAGAAGTCATAGGAATAGTAATGTCCTCCATCGCCTATCGTAGCGTCGGACACGTGTGTTTGAATCAGACTTATCCAACCGGCGCTTCGCGTCATTTCGACCGAGTTGGTGTCGTAGTTTGCCATTTCTATCACGAAGGCAAATTTTCCATCACTGCCTGCAGAGTTCAGATAAAAGCCGTAATAGGTTTGTCCGTTGTAAGTGAAATCGTAGTTCCACCTTCTCACCTCCAAGGTCAAATGTGGTGACTGAACAAAGACTACCACATAACTCTCCCCTGTTGCGCGACGGGTAACTGTGACAGCAGCGTATCGCTCCTCAGAAGAGTAGTTGAAGCCGGGTGTGAAGTCTGCGCGAAGGTATCTGTAATGCCCAAAGGTTGAGTTATCAAAATCCTTCCCAATAAACAATGAGTCGTATGTAAGCCAATCGGCATCGGTGGTAAAGGTGAAGTCATTGTCTTCATCGTAGTTGTAAATGGTTAAGAAACAACTTTTGGCATAACAGTGTATTGTCTGTTTGCTTTCCACGAGAAAGGTTCTGGGGGCTGGCTTATCGCAGATGGTGGGCATAGAACTTAGCCCCTGCAGCATCACGAGATTGCCCATAATGCTACATTCCAGTTGCCCGTCAGAAAGACTCTGTAGCGTTATAGTCTCGTCCTGCAGGCCACTTTCCGAATCTGTTGGTGATATGCTGACAGTCTTTTCCTCCACATTAACACTATAGTTGAAGTGACTGATTTCAGCCCCTTTATTCTCGTTGTCATAGTGTTCGTAGAGCACACCTGTATTGTCTTCATCGAAGACCCATAGATTGTTGTCTTCCTCAAGTACGGTTGTCCAAATACCTTGGATGTCGTGGGCCGTAATCGACTTCTCGGTCACATGTCCACCATTGACATCGGTCTCTTCATCGTCTCCACAAGCTGTCAGAAGAGTCATACAAGCAAAAAGGAGACTTATGCTCCAAAACGAACTTAAATAGAACCAGCCTTTCATATATGATAGAGATTTAAGTTAAGTAACGCAAAGATAAACATAAAATATGAATTACGAATTACGAATTACGAAAATTATTTGTAACTTTGTAGAACACAAACAACACGAGACAGATATGGACGATGAAATACGTGGGCTTTTAGCCACCATGGTGGGCGGGGAGCAGGAATGCGATGCCATGTACGCCGATATGGAAAGTCTGGAGCAGGGAGCACAGCGACTAACAGACTTGCTTGCCAGCGTTCCCCCATCTGCCATCGGCACGGAGAATTTCCGATCCCTCTACATAACGACGGCTGGCGACATGCGAATCATACTGCTGATGATAGCACGCTGTCTGGCAGCAATGCGCAGGTTCGACACATCGGATCCAGACACGACGCTTGTCAACGAAGCTGCGAACCTCTATGCCCCCCTCGCCCACAAGCTGGGACTCTATCAAGTGAAGACAGAGTTGGAGGACCTGAGTCTGAAGTACTCCGAACATGATGTCTATTACCACATCGCCCACGAACTGAATCAGAAGAAGCGCGAAAGGGACGCCTACATTGCACGCTTTGTAGAGACCATCGATGAGCGTCTGCGACAGACTACCCTGAAATACCATATCAAGCAACGCACGAAATCCATCCACTCCATCTGGCAGAAGATGCAGAAACAGCACGTCGACGTGGATGGCGTCTTCGACCTCTTTGCCCTGCGCATCATCCTCGACTCGCCCTTCGAGCGCGAACACGCCGACTGCTGGCAGGTGTTCTCCATCATCACCGACATGTACACCTCGAACCCCAAACGTATGCGCGACTGGCTCAGCAAACCCAAATCAAACGGTTACGAGAGCCTGCACATCACCGTGAAGGGACCAGACGAGAAGTGGGTGGAGGTGCAAATCCGCACGGAACGGATGGACGACATTGCCGAACACGGCCTTGCAGCCCACTGGCGCTACAAGGGCATAAAGAGCACGGAAGGCGGCATAGAGGCTTGGATGGCAAACATCCGCACAGCGCTGGAAACGGGCGACAAGGAACCCGTGACGGGCTTGGTCGAGGACGAGGTCTTTGTCTTCACCCCTCGCGGCGACCTGTTCCGGCTGCCTATGGGCGCTACCCTGCTCGACTTTGCCTACGCCATCCACACCCAAGTGGGCAACCACTGTACGGGAGGCCGCATCGGAGAGAAGAACGTCACCCTGAAACAGAAGTTGCAGAGCGGCGACCACGTGGAGATTCACACTTCAAACAATCAGTCGCCCAAGCAAGACTGGCTCAACATTGTCACCACCAGTCGTGCCAGAGCCAAGATACGCCAGAGCCTCAAGGAAGCTGAAGCTGGCCGCATCACCCTGGCTCGCGAACTGCTGGAGCGCAAGATGAAGAACCGCAAGGTGGAATACAGCGAAGCAACCCTCATGCACACCATCAAGCGACTGGGCTTCAAGGTGGTGACAGACTTCTATCGAGCCATTGCCGAAGAACGACAGGATGTCAACCAAGTACTGGAAGCCTACTTGGCTCAACAGCGGCACGAACGCGGCGAGGACGAGGTGGTAACCCGCTCGGCCAGCGACTTCGTGATGCAGCAGGATGGAGAGAACGAACACACAAAGGGTCACGGCGATGTCCTCGTCATTGACCAGAATCTGAAAGGCATCGATTTCCAGCTTGCCCGCTGCTGCCGCCCCATCTATGGCGACGAGGTCTTTGGTTTCGTATCGGCTACCGGAGGCATCAAGATTCATCGTACCGACTGCCCCAATGCACAGGCTATGCGCGAACGTGCCCCCTATCGTTTCGTCAAGGCCCGCTGGGCGTCGAAGCAAGGCAATCAATACAGCATCACACTCCACATCGTGGGACAGGACGATATGGGTATCGTGAACAACATCACCTCCGTCATCTCCAAGGAAGAGAAAATGCTGATGCGCAGTATCAATATCGACTCTAACGACGGCCTGTTCTCTGGTCATCTGACAGTCATGCTCGAAGACACGGACAGGCTGAACGGACTCATCCGCAAGCTAAAGACCATCAAAGGGGTGAAGAATGTTACGCGCGTATAATAAATAGGTATATCGGAAACTGAAAACTAAACACACTTCATATATGAAACGATTCTATTTCTTGGCAGTCGCGCTCTTGAGCTTTGGACTGTCGAATGCCGAAACAACGCAGGTTACACGACTACGCATTTCGCAACCCTACGTCGCAAGCTGCCCGTTCATGACCGACACCACTGACGTCAACGGCAAGGCATGGGACTTGAAACAGGGTCTGATGGACAACTCCGTAAGTCCGCTTGCCTGGAAATGTGGTACGGAAACCGAAGATTCTGTGCTTGCGGCACAGGAAACCGATGCTATTCGTCTGGCTGGCTTTACCGTTCAGAACGAAAGCTTCGCAAAAGTCAGTGTAAAGGTCAATGGTCTCAACAACTTCCAAGTTTATATCGACGGCGAACAGGGTGCTGACAAGAATTTGGTACCTGGGCGACACGAGGTCGTGCTGAAAATCCGTCAGGAGGCAGGTAAGGCCGACACGCTGAAGGTTAGCGTCGAGAGCAAGCAGGACATCGAAGTGAATCCCACGTGCAAAGCACCTTACACGCTAAAGACGCTGATGTATGGCGAACGCATAGGCGGCATAGGCATCAGTCCAGACGGACGTTTCCTTGTCGAGGACAAATACGTGACGAAGAACGATGCTAAAACCGACTGGACAAAATACCTCATCGACCTGCAGACGGGCGAACGAAAGACGGTTAGCGACTTCCGCGAGTGGACAAGCACAGGTCACCGCTACATTGCCGCCCGCACGCTGAGCGATATGACCACGCAGTACGAAACCGTTGATGCCTTGACGGGCAAGCGCGAAGTCTTGTTCAACGACCTGCAGAACCAGTCAGGACACTTCCTGCCGGGCGAGAAGCAGATGCTCATCTACAAGCAAACCGACGGACCAAAGGAGGACGCCGAAGTGTTCCAGACCTTGGAGCCAGACGACCGTCAACCCGGATGGCGCAACCGATCCAACATCCAGCTTATGGATATTGCCACAGGACAAATTCGTTCCATTACGCTTGGACAGCACAATGTATCGGGCACAGTCAGTCCTGACGGGAAGCAGATGCTCATTCACATCTACGAGAACGACATCACACGCCGTCCCTTCAGCTTCACCACAGCCGTACTCCTCGACTTGGAAACCATGAAGGCCGACACCTTGTTTGCCCACGACGGCTTTGCTGGTCAAGGGCAATGGAGTCCCGACGGGAAGTGCATCGTCTTTCAGGGCAGCCCGGAAGCCTTCGATGGAATTGGCAACCGCACACCCAAGGGGATGACGGCAAGCATGATTCATCAGGGTCTGTATCGCATGGACCTCGACACGCGAAAGATTACCCCACTGACGGCAGACTTTGACCCTTGTGTCAGTCGCTGGCAATGGTCGAAGTCCGATGGCATGATTTATGCCCTCTGCGAGAATCGCGACAATCAGGACATCTTCCGCATCAATCCCCAAACGGGAAAGGCCGAACAGTTGAAACTGACGGAACGCTTCGTGATGCGTTTCGACATTGCCGACGAAAAGCCTCTGCTCGCCTACTACGGACAGGGACATTCCAACAGCGACCGCCTCTATGTCTATGACCTCAAGAAAAACAAGGAAACGCTTATTGAGGATTTGGATGCCGTCCGAATGAAGGACATCGGACTGGGCGAGTTCGGCGACTGGAACTTCCGTGCCGAACGTGGCGACACCATCTACGGACGCTACTATCTGCCTCCTCATTTCGACCCCTCGAAGAAATACCCAATGCTTGTCTATTACTACGGAGGCTGCTCGCCAGTCGGACGCAATCTCGACAGCTACTACTCCTATCACGGTTGGGCGGCTATGGGCTATGTGGTGTACGTCATCCAGCCATCGGGCTGCACGGGCTTCGGACAGGAGTTCGCCGCTCGCCACGTGAATGCCTATGGTGACTACACAGCCGACGACATCATTCAGGGCACGAAGCAGTTCTGCAAGGAGCATTCCTTTGTGAACGACAAGAAGATTGGCTGTCTGGGTGCTTCCTACGGCGGTTTCATGACGCAGTATCTGCAAACGCAGACCGACATCTTTGCTGCCGCCATGAGCCACGCTGGCATCAGTGACCCCACCAGCTACTGGGGCTACGGATACTGGGGCTATTCCTATAGTGCCATCTCGGCTGCCAACAGCTACCCTTGGAACAACAAGGAACTCTTTACTGACCATTCGCCGCTGACGCTTGCCGACCGCATACACACCCCCATCCTGTTCATGCACGGCAGCGACGACACCAATGTGCCCATCAACGAAAGCATCCAGCTCTTTACTGCCCTGAAAATATTGGGACGCGAGACGGCAATGGTTACCGTGAAGGGACAGAATCATCACATTCTTGACTATTCAAAACGCATCAAGTGGCAAAACACCATCTACGCTTGGTTCGAGCGCTGGCTGAAGGACGACCCCACTTGGTGGAATACCCTATATCCTGAAAAGAACCTATGACAAAAGATATTGAAAAGAAGATTGGTTTCGACGAAATACGTACACTGCTCAAAGGACATTGTATCAGTCGGCTTGGGACGGAACGAGTCGATGAACTGAAGTTCCAGACCAACGTCGAGCAGATACAGTTCCAACTGAATGTCGTCGATGAAATCCGTCAGATACTCGACACCGAGCTTCAATTGCCCGGCGAGGATTTCTTTGACATGCGAGTAGCCGTCCGACGCATCCGCATCGAGGGAGTCTATCTGGAAGAAAATGACATGTGGGAACTGAAGCGCTCGCTCGACACGCTGCACTCGTGGATTGAAGTCATCCGTGCTGAGGATTCGCCCTACAAGGCCCTCGACAAGCTCTCAGAGGGAGTCTTCACTTTTCTCGGCGTAACACGCCAGATTGAGAACATCCTGGACAAATACGGTCACGTTAAAGATACGGCCAGCCCAGAGCTACAGCGCATTCGTCGCGAACTGAGTCGAACGGAAGGCAGCGTAAGCCGCACCTTGAACAGCATTCTGGAGAGTGCTAAGAAGGAGGGACTTATCGAGAGTAGCGTTATGCCCTCGCTGCGCGACGGTCGCCTCGTCATTCCTGTGGCTCCCGCACTGAAACGACGCATTCGTGGCATTGTACACGGTGAGAGTGCTACGGGCAAGACCATCTTTGTGGAGCCTGCCGCAGTAGTAGAAGCCAACAACAACTTGCGCGAACTGGAGGCCGAGGAGAAGCGCGAAATCATCCGCATTCTGCAAGCATTCACCGATGGCCTGCGCCCCAATGTGCCTGAATTGTTGAAAGCCTACGAGTTCTTGGCCGATGTGGAACTGGCACTCGCAAAATACCGCCTTGGGCAGCAAATCGGCGGCATTACGCCTCAGTTGAAGAGCTATCCGCTCATCGACTGGACACTGGCTCGTCACCCTTTGCTCGAACTAAAGCTGCGTCGTCACCAGAAGAAGGTGGTTCCCTTGGATATAGAACTGACGCCCAAGGACCGCATCCTCATCATCAGCGGTCCCAACGCTGGTGGCAAGAGTGTCTGCCTGAAGACCGTAGGCCTGCTTCAGTATATGGTACAGTGTGCGTTGCCCATCCCTGTTGGTGAGAATTCGCGCGTGGGTTTGTTTAGCGACTTGTTTATCGACATCGGCGACGAGCAGAGCATTGCCGACGACCTCTCAACCTATAGCAGCCACCTGCTCAACATGAAGCAGATGATGAAGGAGTGCTCCGACAGTTCCCTCCTGCTCATCGACGAGTTTGGAGGAGGCACGGAACCCACCATCGGCGGCGCTTTGGCTGAAGCTATGCTGCACCAGTTTGTCGAGCGACGCACTTATGCCGTCATCACTACGCACTATCAGAATCTGAAGCATTTTGCCGACAGCCACGAGGGTGTGGTCAATGGTTCCATGCTCTACGACCGTCAGCAGATGCAGGCCTTGTTCCAACTGGAAATTGGACATCCTGGTAGCAGCTTTGCCATCGAGATAGCCCGCAAGATCGGAATACCCGAGGAGGTGATTGCCGAGGCTTCGGAAATAGTGGGTCAAGACTATGTAAATGCCGACCGCTACCTGCTGGACATCGTACGCGACAAACGCTACTGGGAAGGCAAGCGACAAACCATCCACCAGCGCGAAAAGGACATGGAGAAGACCCTCGCACGCTATGAAGAAGAGATAGCCGAATTGCAGCGTCGCCGCAAGGAAATCATTGCCTCTGCCCGCCAGCAGGCTACCGAGTTGCTGGAACAGAGCAATGCAATGGTGGAGAATACCATCCGCGAAATCCGCGAATCGCAAGCCGAAAAGGAACGTACACGTGAGGTTCGCCAGGAGCTCGACACCTTCCGCACAGCCCTTAGTGAAGAGGACTTGGAAAAGGATGCTGCCATCGAGCGTAAGATGCAGCAGATATTGGCTCGCAAGCAACGTCAGGAACAGCGCAAGCGCGAACGTAGCGAGCAGTCGGGCAGCAATCCGCAACCTACAAGCGAAACACCGAAGCCAGCACCTCAAAACCGCTGGGTGGAAGGCGGAGCCGTTCGCATCAAGGGGCAGACTACCACCGGAATGCTGGAAACCATCAGGGGAAAGAAGTGTATCGTGCTTTTTGGTTCCATCCGCACTACCCTTCCCTTGGATATGCTTGAACCAGCCGACGCTCCCGTCAAACAACAGCCCACGGTAAATGCCACCACCTACATCAGCCGCCAGACGCTCGACCAAATGCACCAGACACAACTTAACTTCCATCCAGAAATCGATGTGCGCGGACAGCGTGGAGACGAAGCCTTGCAGACCATCACACGCTTCATCGACGACGCCATCTTGGTGGGAGCTCCAAGAGTCCGCATCCTGCACGGAACGGGCAACGGCATCTTGCGCCAACTCATCCGCCAATATCTGGGCACTGTGCCGCAAGTGTCCAACGCTCGCGACGAACACATACAGTTCGGTGGAGCAGGCATCACTGTGGTGGAATTAAAATAGGATTAAGGGATTAGAACTTCATGGCGCGGCTGAATGCCTCGTAACTGTTGGAAAGTCGGTCTAACTGATAAGGTTCGATGTGGAGGGAAAAGACCCCCTTCACCTCCTCTAACCCGTAAGTCGTACGCAGCAGGCTTGCCAGATTAAAGCCAAGTCCGTCGCCACGTTTCATCAGGAATACCGCAACGCGCACCAGCAGGGCACGGTCGTGCTCAACGAATCGCAGCGTGCGCAGCAGCACGAAACCACAAGCCATTGTGGGAATGCGTAGCAGGCATGCCATGCGTTCGCGCCCCTCCTCAACACCGGTCTTGTGTAGGAGCCACAGCACGTCATCAGCAGTCCTCATTGCAGGCAACAGAGCCGCCAATGTCTTCTGCCGATCCAACTCGTTGTCGGCAATAAGTGCCAAGAAACCACACCCGCCTGCCGAGTGCAGGTCAAGCGCCCCACGCTGCAACCGCTCCACCAAGGCCTTAAGCATCGTCCCAAGGAATGCCTTCGCATTGTACTGCGTCAGTTCCGTCGTCAGTTCCCACGCATCCTCTTCGCACAGCTCTGGCATCAAACACTCCCCCAACATGTATCCAGCCGTACGGTAACGGGCATTCGACAGGCCTTCCAGATACGTTGTCAGCCCCGCCCAATCACGCAGCCCCACGGTCTGCCGCAGGTTCTGTAGTATTGCTGGATTATAATGCTTGTCGCTGCTCAATGCAAGTCACTTTTCAAAGTCAATTGCAAAATTAGGAATAATCCATCAAACCACAAACACCTGCCCCCACTTTTTACACACCACTATGTGTAAGAAAGCAAAGCGGCAACCTGCTATGAGATTGCCGCTCTACTATATATAATAAGGTATAGACCTTATCCGCCGAAGTTATCGAAGCGAATCATGTCGTCCTCAACACCGAGAGAGTGCAAGAGGTCGAGCACCGTCTTGGCCATCATTGGAGGACCGCAGAGGTAATACTCGCAGTCTTCAGGAGCCTCGTGAGCCTTCAGGTAGGTGTCGCCCATAACGGGTGCTACGAAGCCCGGAGTGTACTTGATACCTGCAGCATCGGCCTTGGGATCGGGACGGTCGAGTGCCAGATGGAAGTGGAAGTTGGGGAAGTCCTTCTCCAACTGCAGGAAGTCGTCGAGGAAGGGAATCTCCTCCAGCGCACGTGCACCATAGAAGTAGTGCATGGGGCGCTTGCGGTCTTCATCCTTCACACCATGACCCTTCAGCATGTGCATAATCTGGGCACGCAGGGGAGCCATACCGGCACCACCACCGACCCAAATCATCTCGCGACCAGAGCCATAAACGGGACGGAATTCTCCGTAAGGACCACTCATGATAACCTTGTCGCCGGGCTTCAACGAGAAGATGTACGAAGAAGCGATACCGGGGTTAACATCCATGAAGCCAGGTCCCTGATCCTTCGGCTTGAAAGGAGGAGTGGCGATACGCACGTTCAGCGTGATGATGTCGCCCTCGTCGGGATAATTCGCCATAGAGTAAGCACGGATGGTGGGTTCGGGGTTCACACACTTGAGGGGGAACAGTCCGAACTTCTCCCATGCGGGCAGATAGGTATCGCCAATGAGGCTCTTGTCGAAGTCCTTGTCGTAGTCGATGCAATCGAATGCAGGAATCTTAATCTGTGCGTAGGAACCTGGCTCGAAGTCCATGTGCTCGCCTGGAGGCAGAGCCACCTTGTACTCCTTGATGAAGGTTGCCACGTTCTTGTTTCCAATAACAGTGCACTCCCATTCCTTAACGCCCATTACAGAGTCATCAACCTTGATGCCAAGGTCACCCTTGACCTTGCACTGGCAACCCAGACGCCAATGGTCCTTGACCTGCTTACGGGTGAAGTGACCCTTCTCGGAGTCGAGAATGTCACCACCGCCCTCTACTACCTGCAGTTTGCACTGGCCGCAAGAGCCCTTACCACCACAAGCCGAAGGAAGGAATACGCCTTCTGCAGCCAGCGTGGAAAGCAGGCTTGCGCCCTGCCCTACTGACAGCGTGTCCTTGCCGTTAATCGTAATGTTCACATTGCCCGAGGGGCTGAGATAAGCCTTGGCTACAAGCAGGATGGCCACCAGCACGAGGATGATGCCCAGGAATACGCCAATGCTTGTCAAAATCAAATTCATATCCATTGTATATTCCTCCTACTATTAAATGTTAAGACCACTGAAGCACATAAAGGCCATAGCCATCAGACCCACGGTGATGAACGTGATGCCCAGTCCCTGCAGGGGCTTGGGAACATCGGCGTAAGCCATCTTCTCGCGAATGGCAGCCAAGCCAACGATAGCCAGCAGCCAACCAATACCGCTACCCAGAGCATAGGCAATGGCATCGCCAAAGCCACCGATGTACTGAGCGTTGGTGGGTTCCATACCTACACGCTGCTGCATGAACAGTGAAGCACCCATGATGGCGCAGTTTACGGCAATCAGCGGCAGGAAGATACCCAGCGCAGCATACAGCGAGGGGCTGAAACGCTCGACAATCATCTCTACCAACTGCACGATGGCAGCAATGACGGCAATGAAGAGGATGAAGGCCAGGAACGTCAAGTCAACACCCTTGACCAGAGCATCGGGACCAAGTACATAAGTCTGCAGCGCATAGTCGACGGGCACGGTGATGAGCAGCACGAAAGTGACTGCAACACCTAGACCCAGCGAGGTCTTTACGGTCTTGCTGACTGCCAGGTATGAACACATACCCAGGAAGAAAGCAAATATCATGTTGTCCACAAAGATGGAGCGGACAAAGAGACTAATCATGTGTTCCATATTACTTCTCCTCCTTATTTATTGAGCGGTGTGCCCAGATTACACATCCAACGATAATCAGCGACATAGCGGGCATGACCATCATACCGTTGTTCATATAGCCGTTCTTGTAGCAGAAGTCGGGGATAATGGTGAAGCCCAGCAATGTGCCAAAGCCGAAGAGCTCACGAACGAAGCCCACAATAACGAGGATGGCAGCATAGCCAAGTCCATTACCAATGCCGTCGAGGAACGACTCCCAAGGACCGTTCTGCATGGCGAAAGCCTCCAGACGTCCCATGAGGATACAGTTCGTAATAATCAGACCAACATAGACAGAGAGCTGGACGCTGACGTCGTAGGCAAAGGCCTTGAGTATCTGACTAACAATTGTAACCAGAGCAGCCACAACCACCAACTGCACGATGATGCGGATGCGGTTGGGAATGGTCTTGCGGATGAGTGATATAATCACATTCGAGAATGCGGTGATTACGGTAACCGACAGACCCATGACGATAGCAGGCTCCAACTGGCTCGTTACGGCCAAGGCCGAACAGATACCGAGCACCTGCACCACAATGGGGTTGTTCAGGTTCAGAGGGCTGGAGAATACTTCGCGGTTCTCCTTAGAAAATAATTTACTCATATTCTTGTACCTCCTCTTTAGTTATTAAGAAAATCCTTATAGGCAGCCAGACCACTCTGTACCATTTCGGCTACGCCCTTGCTGGTAAGTGTGGCACCCGTGACGCCGTCCACCTCGTATGCTTCGTTCTTAACGGAGCCAGACTTCACAACGGTCAGGGCAATGCCATTGACACTCTCGTCATAAAGTTTCTTGTCGTTGAACTTGTTCTGGAATTCAGCCTCGCCGATACGGGCACCCAAGCCGGCAGTCTCGCTCTCATGGTAGAAATAGGCACCATAGACGTTCTGTTTGTCCTCGTTCAGAGCAATGTAGCCCCAAAGGCCGCCCCAAAGGCCTCGACCCGTAACGGGAATCACGTACTTCGTACCGACCTCGGTCTCTGCCACAAACACGTGCAGTTCGCCGTCCTTGATAGCCTGACCATAGACGGTCTTGAACTTACCCTCGTAGGGAACCAACTGACCATTCTTCCACAGCATGTCCTTCACCTTCTCGTCGAAGGTCTTCTGGATGTCGATAGAATTCTTTTCGAAATGCAGCGCCGTAAGAATCTGCCCCTTTGTGTCGTTCTCCACGTTAGCATCCTGAATGGGCTTTAGTGCAGAAGAGACGAAGGCCAGCAGGAAAGCTACAACAACCACAATCACAGCCGCATATACAACGGTGTATAAATTGCTATTTGTATTCAGTTTCATATCTTAGCCCTCCATTACTTTTTAGTTGCACGTTTTGCACGCATCGAGATGTTGCGCTCTACTACACAATAGTCAATCAGCGGTGCAAAGAGGTTCATGAGCAGGATAGCCAGCATCATGCCCTCGGGATAACCCGGGTTGAGGACGCGAACCATCACGGCTACTATACCAATCAGCAAGCCATAGACGTATTTACCACACTCTGTGCGAGCCGAAGTCACGGGGTCTGTTGCCATGAACACAGCACCAAAGGCGAAGCCGCCCAATACGAAGTGGTGCCACCACTCTATCTGTGTCAGTTCAAGAGCCTGCATCAGCCAACCCATGAGACCGCCACCCACGAACACGCTCAGCATTGTCTTCCAAGAGGCAACGCCCGTCCACAGGAGCAGCAAGCCGCCAAGGGCAATGGCGATAACAGAGGTTTCACCAATAGAGCCAGGGATGAGACCCGTAACGGCGTTGCAGATGGTCTGGCAGTCGAAGCCTGCAAAACCCTCTGCAGTAGCCTGACCGAGAGGTGTAGCAGCCGTGCAAGCCTCGGGGGCGTTGAAACCAAGACCGAGAATGCTCTGCTGGTTGACCCAAACGGTGCTGTCGCCAGTCATTGCGCTGGGATAGGAGAAGAAGAGGAACGCGCGCGTAATGAGCGCAGGGTTGAAGATGTTCATACCCGTACCACCGAAGATTTCCTTAGCAAGGATAACGCTGAAGGCAACGGCGATTGCGAGCATCCACAGGGGAGTTGTCACAGGCACAATCATAGGGATGAGGATACCTGATACGAGGAAACCTTCTTGAATCTCTTCCTTCTTCCACTGAGCAACGACGAACTCGATACCCAGACCTACTACATAACTTACAATAATCTTAGGCAGCACGGCCAAGAAACCGTACCAGAACATGCCCCAGAATGTGGCATTGGCCAACTGACCAGCGGCCAGAGCATTCTGGTAACCCACATTGTACATACCGAAAAGCAAGGCGGGCATCAGGGCAATCACTACGAAGCTCATGATGCGCTTGCTGTCGATAGCATCGTGAATGTTCACGCTACCCACACGGCTTGTTGTGCGAGGTACGAAGGCAAATGTCTCCAAACCGTCGAACAGGCTGTGGAATGCGTGAAGCTTGCCGCCCTCCTCGAAGTTCGGCTTTATCTTATCCAGATAATTTCTTAATGCTTTCATATCGATTAGGCGTTTTCTTTACGTAAAATATCCAGTCCCTCGCGAACGATGCGCTGGAGCTCCAACTTACTGCTGTCCACAAACTCGGCGATGGCGAAGTCCTCGGGAGCAACCTCGTAGATGCCCAGAGTCTCCTGACGGTCGATGTCGCCAGCGATGATGGCCTTTACCAAGTAACCAGCGAAGATGTCCATCGGGAACACGCGGTCGTACTCGCCCGACATAATCATGTGGCGCTCGCCACCCTTGATGCGGGCATCCAGCGTGTACTCCTTCTTCTTGCCACAAAGCCAAGAGAAATAGCTACGACTGGTACTGAACTCTTTGAAGCGAGGCATAATCCAACCAAGCAACTCGGCGTTGTCATCGCCTTCCGGAATCACGTTCACCTCAGTCTTGTGAGCACCCAGGAAACCTTCCTCGGTGGTCTTCAGACCCGTCATCACGTTTCCGTCGATGATGCGCACGTGGTGTCCGTTGTCGTCAATCTGACCATCGAGCAACGTGGTCAACTTCTGACCAACCAGCACCTTGTAGTACTTGGGGAACTTAACCTCGCTACCAGCCAATGCGATGGTGCGGGTGAAATCAACCTTACCCGTCAGCATCAGACGGCCTACGAAGATGACTTCCTCGGCACCCAGTGTCCAAACCACCTCGCCCTTGTTGATGGGGCTTACATGATTAATCTGCACACCTACGTTACCAGCAGGAGCGGGACCGTCGAACACGGTTACTTCACAATCCTTAGCCTCCAAGAGAGTCTTCGAGGTCTGCTTGGCACTAACACCTAGGTGCACCTTGGCTATCTTAGCCAAAGCCGAGATACCAGCCTGGAACACCTTCTCCTGACCTTTTAGGACAATTTCGAAGTCCTGACTCAGGGGCATGGAGTTGAATGCACTCACGAAGATGGCTTTTGGTTCGTCCTCGGGATTTGCCACTACGTCGTAGGGACGACTGCGGAAGAATCCGAACAGACCGCTTTCCATGAGCAGCGCCTTCACATCCTGCTTCACGTCGAACGCCTTTGCCTCCTGCTTCTCGTCGCACTTCACGCGAACAGAGAGCAGTTTGCGGCGGTCGCCACGCTCAACAAGACTGACAACGCCACTAACGGGCGACGTAAACTTCACTTCGGGATGCAGCTTGTCCACAAACAAGGCATCACCAACAAGGACCTTGTCGCCTTCCTTAACGACAACCTTTGGCTTGAGACCCGTGAAATCGTCGGGCTGGAGCGCATATTCTCCAGGGCATTTCACTTGGGCAATCTCATCCGCAGGCTTGCCTTTCAGGTTGACATCGAGGCCCTTACGCAACTTGATTACTTTTGTCATATTGTTAACAAATAAATAAAATGATTCACTAAACGGGCACAAAGATAGGAAAAAAAGTGTGAAATACCAAATATATATTTGGCTATTTCCGTTAATCCCCACATCTTCGGCTAAAAGACGTCGCAAAGGAACAAATAACGGGAAAAGCGTGAATAATAGAAAATAATGTTGTATTTTTGTGGAGTTTTATATTACCGTATTATACGCCGAACTGAAGAATGAAACACGCAAAGCGGATTTTGCAGTGGGTGGTGGGCATCGTCGTGGGCTTGTACCTGGCGGTGATGCTGCTGGTGAACATCCCCTTTGTACAGCGCTGGATGGCAAACGGTACGTCGTCTGTCCTGAAACGTATTCTTGAGACGGATGTAGAAATTGGAAATCTTGAATTCGGATGGAACGGCAGAGTTATAGTAACCGACCTTGTGATAGACGACCAGCAGGGCGAGGAGATGTTGCGCGTGGCACGTGTTGCAGCACGTCCTGGCATTAACGACATCATTCACAAACGAATTTATATCGGTAACGCGCAGTTGTTTGGCTTGCACGCCAACCTGTATCAGGAGTGCGAAGGATGCGACCCGAACTTCAAGTTCTTCATCGATGCCTTTGCCTCGAAGGACACTACGAAGCACACTCCACTCGACCTACGCATCAGCCAAATCCTGATTCGAAGGGGTAACGTGAAGTGGGAGCAGCGGTGGAACAAGAAGCAAATTGAGCTCAACGACCTTGATGTGACGGCTCAGTTGAACTGCCTGACTGACGACTCGCTGAACGTGCGCGTTAAGCGTTTCGATGTCATAGAAAAACGTGGATTCGTTGTAAAGTCGTTGGCTTTTAGCCTGGTGGGAAACAAACAAGGAGCATTGCTTACGGACTTCTTGCTGGAACTGCCAAGCAGTAGCGTTGAGATACCCAAACTGAATATACATGATGCTAACATAAAATCAAAGTACTTAGGGCAATACGCTGGTTCAGTTAAAGCACAAGTAACACCACAAGACTTAGCACCTCTGTTGCCCCAGTTGGCTGGTCTCAAAGATGTGATTGACATGAATCTGTACTTCCAGGGCGAGGACGACAGGGTGACGGTTCCATCCCTGAGCATTCAGGACAGCGACGGGCAGTTGCGATTGACTGCATCAGGAGCAGCAGAGCGTCTGAGGATGGGGAAAGACAGTCTGCGGGCACGAGTCAACATACAGGAGCTTTATGCCGAAAGCGAACACTTCCGTCCCTACTTTGGGCAGAAGCAGAAACTGATGGAAGTGCTGCAGAAGTTGGGTACCGTCCATGCAAAAGGCCAAATGGCATACGACGCAGGGGAGATGCGGGGTAACCTTGATGCCCGTACATTGCTTGGCAACGCTTCTGTTTCGGGCAGCGGAACCACTAAGGGCGACATCGATGTCACGTTGAAGAGTACAGGATTGCACGTAGGCGATTTGCTTGACAGGAGCGACCTTGGCATCGTGGCGCTCGATATGAAGGCACGTGGAAAGGTGGGCAAACAAACCAGCCTGACAGCCCAAGGGCGCATCACCGAGGCTGACTTCAAGGGCTATCGCTATCGCAATGTTGAAATAAACAACCTGTCTTTCGGCAATGGGAGTCTGCTTTTCGACCTTGCTTCTGCCGACCCTAACGCATCGTTTGATGCCAAGGGAGAAGCCGATATGAAGAATCATGCCTACAAGGTGAAGGCAGATGTCAGACGCCTGTCGCCAAACATGCTGAATCTAAGCAAGCGATATGCAGGCACAGACTTCTCAGGCACACTCTTTGTCGATCTGAAGGGAAAGGGCGTGAAGGACATGGCAGGTGTGGCACAACTCAATGGCTTTGCCATGTCCGACTCCACAGGCACCTATCGCCCTGGCGACATCCATCTGACGGCACGCCCCGAAGCTGGCGGCGGCCAGCAAATGATACTCATCAGTCCCTTCCTTGAGGGGCAGATAGAGGGAAATTTCGATCCGAAGGTCATTGTCAGTCAGATAAAGCACATGGTGAGCAACTACCTGCCATCTGCCCCTATAAATCAACCTATTACGGGGAAATCAAACCAGCAGGCAACTCCTCTCCACAATGGAGAAGGACGAAAGGGGGCTGTTTCCTTCACCGTCCGTGCCTATAATGCCGAACCGTTGCGCCGCCTCTTGGGTGTTCCCATTACGCTGACCGGCACGACTGTTGCCAATGGCGAGATGGATAGCGAGCACAACGCCCTTTGGCTGAATGTAACGTCCCCAGGCATACAATACGGCAAGGAGCAGTTACGCAATGTGGCACTACATCTGGAGAGCGACTTCGAGTCGATGCTTGCCAATCTGAGCCTGCAACGGCAGATGAAGGGGAAGTGGATAAACTTGGGACTCGATGCCCAAGGCAACGAAGGCAAGCTCAGCACGCGCGTGTACTTCGATAATAACTTGAGTGGCTACGAAGAGCAAGCCAGAACATACGCTGGCGAACTGAGCGTTGTGTCGCGCCTGTGGCAGGACATAGAAGGGAAACAAGGTTTCGAGGGACAGATACTCAAGTCCGACTTCATCATCAGCGACACCATCTGGACGATGCATCCGGGCTTTGTCAGATACTACGACGGGCAGTTGCAAGTGGATAGTTTCCAGTTGAGTCAGGGCGACCGCTTCATCCGTGTTGACGGAAGAGCCTCGAAGTCAGAGGCCGACACCCTGCACGCACAGTTGCAGCGCATCAATCTCGAATACATCTTCTCGCTCATCAACTTCCACGCTGTAGAGCTGACGGGCGAGGCGACGGGTCATGCCTATGGGCATTCGCTGTTCTCCACGCCCAAGGCCGATGCCTATGTCCGCATTCCGCAGTTTGCCCTCAACTATGGTGTCATGGGCGACCTCGACATACACCTCAACTGGGGTGACCGTCCGTATTCCATCTTCTTGGACGGCGACATTGCCGACCTGCCCCATCAGGGACGAACGCTGGTCAAAGGATACATCACGCCCAAGAAGGACATCGACTACCACGGCCTTGACCTGAACGTGAAGGCAGAACGTGTGAACCTTGAATTCATCAACAAGTGGACGGTGAACATCTTCGACAACCTGCAAGGCAGGGCAACGGGATGGGTTCACATCTTCGGGCCTTTCAAGATGATAAACATCGAGGGAGATGCCATTGTCAATGAAGGTTCGCTGGGAGTACCCTTCATCGGCGTACGCTATCATCTGGAGAACGACAGTGTGCAGTTGCGACCCGACAACATTTACTTCACCAATGCCCGTATCTACGACCCCCAGGGCAACCCCGGAATAGAGGGGCATCAGGCACTGGTAACGGGGCATCTCCATCACAATTCGTTCAAGGACCTCTCCTACGACATTTTGATACAAGGCGAGAATATACTTGGCTACAACTTCAACGATTTTGGTGACCAGAACTTCTATGGCACGGTCTATGCCACGGGCGACGTGACGCTGCAGGGACATCCCGGACAGAATCGCATCGGCATCAAGGCTCATCCCGAACGAGGCACCACCTTCACCTACAACGCCACCACTCCCGACAAACTCACTGAGACACCCTTCATCACTTATAAGAGCAAGGTCGAGAAACTGAGGGAGTTGTACATGAAGGATATGGAGGCCGACATTGCCGCACCTGTCGAGAACGAGGTGAGCAGTGGCGATATGTACATCGACTTCGACCTCGACATCGACGAGCAGTCGACGATGAACCTGCTCATGGATGCCCGTTCGGGCGACAAGATTTCCATCAACGGCTCAGGCCACATGCTTGCACATTTCTACAACAAAGGTAGTTTCGACCTCTTCGGTACCTACCGCGTCAGCCGTGGCACATATAACCTGTCGGTTCAGGAGTTCATCCGCAAGAACTTTGAGTTCTCGCCCGACGGCACCCTTACGTTCAACGGCGAACCCTACGAGGCCGACCTCGACCTACAGGCGGTGTACACCGTGCCCAGCGTATCGCTCAACGACATCAACCCCAATGCCAACTTCTCCAGCGCCACAAAGCGTGTCAACTGCATCATGAACATCGGTGGCAAGGCACGCGAACCGCGCATCACCTTCGACTTCGACATACCCAATGCCAACGAAGAGGAAAAGCAGATGGTGCGCTCGCTCATCTCCACCGAGGAGGAACGCAACATGCAGGTCATCTACCTGCTGGGCATCGGACGATTCTATGCCTACGACTATGCCAACACATACCAGACACAGGGCAGCACGGCCATGAACTCACTGGTATCCTCCACCCTCTCCAGCACCATCAATCAGGCCCTCAACAACATGATAGGTCTACGCAACTGGAACTTCGGCGCAAACCTGCGCACCGGGGAATACGGCTGGAGCGACATGGACGTCGAGGGAATGCTGCAAGGTTCGCTGCTCAACAACCGCCTGCTCATCAACGGCAACTTCGGCTATCGCGACACCCCCGTGGCCAACTCAAACTTCATCGGCGACTTCGACGTGAAGTATTTGCTGACACGCTCTGGAACGGTGGCGCTGAAGGCCTACAGCGAGACCAACGACCGCTACTTCACCAAGTCATCACTCACCACACAGGGCATCGGTGTGCTACTGAAGAAGGATTTCACCTCGTGGCTCGACTTGGTGACAAAGCGCAAAAAGAAGACCAACAAATAGCAGAAGCCAGGGAGCCACATGCCAAATACTGAACTGAAACACTACATCGAGACGCAGATACTGCCTCGCTACGACCACTTCGACAAGGCACATCAGCGACCACACGCGGAACTGGTGATTCGCCAGAGTCTGGAATTAGCCCAACAGCTTGGGGCCGATGAGGACATGGCCTACACCATTGCTGCCTACCACGACACTGGACTATGCGAGGGGCGCGACACTCACCACATTGCTTCGGCCCGTATCATACGCGAAGACCGTCAGTTGCGCCAGTGGTTCACAAAAGAGCAAATCAATATCATGGCTGATGCAGCAGAAGACCACCGCGCCTCTGCCAGCCAGCCACCGCGAACCCTCTATGGGCGCATCGTTGCCGAAGCCGACCGCTACATCGAGGCAGAGGACATCATACGGCGCACCATACAGTTCGGACTCGACCACTATCCCACCCTCTCGCGTCAGGAACACTACCAGCGCATGGTACAACACCTGCGCGAGAAATACGGTCGTGGCGGCTATCTGCGCCTGTGGTTCCCCGAGTCGCCCAACGCCGCCCGTCTCGAACACCTCCGCCAACTTATCGATGAAGAGGTTCCCTTGCAGCAATACTTCGCCCGCCTCTTCCCCTCCGCTTCATGACAGATGACAGATGACAGTTTTGCAGGAAGAGGGTGTAAGGCACACCGAACATACCTAAGTATATAAAAAAACTTTCTATTTATATATAATAAAAAATACTTATAAATAAATATAAAAGAATATCAATAAAGATATTACGCTGCCCCAGAGTACCCCCTCTCATAGAAACTGTCATCTGTCATTTGTCACGCCCCCAGGCTGCACTTCCCCTCGCCGCCATTATCGCACCCCTGCACCACCACTGTCCCGTTCCTCTGGCTATAGGAATACTAATCCCTCTGTTGTAGGAATAGTAATCCTTCGGCTGTAGGATTAGTAATCCTTCGGCTGTAGGATTAGTAATCCTTCGCCCATAGGATTGTATTCTATGACGTTAAGCAACACGTGAGGTCTATAGGAAGCATGAGACCCATAAGCCCCATGAGAGAGATGTCATCGCGTGGGCGCGCGAATTCTTTTTTTATTGTATCTTGTAAGAATATAGGGGGAATTATTTGGCTGAGCCGCGAAAAAGTGTTACTTTTGCATTCAGACTAACCTTAAAAACACAATAAATCTATGACAGCGAAACAAGTTATCGAATCAGGTAAGGCCATCCTCGGCATTGAGTTTGGCTCGACCCGCATCAAGGCGGTCCTCATCGACCCCGAGAACAAACCCATTGCACAGGGAAGCCATACGTGGGAAAACCAGTTGGTAGACGGACTATGGACCTACTCGACCGAGGCCATCTGGTATGGTCTTCAGGACTGCTATGCCGACCTCCGCAAGAACGTGCAGAAAGAGTACGACTGCGAGATTGAGTCGCTGGCCGCCATCGGCTTCAGCGCAATGATGCACGGCTACATGGCCTTCAACAAGGACGAGCAGATACTGGTTCCCTTCCGCACCTGGCGCAACACCAACACGGGCAAGGCCGCTGCCGAGCTGAGCGAGCTTTTCAACTACAACATCCCCCTGCGCTGGAGCATCAGCCACCTCTACGAGGCCATCCTCGACAACGAGGAACATGTGCCCAGCATCAAGTACCTGACCACATTGGCAGGCTATGTTCACTGGCAGGTAACGGGTCAGTTCGTACTGGGCGTGGGCGACGCATCGGGTATGATTCCCGTTGACCCCAAGACAAAGACCTACGACGCAGAGATGGTGCGCAAGTTCGACGAACTGATTGCTCCCAAGGGCTTCTCATGGAAGTTGCTCGACATTCTGCCTAAGTCGCTGAATGCCGGCGAGAACGCAGGTTTCCTGACTCCAGAGGGTGCCAACAAGCTCGACGTGAGCGGACACCTGAAACCCGGCATCCCCGTTTGTCCTCCCGAGGGCGACGCAGGCACCGGCATGGTAGCCACCAACGCCGTCCGTCAGCGCACGGGTAACGTCAGCGCAGGCACCTCCAGCTTCTCCATGATTGTGCTGGAGAAGGAGTTGTCGAAGCCTTATGAAATGATTGATATGGTGACCACACCCGACGGTTCGCTCGTGGCTATGGTACACTGCAACAACTGCACCTCGGACATCAACGCCTGGGTAGGCATCTTCAAGGAGTACCAGCAGTTGCTGGGTATCAAGCAGTCCACCAACGAGCTCTACACCACCCTCTTCAACATCGCAGCAAAGGGCGACCCCGACTGCGGCGGCATCATCTCTTACAACTACTTCTCGGGCGAACCCGTAGCAGGACTCATGGACGGACGTCCCCTGTTTGTTCGCTCGGCAACCGACAAGTTCAACCTCGCCAACTTCATGCGTGCCCACCTCTACGGGGCCATCGGTGTGCTGAAGCTGGGTAACGACATACTGTTCAACGAAGAACGCATCCGTGTCGACCGCATCATGGGTCACGGCGGCTACTTCACCACCCCGCAGGTGGGTCAGCGTATGCTGGCAGCAGCCCTCAACTCGCCCATCAGCGTCATGGAGACCGCTGGCGAAGGCGGCGCATGGGGCATAGCCCTGCTGGCTGCCTACGTAGTGAACAACCACGACAACCTCTCGCTGGCCGACTATCTGGACCAAGTAGTCTTCGCCGGAAACAATGGCGTGGAAGTTCGCCCAACAGCCGAGGACGTAGCTGGATTCAACCGCTACATCGAAAACTACAAGCGCTGCCTGCCCGTAGAGCAGAAGGCAACCGAGTGCAAATAACCCTCTCAAAACTGACCACAAACCATGCAACAGCGTTCCATCGTCATCATTCCGACGTACAACGAGAAAGAGAACATTGAGAGCATCATACGTGCCGTAACCGCCCTTGAAGAGGGTTTCCATGTGCTGATAATCGACGACGGTTCTCCCGACGGCACTGCCGACATCGTAAAGCGGCTGATGGCAGAAGAATTCAAGGAACGTATGTTCCTGGTTGAGCGCAGCGGAAAGCTTGGACTGGGCACGGCCTACATACGCGGCTTCCAGTGGGCCATAGAGCACCACTATGATTTTGTGTTCGAAATGGACGCCGACTTCAGCCATGCCCCCAGCGACCTGCCCCGACTGCTGGCAGCCTGCAGGGACGAAGGCTACGATGTGTCCATCGGCAGCCGTTATGTAACGGGCGTGAACGTGGTGAACTGGCCCATGGGGCGCGTGCTTATGTCGTATTTCGCATCAAAGTACGTGCGCATGATTACAGGCCTGCAGATTCACGACACCACGGCAGGATTCGTCTGCTACAGACGCGAGGTTCTGGAAACCCTGGAACTGGACAAAATACGCTTCAAGGGCTACGCTTTCCAGATAGAGATGAAGTTCACCGCACACAAATGCGGATTCCGCATCAAGGAGGTTCCCGTCATCTTCGTCAACCGCGAACTGGGCACCAGCAAAATGTCGGGCGGCATCTTTTCCGAAGCCTTGTTCGGCGTTATGCGACTGCGCTGGGACGGATGGTTCAGAAAGTACCCGAAGAAAGGTTAGAGCTGAAAGTTGAGAATGTAAAGTTTAAAGTCGGAGTGGAAACACTAATACAAAACGCGACAATCGTTAATGAGGGACGGCAGTTTAAAGCTGCCGTCCTTATCAAAGACGGACGCATCGACGCCCTCTACGAAGGCAGCGTGCCCTCCGATTTACAATCCTTATCCCTGAACAGCATCGATGCCGAGGGCGCACTGCTCCTGCCTGGCATCATCGACACACACGTACACTTCCGCGAACCCGGCATGACCCACAAGGCCGATATATGCAGCGAGAGCCGTGCAACACTGGCCGGAGGTGTTACCTCGGTAATGGACATGCCCAACGTAAATCCTCCTACAACCACCTTGGAGCGCTGGCAGCAGCGCATGGAACTGGGCGCTCGCGAAAGCCGCATCAACTATGCCTACTACATCGGAGCCACAAACGAAGGAGGTCTCGCACCTTGCGCCCCCATCAAACTCTTCATGGGAAGCAGCACGGGGAATATGCTGGTGGACAAGCGCGAAGCCTTGATACGCATCTTCCACTATGCAGCAGAACACAACCTGCCTATTGTGGCACATTGCGAGGACACGCCACGCATCAACCAACGCATGCAACAGGCCAAACAACTGTGGGGCGAAGACCCTGCACCCGAGCACCATCCCTGGATTCGCGACGAAGAAGCCTGTTACCGTTCCTCTGCCTTGGCTGCTGAACTGGCACACAAGACAGGGGCACGACTGCACATTGCCCACATCACCACGGCACGCGAATTAGAACTGCTGGGCGACAACGTCACAGGCGAGGTCTGTGTGCCGCACCTGCTGTTCTCAGACGAGGACTACGCCACCTTGGGCACACGCATCAAGTGCAACCCCGCCATCAAGAGCCGAAGCGACCGCGATGCGCTGCGTCAGGCACTGGCCGACGGACGCCTGCTGACCGTTGGTACCGACCACGCCCCGCACCTGCTCAACGAGAAACAAGGAGGATGTGCACATGCCGTTTCAGGAATGCCCATGGTACAGTTCTCCCTTGTCTCCATGATGGGACTGGTGGACGAAGGCGCACTCACACTGGAACGTATGGTAGATGCCATGTGTCACCAACCGGCACAACTATTCGGCATAGCGGAACGCGGATTCATACGCCCCGGCTACAAGGCCGACCTTGTACTCCTGAAACCTGAGACATGGACGCTACAGACAGATGACATCCTGAGCAAATGCGGCTGGAGTCCTTTGGAGGGACACACCTTCCACTGGCGCGTACAGCAAACCTACGTCAACGGTCAACTGGCATACGACAAAGGACACATCGACGACACTCTGCGCGGCGAACCCCTAATCTTTCAACGCCCATGACGCAACTGCTGAACTACACGCTACACGAGTTGGTGCCGTACATCAACTGGGCTTACTTCTTCCATGCATGGCGCACAACAGAAGAGCAGTCGCCCGGCCTCAAGCCCGATGCGCTACAGCTACTCCAAGAGATGGACAACCGCTTCCAGGCTCATGCTATTGTGGGACTGTTTGAGGCCAACAGCGACGGAGATGACATCGTGCTGAAAAGCGGAGAACTTCTCCCCCTGCTCAGGCAACAGCACGGCAAGACTTGCCTTTGCTGGGCCGATTTCGTACGTCCCGCGGACTCTGGTCAGACGGACACCATAGGACTCTTTGCCACCTCGGTTGACGAAGGGTTGGAGCAAGCCTATCCTTCGGACGAATATCGCCATCTGCTCTGTCAGACACTGGCCGACCGGCTGGCCGAAGCCGCAGCAGAACGAATGCACGAAGAGGTAAGACAAAGAATCTGGGGATATGCTAAAGACGAGAACCTGACACCCAAAGAACTATTTAGAGAGAAATACATAGGACGCAGACCTGCAGTTGGTTATCCATCATTACCAGACCAAAGCTTCAACTTCGTCATCGACAAGATTATTGACATGAAAAGTATCGGAATCAAGCTTACAGAGAGCGGTGCCATGCGTCCCCATGCCTCCACCAGCGGTCTATTGTTCGCCCATCCACAAGCCCGTCACTTTGCCATCGGGAAAATAGGTGAAGACCAACTCCACGACTATGCACGACGGCGCGGACTTCCCGTAGAAACATTACGAAAGTTCCTTGCCGCCAACCTATAACCCCCAACCAACAACTAAAATATTAACTTTAAACCATCAACATAACATGATTATCCTCTATCGCATCTATCAGATTTTCATTGCCGCACCATTGCTTCTACTCATCACGGCACTGACGGCAATCATTACCATAATTGGCAGCACAATTGGCTCTGCACATTTCTGGGGATACTGGCCCGGGCACATCTGGGGACGATGGTTTATTCGCATCCTATTGCTGCCCGTACACATCGAAGGCTACGAGAACATAGACCCAAAGACAAGCTACGTATTCGTTGCTAACCACCAGGGAGCATTCGATATCTTCCTCATCTACGGCTATCTGAACCGCAATTTCAAGTGGATGATGAAGAGTGGACTCAGGACCGTACCCCTCGTGGGCAAAGCCTGTGATGCTGCAGGACACATCTTCGTAAACAAAAGCGGGCCAAAGGCCATTCAGCAAACACACGACCGTGCACGAGCCGTATTGCAGGGAGGAACCTCACTGATGGTATTCCCCGAAGGCGAACGTACGCTGACTGGCAAGATGGGGCCTTTCTTCCGCGGTGCCTATCAGTTGGCCGATGAATTACAGATGCCCGTGGTGCCCATCACACTGAATGGTCCCTACCGTATATTGAGCCGCAAACGCGGCCCCATCAACTTTGTCTTCTGGCATCGTCTGACAATGACCATCCACAAGCCCATCCCACCCATCGGCAAGGGGCCTGAGAACATAAAGAATGCGATGGACCTCTCTCGCGAAGCCATCGCATCTGCATTAGAAGAAGAATTTTAGGCAGTAAGACCTACTTCGACTTGTTGTAGTAGTTGATGCCACGACGAACATTCTCGATAACGGCATCCGATGAGTACGTAGCCCCCGTAACGACATCCACCTGTTGCTTTGCCGCATCTTTAACAAGCAGTCCATTCCACTTGTCGAGAAGATTCTTCTTGATGAGGACAAAGTATTTAGGCGTCTCGGTGTTAGGCAGGGCCTCAACGCGCTCAATCTTGTTCTTGCGGATGTAAATCTTTACAGGAGTTGTTCCAGCATAGCCTTCCACATCGGTAGCCAGGGTCGTGGTGTTGATAACGGTCATGCCGTCTTCACCTTTCGTAATGATACCCTCTGCCGACTTCTGGCTCATGAACAAGGTGCCCATCGCCAGCAGGGAAAGTGTATATAACACGGTCTTCTTTTTCATATCGTTTATTCTATTTATTATTTTCTTGATTTCCTCGTCAGCTCGACAAGGCGACTCATCTGATTAGGGATACGTATCTGCTGCGGGCACTTGCTTAGGCATTCGCCACAGTCTTGACAGCGGTTAGCTTGTTTCTCAGGCAGGATGGCCTTTCTGTATGCCTCGGTATAAGCCTTCTGCTTCTCTGCATAGTCTGGTGCCGTACTTTCAGGTAAAGGCAGCAATTTGTCGGTAACAGCCGAATTATAGAAGGCAAAGTTACCAGGAATGTCCACGCCATAAGGACAGGGCATGCAGTAAGCACATGTGGTGCATCCGATGGTGGGGAATCCTGCCATCTGGTCGGCAATGCGCGCCAGCAGCTCATTCTCCGAAGCTGTGCAAGCCATCAATGGCGAGAAGGTGGCTATATTGTCACGCACGTGATCCATTCGGTTCATACCACTCAGTACGGTCAACACATTATCATGCGAGCCAACCCAACGGAAGCCCCAACGGGCAGGGCTGTCGTCGGGACGTACGGCACGCAGCTCGTTGTTGATTTCTTCGGAAACATTGGCCAATCCACCACCGCGAATGGGTTCCATGATGACTGCCTGAATGCCCAGTTTATCGAGTCGATCGTATAGATATTCAGCATCGGCATCACCTCCACGGCGACGTCCACCACGGGCATGACGCCAGTCGAGATAGTTCATCTGTATCTGTACGAAATCCCAGTGGTACTGGTCGTTGTGGTCGAGCAGATAGTCGAAGACAGAGACATCACCATGATACGAGAAGCCCAGATGACGAATGCGTCCAGCCTCACGCTCCTTCAATAGGAAATCAAGCATGCCATTGTCGAGGAAACGCCCGCGTAGCGTGTCCATACCTCCACCGCCTATAGAGTGCAAAAGGTAGTAGTCGATGTATTCCACCTGCAATTGACGGAAAGAATTCTCGTACATTTCCTTCGATTTCTCGAAAGACCACAACTGAGGATTCTGGTTCGAGAGTTTTGTTGCAACGAAATACTTGTCACGCGGATAGCGGCTGAGCGTACGACCAGTAACGGCTTCGTTGTGTCCGCCACCATACATGGGTGCCGTATCAAAGTAGTTAACTCCGTGGGCTATGGCGTAGTCCACCAGACGGTCCACCTCCTCTTGCTCGCGAGGCAGACGCATCATGCCAAAGCCTAACAGAGACACTGATTCTCCGGTTCCACGCTGGGTGCGATAAGTCATCTTTCCTGTAGGTTCTTGTACCTCATCTGGAGTTGGGTTTGCAAACCCCTTGAAAGGGTTAACAAGCATCATGGCTGCTGCAGAAATCGACCCTCGCCCAATCTGGCGGAGGAAGGCACGCCTGTTCATTTCATTTTGTGTCTTGTCCTTCATAATAAAAAACTTGATTTAAGGCTTTGACACACAGTATCCTGAAAAGTTTACTCTTTTGCAAGAATCTTTTTTAGCGTTTACTGATTTTGTAGGTCCGCTTGCCGTCCTTCACAACGTAAACGCCTGGGCCAAGCATTGAGAAATCTATACTGGCCGAGCCCTGCTTTGCATTGCCTCGAACAACGAGCTTACCCGTCAGGTCATAAACCAGGACTTCCGTTCCACCTTCGTCCACGGTGAGCTTCGCAACAGCATTCGTAGCATCCTCGAAAGTAATTTTCTGCACCTCGGTATAGGGAAACTCAAGTGTAACGGACTGAGCCGTAACGGCCAGGACTTCGGCTGATGGGAAGGACACCTTAGGTTGTTCGGCAAAGGTAAATCTAATGATACCCTTCGTTGTTGTATAAAGATTCAACGTCTGCTGGGCAGATGCCGACAGGCAACCACCAAGGCAACATAGAATGAGAAATATACGCCTTACCATAGTTCTTTGTCGTTAGGGTTGTATATACGGTTCAACAAACGAGGCGAAACTCCGATGTCGGTGCTCCTACGAACATACTTAGGTGGTGTATAAGGCTGCAAGTCCTGACGAAGATAAGGTGCAGCAGCACCAGGGTTCACGATACGTGCATCAATGGTCTGTACAATGCCACGATTGTCGGGGATGCGCAACAGGCCGTCCTCACCATTATCACCATTACCCCAAGGGTTACGCATGTAGAAGATGGAACGGTCGTCGTCGGCCAGCATAAAGGTAAAGGCATGAGCGGTTACTGTCTTCAGCGTTCCGCACATCAGGTCGTTCTTATTGAATCCGCCTACGGTTATCATCCCCTCACCCAAGCAGTACTCAATGGCTAATTTCAGTTCCGAAGTATACAGGGAGTTAGGCGAGAATGCAAAGCTGTCACCATTTCCCGTAAATGGGGGCGCAGCATGCTCGGTACCGATGCCCTCGATGCCATCGCACTGGTAGATTTTCTCCCACTTCATAAGGGCCTTCTCCATGATGGTAGCCCAAGTCACCTTATTGTTCTTGCCCGTGACCTGACCGATGCTTCCATCGGACCTGCACTGGAACTTATTGGATACGCAGACATCCACAGGCTTTCCCTGCGGGTCATACATCTTTACGGTGTAGGTTTTGTTGCCATTATCAGTAATGATGTTCTGTATCCAGTCAGGATAGAGATAGGCGAAGGATGCCAAGACAGCCAAGGCACAACAATCGCCGATAGAATGTTGATTGACATCGGCTGGCAATGGAGAGCCATAGGGATAGAGTGTAACGGTCTTGGCCACCCACTTGGTGAGTTCGGCACTCTCCAACAGGTCTGGTTCATTGGAAGGTTCGAGAAGCCACTCCCGATCGGCTTCAGTCGTTTTATGTCGATTCTCGAAATGCTTGCCCATGGGGGTCTGTGTCGAGGTAGTCCTGCCATTTGCATAGTTTAAGATGGTATTAATATCAGAGGTCTCACTATGCGAAGGAGGGTCGAGAATAAACAATGCATGGTCGGCATCATATCGTGTGGGATAGTAATAGCGGTAATTATCGCCGTCTCTGAGCACAAGCAAGTCGGGCGTTCTCTTATTAATATACCATTTGATACTTTTCGTCTTATCCAACTTACGAGCATTAAAATATTTACTGTTAGTGTTGTACTTGATTTCATATAGTTCAGGTTCATAGCCATCGATGCCCCATTGCATACGATTGCCAGCGAAGGTCATATACTCTGAACCATCGTAATGAGTCACATCGTCGCCATGCTTCAAGAAGCCAAGATACCATGTGCCCATGAGATAACTGTGGTCTTCAGTCACCATAGTCACCGAATCGACATTTGCAGAAGAGAATACAGCCAACTTGCCATCTGACTGATGAATGACGAAGCCCTGAGCATAGATAGTGCAAAAGGCAAAGAACAAAAGAATTTGAACGATAAATAGTTTTTTCAACATGGTAATTTCGATTTATCCATTACAAAGTTACACATTGTTTTCATAATGGCAAGCATTGAAGCTATAAAATATATCGTCAGCAAAGAACACGTTTCGGGATTTATTTATATATTTGTAACGAATTAACCAACAAATTGCCCTAATAAGGGAAATAAAAGTACAACAAATCATGAAAACAGGAGTTTTTAAGGGTATCATGAAATTACTGCTTGCAGCCATCGTCTGTAGCAGTACAATCAGTGTATGGGCCGATAGCGAGGTCTATGTGGAAACTGCTGGTACGCTGGCATCTTTGCTGCCTTCGAGCGACAGCAAGCTGAAGGTTTCGGGCTACATCAACGGTACGGATGTCAAGTATCTGCGCCAGCTCATCGACAATGGAAGCGTGGCATCGCTGGATCTGTCGGAAGTGAGAATCGTGAAAGGAGGCGAGGCCTACTATGAAACATTTAAGACAGCGGATGATGTCATTGGCGAAAGCATGTTCCACAACTGCGCCAAACTGAAAAGCATCCTGCTGCCCACGACGGTGACTGCCATCGAAAGCAGAGCCTTTGCCAGCACAGGCATCGGCGAAGTAGATATCCCAGGTAACGTGTCACGTCTGGGTGGTGATGCCTTTGCCTATTGCAATTCACTGCAGAAAGTGGTTATTGGCAGGAAAGTAAATCAGTTAGGACAAGGCGTTTTCTGGAGCTCTGATGTCAAGAATGCTTACGTCAAACCCATGACTCCCCCTGCCGTGCCAGCCTATCTGTTTGGCTCTAGCCCTAAGATACATGTTTACACGGATGCCTTGACAGAGTATCAAAATTCAAGCTGGAAGGAATGCGGAACCATTACTGGTGGTCTGGAAGACATCTATCCACAGGAAGCCGACCCCAATACCATCGCAAAGAAGCTATGCGGCAATTATTTTGAGGACGCAGCATGTACCCAACTGAAAGCTGAGTTCCAAGCCATGAGCGATGATGAGCTAACGACCACATTGACCGAAGTCGGTATGCCGGAGTTAATGATTACCACGGCCCTGAAAGTGAAGAACGGTAGCTGGGCAGCTTACGAACAGGACTTCCGTATTCACAGCTACAAAGCATATAGCGATGCCAGCTACTGGAACAATAAGATGATGAGCACGGGCGGTTCCTATATGGGCAACCCCACAGGTATTTATGCCAAGAACGACGGCGAAGAGATATATGTATTCGTGGATGAAGACGTTCCCTCCGATGCAACCTTATACATTGCAGGTTGCGTAGATAACCAGCTTATCACGTCTGCCAAGACGGGCATCAAGCTGACGAAAGGCCTTAATGTAATAGAGGGAACAAAGAATGCATTATACTATATTGTATATACAGCCGATACGAAGTCGATGACAAAGACCCTCAACGAGTGGCCTAATATAAAGATTCATGTAGAAGGAGGCGTAGTAAACGGTTACTATGACTTGAGCCGTCATAGCGATGCCGACTACAAGGCCATCTTGAAGGCAGCTACCCTCAATCGCTTTACTATCAGGGGCGGAGAATCTCTTATCCATCTGAAGACCTCTTCGTTCAAGACCGTATTTCCCAACTCCATCGACAAGAGCATCACCTGGTTTGATAGTATTGCCGTATGGCAGAAGGACTTGATGGGATACACCGTTGCCGTAGCAACAGGACAGCGCGCCGGCGCACCCTTCTACCTGACAGGAGGCGAAGCTATCTACCCCATCTACTACAACAACCCGAACTTTGCCATAGAGGGAGAGCCGGAAGATGCCGGATATGCCAACTCAACGCCCTATCGAACATCCTATAACGGCCTGGATTGCATTCGCAACTGTCTCAACGCCACGAATCCAGACATGGATGATTGGTGCGCCGGCCACGAGTGCGGACACAACAATCAAGGTGCCATCAACCTGGAAGGCGGCACTGAGGCATCGAACAACCTCTTCTCCAACTTCTGCCGTTATCACGACGGTTTGGTATCATCCACAGGTTCTACGCTCGCCACCGTCATGGAGGAATTTGCCCGTCACGAGCCGTTTTACACCCGTGGGGTAGATAGTCAGTTGCGCATGTACTGGGACTTGTACCTCTATTATCACTTGGGTCAGAAGAATACGTCGTTCTATCCCGAGCTCTTCAAGGCATTGCGTAACGACCGATTGTCGCTATGGGAGACGAACAACAATAATAGCGGTCTGAAATTTGTTCGTAAGGTTTGCGAGGTAGCCCAAGAAGACTTGACAGACTTCTTCACTATCTGGGGCTTCTTTGAGCCTATGAGAAACACACCCATCGAAGATTACGGTGCACACACGCTGACGGTAACAAAGGCCAACATCAATAGCACGAAGAACAGGATAGCCAAGTTCGAAAAGAAGAACCGCGAGATAATCTTCGTGGAAGACCGTGCCGACTATGTCCTCACCACCGACTTCCTCACCACGGCTGGCAAAAAGCGGCGTGGCTCGGAACAGGTGGGTCAGTGCGGCGACTTGGGCCAGTTCACAGACTATCTTCCAGGCGTTTGTCAGCCCTCAAGCTATACTTACCTGCAGGCCGATTCTATCTATCATCTGGACGGAACTGGCGGTCTTGGCATCCTGATGCTCGATGACGAAGGTGGACTGAAGTATGCATCCAACGCCAAGAACTTCTATATTCCAAGTAGTGTGGACGACGTATTCAAGCTATACTCGATGGACGCCGATGGAAGCCTACACGAGATAGAGAAAGCCGGCGAGGGCGCAGAGACGGTGACCGTAGAAAGGGCTCCTGGAGGACTATCCAAACTTCTTTCAGAGAATGTCATTAAGGCCACAATCATAGGTTCCATCAATGGTACCGACATCAAGTACCTGCGCAAGCTCATCACAGAAGGTAACCTTGTGTCCATCGACCTTACGAATGCCAAAATCGTATCGGGCGGACAGGCATATTACGAGAATTACACGACCTCTGCCAACGTGATGGGAGCCTATGCCTTCAATGGATTCAAGAAACTCATCTCAATGAAGCTTCCACAGAAACTGACGTCTATAGGCACGAATGCCTTCTCGGGCTCAGGTTTAAGGGAAATCGTAGTACCCGAGAGTGTGACATCCATAGGGGAAGACGCCTTTGCCTACTGCGACATGCTGAAGCGAGTTATCATCGGCACCAAGATGAAGACTATGAACAAGGGGTCATTCTACAGCTCTAAGGTAAAGGACGTTTACATATTGGCAGCCACCCCACCGTCGCCAGGTTCATACCTTTTCTCCAGCAACCCGACGATTCATGTCTATGCCGATGCCCTTGCAAAGTACCAAGCTCACAATGACTGGCCTACCTTCGGTACCCTGGTGGGCGACCTCGATCAGCATGAAGAGGTTACTCCCGTGGAAGCCCCAGAAGCAGATGTCGAAAGCGAATCGACGTATGCTCCCGTGTACAGCCTCAAGGGCTTCAAGGTCAACAGCATGCAGCCTGGCAGCATATACATCCGCAACGGAAAGAAAATCATTACGCAGCCATAAGACGGACATCATAATTCCGGTCAATGATACATGAGTGAAAATCTGCGAGACGACAGGACTATGTTGTCTCGCAGATTATTTGTATCTTTGTACCGAAGATGTAACGTAAGACTATGAAACAGAAGCTCTTTTTACCCTTAGCCTTAGGACTTTTATCCGTTATCGACGTAAGGGCACAGAACCCTATCATCCGCGATCAGTTTACTGCCGACCCGACGGCGCGCGTATTCAAAGGCAAGGTTTACCTTTATCCATCGCATGACATCCTGCCCCCTGCTAACCAGGAACGCAAGAACTGGTTTAGCATGGAAGACTATCATGTGTTCTCGTCTGAGAACCTAACCGAGTGGACAGACCACGGTGTCATCGTAAGCCAGGACCAGGTGCCCTGGGTTCGTCGCAACTCCTATTCCATGTGGGCACCCGACTGCATCGAGCGGAATGGGAAGTACTATTTCTACTTCCCTTCTGCCCCAGCCGAAGGAGGCGGGTTTGGCGTCGGCGTAGCGATAGCCGACAACCCGGAGGGGCCATTCACCCCCGAGCCCGAGCCCATCAAGGGCATCTTCGGTATCGACCCCTGTGTACTCCAAGCCTCTGACGGCAATGCCTACATATTCTGGGGCAATGGACGATGTGCCAAGCTGAAGCCAAACATGAAGGAACTCGCGGACGACAACCCGAGGGAGACGGTGAAGTTTGGCAACCGTGAGGTCGAGATGATAGGAGTCCACTGCCTGAAGGACCTGCCCAACCGCCAGGCAGAAGGGCCGTTTGCCTTCGAATACAACGGCAACTACTACCTGACCTACCCTTACGTCAGGAAGGACACGGAGGTACTTGGCTATGCCATGAGTAAGAACCCGATGGGGCCTTACGAGTATAAGGGCATCATCATGGCCGAGCACGAGAACGGCTGTTGGACTAACCATCACAGCATCGTCAACTATAAGGGGCAGTGGTATCTGTTCTACCATCACAACGCATTCTCGCCTCGTGACGACAAGCGACGTTCGGTGCAGATAGAGCGACTCTTCTTCAATTCCGACGGCACCATCAGGGAGGTGAAGGAGACGATGCGCGGCGTAGGTATCAACAAGGCCACGGAGAAGATAGAGATAGACCGCTACAGCAATGCCAGCAACGACGTAACGTCGGCCCTCATAGATACCGTCAATACCTTCCGAGGCTTCCAAGCTACGCTGCCGAAGAAAGGGAGCTGGCTGCGCTATGCCGACGTGGATTTCAGCCCAATCGAGGATGGCTACCTCGTGGTATGTGCCAAGGCCGACGCCAACACCTCGCTGACCATTCGCGAGAAGAGTGCCAAGGGCAAGGTGATAGCCCGCCTGAGCATCACGGTGAAGAGTGAGCAAGGTCCCTTCCGTCGCGATATGTCGGGACAGTGGCTAACCCTAACCGCACCGCTGGAATACACCCCGAAGGGCGTTACCGACCTCGTGGTATGTTGCGAGGGCGAGGCCCTGAGCATCGACTGGCTACAGTTCAAGAATCGTCCGCGCTACTTTACGCCGGTGGCCGCCGATGCCTTACCAGCTACGCCCGACGAACAAGGGTTCATACGCCGCTGGAAGCTTATGGAGCCGATAGCCAAAAGCATACGTTCGAACATCATCTTCACCAATACCTGGCTGCGCGAAACATTCGACGAAGAGCTGGCACGCCTGCCTAAGCTGAAGGCCAAATGGCACGCCCTCGACAGCGAGAACTATAATATGAAGCTCTTCCGCTTTGCCGAGCGATACGGCAGTCAGACCTATGGAAACCTCTTCTGGTGCGAGACCATCATCGACTGTGCGGAGGAGATTCAGGGCGTACGCTTGGCAGCAGGAAGCAACGGGGCCTCGATGTGGTGGCTCAATGGCAGTGAGGTCCTGCTGCTGGAGGGCGACCGTCGCATGGTGGAAGATGACGGGGTTTCGCAGCGCCTGACCCTAAGGAAGGGGCGCAACGTGCTGCGGTGTGCCGTCATCAACGGCCCAGGTCTCTCCGACATGTGCGCACGCTTCATCGACGAGAAAGGCAACCCCATCAGGAACTACGATATAAGGATTAAGGACTGAGGACTAAAGAGTAAAGCTATGAAAAAGTATATATTGCTGAGCTTATCACTTGTTGTTTGTCACATCTCACTTAGCCGGGCACAGGTGGGTGCTCCCTACATCCACGACCCATCGACCATAGCAGAGTGCGACGGTAAATACTACACCTTCGGCACAGGCGGCGGAGGACTCATCAGCGACGACGGCTGGTCGTGGCACAGTGGTGCCGAGCGTCCGGGCGGAGGCGCTGCGCCTGACGTGCTGAAGATTGGCGACCGCTACCTTGTCATCTACGGAGCCACGGGCGGCGGACTGGGCGGCGGTCACAACGGTCGCATCCTGACGATGTGGAACAAGACACTCGACCCCAAGTCCCCCGACTTTAGGTTCACCGAGGCCGTGGAGGTATGTGCAAGCGACGGCATGGAAGACCAGGATGCCATAGACCCCGGCATGTTGTTAGACCCCACGACGGGCCGTCTGTGGGTGAGCTACGGCACGTACTTCGGCACGATACGACTCATCGAGCTCGACCCAAAGACGGGGTATCGCATGAAGGGAAATAAGGAGAAAGACATAGCCATCGACTGCGAGGCAACCGACCTCATCTACCGCGATGGGTGGTACTACCTGCTGGGCACACACGGCACATGCTGCGACGGTGTGAACTCCACCTACAATATCGTGGTGGGCCGCTCGCGCAACGTCGAAGGTCCCTATCTCGATAACGTGGGGCGCGACATGTTCCACGGTGGAGGCCGCATGGTTATAGCAGCCGGCAACCGAGTGTGCGGTCCTGGCCACTTTGGCCGCACGGTCATCGACGAGGGTGTGGAGGTAATGTCGTGCCACTTCGAAGCGGACTTCGACCGCAGCGGACGTAGCGTGCTCGGCATCCGTCCCCTGTTGTGGAAGAACGACTGGCCCGTGGCTGGCGAGCAGTTCAAGGGAGGAACCTTCGAGATAGAAAGCGAGCGTCGCGGCTACAGTCTGGAGCTTGCCGTGGACTTCGTGCGCATGCAGCAGGAGCGTGAACGCTTCTGGCAGATGGACTTGTCGAAACCTTTGGTCGCCATCCCCGAGCAGAAGCTGGAGGACGTGAGCGAGACATGGCCCAAGGGCAATATTCCCGTGCGCTGCGGTGACTACATGTTCCGCCCCCACCAGCGCTGGACCATCACCCCGGTGGACAAGGCAGGTGGCTACCTGAGCAATCCCTACTTCAAGATAACAATCGCAGGGACAGAGCGTGCCCTGGCTGCCACGGCTGACAGGGAACTGACGACCGTGTCGGAGTTCACGGGCGCGGAGGAACAGCTGTGGCGCATAGAACAACTGACCGACGGCACCTTCCGCATCATGCCCAAACATATCCCGGGCACCGAGGGCACGAATACGCGCCTGTGCCTGTATTCGGCTGCCGACAGCACGCCGACCTTGGGCGAATACGACTTCAAGAGCGATAACTCGAAGTGGAACCTGCGCAACCATTAACACACAAACGCACATGACTTACCTGATAGCCGACAGCGGCAGTACGAAGACCTCGTGGGTACTGACCGACGGCACCCGACGTGAGGATTATGAGACCCTGGGCATAAACCCCGTGCGCGACAGCGAGGAGGATATAGAGAAGGTGGTCGCAAGCCTGCCCGTGGCCACGATGCATGAGGGAGTGGAGCGCCTTTACTTCTATGGCGCGGGATGCATAGCACCTTACAGCGATGTGGTGCGGCGCGTGCTGGAGCGGCGTTACGCCAGTGCCGAGGTGCACGTAGAGAGCGACCTGCTGGGTGCCGCGCAAGCCTTGTGCGGCAGGGAGGCGGGCATCGCCTGCATCTTGGGCACGGGTTCCAACTCATGCCTCTATGACGGCGAGCGCATCGTCGAGAACGTGTCGCCGCTGGGTTGGATTCTTGGCGACGAAGGCAGCGGGGCCGTGTTGGGCCGCCGTCTGGTGGGCGACGTGCTGAAGGGTCAGTTCTCCCCCGCCCTATGTCGGGCCTTTGAGGAGGAAACGGGCCTTACGCGCGCGCATATAATTAATAAGGTATATCGCGAACCTATGGCCAATCGGTTCCTGGCCTCGCTTGTGCCCTTCCTGGGTCGGCACAGGGACAGCGACGAGGTGCAGGCATTCCTCACGGGGGAGTTCTGCCGTTTCCTGCGTCGCAATGTTGCGTCCTACGGGCGTCGCGACCTGCCCGTCTGCTTCGTGGGCGGCATAGCCTCGGCCTTCAAGGAAGAGCTGTCGGAGGCGCTGCGGCGCGAGGGTTACGTCCTGGGCCGCATACTCAAGCGCCCCATCGACGGCATGGTTGACTACTTAACTACTTAAACATCATACATCATGAGAAGAATCATTAGCCTACTGATGCTCGTATGCCTGACGATGGCAGGACGGGCCGAGACAAAACCCATCGAAGTGAAGACGGCACAGGGTGCGACGCGAGTTACCTTCCTGTCGCCAAGCATCGTGCGCGTGGAGCACGGCAAGGCGCTGGACAAGGAGGGCCAGAAGAGTCTGGTCGTGACGATGCAGCCACAGGCCGGCGTGAAGCTGAGCGTGAAGGACCAGCCGAAGGAGGTAAGCATCACAAGCCCCGCGCTGACGGTCGTCGTCAATAAGGAGGACGGGCAGGTGCAGTTCCTGTCGAAGGGCACGAACCTGCTGAAGGAGAAGTCGACAACGCTCTATCCTCGCCTGGCACAGACCTATACGCTGGACAAGGACGAGCCCATCTACGGACTGGGAGCCTTGCAGGACGGCAAGCTGAACCGCCGCGGCACGGAGCGCAAGATGATGGAACAGTCGAACCTCGAGGACTTCCAGTATGTCATACAGTCCTTAAAGGGATGGGGCATTTATTGGGATAACTATTCGCGTGCCGACTTCGTGGACAAGCCAGAGGGTATGACGTTCAGTCCCGAGACCGGCGACCGCATGGACTACTACTTCATGTACGGCGGTTCGGTGGACGGCGTCAATAGGCTGATGCGCCAGCTTTCGGGCGACGCGCCCATGATGCCCCTGTGGACCTACGGCTACTGGCAGTGCCGCGAGCGCTACAAGTCGAGTCGTGAGCTGCTGGAGGTCGTGGACTGGCACCGCCAAAATCAGGTTCCTCTGGACGGAATCGTGCAAGACTGGCAGTACTGGGGCTCGAACTATCTGTGGAATGCAATGGACTTTCTGAACGAAGAGTTCGCCGACGGGCAGCGCATGATCGAGCGCGTGCACGAGCAGAATGCCCACTTGATGATAAGCATCTGGGCAAGCTTCGGCCCCCACACGAAGCAGTTCCGCGAACTGAGCGAGCAGGGATTGCTCTTCGACTTCGAGACGTGGCCCCAGAGCGGTTCGGGCATCTGGCCGCCGAAGAAGGATTATCCGAGCGGCGTGCGCGTGTATGACCCCTACAGCCAGCAGGCGCGTGACATCTACTGGAAGTATCTGAAGAAGCTCGACGACATGGGCGTGGATGCCTGGTGGATGGACAGTACCGACCCCGACTACTTTGGCGCGAAGGACGAGGACTACAACCGTCCCGTCGGACTGTCGCCCGCGTTGGGCATCAAGGCCCAGGGCACGTGGCGCTCTCATCGCAACGCCTTCCCCCTGGCCTCGTGCAGTGGGGTGTACGAGAATCAGCGCCGTGAGGGCCGCGACCGCCGTGCGTTCATCATGACGCGCTCGGCCTTCGCCGGACAGCAACGCTACGCCGGCGGCCTGTGGAGCGGCGACATCACCTCGTCGTGGGACGTACTTCGCAAGCAGATTCCCCTATGCCTGAACTACTCGATGACGGGTGCTCCCTACGTCAATACCGACATCGGCGGCTTCTTCTGCGGGCGATATGGCGGCAGCAATGCTCCCAAGAACAACAACTACAAGGAGCTATACGTGCGCTGGCTGCAGTTCGGTCTGTTCTGCCCCGTCTTCCGCAGCCACGGTGCCGATGCGCCGCGAGAGATATACCAGTTTGGCAAGAAGGGTGAGCCCGCATTCGACGCCATAGAGCAGACCATCGGCCTGCGCTACCGCCTGATGCCTTACATCTACAGCACGGCATGGAACACGACGCACGAGGGGGGAAGCTTCCTGCGTTCGCTGGTCAGCGACTTCCCCACCGACAAGCGCACTTGGAACATGGCCGACGAATTCATGTTCGGACAGAGCATCCTGGCCCTGCCCGTCACCAGCCCTCAATACACGAACGAGGACACGAAGGCCATTCGTGAGGTCGACTTCAGTCGCCCGTCTCAGCTGACAAAGTACCTTCCCCAGGGCGCTGCATGGTGGGACTTCTGGACCGAAGAGCGCTACGAGGGCGGGCGCGACGTTACGCTGCCAACGACACTGGCTCAGGCGCCGATGATGCTGCGCGCCGGCAGCATCCTGCCTCTGGCTCCCGTCATGCAGTACGCAGCCGAGCGCCAGTGGGACGACCTCGAAGTGCGCATCTACCCGGGTGCCAACGGAGAGTTCACGCTATACGAGGATGAGGGCGACACGTATCGCTACGAGCAGGGGGCATACAGCACCATAAAGCTGCGCTGGAACGACAAGAAGCGCGAGCTGAGCATCGACCGCCGCGTGGGTCAGTTCCCCGGCATGCTGCAGAGCCGCACCCTGCGCATCCGTCTGGCTGGCAGCAGCAACGTCAAGACCGTAACCTACAACGGACAGGCCCTGAAGGTCAAGCTCTGAGCCACACCTACATAACAAGGGAATCCCGCGACCGTCAAGTCGTGGGATTCTCTCTTTTGTAACCATCCCCCTGCGAGGGATGCGTGGCAGGCAGTTATTCCGTCTCGCCGTCGTCGTCGCCATCATCGCCGCCCGAACCGCCATCATCGCCGCCACCGGAGGCATTGCCCGCGGCCTCGGTGATGCTCTGCTTCGACTGTTTCTTCGCCTCCGCCATGGCCTTGTGCGTCAAGGCATACTCCCATTTCAGGTCAGGGTCGCCTTTCAGGTCGGCGAAGAACGAGGAGCGCTCCCAGTGGACATACACGCTCTTGACGTGAATGTTCGGGTCGAAGTCCTCGGCCTTCTCCACCCCTTCGCTGCGGAGCGACACGTAGAAGGCGCCCATCTCGCCGAAGTTCACCTTCTTGCCGGCCACCAGTTGCTCCCTGAGGCAATCGACGGCAGCCGTCAACACTCCTATGATTACGTCACGCGTGAACGGGCTCCCGTGGGCCTGAATGTGGCGTGCAAACTCGTTCATGTCCACAAGCTCGCTGTATTGAGCCGACGGATAAACCTTCTTATCACTATGCTTGTCACCGGGTACCGTGCTATGCGCACCCAAGCTATATTTAATAGGCATATTTGTAAAAAATTATAAGGTTAATAGATTAGGAAAGTAAGCTTCACTCGTCATCCCCGTAAGGATGGAAAAGCAACCTTAGTAAGCTTGAGGCTTCATCCTTAGTAAGCTTGAGGGCTTAACCTTAGTAAGCTTGAGGCGTTAACCTTAGTAAGCTTGCAGGACTAACCATAGTAAGGTTGCCGTGGCATGCTTAGCATGGCGGTTCGTCAAGGTTAGAATGTTGGTCTCTCATCGTAGTAATGTTAAGGGTTAAACATCGTGACTTTCGTGTCTCACGAGGGCAAAGTTACGACCAAATCCCCACACCGCCAAACCCCTTAACATCCCTTATGTTTTATTCAAAAAATATAATTAAAATCCCCCTCTCCCCGCCCCTTTTTAATTAAATTTATATAACGCCGCGGAATAGAAGCCACGCCCTTTGCCATAAAAGCCTGTCGCGGTTCCTTGCATAGTTCGGGGGGATTGCGTATCTTTGCCAAAAGAAAAGCGCGAGAAGCTTACGATGACAGACAAGCAAAGACAGGACAAGCAGCGCTTCGCTGGCGAGACAAAGCCTTCGATGCTCAGGAGGAGCGACCAGCACGACTATAATGGCGAGCGATTCTACCTTGTGACGCTCACCGTGGTTGACCGTGTGCCTGTGCTCGGACACGTGGAGGGAACGACGGACGAGGCCGTGACCATACCCTCGCCTCTGGGCGAGGCAGTGCTACGGGAATGGGAGGGGCTGAGCCGCAAATACGAGGAGGTGGCGGTCATCGCCCAGCAGCTTATGCCCGACCACTTCCATGGCATCCTCTTCATCCGCCGGCACATGGAGCGCCATCTGGGCGAGGTTATCAAGAACTTCAAGCTCGGATGCAACCGCGAGCTGAGGGCTTTGGTTGCGATGGCATCGCAACCAACAGGCAAGGAGGCTGCCGCGCTTCCCCCATGTCCCTCCCGCGCTTCCCTTCCTTCGTATGCCGCTATGCCATCGCGGCCCTTCCCCCAAGCCCTTCTCACGTTCGCTGCGATGCCATCGCAGCCCCCAGGCCATCCCTGCCTATGGTCGCGCGGCTACAACGATAAGATACTTCATAACTACGCCGGCCTCGGGGAGTGGAAGACCTACCTTCGCGACAATCCGCGCCGACTCTTAGCGAAACGCACCCGCCCCGACCTGCTCCGTCCCTTCTTTGAACTGGAGATTGGCTCATATACGTGCAGTGGAATCGGCAACCGCCGCCTGCTCTCCGCCCCACGTCGTCTGCAGGTTCGCGTCTCGCGCCGCTGTAGCGAGGAACAAATCCAAAGGGAGATAGAAAACTGCCTCCGCGAGGCTCGCGCGGGAACGGTACTCGTCTCGCCAGCCATCTCCCCGGGCGAGAAGCGCGTCATGCGCGCCGCCTTCGATGCCGGCCTGCCGACCATCGTCATCATGGAAAACGGATTTGGCCCCTTGTCGCGCCCATGTGGCGAGCAATTCGCCGCGTGCATGGAAGGCCGCCTCCTCATGCTTTCGCCCTTCCCCCACCACAACGACCGCCACAAGGTCACATCCCTCCAGTGCCAGGCCATGAACCTGCTGGCCACGGAGATATGCCGATGAGGAGAACTGCGACGGGGGCGTGGCTTAAGACGGATGGGACTTTGCAAACAAAATGCAAAGTCGTTTGTTAGGTAATGTAAGGGGGATGGCGTATCTTTGCAATGAGATTGCAAAGGAAAGAACAATGACACGAATAGTTTACATTATGGTGGTGGTCCTGCTGCTGACGGGATGCCGAGATGGGAAGGATACTGAGGACAGGGGGCTGTTGTCGGGGGCTTGGGTCTTGACGGAAAAGGAGTACCCCATGGGGGGCATAGAACGATTCCCCATCAGCAACATGAGCCTGCTGCGCATCTATGAGGGCGACAGCGTGTTGAGGGAGTGTGGACTGACGCAGACACCCTCGGCGTTGGTGGTGCATCAACCGTATTGGAAGGCGGACATCACGCTAATCCCGAAGGGCGGTGGCGAGTATGTCTATCTGGAATACGACGAGCCGAGGCCGCTGCAGGTTCGGGGCGATACGACCATCGTCGTACAGAGGAACGGCGTGCGATTTACCTGGCGCAGGGCGGAAAGCCTGTATCGCGAGTGGGGCGAGGAGATAAGGAACATCGTCGAAGATAACTGGGAGGGCGATGACACATCAGGAGGCCAGCGCTTCGTGCTCTCGATGAAGGAGCGCGAGCAACGGGCAACCATCCACTGGCTCTTGTGGGTTTCGATGGTCATCGTCGTGGCCTTGCTGGTCATGGGCCAGACGTTGCTGAACTATCGTCGGGAGCGTCGGCGGCTGAAGTTGCAACTTGAGCAAATCAGGGAAGTAAGGGAGCACCGCCCAGCGTCGGTACGTCGGGCGCAGGAGGACGCGGAGACGGCTTTCTTCCGCTCGGACGAATACGACGCACTGCGCCGACGCATCGCCTCGGGCCGCCCGTTGAAGGAGGCCGACTGGCAGGAGATTCGCGACAGGCTGAAGGGAGTCTACCCGGGCTTCGTCGGGCAGTTGCGCGGCCTATATCCTATGAGTGAACTGGAGATGCAGGTATGTATGCTCACGAAGCTCCGCATCCCTCCCACCGACATGGCCAGTGTGTTGGCAAGGGACACCAGTACGATAAGCACCGTTCGCAGTAGGCTTTACGGCAAAGTGTTCGGTCGCAAGGGCGGCGCCCGCGAGTGGGACGAGTTTGTGCTAAGTATCGCTTAACGACCTTGCATATAATTTGCACGCGAGATGCAAAGGAAATGCAAAAAGGAAAGTTTGGACGATAAGGCGCGAAGGTCGTAACTTTGCAACGTCAACTTAATTTCTATGATAATGAAAAGTACTATTATTACCATGATGTTTGCCCTGCTGTGGGCGGGCAACGTCAGCGCCCAGAAGGCGAAAGTAAGTGAGAAGGAACTCGTCGGCGCATGGACGTTGGAGTCGATGCAATGGAAGGGCGAGAAGATACAGAAGTGTGGAAAGGAGATTGGCTACACGCAGTTCAAGTACTATGGTGCCGACGGCGAGTACGCATGCGCCGAGATTGTCATGCTGAAGGACGGGACGGTGCACGTGGGACCGCACGAGTATGGAACCTATTGGTTCAGGGATGGCCTGTACTCAGAAATGGGGCGTAAGGCTGAACGAAGTATCGAGCTGGTGGACAAGAATACATGCAAGGGCACGTGGGAAGGGATGCGTTACGACGTATGGAAAAGGACGAAGATGCCCGAAAGATTAGTACAATACATCGTCGATTGCTGTAAGACTAAGGAAGCACCCGAGGATATTCAGCAGCTCATCAAGCAGACGGTATTCAAGTAACCTTACTTAGTTCCCCCCCTTTATGATACACAGATTGTTAGCGACCATCATAATGATGGTCCCACTTGCCACGTCCCTTTCGGCACAGAAGGACGGAACCGTCAGCCCCGACTCTACTATGCATAAGGAGCGAACGATAGAACTCTGGGGCCACGTCAAGAACTCGTTGACGCGCGTAGGAGTGAAGGATGCCTTCATAACCTTACTTCGCGAGGACTCCACCGTAGTAGACACGATGCACGTGTTCAAGCAATGGAACAACGGCACGAAAGATGACTATGCCTACATGTTCAAGGTACCTGCACGCGAGACGAACTATATCATACGCGCCGAACATCCCGACTATGAGACCACCTACGTCGCGTACTCGTTGCGCCACCTTGCCCGCAATACCTACGTAGATGCGCCATGGCACTACATGCGCCGTCGTATGGCTGAGGAGGAAAAGACCTTGAATGAGGTGACCGTCCGCGCGACGAAGATACGCATGACTTACCGGGGCGACACCATCACCTTCAATGCGGATGCGTTCAATCTGCCCGAGGGTTCGATGTTAGACGCACTTGTTCGGCAGATGGACGGCGTGGAGCTGAAGGACGATGGACGTATCCTTGTGCAGGGCGAGCAAGTAGAGGAACTGACCCTGAACGGCAAGGATTTCTTCAAAGGCAATAATAAGGTTATGCTCGATAACTTACCAGCTTACACGGTGAAGCAAGTGCAGACGTACCACAAAACTACCGAGCTAAGCGAGTATATGGGCACGGACGTGGAGAAGAAACGATTCGTCATGGACGTGCAACTGAAGCGAGAGTACAACACCGGCTGGCTAATGAATGTGGAAGGAGCGGGCGGTTGGAAGGCCAAGAGCAATGGGGAGGCAAGGGAACTGTCGTCGGACGTGCAGGCTCCCTACCTCGGGCGTTTCTTTGCCCTTCGATACACCGATAACTCGCGACTGTCGGTATATGGCAACCTCAACAACGTGAACGAGACGCGCAAACCTGGTGGCGATGGCGAGTGGAGTCCCAGTAACATACAATGGGGAGTTCGGGAGACTCGCATGGGTGGCGTCGATTTGCTCGTTGAGGAACGGGATAAGCGTTGGCGCGAACACGCCGAGGCGACGGTGCAGTGGAATAATAATGTCAATGACTTCATCTTTAATTCGGAGCAGTTCCACACCAACGCCCCTACGACCTATAACCGCAGTGCTACAAGCCAGAGGCGCAGGGAGATAAACCTCGATGCCAGTAACACTTTCGAGTGGAGGAAACCTGTTTGGTTCCACAACGGCACGGGCATCACCTACATAGATGGCGACAGTTGGAGCCGAAGCCGCAGTGGGCAGTTCTCCAGCGACCCGTCGAAGTACGGCACGACGTTAGCCATACTGGACAGCATCTTCGCGGCGACACTGAGCACGGGCATACAACAACAGCTCGTCAACAACTCGATGAGGAACTCGCAGAGCAGTAACAATCGCACCGACATCTGGTCGAACAACATACTCAGTTACAAGCTACCTTCGGGCGATGCCATCGGGATGTTTGCGGACTATCGACATAGCCATGAGCACCAACGCTCGGAAAGCCAACAGGACATGCGTTACATGCTTACCCCCACGCTCAATACTATCTTGAACCGTCACGGACGTACCCCCTCGCACAGCAACTACGCGGCGTTCGCGCCTTATTATCGCATCCAATGGCGAAATGGCCTATGGTTGTCGGCGGAGTATCGTTTCCTCTATGACGAGCGAAACAATACGAACGACGTGTTCCTTGCTGATACCCTTGACCTGCAAAACACCTATGACCGCAACCACCGACGACTGGAGAATCGCGTAGCACTGACGCCAGGCTTCAGCTATGAGAAAGACGGGCGTTATGCGCGAGCGTACTATCAGATGCACTTCTACAACGTGAACGAGCGGCTGCAATATCATAGCGCTCACACGGACACGACGCTTGTGCAGCACTGCTACACTATGTCGCCCGAGCTGCATGTGCAGTATGCTTGGGACAGTTGGGCCAAGTCGTTCGACCTCTTCTATGGTATCGAGTTCCAGACACCCGACCTATTCCAGAAGGTGAACATCCTGAACGATGAGGACCCATTGATACGACGATACGGCAACCCTGACCTGCGCGGTGCCACCAATCATCGTATGCAGTTCGGCATCAACCGTAATTGGCGTGAGCGGCGAATATCGGAACGCTTCGGCGGCGGCCTCCGTTTCTTCCGCCACCAAGTATCGCAGGGTCAGACCTACGACGACGTAACGGGCGTCTATACTTATCGGCCCGTTAACGTCGAAGGCAACTGGCAAACGTACTTCTTCAACTTCTACAATATGCCGTTAGACAAGCAACGTCGCCTGATGATGAACATATACACGCACGGCGATTATAGTAGGAACGTAAGCCCCCTCCTTACAACCTCGCCATCCCTTCCCTCGTACGCTGCGATGCCATCGTCGTTAGGCTCGCCCTCCCTTCCCTCGTATGCTGCGATGCCATCGCAGCCCCTCTCCCACGTCAACAACTACTACCTTGAAAACCGACTGACGTTCTCCTACACCATCAAGGACGTGACCCTCGGCCTCCCAACTTACTTCGCATACCGCCACACCGACAATGAAGAGGGCACCATCGAACCGATTAACGCCTTCAATTATCAGTATGGCATCACACTCAACTATACTATCAAGCGCGAGGAAGGACGTAAGGTTGCAAAGTGGTTGCAAGGATTCTCCGTCGCCACCGACCTGAAGATGTACTCACGCCGAGGCTACGGCGACACATCCATGAATACGGACGAACTCGTCTGGAATATCAGCCTTTCGCGCTCGTTCCTGAATCCCTTCGGCAAGAAGGTCGGGGGCACGCTCGTTGCACGTCTCGAAGGTTTCGACCTGTTGAACCAACTTTCCTGCGCCCAGCTCATAATCAACGGGCAGGGACGACAGGAGACCATCTTCAACACCCTGCCTCGTTACCTCATGCTCCACCTAACCTACAACTTTGCACAAACGCCGAAGAAACGCTAAACATACTGTTTTTCAATAATTGTATTTGTTAGTATTGGCATGCCACGCCCCGACCGTCCGTGAGGATAGTCGGGGCGACAGTATTCCAACCTTATAAGGATTCAGACAGAAGTTAGTAAGCTTAACCACAAAAGGTTATAAGCTAATCCAACGACAAAGATACGATTAACGAACCAAACTACCAAGACTTAGTAGGAAAAAATAAGGGCATCGCAAGGGAAGGAAGCGGGGTTAGTCTGTGATGACGCGGAGCTTGTCGCCGCTGAGGTCGACGGGAAAGAGATGCGGCGTGCGGACGGTACGGCCCTGCGCGTCGGTAGCATGGTGATGGACAGACATCATCCATTGGCCATCGAAGGTGCGGAAAAGCATCGAGTGACCATAGTTGGGAGGGGTTATCGGGTTTGGCTCCTGCACCCAGGGACCATCGAGCGTTCCGCTCTCCGAGTATGCAACGCCCTGCGTGTAGTCCTTATAAATCCACGAGGTCCACAGCATGCCCAGCCGGCCCGTAGCCGTGCGGAAGAGCCAAGGCCCGTCGGTAACCTTGTTGAACGTGACCTTACCATCCTCCACCTCGCGGCTCCACGGCGAATCGCTGGCACGGAACAGCACCTTCGGCTCACCAACGACACCACTGAGGTCGGGCTTCAGTTGTATCTTTTCCATCGTACCGTTCCAGTTTGCAAGCCACTCCCCGCAGAAGACCATGTAGGGAAGGCCGTCGTGGTCGACCCAGAACGTCCCGTCGAGCGTCGGTCGGTCTGCTGGCAAGTAGGCCGCATCGCCGAACTGACGGTAGGGGCCACGAGCCGAGTCTGCCACCAGAACCTGTGAGGCCCGGCGCTCAATCTTCGTTCCCCTGTACTCGCAGGACACAGCATTGCGGTTGGTGAACGTCGCGAAGTAATAG
>JBGUVX010000021.1:0-117898 GCA_045220575.1 Bacteroidaceae bacterium
ACCATCATTCCATCACCTTTCCTTTATTTATGCGGGTTGGACGGGTGATGGATGGGGTGATGGATGGTGATAGTGGTGATGGTTTTACCCTCAAAATGGAGCAAAAAATGTCCCAGCGGCGGTATTTTTCAGGTATTTTTTGAGTCGAAACCTTGCGTTGTCTGGCAAGAAGGGTGCTGACGTCGTTCCAGAGGCATAGTGTCGTTGCGGCGGAGGCATAGTGTCCCTACGCTTGACACACAATTGTGTGACAAGGGAAGGAATAGTATCGCGTCGAGGGAGGCGACGGGTCGTGGAGTGGGAAGCGACGGGTGAGGGTGGGGGAGAAGAAGCCCCCCTCCATCTCCCCCGAGGGGGAGGGCTATCCTTAGCCACATCATTCATCTATCAACGAGCCTTCTCCCGTCCCTCCGTCGCGAATGGGTATTCGCCTGGCCCTCCGTCAGAATCAAAGATTCTTCCCCTCATCGGGCACAGAAAGATATTCAATCTTTCCTCTGAAGGCCCTCTTCGCCCTTTGTGGGGCCGCAGTGACATTTAGTCACTGCTCTAAAGCCCCCAGTCGCCCCTCGGGGAGGACGGGAGGGGGCTCTTCTTTTCGTACCTTTAACCTTTTTTCAAAGGTTGAGGATAGGCGGCACCTCGAAAAAACAAATAAAAACAGGGAAAACTGTGCCGTAAGGCCTTCGTCCTTGCATCTGTCGAACAGTCTCGACTAACATATATGATATGTTTTCGAGCCTTTTCCGACAGTTTTCCCTGTTTTTATTTGTTTTTTGCTCACTTATTCGTACCTTTGTCGTCCATTTAATGAAAAATCTGATGAAAAGACTGTTTTTATTCCTATCATTCGTTATTATTACGACTGTTTTGATGGCCATTCCTGCCAAGCCCGGGGTGTGGTCGGTTATCACCCTGAGCGACGGCACGCAGGTCCGCGTGGAGAAGGTGGGCGACGAGCACCTGCACTGGTTGCGGGCTGCCGACGGCTCCTGCTACACAATGGGCGACAATGGCTACGAGAAGGCCGACGCCAGTCTGCTGCAGGCTGAGCGCATGGCTCGCATCGAGGCCAAGCAGGCCAAGCGCCGCGCCATCTATGCCTCTACCAGCGACGGTCTGGGCAAGAAGGGTAAGATGAGCATGGGTTCCGTGCCCAGCATCGGTGAATACACCATCCCCGTGGTGATGGTGCAGTTCAAGGACACTAAGTTCAAGTCCACGACTACTGTTGAAAAGATGGATCGCTACTACAACGAGGACGGCTATAGCGACGAAGCGGGGACTGTGGGTTCCGTGCGCGACTACTTCATTGCACAGAGCGGCGGTCAGTTTGTGCCCACGTTCGACGTGGTGGGCATTGTCACCCTCGACAAGAATGCCTCGTACTACGGCGAGAACGACAGTTGGGGCAACGACAAGAACCTCGACCAACTGCCGGGTCACGTCATTAAGGCTGCCATCGAACAGTTGGAAGCCGATTTCTCGCAGTATTCCGTGCCTGCCGCCGACGAAAACCACAAGGCGGGCGTGCCTCTGCTGGCCATGTTCTATGCCGGCAAGGGAGAGGCCACGGAGTCGGAGTCGACGGAGAACAAGAAACTGCTGTGGCCCTGCGAATGGGACGATGTGGAAGACCCCGCAGGCGGAAACTACGAGGGCGTTCACTTCAACTCCTTCTTCATCGGCAACGAGCTTATGACGGTGTCCAACGGATATGGAGGAGGCCAGCAGAAACTGATGGGTATGTCGGTCTTCTGCCATGAGTTCGGTCACGCCATGGGACTTCCCGACTTCTACTGCACGGACTACAACTACAGTGGCGACGATCCCTTCGGCCTGTGGTCTATCATGGACTGCGGCGCATACTACAACAACGAATGTCGCCTGCCCGTTGGTTACAATGCCTACGAAAAGAGCTACATGGGATGGCTGGAACTGAAGGAGATGAACGACAGCACCACCGTCACCCTGCAGTCCCCACTGGGACAGGCCGAGGGCTCGGCTTACATTGTGCGTAACAGCAGCAGCGAGACATTCATCCTCGAAAACCGTCAGCCCAGCACGTGGTATCCTTCGAGTTTCGGTACTGGTGTTCTCGTTTCTCGCATTGCCTACAGTTACAACGCCTGGAGCGGCAACACCCTCAACAACACACAAAGCAAGAAGCGTGCCTGCGTGATGACTGCCGATGGTTCCAAACTCTACTACAGCGCCTCGAAAAGCAACCTCTATGGCAACGGCAGGAGCTCTATCGGAAGCTTGGCTACCTACAACGGAAAAACAAAGGATATTGGTGTCAAGCAAATTACAAAGAACGCCAACGGCACCATCACCCTCCTACTGAAGGACGACGATCCCATTGAGCCTGACACCACCGTCATCCCCGTGCCCATGGGCAGCGTCATTTTCTACGAGTCGTTCGACAAGTGTACGGCCACGGGCGGCAACGACGGAGTGTGGAGCGGAATCTCCGGCACCTCGAACATACACGCCGACAACGAAGGATGGACCATTGAGAGAGGATATGCTGCAAGTGCATGTGCCCGCTTCGGTACGGGTGTCAACTCTGGCATTGCCACCACGCCGCTCATCGCACTCAACGGCGAGGCCGTGCTCACCTTCCGCGCCGCCGCATGGAAGAAGGATGGCGAGAAGACCAACTTGCTCCTCACCGCTGAGGGCGGTACCGTTACCCCCTCAACCATCACCCTGCAGATGGGCGAATGGACGGATTATGAAGCGCTGGTAACAGCCACTGAAGGCGTACGAATCACCATTGCCTCGGCTACGAAGGCCTCCAACCGATTCTTCCTCGACGAGGTCAAGCTCACGAATGTTGAAGCTGGTGTCGATGCCATTGAAGCCCTGCCGCAGGAAACCCTGCCACAGGTAGTCTACGACCTGTCCGGACGTCGCGTTCAGCATCCTACTCGCGGCCTTTACATCGTCAACGGTCGTAAGGTGATGATAAAATAGAAATCAACAAACCATAGAAATAAAAACCCGCGAACTATCGCGGGTTTTTTGTTTTGGCAACGAAACGCAGGGCGTTGAGCGTCTGTGCCAGATTGGGGAGGCTGTCGCGCTGCGCATCGTCGAGTGGGGTATAGACCTCAAGACTGGAGCGTAACATACGCCCGCGAGCCAGAGCCATGGCCTCGTCGGCATTCAGGGCCGAGCGCCAGAAGAAGAGCTCGCTGAAGCGGCGGTGCACATTGCGGCTGGAAGCATCGCCCACGGTGAGGCGGCTCAGTCGCAGACGTTCGTCGGTTTCCTGACATTCCGTATCGACAAAGAACAGCGTGCGACTGGTGGCATAGCGATGGCTGAGGGTGATGGTGTGCTGTGCACGGTCCTCAAGGGGAATGGCGCAGACGAGGCTGTCGCCCATGGAAGAACGGTAGTAGGCCTTGTGGTCGCGATTGATGCCAATCCACGCACGTCGACCGTTGCTGACAAGGGTGAGCACACGCCCACGGTCGCTGCCTCGCAGGGTGAGGCTGATGGCAAAGGGGTGAACAGTACCCTCGGGCGTGAGGGACAGTGTGTTGCCCCGGCCCAGTTGCAACTCGTGACTCTTGTCGCGTTGGGGCAGGGGCTTGCCGGCGGCCAGCGCATCGAAGAGTGAAGGCGGCAGCGTGTACATCATCTCGTGGTGACCCAGAGAGTTGGGGTGACCCATATCGGCTTCGTAGCCCTTGGGCCAGTGACCCTGACCATCGTCTACGGCTCCCAGAAGGTTGATGCTGGGCAAGTCCCACTCGTGGATGAGGAGGTTGAGCTGTCGCACGCAAGCGTAGTCCTTGGCATTGAAGTCGGCACGTCCGTAGTTGTTGGTGACCACGGGAACCTTACCGTCGGCACGGGCCATCTCGATGAGTCGCTGCATGTTGTCGTGCCATTGGCGGACGACGGCTTGTTGGCGGCTGCTGTTGTGAATACCCTCGTTGCCCAGCGAGAGGGCGAGGATGACGTAGCGGCCAAGGTCATAGACAAGGTCGTTGTAGCGAGCCAGCAACTTGCCCGTAGTGTCGCCGCCCACACTGATGTCGGACAGCGTGAAGGGCCAGTGGCTCTGACCCGAGGTAAAGCGTTCGCTCAGCAACTGCCCGTAGTGCCAGGCATAGCCGTGACGGTCTGTGGCTCCCACGCCGTGGGCTACCGAGGAACCGAAGACGGAGATGCGGCAAGCATCGACATAGAGGAAGGAGGAATCCTGAGGCGTGACGTGGTCGGGCACGAGGATTGCATCGTGGGCAGCCCGTTGGGCAATGGTGGCAACGGTGGCGCTGATGCCGGCAGGGCGGTAGGAGAGTCCCACGGAGGAACGACCCGTGAGCGCCTCGACCCAAGTGCAGGCGGCGACGTAGCGGCCAATGGTCTTGTCGAGGTGGTAGCCGTCGCGATTCATGTGGTCGCCAAGCGGCGTGGTGCGCGCATTCTGGATGGCCGTGCCGCAGGGAATGACGAACAGCAGTTCACGATGCTCGGTCAGCACGCGCCCTACGGTCTCGATGATGTTGTCGTACATCCGCTTCTGGTCGCGCTCGTAGTTGGCAAAGCCGCCGTGCGTAGAGTTGCGGGCATAGGCCCAAGTCTGGTGGAAGCCATATCGCACGTTGGGGCTCTTCGCGCGCTCGCGTACATAATTTAATAGGTCTTGGATGTAGGGGTCGTAGGTGGCATAGAGGCCCGCGTCCTGACTGACCTGCTGCAGGGTGATGACATCCCACGCCTCGTCGGCAAGGATGCTGTCGAGACCCACCTCCTTTTGGTTCGTACGCTTCCCGTCGACGACCTTACGGTATTCAAAAGCCTTGCTTCCCTGACTGACAACGGTCCAATGCGAAGCCAGTCCCTGTCCGCCACGATAGGCGTTGCCGATGATCATATTGTAGCCCACCTCGTGCCCCAGTTCGTAGAGGTTCTGTTCGACGGCATCCTCGGAGAACGAGTTGCCAATGGCCAGCACGCGCAGCGTGGGCAACTCTTGGGCAAAGCTCAGGAAACTAAAGGCAAAAGCCAGAACAATAAAAGATGAGAGACGCTTCATTTGTGGCTGGTAACGAGGATTTTATGAGCTTCTTTTCCGCTTTTCGCAATGTTGAATCCCTGCTGGGGAACTGACAGGCGTCGTCCGTCAAGGTCGTAGTATTCCGTAGGAGAAGTTGCATCGCTGCGCACATCGCGAACGGGCACCACTTCGTCAATCTTGCTTTGGCGGATGACTTCGAACTCAGCACCAGTCTTCTTGTCGGCAAAGACGAGGGAGCCGGGTATCTGCTTGTCGAAGTTCAGGTAAAGCAGGCCTTTCTCAGCACCACGCAGACGGATGATTTGCTCGCTTGGCTGTTCTACGAGAAACCATTGGTTGTGGCTCGTAACGTCCTGACTCTCGCTGGCATATACATGCCAGCCGTCGACAAAAGGGTAGCGGACGGGTTGGCGGGTCTTCAGGGTATAATAGGCCGTGTAGCCGCTGACTTTGCTGAACTGGAAACGGTAGCTGTAGTCTTCGAGGTTGCTTTCGTTGACCTCGCCCAGCGCATAGGCTCCGTCGCTATTCCCCTCGGCATAGTGGAGAAAGAGGCCGGAGGGCACATGGCGCAGGTAGTAGTACGTTGTGGCACTGCCGATGGCTGAGGTGGGAGCCTGCTGGCGGCTTTCCTCCTCCTCGGGAATGATGCCAATCTCGGCTGCCGAAGCATATCCCTGATTGTCGTGTGTGGAATTGATGATGAGGCGGAAATAGCGGCCCACGGGACGTGAGGGTATGTCGATTACCTGCTCCTCGGAACTGTTGTTCAGCGTGCCCGAGCAAACGGGAGCACCCCATACCGTGGCGCTGTTACTGACATAGAACTCGTACTGGGCAACACGTCCGTTAGTCATGTCCTCGCGGCCCTGATAGACGAACTTCGCTACACGATAGTAGGTGTTCATGTCCACGACAATCTCGTGCGGACATTTGGGCGTCGTGGGGTTGTAGCGCGTGTGCCAGATAGTGCTGGGGTTCTCGTCGATGGCATTGGCTGCTGCCTCGCCACCGCCTTGTTCGCTGCTCACGCTGCTTACCTTCCACTTGCTCTTGCTGACATAAAGGCCTATCTGCTGCTCGTTGACGGGGCTGGGTTGCAGTCCTTCGGCTGTGCAGTAGGCACGAACCAAACCACCTTGGGGAAGGGAGAACGCTTTCGTGTAAATCTGTTCCTCGCCGCCGTCGATGCTGTAGTGTATAGTTGCATCGGGCTGACTGGTGGACAGGGTGACGATGCCCTTCGAGGTCGTAATGTCAACAGGGGCAGCTACGGGAGAGGCCACGCGGGCACGCTCGGCCAACTGCTCGTCGGTCTGTGTTTCACCCAATGGCATCAGTATGAACGAATACTGGGTCTTGGCCGCTCTGATTTTGTATTTATCCAGCACATCGGGACCGCAACTGGCGTTGCCCAAGGCACGCTGGTAGGCATCGAGGCTGACAACCGTCTCCTGACAGAAGCTAACCTCGTTGGGGTGCTTCTTGCGGTCGTTGCGGTTGGTATAGATGTTTTCGTCGCGCCAGTGACCGGCTGTGGCAGCCATCAACTGAGGAGCTACGAAGAGCATGCCGCGACCCTCGTCGTTGGTGAGGGCCAGCCAGCGAACGTCCTCCTTGTTACCTGTCGCCTGAGGCTTCACGAAGTTTGTCCATTGGTCGCTGACCGTGCTGTGGTAAAGACCTACGTGTGAGGCATCGTTGCGGTCGCGATAGCTGTCCCAAGGACCGCGTCCCAGCCATCGCATGGTTTCCGTTCCCTTGGGAAGTTCCGTACGCATGCCCAGTCGAGGCAGTTCCACGCCCTTGCAACTGGGGTCGATGGCAATGTTGGTAACAACCACACCGTCGGACAGCACCAGGAAGTTCTGCTGTACGGTGAAATTGGCACCATCGGTGGCCTTATAGGTGTTGGTGTTGCTGAGGGAAACGCTCTTGCCGTCCTCGCTCTGTTTTACTTGCCAGGCACCAGCTGAGAGGGTGAGATTTCGCAGTCCCAGGTTGTCCCAACTTTCGGCTTGTCTGCCGTCGTTGTCGGTTGGCACGCGGAAGGCCTGGAACGTGAGGGGGGCTGCCAACAACTTAGAACCATTCAGCAGATAACTGTTGAGGACTCCGTTGCGGAAGGTGATTTCGAAATTCGTTCCGCTTACCTGCACCTGATTCGAACCTTGGTTGACGGTGAGCTGGCCGCCAGTCGTAGCGGCATAGGGTTTGCGGTCGGTGGCTGCGCGAAGCAGGATGCCTTCGTTGGCTACCTCGAAACCTGCTTCTGCCCACTCCGTTTCCTGTTTCTGGCAGGCGGAGAAACGGATGAAGTATTCGGCTGTGGGCGTCTGGGGATTGTTTACCACTTGCTTGGCGGCTGCAATGCTGACGTCCTGCGTCTCGCCAATGCCCAGACTGATGTCGTCGAGCTTTCCGTTAGCCACCTCGATGCCGTCTTCCAGAATGGTGTAGCTGACAGCGAGGTCGTCGAGAACGCGCTGCTGCAACTTGCTCTTCAGGGTGAACACACCATTGGCAAGGTCTTTTGCGGCAAACTCCAGTGGCTGGTATATCTTCTTCATGTTATAGCTCTTCGATGTGGGAGCAGCATCGGCCAGCACCACACCATTGCAGCAGAAGTTGCCGTCGTTGGGGTTGTCGCCATAGTCGCCGCCGTAGGCCCAGTATTCACCCTTCGTAGGATTCAGGGTGGAGATGATGTCGGTCTTTTGCTGACGTCCGTTGGCTTGGAATGTCAACTCTTTGCCCGAGGCACTCATCTTGATGCCCTGGTCCTTCCAGTCCCACACGAATTCGCCGGCCATAGCTGGATATTTCTCATAGACTTCAAAGAACTCCCGCTGGTTGCCCATAGAGTTGCCCATGGAGTGCGTGTTCTCGCACTGAACGTGAGGACGGATACCTGTCTTGCCGCTCTGGTAGTCCTGCAGTCGGCTGTAGCCTGTGTTCTCCATGCTGCCCAGGTCGCCATACATGGTGCTGGTGACAGAACTCCAAGTGCTGTTACCCTCGTAATGGGTCAGACGTGTGGGGTCGAGGGCTTTGATGCTATCCATCACGGTGCGGAAGTTGTCGCCGCCGCCGCTCTCGTTACCTGCACTCCAGATGACGATGGCAGGGTGGTTGCGGAAGGTGAGGACGTGACGCACGGAGCGTTCCACCATAGCCGGACGGAAGGCTTCGATGCTGGAGAGTCCCATGTTTCCGTGACATTCCACATTGGCCTCGGCCAGAACATACAGACCCAGTCGGTCGCACAGGTCGTAGATATAGGGATTGTTAGGGTAGTGGCTGGTGCGAATGCCGTTGACATTCAGTCGCTTCATCTGCAGCAAGTCGGTTTCCATCTCTTCTTTGGTCACGTACCGACCGCCTTTCTCGCTGAAGTCGTGACGGTCGACACCATGGAAGATGACGCGGTTGCCGTTGACGAGCAAGGCTCCGTCCTTACGAACCGAAACAGTACGCAGACCCACCTTCAGGCTGCGGATGTCAGTTGTTTTGCCATTCTGCTTCAGTTTCATTGTAAGGTCGTACAGGCGTGGTTGCTCGGCGCTCCAAGCCGTGATGCCCGATATCTGGTCGAAGTCGAGGTCGACATCATTCAGGTTGCTGACAGTAATTTGCTTGGAAGCAAGCACTTGACCGGCATCGGTCAGTTGTGCCTCAAGGGTGGTGTTCGTGGGCTTCTGCCCATCAAAGCTGACCGTAAGGCGTGCATCTGCTTCTGTATTGTTGCTGCGTAATGCAGTCGTGCGGAAGAAGAAGTCACGGATGCGGGTCTTGGGGGCGCTCCACAGGAAGATGTCGCGTGTGATACCCGTCAGACGCCAGTAGTCTTGACATTCGAGGAACGAACCGCTGGTGAAGCGATATATGCGGATGGAGATGTTGTTGACACCAGCCCGCACCTTATCGGTTACGTTGAATTCACTGGGCAGGTAGGAGTCTTCGGCATAACCCACGAACTCGCCATTCACCCACACATAGTAGCCGTGACCGGCACCGTTCAAACGTAGGAAAACATCGCGCCCATCCCAAGATTCGGGCAGTGTGAAGTCACGACGGTAGCTGCCTACGGGATTCTTCTTCGTTCCCGAATAGGTGAACCATCCGGGACGGTCGGTCATCACGCTCCACGTGTTGCTGTCGTAGCTGAAAGGATAGCTCGTGTTGCAGTACAGGGGCTTGTCCCACGACTTGCCGTGGCGCAGGCCATAGACTTGCCAAGCCGAGGGTACTTCGATGTCGTCCCAACCCGATACCGAGGTGTTGTCGCGGAAGAAGGTGCTGGGAGCCTGTTCGGGTGTTCCTACCCACTTGAACTTCCATGTGCCGTTCAGACTCAGGAAGTATGGAGAGGCCTCGGTGGCATTCGTCGGGGTGTAGGCCGATTGCACGGCTTCGGCGCTTTCCACGGGGATGTCCAGCGTGTGGGCTCTCAGGCGGTTCAGACTGTTTACGTTCACATCATCCCATTCTTTCAGGGTCTGTGCTGTGGCGATGGCTCCGCACAATGCGGCGGCGATGACCATCATGAGTCTTTTCTTCATATCCGATAGGTGTTGATGTTTTTAAGAACGATTAGAGTAGGAGCTGGTAAAGTGTGGCGCTGTACTCGCCTTCAATCCAGCGGGGCAGTTGGCCTATGGCGCGATAGCCCGCTCCGGAGAACAGGGCTTGTGCGGCAGTATTCTGTTCCGCCACGTATGCATAGAGACAGCTCAGGTGGAGGCGTTGCGACGCATAGGCAGCCAACTGGTGCAGGGTCTCCTTTCCCCAACCTTGACGATGATGCTCGCGCAGCAGCACGATGCCAACTTCGGCTCGCAGATGGTGGGGACAGAAACTGGTGAGGTCTGCTACTCCGATGGGTTTTCCGTCCACTTCGACAACGAGGCGCAGTTGTCCGTCTTGGTAGATGTCGGCGTGTTGCTCGGCAAGGTATTGGCGAACGGTGTAGCGCGACAGGGGCTGACTGGCTGAACCCCACGACCACAGTTCGGCATCATTCTCGATTCGATACACCAAGTCGAGGTCTTCTGGCTCAAGGGCTCGTAGCTTCAGTCTTGTCTCCATGTTTCTTTCCTTTGGTTTATTGGAATACGTCGTTAGGCAGCACCATCACTCCCGTTTTGGGATTATAGGTTCCCAGGAAACGGTGGTTCCGCTTCTTGGCATCCTTTATCAGGTAGGAAATCATCTCTCCGTAGCTGTATGTCGAGGTGTCGAAGATGACGTACAGGGGCGGGTTCTTCACCGTATCCGTAATCACCTTGATGCCGTTGCGCGCACAGACATCGTGCATTTGCTGAAGCACCTCATTGGAACCCAGGCACAGGGCACATTCTGGATAGGGTGATGACTGTGCAATGGCTGGCAGACGGCGACCTCCAAAGCGTTTGAGGATACCCAGACTGGCACGCAGATACACGGCCATACGAATGAGTAGTGCCGTAAAACGGTAGCGGTCGCGGAAATGCTTGTCAAAGAAGATTAGCATGGCCTCGTAGAATACCTGCACATAGCGGTACGAGGACTTCTGTGTGCTTTCGCCCTTATAGTGTACGATGGGCGTCGGTACGTAGGCGTTTTTCCAACCGCCTTGCAGGATGCGGTACGAGAGGTCGATGTCTTCGCCGTACATGAAGAAGGTCTCGTCGAGCATACCAACCTGACGGATGGTTTCGGCACGCAACATGAAGAAGGCGCCGCTCAGTACCTCTATATAATTGGCCTCTTCGCGGTTGAGGTAACGCATGTGGTAGCGTCCGAACCTGCGGCTGTGAGGGAAAAGGGCGGCAAGGCCCACCATCTTGCAGAACGAGGTCCACGGTGTGGGCACACCACGTCGCGATTCCCAGGCAAAGATGCCATCGGCACCATACATGGAGACGCCGGTAGCACCCACTTCCGGGTGTTGGTCGAGGTAGGTGATGCAATCCGTAAAGGTATGCTCCGTGACGATGGTATCGGGGTTTAGCAACAGCACGTAGTGTCCGCTGGCTTCGCGGATAGCCTGATTGTTGGCCTTGGAGAACCCTCGGTTGACTTTGTTGGCAATGAAGTGTACGTCGGGGAAGCGTGCCGAAAGGTATTCCACGCTGCCGTCCGTCGAGTTGTTGTCCACAACAAATACCTCCAGCTCCAGCCCCTTACCAGCGGCAAGGACGGAACAAAGGCACTGTTCGACATAGTACCTGACATTGTAGTTGACAATAACAACAGACAAGTCCATCACTGTGCGTCCTCCTTCTTCTCTTCTGGTTTTCGGTTAGGATGGATGGCAACAAAGAACAAGGCCCAAAGGCCCATGAGTGCCACAAAGATGCCGCTCGACTGTTTTGCTATAAGGTAGAACAGCAGGCCCAAGACAACAGGGCATAGACCTGCTAAAAGTCGTAGTTTGCGGTTAACCTTACGTTTTGTGAGGGCAACGGGAATGGCCCCAATGGCCAATATGTATAGTATGACTTGTATGAAATAGTATGTCATAGATTTATGTTAAAGGGTGTTCGGTTGACAATGGAACGGCCTAGGGTGATTTCGTCTGTGTATTGTAATTCGTCGTTTTGTGCCACACCACGTGCTATGACGCTTACCTTGACACCACTTTCTGCCAGTTTCCGATATACATAGAAGTTTGTGGTGTCACCCTCCATTGTGGGGCTAAGGGCCAGGATGACTTCGGCTACATCGCCTGCGGCAACACGTTCCACCAGACTCTGAATATGAAGGTCGCTGGGGCCTATGCCGTCCATGGGAGAAATGACGCCTCCTAAGACATGATAGGTGCCGCGGTATTGCTGTGTGGCTTCGATAGCCATTACGTCCTGAATGTTCTCCACCACGCAAATGGTGGCTTGGTCGCGACGTGGGTTGCTGCATATCTCGCAGGTGTCGCTATCCGAGATGTTGTGGCAGACGTGGCAAAACTTCACCTCCTGTCGCAGGCGGATGATGCTATTGCCAAAGGACTCGACTGCCTTCACGTCCTGTCGTAACAGATGGAGCACCAAGCGCATGGCGGTCTTCGAACCGATACCGGGCAGCTTGGCAAATTCCTCGACAGCGCGTTCCAGCAGTTGTGATGGATAGTGTTGCATCATAACACTCCTTTGCTCGAAGGCAGTTGCATGTGGTTGATGTCGCGTCGGATGGCCATCTTCAGGGCGCGTGCAAGGGCTTTGAAGATGCCTTCTATCTTGTGATGCTCATTTTCGCCTTCGGCTTTGATGTTCAGGTTCATGCGGGCAGCATCGCTCAAGCTCTTGAAGAAGTGCAGGAACATTTCCGTGGGCATTTCGCCGATGCGCTCGCGATGAAACTCAGCCTTCCAAACCAACCAAGGACGCCCTCCGAAGTCGAGAGCCACTTGGCACAGGCAGTCGTCCATAGGCAGGCAATAGCCGTAGCGTTCGATACCGCGTTTGTCACCCAAGGCTTTGGCCAGACATTCGCCCAGCGCCAGTGCTGTGTCCTCGATGGTGTGGTGCTCATCGACGTGCAGGTCGCCTTTGCAATTCACGGTCAGGTCGATGTTGCCGTGCTTGGCAATCTGTTCGAGCATGTGGTCGAAGAATCCTAACCCTGTGCTGATATCGGCCTTGCCGTCGCCGTCGAGGTTGACACGTACGAGTATGTCCGTCTCTTTCGTCGTACGCTTCACTTCTGCGGTACGTTCGCCGGCATAGACCGTTTCGCAGACCTTTTCCCAGTCCATCGTGGGGGACAGGATGAGTGAGTGGCATCCCAGATTCCGAGCCAGTTGTGCATCGCTCTCACGGTCGCCGATGACGTAGCTGTTGGCTATGTCGAACGAACCGTCGAGATAGGGTGTCAGCATGGCTGTGCCGGGTTTCCGTGTGGGACGGTTGTCCTCGGGAAACGAGCGGTCGATGTGTTGTGCATCGAACTCCACACCTTCGCTATGCAGAATCTCAAGCATGAGGTTGTGGGTTGGCCAGAAGTCGGCTTCGGGGTAGGATGGTGTTCCCAACCCGTCCTGATTGCTTACCATAACAAACAGGTAGTCGGTGTGCTGGCGCAGGAACCGCAGGGCGGAGATGGCACCTGGCACAAACTGGAACTTCTCGAACGAGTCGATTTGCTCGTCGGCAGGTTCTCTCAGGATTGTACCGTCGCGGTCGATGAAGAGTATCTTTTTCATGATTTGTATTGTCTCAGAGCGGAGAGTAATTCACAGTTTTCCTGTGGTGTGCCGATGGTGATGCGCAGACAGTTTCCACAGAGTGCAACGCGGTTGCGGTTGCGGACGATGATTCCGCGTTCCACCAAGTAATGGTAGATGCGGTCGGCATCGGTCACCCGCACCAGGAAGAAATTGGCGTCGGTGGGATAGAGACGCTTGCATATCGGCAACTCGGCAATAGCCGGCATCAGATGGCTGCGCTCGGTGATGATGACGGAAAGCCATTGCTGGAACTTAGCCGGCGTGTGCAGCATCTCCATTGCCTGCTGTTGCGTGAGCAGATTCACATTGTAGGGATACTTCACCTTGTTGAACAGGGCAATGATGTCGGGCGATGCAAAGGCCATTCCCAAACGGATGGCAGCGCTGGCCCATGCCTTGCTCATGGTGTTCAGCACGATGAGGTTGGGGTAGGAGGGCAAGTCGTAGCGGAATGGACGTTCTGACGTGAAGTCGCTATAGGCTTCGTCGAGAACCACGATACCTTCGAATCCTTTCAGCACCTTTACGATTTCTTCCCGATAGAGGCAGTTGCCCGTGGGGTTGTTGGGCGAGCATATCCAGATGACTTTCGTGTGAGCATCGCAGGCTGCCAATAGTTTGTCTGCGTCGAGCTGGAAGTCTTCGTTGAGCAATACGGGGCGATATTCCACCTCGTTGATGTCGGCGCACACCTCATACATTCCGTATGTTGGGGCGATTGCCACGACATTGTCCTCCTTGGGCTCGCAGAAGATGCGATAGACGAGGTCTATGGCTTCGTCGCTGCCATTGCCCAGAAACATGTATTCGGCAGGAATCCCCTTCACTTTGGACAGCTCTGCTTTCAACTCCTCTTGCAGAGGGTCGGGATAGCGGTTCAGTGTCGCGTTGTAGGGATTCTCGTTAGCATCGAGGTACACGCTTGCATTCACACCCTTGAATTCGGTGCGAGCACAGCTGTAAGGCGTCAGACGCTGTATGTTGGGACGAACTAATTTCTCAAGATTCATAGGCTTTCGATTCTTTGTGTCATTGCGTTCTTGTGGGCATCCAGTTGCTCGCCTGCTGCCATCAGTTCCACAGCGTGTCCGATGGAGCGAATGCCCTCGGCTGTGAGTTCCTGGAAGGTCACCTTGCGCTGGTAGCTGTCGAGGTTCACCCCGTTATAGGCTACGGCATAGCCATTGGTGGGCAGCGTGTGGTTTGTGCCGCTGGCGTAGTCGCCTGCGCTTTCGGGTGTCAGGTGTCCGAGGAAGACACTTCCGGCATTCACCACCTTTTCGGCAAGTTCCAAATAGTTCTCCGTTTCGATGATGAGATGCTCTGGTGCGTACTGGTTCGTCAGGCTCATCATCTCGTCACGACTGCTGACGAGAATGATTTTGCTGTGTTCCAGAGCCTGGGTGGCAATCTCCTTACGTGGCAGAAGAGCCAGTTGGCGCTCCACTTCGGCTTCGACCTGTGGGATGAGTTCTTCGCATGTGGTGACGAGCAGCACCTGACTGTCTATGCCGTGCTCGGCTTGCGACAGAAGGTCGGCAGCCACGAATGCGGGGTTCGCCGTGTGGTCGGCCAGCACCTCCACCTCGCTGGGGCCGGCGGGCATATCGATGGCTGCATCGTGAAGCGACACCTGTTGCTTGGCACACATCACGTACTGATTGCCCGGACCGAATATCTTGTAGACCTTAGGCACCGATTCCGTTCCGTAGGCCATAGCGCCGATGGCTTGCACACCGCCTATCTTGAAGATGTTGCTGACGCCTGCTATGCGTGCGGCAACCAGTATGGCGGGGTTCACCTTGCCCTCACGGTTGGGAGGGGTGCAGAGTACAATCTCGCGACAACCGGCTATCTTGGCCGGGGTGGCCAGCATGAGCACGGTGCTGAACAGGGGAGCCGTTCCGCCGGGAATATACAGACCCACCCGCTCGATGGGAATGGCCTTTTGCCAGCAGGTAACGCCGTTGGTGACTTGGCACTTCTTGCCCTCGAAATGCTGCGCTGCGTGGAAGGTGTGTATGTTGCGGTGTGCCAGTTCCAGAGCCTGCTTCAGTTCCGGGCTGACCAGCGTTTCGGCCTCCTGCATCTCTGCTTCCGTTACGGCGAGGGAGTTGAGACGGACATGGTCGAAGCGCTCCTCGAATTCGCGGATGGCTGCGTCGCCACGCTGGCGCACTTCACGCAGCACGCCGGCTACCGTCTCGTTGAGTTGGGTGGCATCTTTCGTGGGGCGCTGCAACAGGTTTGCCCACTCCTGTGTTGTCGGATGTTTGTATACTCTCATCTTCAAGCGTTTACTTTATCATAACTTTCTTCACCGAGCCGTCGGCCATGCGCACGATGTTCACGCCACGCTGAGGCTTGGCAATGGCCTGACCAGCCATGTTGTAGCGAACGACCTCGGTGCTTGTGCCGTCGTGACTTGGCACGGGAATGACAGCATCGGGGAATTCTACACGAACCTTGCGGGCGTTCAGGACATAGCCAGTCTCGTTGTCAACGACCAGAACGACAGCATCCATAAGGTCGTTCCTGAGGGCACTCTTCAAAGCAGTCTTTGTTGGTCTGTTAATGGTGAATGTACCCGTGAACGTAGAGCCTGCCTCGTAGCCATCAGTACCCTTAACGGTCTGTCCTTGGTTCTTTTGCGAGGTGCTGTATGAAGAGCCGAGTACGACATCGTTGAAGGTCAGTGCCACGCTGCTCTGGCCGTACTTTCCGTTTTTACAGAACTCCTCAAGACCAGGGGCGTTGCCAACTTGGGCCTTGGTGTACTGATAGTAGTAGTTGGTCTGTTTCCACGAGGTGGTCGTACCCTTCAGACTGTCGCCTGTGAGGACATAGACGAGTGACACGGAACCTGGGGCTACCAGGAATTCCACATCGGCTGTGATTTCCACTTTCGTCAGGCTGCTATTCCATTCGGCAGCCACCTTTACGTCCACTTCGGGCAGTTCCTCATTATATAATTTGAATGCGTCCTCGATGCCGAGGTCCTCATTGTTGATGCCATAGTACGGGTCAGCTTCCACCTTGCGGTCTATCACGCAACCGGGTGCGCCACTCAGTCCCAGCATGGGGTAATAGGCGTAGTACATGGGGTCGGTGTTATTGTATTCGTGGAAGGCAATGCCGACAAAGCTGTCGGGGTATTTGGCTTTCATGTATTCCATGCCTACCCATCCGCGTGGGCAATAGCCGCAACCCGTGCCGGTAAACTCTTCGATGACGGTCTGACGCGGAACTATGCGGGTGAGGTTCGTCAACTGGGCGGTAATCTTGCATTCGTCTTCGTAGTCAATGCCGTTTACCTTCTTCACGACGATGTCGGCTGTATATCGGCCAGGCTGTGCGGGTGACGTGCCTTCGATGGCAAACTGGGCTTTTTGGTTGAGTCCGCCGGGTATGGGCTGTGCCAATGTGATGTGCTTGTCCTCGGTCTCATCATTTATGGTGACTGCAACATCCAGACTCTCGATGTCTTTGGCGCTGCTGCTGCTTATGCTTACGGGAATCGAGTAGGTTGCATTGGCTGTCTGGGTGGACTGGCCTGCGCTGGTCAACTGAATGCTATAATCGGAAATCACGAGATTGCCCAGCAGGACCTGTAGGGCTGAGGGTGGGAACTGGTCGCTGTAATCGGCCCATCCGCTGGTATAGCCATTGTAGGTGTAATTGAGGTAGAGGCCGCCGCTGGTTATATCGCCTCCCATGGCAATGGGGAAGGCGATGCTGCATGTGAAGCTGTATCCTGCATACACACCTTCGGCAGGCAAGTCGATGGGATCGTCGAAGGCTACGGGGAAGTATTCGTTTGCAACGAATGTACCGCTGACCTCTTTCTCGGCAAGCACTTTGCCGTCGAGCTGCGACCTGAGCCATACGCTGACCTTTGTCATACCTTCGTCGAGGACGGGAATATTGATGCCATTGATGGTGGCGCTGAATCCGCCTGGTACATAGATGGCAACGTCGAAGGCTGCACCTACTGCGTTAATGCCCAAGCCTTCCCAATCTGTGGTGGAACCGTAGCCGAAGGGCGTGGTGCCATCCAGGCTCGCTGCCTTGCGCTGTACACGATGGGAAACTGGGCGGCCTTGCTGGCTGTCTCTTTCTACTCTCAACACTTGCGCATTCACGCTGAGGGAAGCCACAAGCAGGATGGTTGCGATAAGGTTGAAGTGTTTCATCTTTTTACCTGTTTTATCTGTTTTGTTGAATTATAGAATCATTTTCTCCACGGGGATGACCAGAATGCCTTCGGCTCCCAGTTCCTTCAGTTGGCTGATGATTTGCCAGAAGCTCTTCTCGTCGATAACCGTATGTACGCTGTTCCACCCGGGTGTGGCCAGGGGCATCACCGTGGGGCTCTTCATGCCAGGTAGCACCTTGATGATGGCATCGAGACTTTCCGTGGGCACGTTCATCAGTACGTATTTCTTGTCCTCGGCGTTTTTTACGGCTTCGATGCGGAACAGCAGCTCGTCCAGGATGGCGCGCTTTTCCTCGCTGAGGCCGGGTGTGCCGATGAGCAGGGCCTCGCTCTTCATCACTATCTCCACTTCGCGCAGGTTGTTGCTGACCAACGTGCTGCCGCTGGAGACAATGTCGAAGATGGCGTCGGCAAGGCCAATGCCCGGACTGATTTCCACACTTCCCGTGATGACGTGTATGTCGGCATTGATGCCATGTTGCTGCATGAAGCGGCGAAGGATGCCCGGGTAGCTGGTGGCTATCTTCTTGCCCTCGAACCAACTGAGGCCGGGGTAGTCAACAGCTTTGGGAATGGCCAGCGACAGGCGGCATTTGCTGAAGCCCAAGGGACGGATGACGTCGGCCTTTTCCTGACGTTCTTCAAATTCGTTCTGCCCAACGATTCCCAAGTCGGCAACGCCGGAGGCTACGCTCTGGGGTATGTCGTCGTCGCGCAGATACAGTACTTCGATGGGGAAATTGGTGCTTTCCACCAGCAGGGTGCGTTTGCTGCTGGGAATCTTGATGCCGGCTTCCGAGAGCAGGCTCATGGTGTCTTCGAAAAGACGGCCTTTTGATTGTACGGCTATTCTAAGCATATCTCTTTTTTACCTTAATGTTATGTAGCGCGTGCAAAGATACGAAAAAAAGCTGTAAAAATGATGTGCTTTTCTGCTTTTTGTTCAATTCTTTACGAAGTAAGGGCGTTTTCTTCTGCCCGACACGTCATATTCCTTCCAGTGGGGCGTCGCAATCCTTCTGAAACAGCGATACTAATGCATCCCGCATCGCGATACTATTCCTTCGGCTGAAGGATTACTATTCCTTCACGTGTAGGATTACTAATCCTTCGGCAACAGGAACGTGATGCTGAAAAGGGCGGGAAGCGTTGTTGCTCCCCGCCCGTTATGTCGTTTGACAGTCAGGATCAGAACGTGACGGCACGAAGCTGGATATCTACCAGCATTCCCTTTGCTTCCCACTTGAGGTTGCTAAGTGGCGTTAACGCCTTGAAATGCAGACGGAAGAGCTCTACCTTCTCGCCGCTGAGCGTCGTCTGTCGGCCCAGGTTGACGAAGGTGGGGTATAGCACGCGCTCTCCGTTGGTGTGCAGGCGGTCGTTGGTCATGTTGTACATGCTGCCAACCTCCAGAGGCTCTACGCTCAGGAACTGCATCTGCTGCTGGTTGTAGGGCAGCACGAGGTTGAGGGCGTTCACTTCCTCCAGCCCATTGCCTACGGCTGTCACAACGATTTCGTCGCCAGCCTTGGCGTTCCGTACATTGCACTTTAGTGCGATGCTACCCGCCAAATTGCCCAAAGGAGCCGCTGCTTCGTCCTCAAGCTGTGTGGCGACGTACGAGATGTCTTGTGCGTCGATGAGGCCGTTGCCGTTTACATCGCCCACAGAGACATAGCCGTCGAAGTCGCCGTCGCCCTGTCTCAGGCCTGTATAGTTGAGATACGAGGTCAGGTCGTTCTCGTCAATCTTTCCGTCCTGATTGATGTCGCCCGGAATGAGCACCTTGGCATCGGGCTTGCGGAATACGAACAACTCAGCGCCGGAACCAAATCCACCCACAGCCTTCTCTACGACGATGCGCAGGTAACGTGCTTCTGCTGAGGCGAGTGCGACGGTCTTTGGCTGGTTGTTCTGCTGCCAGCGGAAGGCCTGGGGTTCGCTCCATGTGTTGCCGTCGCGGCTGAGGCTGATGGTGCCCTGTAGGAGGGTTCCGTTGCCAGCATTGTCACGCGGGATGTACTGGATGCGGTCGAGCTGCGTGATGGCGTGCATGTCAACGTCGATAGTGTATGGAGTAGCGTTTGCCTGGTTCCAGTTGGTGTGCCATATTTCGCCCTTGTCGTCGAGGTCAAACAGGCGTCGGATGCCGTTGCCCGGCTGGTCGGCAACCGTGCAGGTGGCAGTAAGTCCCTTCATGGCGAACTCCAGCGGATTAGCCTCTGTACGCATCTTCAGGTTTGTCCATTCGCTGACGCCGTTCTTGCCTACAACACGCAAGCGGAAGTCATAGTCGGTCTCAGGCTCCAGAAGGTCGAAGGTGAATGATGTCTGACGGATGTTCGTATAGAGCATGTCCTCGAACTCCATTTCGTACCACTCGGCACCTTCTACAGCCTTCCATTCGGGTGTCAGCGTGTATGCCGTTCCCTTTCCTTCTGTGGCAGTCGGTTTCTGCAATGCTACATCCACGTTACCATTAATGGCTGCTTCTTGTATACTGCAACCGTCAATGATTATTTCCACTTTGTCGTAGATGCTTGTCTCTGGCACATCAACGATAAGCTGAGGAGCTCTCTTGAAGAAAATCTTAGCCATAAGGAGCTCCTGACCGAACTTCCAGTCAGCCATAACCTTTTTCCCATTCACCTTTGCCGTCACCTTCTTGGGGGAACTGGGTGTATTCACAACCAGATGCAGTTCATACTTCTTAGTTGTTCCCTCGTATCCCTTGGCTTCAGCAGGATAGATGGTAATCAATGCCTTGCCTTTCGTTACCTGTTGCTCCACCTTGTAAGTCATACATGCTCCGGCAAGATAGGCATCCGTCGTACCATCGTCATCGTAGACGGACATGCTTGTTTGCTGTTCCGAAGGATATATTTCGATGAGGCGCTCCGAATAGTCAATCTGCGAAGGATTGTTACTGGGCTTATACATAGGAATTATGGCTCCCTGGCGGACGAATACAGGCAGTTTCTCCAATGGCGCGTCGAACGAGTTCAAGACGCAGTCTCCTTTGTATGCTTTGCCTGTGAAGTAGTCGTACCATGTACCCTTAGGCAGATAGATGCCATTGCGCACTTCGCCTTCCTCATAAATTGGTGCTACGAGGAAACTGGGACCATATAGATATTGGTATTGTGTGCGTTTTCCAAGCGTGTAAGCGTTCGGCTCGTCGAGGAACATGGCACGCATCAAAGGCTTACCCGTTATGGCCTCATGGGCAAAGGTGTAGGTGTAGGGTAGCAACATCGACTTCCATTTCAGGTACGAACGGTTGATGCTTGTTGCAGGTTCGCCTAAAGCCTGTGGATACTTGGGATTCGAGCCCCAACCGTCCATGTTCAACTGCATGGGGGTGAACGTCTTCCATTGGAAGTCGCGGATGTTGACAGCCAGATTCTTGCCGCCGAAGATGCCGTCCATGTCGTTCGTGATATTTGACATACCAGCCAGACCAGCGCCTATGAAAGTCGGAATGTGGAAGCGGATATATTCCCATTCGCCGCCCGTCTGGTCGCCTGTCCAGATACCTGCATAGCGTTGCGTCCCGGCCCAACCGTCGAGGGAGATGATGAATGGACGGGCCTGATTGCCATAATAGGGCATAATCTGGGCAACGTCGGTGATGCCGTTTAAGCCGAAGGAATAGCCGGCGCCCACCCATGCAACGTCTGTCTTCAGGACGCGCACTCCGGCATCACGCACCTCTTTCACGATGTCGCGCTGCAGGAGGGCGGGAATGGAGTCGATGGGGTGGAGGTTGGATTGTGTCCACAGACCTATCTCAACACCCCGCTCGCGGGCATAGTCGCCAAAGGCTTTCAGGTTGGCTATGTTGCCGTCCAGCGTCTCCGTCTGTCCGTAACCTGCCCCGTAGCCGTCGTTGGGCAGCACCCAACCCAAGGGCATGTCGGCCTTCTGGTAACGGTCGATGACTGCCCGACCAGAGAACTGGTAGTCGCCAACGTCTCCGTTCAGACTCTCGCGGATTCCTCCATCCACAGCCTTCTGATTCTCGATGTATCGCTTCCCGTCCTCAAACAGAATGCCGCGCTTCTCGTCGTCCGTCTCCTTCCAATAGTCGCGATTATAGGCATTGAGGTGTCCCTCGTAGAAGGCGAACTTCGGAAGCAAAACGGGGTGACCCGTCAGTTGGTAGTAGCCGTTGAGCAGGCAGACGGGATTGCATCCTGTCCACAGGAACATATCGAAGTAGGGTTCGTCGTGATGGATGGTTACGTTCCCCTTGAAGTCATAGTAACCGGGCTTGAACGTGTGGCAAAGCACGCCATAGCCTGCCGTCGACCAGAACATGGGGGCTGGCGAGCAGACTCCGCCATCGGTCCACGAGTTGGTGTTTACGATGCTTATGCGTTCTCCCTTGTGCGAGAACCTGCCGTTCTGCACGCCGCCGCCGTAGAAGTATTCGTCGTCCTGCAAGCCCAACTGCACGTTGTATCCGCCCTTGGCAAAGGTGACGGGAGCGGTTTGCGACACAACGGCCTTCCCCTTACTATTATAAAGTGTCAGCAGACTCGTTGCTTTGTCAATCTCCAAACGTATGCCGTCCTTGGCCTGAACGACAGCCTTGTTGTCGTTGTCCGTAATGCTGACATTTGCCGACCTACGGGCGTGGGGTGCAAGAATGTCGGCAGGCGGCGTTGCTATGGGATTGCGCACGATGCCTCCCTGTGGGTCGAGGAACAAGCGCACGATGTTTGGCCCGTAGAAATCGAGCGTCATCGTCAGTCCCTCTTGGTTCGTCACTTCAACAGCCTGCTTGTTGAGTTGTCTCACTCGTTCAACTTTCTCTGCCCATGTCGCACTTGTCAGCAACAGGGTGAAAATGAAAAGAATCGTTCGCTTCATAGTATTGTGTGTTGTTGTTTATAATTCGATTATAGCTTTTTTATGGTGTGCTGCAACTGTTCACCAAGGCCGATGGTGTAGCCCTGCGAGCAGAAGACTACGCGATTGAAGGTGTCGGCTATGATGAAAACAGGCAGTTGGTTTGTCTTCAGTTTCATGTTCTCCTGAATCTGTCGGCGTATGCTTCCGTCAGCATCTATGCCCAGAATGGTGTTGGTGGGCAGGGTGCCGTAGTCGCTGGCTTTGAATTTCTGCGCTTCGCCTTCGCTTTCGAAGAGCAAAAGCAGGGGGCGTCCCCAGAGGTCGAAGTCCTTGCTGACCTTGCAGATGTCGCGCAGAGCGTGGTTTGTGGGCTCTTGCCCCATGCCCATGATTCCCACGACAAAGTATCCACGACCTGTTTGCGAAAGGATGGAAACGGGGCCGTTTGAGCTTGGGGTGAGCGATGTGTATTTGCTTTCGGAATCAAAGGAACCGATGACGCTGACTTCACTGTCGCTTTGGCGAAGTAGGAGGGGAAGGGTAGTGATCTGTCCCTCGCTTATCTCAAAAAGACGGTTGGTGGCCAACACACTGCCGTTGGCCAGTCGGATGCCGGTGGTCAGCAGATAGGTTCCTGCATCCAGTTGCGTACCGTTCTTGAAGGTGTTGCTCCAACTGGTGCCGCCACCCATGTCGACCTGTCCTTCCTCGAAGTTCAGCAGGCTGGTGCCTCCGCTGGGGGTGATTCGTGTAAGAGTGAAATGACTGTAGTATTTGGGGTCGTCGACATACTTCGTGGGATTGTAGGTGAGCAGTAGCGTACCCTTCGGCGTCACTACCTGTTCCGTTGCCTCGAAGTCGACATCAATCCAATTCTCATGTTGTTTGTACTGTACCTTGCCGGTCACCGCGTCCTTGCGTGCATCGATGTTCATTGAACGGGCGAATGCCACAAAGAATATGTCGCGGCTGCGAGTGTCGGTGAGGCGTGACTGCCACACACCCACAGGGGTTTGTGCGATACGTAGGGCCCGCTTGTCGGGGTTTAGCTGGATGTTGTCTTTTATCCATTTCACCAATAGCTGTGGGTCTTGCTGCATCTTTGTCTTCGTGTTGCTGTCGAATGCGTTCTGCAACAGATGCTTATAGGGGTGCAGAATCATCTCGTTCTCCACGCGGGGACATAGGATGTCGCTTTCGGCTGTGAGGTTGTCCTCCAATATTTCCAACGGCATATCGCGCAAGTCTTTGTCGCTGAGCGAGGCCAACAGTTGGTACACACGTTCCTCTCTCTTCCTATTATTATATATAAAGGAAAGGATGGTGGGCCAGTTGCCTCGGCTTTTTGTGAGGAATTCCGCGAAACGAGGAGCGTGTTGCCGAGCCATAGCTTCTGGGATGAAGGTGGCCTCGTAGGCGTGTCGTACCGAATCCTCGTAAGCCAGCCTCCTTTGGTTCTCTTGTTTGAGTTGCGCAGGTACCTCGGGTATCAGCACTCGTTCGGGTGGTGGCACAATGTCGAGTGCTTCTTCGCGACCTGCCATTTGGCTTAGGGGAGCGATAGTCAGCGTCAGGCTCTTATCCTTGCCGAACGAGGCTTTCTTCCATCCGAACCGTCCATCTTTCGAGGCCCATACCAGCATGTCGCCCTTGCCTGCGGTGAGAAAAGTCCGTCCCTTCTGGTCGGTGTATTTCGTAGCTACGGTGCAAAACTCGGCATAATTGTAGAGTTTGAAATCGACGCGTGCATCGTTGACGGCTTTTCCTCGCTCGTCAACAATGCGAAAGTCGATGCGGGCGCTACTGCCGTAGTTGTCGATAAGGTTGATTTCGGTGAAGCACGAGGTGCGAAGCATGACTTCCTCTGGACCTCGATAGTCGCCAAAAGCACGGGTGTGCATGAGCATTGCTCGGGAAGCTGGGGCGTTGAACCAACCAAGGTTCAATACGGGTTCGGGCTCGCAGGCTCCCAGAAAGTACCATTGTCCGTCGGCCCAGGCTTCTACCCACGCGTGGTTGTCGTCAGTATGTGCCCAACGTGGGGTATAGACTTGTCGGGCAGGAATCCCGATGGCTCGCAGGGCGGAAACCGTGAATGTCGATTCCTCGCCACAGCGCCCTAAAGCATTCTTGATGCAGGCCAGGGGCGAGAGCGTGCGACCATCGCTGGGAGCGTAGGTTACCCGTTCGTGACACCAATGGTTCACCTCCAATATGGCTTCCTTCATGTCCATACCACGCACGCGTTCTTTCAGCTCGTGGAAAAAGACAATACGTGACGAATCGAGAGCTTCGTTGTTTACACGGACGGGAAGTACAAAGTGACGGAACAGCAGGTCGGGAACTTGTTTTCCCCATGGCATTTCCTTACGAGCCTTAAAACTGGCTCGCACGTTCTGTAAGTGGAATGCTAAGGGATAGTCCGTAATGTCGGCCAGGGGCATATAGGCGTATAGGAAACGCAGGGCTTCACGTTCTTCGGCTTTGTTCAGCAGGTTGATACCCTGTGTATATTGCGTGCCGATGATGCTTTCCTTTTCCTGAAAGGCTTTGGATATATCCTGTCCCCATGTAGATAGCGTGGCCATGAGGAATGCTATGATGAGTAGGCATTGTCTCATGGCTGTAGGGCTTTGATTGTAGCTTGTACACGTCTTACGGTGGTCAGCATCCGGTTTCCGAAGGATAGGTTGTTGCCATTAGTAGTGTTTCCTGCTTCCTCCAGAGGCTCACGGGCTGAGAAGTGGAACTCATGGATTCCCGTTTCGCGATGGATTTGCAGGATGTTGTCCTCGTTAACTCCGCTTCCTGCCAATAGGATAATGCGACCTTGGGCTTGCTTGTTTAGTTCTTGAAGCAAGGCCGTCCCCTTGTCGGCGGTTGGCTGTTGTCCGGAGGTAAGGATGCGGTCACATCCCAAGGAGATAATGTTCTCTAAAGCCTGACGTGGATTACGCGCTCGGTCAAAGGCGCGGTGAAAGGTTACGGACATACCTTCGGCTCTTTCCATCAGACGTTTACATAGTGGGATATCTATGTCTCCCTTGGGCGTCAGGCAGCCGAACACAACACCGTCGGCACCCAACTTCCGACAGACTTCGATGTCTGCCAACATACGCTCGACCTCCAGCTCTGAATACACGAAATTGCCTCCACGTGGACGAATGATAACATGCAGCCGCGTTGTGGTTAGCACCTTGCGGGCAATCTTTATTTCTCCATACGATGGAGTGGTGCCACCTTCGGGAATGCTGGAACATAGCTCCACACGGTTGGCTCCTCCTTTTTGCGCCGCAAGACAACTTTCAACGCCGTTTGCACATATTTCGAACTGGAAGTTGGGCATTTTGATTCAAGGTTTAATAATGAGCACAAAACCGTGAACTACTGAATAGCTCACGGTCTTGTGTTATTTGTTGTGCATGCTTATTTCTTGCTGCTGCTTGACTTCTTGTTGTTGCTGGTGCTCTTCTTTTCGATACGGCTCTTGCCGATGGGGTAGTTGATACCCATGCAGACATCATAAGTGCTACGCAAGGGGACACCCTGCTTTGCGAACTTACCCACACAATGGTCGGAACCTACGAATAGGCTGAAACCACGGGGGTGGAAGTTAAGTATCCAGCCGAGGTTAGCACCAAATGTGCCGACACCGAAGTTTCCACTTACCTCAAACATCTTAGCCGGGCTTACGGTGACTGCGAAGCGCTCTTCGTTCCAACTGTATTTGCCCTGAATGCGTGTGGTACTGAGGAAACCAAACTTCAGATGGTTATATTGGGGCAGAGCATACTCGACACCAAGGTTCAGAGTAGCACCAAGAGGAGTGGCCTTGCTTGTCTTGCCACCATCCTGCAGACGATACATGTCAGCGAGGCAGTCCTTGATGTTGTCGCCTTGTTTTTCGAACTTAACACCGTTGCCATCCTTCACCTTGATGTCTTCGAAACCGTCAAATGCGAATGGGTCGCCATTGTTCTCTGCAAGGTACACGTTGTTCCACTTGATGTAGCCGAGGTCAAGAAGGCTGGCGCTTGCTTTCAGCCCCTTAACATCAAATTGCTTTTCGAGGTCCCATTCCATACCCAGGTCGAATGCGAGGCCAAAGCCATTGAGACCAGGCTTGTCGATATCAATGTTGTCGAAGTCAATCTGCTGGTAGGTAGTAGGAGATGTCGGGTGCTTTGCTATGTACTCGTCCGAGTACTGCTTTGTCTCAGGTGCACCCCATGTGAAACCCTTTACACCGGCTTCAATAGTTGCATCGGCAACGGCAGTCCATTGGTTGGGATCTTGCAAGTCGAGTTTCAGTTCATTCATCTTCAGTTTGGCATAGGCGGCACCAAGCAAAATCTTGAACTTACCACCGACACGCCACGACTTGTTAATCTGATGGCTGTGTCCGAGGCCGATCTCTGCCCAAGCCATAGACGTTGCATTGAAGTCGCTGACGTCGTAGCTCTTGTTGCCGAAGTTCTTGAGTACATCGAAAAGCTCATAAGGAATATTGAAACCAGTATTGGAACGTATGCCAACATTGATAGTGTTGTAGCCCTTGAAGGCGTGGAAACCTACATTGACGAGATCAAAACGAAGGTCTGACAACGTCTTGTTATTGTCGTTGAATGCCTTCATAGCCTCGCTTGACGAAATGTCGGGGTGCATGAAGGTTACCAAACCAGACCCGTTGGGGTTCTTGTAAAGTACGTCCTTCAGGTTCAAATTACCCTTCACGCCTGCATTGAAGTTACTGAGGGGAACACCGAAGTATCCCTTGCGGTCGTATTCCTTGGCTGGATTCAGTTCATGGCCCTGTGCATAACCATCGAGGAAATATGCGCTGCTCAGGTTTTGTGCCGATGCCTGTCCCTGTATGAACAGGAATGTAATAGATGCTAATGCAAATCTGTATATTCTTTTCATAGCTTTCTGTCGTTAAAGGGTGTATTAATTAGCGTCGATAACAATGCTTCCTGCAACGCCTATGCGCATATTCTTAATCTTCAGCTTGTCGGTGGGACGCAGGGGTGTTGTGCTGCTGGTAGCGTTTCCAGTGGCCTTGATGGTGAGCTTCACGCCATCAAGCTTAACGGTAGCGTCTTCTTTCAGATACTTGGTAATGTTGCTTCCGTCAGTGGTGTGCAAATCCAAGGTGATGGCAGTAGTCTTTCCAGCTAATGCTTTCTTGGGGTTGGAGTTGAGCGGCTTGATGTTTGCAATGGTCTTACCAGCATCATCGACAGCTATGGCATCAAGGAGAATGTCAAGAGGCATATCGTTCACGATGTCAGCACGCAAGTGTATGGACTTGATATCGATATTCATGTCATCATCGATTTTCATCTCGCTGTACAGACCCTTTTCATCGCTTTCGTTGGTGAACTCAAAGTTGGGACCTGCGCACAAAGGTGCATACAGGGAGAACTTAGCGTCGATATCCTTAGTAATTGTAGTAGGAGATGTTGTGGCGCTGGTCATCTTAATTTCTTTCATAACCATTTGCACCTGATCGGGAATGTGCGTTAATGTACTCTGAAGATTCGTTGATGTCTGCCAGTTATACGTGGTACCCTCGTCACTCTGCCATGTGCTTTTTTCCACGTTGTCGCTGAAGCAGAAATAGGATTTGCTGGAAGAAGAGCCAGTGGCTTTATTAACTGTGAACTTCGATAATTGTATTGCGTCGCTCGTCTTCACGCCGCCAGTTGTGCAATCGAATGAAATCGTGCAATCGATGGTAACAGGTGCTTTATTCTCAATATCGAAAAGAATCATTGGATTGTTTAGGTCCAACACCAAATCGTCAAGGCTCTTGGGTTTTGATGTAAGGTCAATCGGAGATGAACTCAATGAAGAGAACGTCAGCTCGGAACCGGCAGGTGCATAAGCAGGGATTGTCACTTGCATTACATCAGAACCGGAGGCCTGAGCACAATAGAATTCCTTACCACTGGCATCCTTCAGGATTTTGATGTAGTCGCCATCCTTCACTTTCAGGAAGTTTCCGATTTCGATATCGCCTGTGCTGCTGGTAGGCAGCCAAATGGTATCATTGCTCGAACCAATGGCAATTGTCTTGTCAATGTTGTCCAAGTCGTAGTCGCTGTCGAAGCAGGACTGCAGGGCGAGGGTCGTTACCACCAGCCCCAGCACTGTAAACATTTTCTTTCTCATAACTATTTATGTTTTTAATTTGTAATCTATTGATTAATGGCAGAGCACTTGTCTCATGCAATTTCCCAGCCCAGTGCACTGGCACCCAGTACTGCGGCTTTTGCGTCGTCGAGCTGGCTGATAAGCATCTTGGCCTTGCCACGATAGATTTTCAGCACATTCTCGTCGTAAGCACGTTTGATGGGGTCCATGATAAGGTCACCGGCTTTGCTCAGTCCACCGAAGAATACAAAGGCTTCGGGGCTGTTGAAGCAAGCAAAGTTGGCACATGCCTCGCCCAATTTTTGTCCCGTGAATTCAAATATCTCAAGGGCAACGGGGTCGCCTTTGCGTGCAGCAAGGGTGATGGCCAGTCCGTCAACCTCATCGATGGGGATGTCGCGCAGCAGGGTAGGCTTGTCTGTGGTAGTCAGCACCTCGCGGGCTGTGCGTGCAATACCTGTGGCAGAACAATAGGTCTCCAGACAGCCTTTGCGCCCACATCCACAGTCGCGGCCATCCTTCTCTACAATCACGTGACCCAATTCACCAGCCATTCCATCACAGCCGTACACCATCTGTCCGTTGACAACAATGCCGCTGCCCACGCCTGTACCCAGTGTAATCATGATGAAATTCTTCATGCCACGTGCAGCTCCGTATGTCATTTCACCAATAGCTGCGGCATTGGCATCGTTGGTCAGTGCTACGGGCAGTCCGTCCAAAGCATCACTGAACATCTTTGCCAATGGTACAATCTTGTGAGCCCATACCAGATTGGGCGCAAATTCAATGCATCCAGTGTAGTAATTACCGTTTGGAGCACCGATACCCATGGCGCGAATCTTGTCCAGACCGCCCACTTGGTCAATAATCTTTCGAAGCTCCACAACACAGTCGTCGACATACTGCTGTGCGTCATTGTTGTGTCCGCGTGTCTTCACTGAAGTTTCTGCGATTACATTGGCATCGGCATCTACGATACCAAAAACGGAATTGGTTCCTCCGAGGTCGAGTCCAATTACGTAAGGCTTGTTATTCTCGCTCATTGCGTTGTGTTTTGTTAACATTATCGCTACAAAGTTAATAAAACTTTTAATATATGCCCATTTTTACTTTAAAAAATGTGAAATATATGCCGATTTTTGTTTATCTTTGCCCTCGTAATATAATATAATAAGGTAATAGTGACTAATATGGACAAATCATTTCGACGCTTATTGACATTTGTTTTATGCTTTGTAAGCATTCTTACGGCGAGAGCTGATGGCGAAATCTATTTTGGTGTCTATCAGGGAACAGGTACGCTTTCTTCCTATGGCACCAAGAAGGCCGAGACCTACGACATAGCTCTTCATCTGACCGATCCTACTCTCGTGGGAATGGAGGTAAGGGGTATTCGCATTCCTGTGAATGTAGATGCCGCGAATGTCCAGGACTATAAGGCTTGGCTGTCGAAGGAACTGACGCTGGAGAACAAAATTATGACTCCCGATATCGTCAGTGTTGAAGTTACTCCCAATGGCAAGTGGGCAGAGGTGCGCCTAAACGAGCCTTACGTTATTGAGGAAGGCGGATTCTATGCCGGCTATTCTTTTAAGGTGTCTTCCATTGATGCCGGCAACAGTGGCGACCCCAACCGCACTCCCGTTATGACTACGGCTGCGGAGAATCCTGATGGCTTGCTCATTCACACTTCACGCACCTATCAGAAGTGGGTTGGGCTTGCAGGCCAAGGTTCGTCAGCCCTTGTCGTGCTCATCGGTGGCGAGCGCGTTAAGGCGTATTCTGCATCATTGGTGGTTCCCGACAATCTTTACACCACAGTGGGGAAATCCATTCCCACGACTCTTACCTTGGTAAATCACGGAACGGAGAACATCAAGAATATTGAATACGAGATTGAACTTGCCGGAAAGAAGGAGACAAAGCAGCTTACTAAGACGCTGACGGGAGGCTATTACGGACGTAGTACGACATTCTCCGCCACCATTCCCGCTGTTTCGGAGGCTGGCACTTATCCCGCCAAATTCCGCATTACCAAGGTTAACGGTGTAGCGAATGAAGACCCACAAGCCGAGACGGAAACTCCTGTGGTTTACCTCAGTGAGTTCCCCCTGCACAAGCCATTGGTCGAGGAATATACGGGCACTTGGTGTCAATATTGTCCTCGAGCATTGGCCGGAATGCAACAAATGTCCGACAAGAACGGTGAGAACTGGGTGGGTGTTGCCTACCACTGTCTCGACGAAATGTCGTTTACTGATGCTTCTCGTCTTCCTGCCGATCCAAGCGGATTGCCAGCGGTGTTCATCGACCGTGTGTCCGGCTATACTCCCTTGGACGGGCAGGCTGCATGGGCGGCTCGTCGCGATATTATCGCCCCAGCCAACATCACAGTAACGGGAACTTGGATGGATGAGGACAAGACCAAGATCCTTGCCGCCAGCACCACCACCTTCATCCGCGATTTCACGAACAGTCCCTATCGCATCGGGTACATTCTGATTGCCAACGACGTGCACTATGAGGGCTGGAAACAACAGAATGCCCTTTCGGGCAGCGGCACAACGGGGAACTCCTATTACGACTATTTTGCGCAGGCTCCGTATAGCATTTATGACTATCACTACAACGAGGTGGCCCTCGCTCAGTCGTCTCAGCAGGGTGTTGGTTTGTCCGAGAGCCTGCCTGCCGACCTTCAGGGTAATGTTCCCTACGAACACAGCTTCGTCTTCGACATCTCAGACCATCCTCTCTTCCCTTATATTAATGGAAATAAGGAGCCAGTAGATGTTGTCGATAAGGAAAAACTCGAAGTTATTGCCGTTCTCATCAACACCACGACTGGCGAGGTGGTGAATTGCAACAAGGGAGATGTGGTTGTGAGCACGGGCATTCAGGCTGTCGAGGTCTCAAAAGCCAATAACGAGGTTTACGACCTCTCTGGCCGTCGCGTGCAGTCGGCGAAGAAAGGCGTATATATTAAGGAAGGAAAGAAATTCATCAAATAAACATTTCAACTACTATGAAACGAGCATTGTTGACTCTCGCCTTTATTATCGGCGTAGCCCAGTTTTCAATTTTCAGTTTTCAATTTTCAATTGGCGAAGCTTACGCTCAGTTGCCTGCCGTTACGTTGAAGAAGATGGACGGACAGACGGTGAAGACCGACACTCTGAGCAACAACGGCAAACCCTTCATCATCTCGTTCTTTGCCACGTGGTGCAAGCCCTGTAATCGCGAACTCAGCGCCATTCAGGAAGTCTATGAGGACTGGCAGGAAGAGACGGGCGTGAAACTCATCGCCGTCAGCACCGACCAAGCCCAGAACATCAACAAGGTAAAGCCCCTTGTCGACGAACACGGATGGGAGTACGAGGTGTTGCTCGATCCCAATAGTGATTTCCGCCGTGCTCTTGGCATTCAGATGATACCATTCACCCTCATTATCGACGGTAAGGGTAAAATCGTGTACAAGCACAATGGCTACACCGACGGTGCCGAAACGGAACTCATAGAAAAGGTACGTGAACTGGTAAAATAAAGAATCCGTAAATGAAGCGTCTTTCACTTTTATTCTTCATTCTTCATTCTTCACTCTTCCTGGGCCGTGCCGTTGCGCAGGACAAGGTGGCCGTGAGCGGTAGCGTTCAGAGCGATATGCTCGTGCCCAACAAAGATACGGAAACAGGCTTCACTAAGGGGAGTCCTACGGGTTACGACGACTACTTCATGACGAACACCTACGCCGATGTGGCGTTGCAGTCGAAATACGTTGATGCTGGTGTCCGTTTCGAATTCCTTCAGTTCCCGATGCCTGGCTACAACGATGCTGCCAATGACTTCAAGGGCTGGGGTGTTCCCAACATCTACGTCAAGGGCAAGCTGAAGAACGTGGAGATTACGGGTGGCTCTTTTTACGAGCAGTTCGGTTCGGGCTTCATTCTTCGCACCTACGAGGAACGCTCGCTTGGAATCGACAATTCGCTGTTGGGCGGTAGGGTAGTGTACACTCCTTATAAGGGCATTACCATCAAGGCTCTCGCTGGCCTTCAGCGCACCTACTGGAAGTTGGAGAAGAACACCGTCAGCGGTGCCGACGTTGAGCTGAACATCGAGGAGTGGGCCAAGAAGATGCAGAAGGGCGGAACGCGACTATCCGTTGGCGGTTCGTGGGTGAATAAGTTCGAGCGCGACGAGTTCGTGTTGGCCGACCCCACCCATCGCTACAATTTCCCCCGCTTCGTCAATGCCTTCGACTTTCGTGTCAACCTGCGCACCCACGGCTTTGGCCTGTTGGCGGAATACGCCTTCAAGACGCAAGACCCGACGCTCATCAACGGCTACGACTACAGCACAGGTCAGGTGGGAATGCTTTCTGCTTCGTATTCCAAGAAGGGCATGAGTTTTCTGGCACAGGCCCGTCGGTCGGAACTGATGGACTTTCGCAGCCAGCGCAACATCCCTCGTTTGTCGCGTGCTGCCTTCATCAATCATCTGCCAGCCTTCACGATGGACCACACCTACGCCCTTGCAGCCCTGTATCCTTACGCAACGCAGCCCGACGGCGAGTGGGCCGTTCAGGGTTCTGCTGCCTATACATTTAAGAAGAAGTCCAAACTGGGTGGCAAGTATGGTATGACGGCTAAGCTGAACATCTCACATGTCCGCAACGACGGCCATACCTATTATCAGGACATCAACATCATGCTGGAGCGGAAGTTCACCCAAAAGTTCAAGCTCAACCTGATGTACATGAATCAGAAGTACAACCAGACGGTGATGGAGGGACACGGCGGAATGATTCATTCCAACATCGGAATAGTCGAGGGCCGCTATCAGTTCAATAAGAAATACACCTTGCGTGCCGAGCTGCAGTATCTTCACACGCCCCAAGACGACGGCGATTGGCTCTATGGGCTGGGCGAGCTGTCGATTGTGCCGCACTGGATGATTTCCCTGTCCGACATGTACAATGTAGGCCGCACCAACACCCACTACTATCAGGGCAGTGTGACGTACAACATCAAGAGCCATCGCATCCAGTTGGGTTATGTGCGCAACCGTGCAGGTTTCAACTGCTCGGGTGGTGTATGCCGCCGTGTGCCTGCAAGCCGAGGCGTCACCCTCTCGTACAACTATAACTTCTAAAAAGACAATGAAACATTATACTATACATCTCTGTGTCCTCTGTATACTCGCCCTTTTCAGTGTTGCCTGCGACCATGTTGACGAGAGCGAACAGCTCATCTATGTTAAGCCGGCAGCCATCGGGCGCAATGTGCTCATTGAGGACTTCACGGGACAGGCCTGCATCAACTGTCCCACGGCGACCGAGGAGATTCACAAGCTGCAGGAGAACTACGGCACAGAGAATGTGGTGGCTGTTGCCATCTATTCCGGTGACTTCGGCTATATTCGCGGTAATCGTGAGCGCCCCTATTCGCTCACAACGGCCTTGGGCGACGAATACTTCACCCATTGGGGCCTTTCCGACCAGCCTGTGGGAATGGTCAACCGTCAGACTCCCAGCGACTATGCCAAATGGGGGACGCAGGTTTATCAGCAGATGCAGGCCGAGGCCAAGGTCCGCCTTGTTGTTTCTGCCCAATATGCGACTGACAGCCGCACTATCACGATATCGGTTGCCTCTACGGCTCAGGACGATGCCCTCGAAGGCAAGTTGCAGTTGTGGCTCACCGAGGACAGCATCACCGACCGCCAATGTATGCCCGACGGCAACTGGAACAGCGAATACCGCCACAACCACGTTTTCCGCGACACAGTGAACGGCAAGTGGGGTAGCGATTTCAAGATTGAAAAGGGGGAGAATAAGACCGAAAGCTTCACCTACACCTTGGCTGCTGATTGTGCATGGAAACCCGAGAACTTGCGTGTGGTAGCCTTTGTCTCCACAGACAATGGGGTAGAGCAGGTGGAACAGGAGGGACTGGTGGTTGAGGATTAAAGTTTAAAGATTAAAAGATTAAAGGGTTAAAATGTTAAAAGGTTAAATATTTTGCTTATGAAAAGACTTTTACTTATTGTATTGACATTCGTTTTGGGCGCAGCAGCCTTTGCACAGCCCCTTCGCAAGGTGGCTCCCATGAATCGGGCCGGCAAGGAGGACATCATCCTCACCCAGCCCGAGGGCGAGTTGCACACCTACATGCGTTCCGGTGGTTGCACCGATGTACTCTACGGTAGCCTGTTTGCCAGTGACCTCACGCAAGACGGTTTTGCTCGTGTTGTCATTTCTCCTGACAAGAAGACGGCCTACTTCCAGAACATCATCTCACGTGCTGCCACGGGAGCCTGGGTTCGCGGTTCCATCAAGGACAACAAAATCGAGATTCCCTACGGCCAACTTTACTACTGGTTCGAGGCTCCCGTGAACCCCACTACGGGAAAGGAGGAAGCTCCCTATGGTATGAAGATTGCCGGTATCAAGATGAAGGGTTCGCACAACAGCTATGACGTGGAAAAGTCTGGCAAGGCCGTATTCCGCATCGATGGCGACTGGAGCCGTCTGGTGCTTGAGAACACCAGTGCCGACCTTTCGACAGACACCATTGTGGGTCTTGGACTTATCTACACCGATGCCTACGACGGCGAGTGGAGCTACTACATGGACTACGAGACCGTTTACACCGAGATTACCGACAAGCCCGTCACACCTCCCGAGGGCCTTGTCACTAAGCGTTATTCCATTACCCACGGCATATACGGCCACTTCGTTGAGGTAGGCTTTGAGCGCAACGATGTCTATGTTCGCGGTGTTTCCGAGGACTATGTGCCTTCTGCCTGGCTGAAGGGCACCCTCGACGAGGCTACCAACAAGATTACCTTCCCCACGCAGATGGCTGGCTCGTATCAGACCTCGCTCTACTTCTTCCAGGGAGCCGACATCAAGAAGGTTGACGACTACTACGGTGGCCGCTACACTTATACGTTCGACCCCGAGAATCTGGACATCGTCTTCGACTACGACCCCGAGACGCGCAGCTTCTCGTGCAGCGACCGCGGTCTCATCGTCAACGACAGCCGCGACAGCCTGAAGACCTACGAGCGCTTCCCGAAGCCTGTCTTCCGTCCCTACAGCGAGAAGGCAGCGACGCCCGCAGCGCCCGCCATCCTCGAACTCGACAACCGCTACTGGCAGTGGGGCTACAACTTGTCCACACTGGCTATCAGCGTGCCCTGCATGGACGAGGACGGCGACTTCATCGACCCCTCCAAGCTTTTCTATGCCCTCTACATCGACGAGGACGAGCCCTACCTCCTCTATCAGGACGAGTACGTGGGCCTGCCCTTCGACGAGGTTGAGGAGATTCCCTACCTCTTTACCAACAACAAGGACATCTATCCTAAGAGCGTGGGTCTCTATCTTTATCAGAATGGCTTCGAGCGCATCGGCATCAAGAGCATCTACTACGGAGGCGACGAGCGCCATGAGACCTTGATTTACTACAACGACGGCACTACATCGGGTGGCGGCAACGAAGACGCTATCGCCCAGATTGAAAACGGGAAGAAGGGAAGTCAAGATATTGTTTACGACCTCTCGGGTCGTCAAGTTCTCAAATCCTCGAATGGCCAAATCAAGAAGGGCCTATACATTATAAATGGTAAAAAAGTAGTAAAGTAATATGAAACGCATATCATTTCTCATCGCCTTGGTGCTGTCGGCAGGCAGCATCATGGCTCAGGACCACGCCTACGAGTTTGTTGGTTCCGACGAGCAGGTAGTGCCCGACGGTTCCATAGTAACCATCACCACAGCCCATGAGGCAGGCGATGGCTCGGGCGACATCGAGATGGCTGCGGGTCTCTTTGCTGCGCGCATCGACGGCGACCGCGACGACCTGCTGCGCATAGCCTACGATGTTCAGACGATGGAGAGCGGTAGCATGCAAATCTGCTTCCCCTCTCTCTGCAAGAACATCAGCGGCACAGGCACCGGCTTTACCAATGCCGGTACAATGGACCTTGACCGCAAATCAATTGCCACCGAGTGGTTCCCTACCGACTACGGCAAGTGTACCGTTAAGGTCAGCCTGCAGACAGTCGTCCAGATTATCGGCGGCTATCAGGTCATCGACGACGGCCCCACCATCACCCTCCAGTTCGTCTATGCCGACCCTGCCAGCGTCGCATCCACCGTCAGCGTAGCCACCCCCGTGGCCTACTATTCGCTGAGCGGACAGCGCCTTCCCAGTCGTCCCCACGGCCTTGCCCTCGTCCGTCTGTCCGACGGTCGTGTCGTAAAGCGCCTCCTCCGTTAAGTAGAATCATTAACGGCAACTATAAGACGGCGACCCTTCGGGGCCGCCGTCTCTTTTGTTTCGTTAGTTTCGGTGAGAGGTAGGAGTATTAAAGAACCCCACGGCCATCGTGATGAAGGCCGTGGGGCTCTGTCTTGCTACGGCTCGGCAATGCTAAAGCAAGCTTTGCATTACGCTCACTCTTCGCAGAGTTCAGTGAGAATGCCGCAGGTGGATTTCGGGTGCAGGAAGGCGATGTGCAGGCCGTCAGCACCATTGCGGGGAGCCTTGTCGATGAGGCGAATGCCCTTCTCGTCGCACATGGCCAGTGCCTCGCTTACACCGTCCTCAACCTTGAAGGCTACATGGTGAACGCCCTTGCCGCCGTTGTCGAGGAACTTCTGTACGGTGCTCTCGGGGCAGGTGGGCTCCAGGAGTTCCAGCTTAACTTCGCCAACCTTCAGGAAAGCGGTCTTTACCTTCTGGTCCTCAACTACTTCGGTCTTGTACACTTCCAGGCCCAGTACGTCCTGGAAATAGGGCAGCACGGCATCGATGCTCTGCACGGCAATGCCCAGATGTTCGATTCTTGAAATCTTCATAGTTTTTGTCGTTTATTGTTTAGTTATATGGTTGTTTGATGATACAAAGATACGAATTATTTTTCACTTTTCGCTTTTCGCTCTTCACTTTTTTAGAACTCGATGAGCACGCGGGCGTTTATCATGCGGCCCGTTAGGTAGTTGGGCACGGCAAACTGGTTGCCCACTACGTCGTTGACCCAGAAGTAGCCGCTCACGTTGGAGAATCCGAAGATGTTGAAGCAGTCCAGACCGAGCCAAATGTTCTTGACGGCGTTGTGGCGGAGGTGACGGTCGGTGTTGTTCAGGGCGCGGTAGTTCATGCCGATGTCTATACGCTTGTAGGCTGGTGCGCGGAAGGCTTGTTTCTCAAGTCCCGTATGTGGCGGTCCGAAGGGCAGTCCGTCGGCAAACGAGGCCTTGAGGTTCATCTTCCAACGTGTTGTGCCCGGGAAAAAGTCGGAGAAGAAGAAGTTGAGGTTCCAGCGTTGGTCTGTGGGCTGAGGTATCTTCTTGCCGTTCAGTGTCATCTGGGCCTTCATAAGTCCGAAGCTTATCCATGAGTCTGTGCCCTTGGTCAGTTCGCCGTACACCTTCAGGTCGATACCCGTTACGAAGCCCTTGGCGAGGTTCTGTCCGTAGTAGACGATGCGCACGTTGTCGACATTGTAGGGAATCATGTTGCCCTGGGCCTTGTAATAGACTTCTGAGGTGAACTTGAAGGGGCGCTTCATCACGCGGAACTTGTATTCCATAGCCGCCAGCAGTTGGAACGAGCGCTGCGACTTGATGTCTTTGTTGAGTTGTACCACGGTGTTGCCGCTGGTGGTGACAGTGTCGCGCAGTTCCTTGTAGAAGGGACGCTGGTAGTAGAGGCCCGTTGCCAGGCGGAAGGTGAAGTTGTCGTTCTTCGATGGCACGTAGCCCATGGAGACGCGAGGTGAGAAGAGCCACTCCTTGTTCCACGACCAGAAGGAGAGACGCGCACCATAGTTGACGCTGATGATTCCCAGCGACGATTCCTTGCGCCAGGTGTCCTGCACGTAGGCTTCCATGTGGTTCGTCGTGATTTCGTTTTTGCTCTTCAGGTTGTAGATGAGCATGAGGTCGTTGCCCGTGTGCGGGATGCTGTAACCGCTTGAGTCGCGGCTTTCCCATTCGCGTGCATTCTCCTTGATGCGGTCGTGTTTCCATGCCATTCCAGCCAGCAGGGTGTGCTCCTTGCGCCTGAGGTTATAGTCGAGTTTCAGCGTCTGTGTGCTGCTGGTGAGCAGGTTGCGGGCGTGTTGCATGTAGGTGCCCACGGAGAGCTGTTTGCCCACTATGGCGTCGTCGAGCCAGTATTGTCCCTGTATGTCGTAGGTCTCGCGCTCCTTGGTCGTGAAGGCCGAGAAGGCAAGGCTGAGATTGGAGCGGTCGTTGAGCTTTCGGGTAAGCTTGGCTGTTCCGAAGAGTGTGCGGAAGAGGTCTTCCTCCTGTCCGTCGAAATACACGCGGAACGATTTCACGTCTTCCATTGTTCCGAAGCGCGTCTCGCGGTCCTTGGGGATGAAATTGTAGTCGTTGCGCGAGATATAGCCAATGGCATCCAATGTCCAGTATTTCGAGGGCGTCCATGAGAGGTAGGCCTGATAGTCGAAGAACTTTGGCTTGTATTCGCCCTTCGTCTCTAGCGAGCCCAGCATGTATTGGTTGGTCTTGTAGCGCAGGCCGTTGGAGAACGAGAACTTCTTGTTGCCGTAGCCGGCATAGCCGCTGGCGCCGAGCAGGGAACCCTGCAACGAGCCCTCCCAACCCTTGGGCTTGTGGTAGGTGATGTCGAGGACGCTGGACATCTTGTCGCCGTATTTTGCCTCGAAACCACCTGCCGAGAAGTCGACACGCTCCACCATGTCGCTGTTGATGACCGACAGACCTTCCTGCTGACCGCTGCTGATGAGCAGCGGACGATAAACCTCCACACCGTTGATATAAACGAAGTTCTCGTCGAACGAGCCGCCGCGGACGTTGTACTGGCTTGACAGCTCGTTGTGAGTAGAGACTCCCGCCTGTGTGGCCACCAGTTCCTCAACGGCATTGCCAGTAGTCGAGGGCAGGCGCTTCAGTTCTTGTGTGCTCAGCGTTTGGTTCTGGTTCAACTGGCGGCGCGATTCCAATATTTCCACATCGTCGAGCCGATGGTCGGTGCTTTTCATCACGATGTTCATCACCAGTTCGCCCATGGGCTTCTTGAGCACGCGCTGACGTTTCTGAAAGCCCATCATCTGGTATACCACGACAACGCTGTCGGCTGTGCGGAACGAGATGTTGTATTTCCCGTCGATGCCGGCTGTGGTGGCGATGCCCTGTCCCTCGATGCGGACAAGCACCATAGGGATGGGCTCTTGGTCTTCGTCGACAATGGTTCCGCGTAGCTTCACTCGTGTGGTGTCCGTCTGTTCCTGTGTGGGTTGCTCCTGGGCAAAAGCCGTCAAACCGCACCCCATGAGGAACACGATGAGAAGAATCGTTTTAAAAAAAGACGAAAACAGATGCGCCATAGTATATATTATAACGCAAGAGTCGGCGAAATATTATATGAAATATTTCAAGGTTTGGTAAAGTCGGGCTACGGGCAGGCCCATCACGTTGAAGTAAGAGCCCTCGATTCGCTCTACACCGATGTAGCCAATCCACTCCTGAATGCCGTAGGCTCCTGCTTTATCCAAAGGTTTATACTTAGTGACGTAATATTCTATTTCTTCGTCAGTTATGTTGCTGAAAGTGACTTCGCTGATGGAGGCGAAAGTCTCCTGCCGTTCGTGGGTCATGATGCTAACGCCGGTAATGACCTGATGGGTGCGACCGCGTAGGGCTTTCAGCATCTTGATTGCTTCTTTTTCATTGTGGGGCTTGCCCAAAACACGTCCGTCGAGATAGACAATGGTGTCTGCCGTGATGATGAGTTCGTCCTTGGCCATCGTCTTGCGGTAGGCATCGGCCTTCTTGTTGGCGATGGCGTTGGCTATCTCCTGACCGGTCAGGCCTTCGGGATAGGATTCGTCGATGTCGGGCAGCAGGCGCACCTCGAAGTCGAATCCCAAGCCTGCTAACAATTCCTTGCGGCGTGGGCTGCCGCTGGCCAAAACTATTTTGTACATTTTATGGGGCAATGGGGCTTATGGGACTAATAGGTCCTATGGGACTTATGGGATGATGGGGAGGATGGGTTACCAGCCGAAGGCTCTTTTGTCAGCCAGCCAAAGGCCTTGGGCGCGCAGGACTTGCTCGATAACGTCGCGTCCGCATCCGTAGCCGCCTTGTATGGGGCTGATGTAGGTGCTGACTTCCTTCACCTCCTGTGCCGCATCGGCAGGACAGCAGGGGCAGCCACACAGGCGCATAACCTCAAGGTCGGGGATGTCGTCGCCCATGAAGATGACCTCCTCGTTCGTGAGTCTGTACTTCTGCAGGAATGTGTTGTAGATTTCTACTTTTACGGAGGCTCCGATGTGAATGTCCTTCACGCCAAGTCCTTCGTAGCGGACGCGGATGGCTTCGACACGGGCACCGCTGATGATGGCGATGTGTAGCCCCATCTTTACGGCCAGTTGCAGGGCGTAGCCGTCCTTGATGTTCACCGTGCGACAGGGCACGCCCGCCTCGTTCATGGGAATGGTCTCTGCGCTCAGCACGCCGTCAACGTCGAAGACAATGGCCTTAATCTTCTTTAGGTCGTAGTTTATCATGAATACTCTTGCTCATTAGATGGTAAATATCTCGTGTAGTGCCGTCAAGCATCTGCTCGTGGCGGCTGATGACTCCCTCGTCGTATCGCACGGCGGGGCCTGTTTGTGCGCTTTGTGGCGACATCGTGTGTACTTTCCGTGCTGTCTCGTCGATGAGGGGCAGCATGACCTCAAAGGGAAGGCCGGCCTCTTTCAGTACCTCGGCAGAGAGGGCGTAGCAGTGGTTGGCGAAGTTGCAGGCGAAGACGGCAGCAAGATGCAGGAGACGACGTTTTTCGCTGTTCAGTTGATAGACCTCGTGGCTGATGCTGGCGGCCAGTTGTTGCAATAGTGGCAGGTCGGTGTCCGATTCCAGGAAGACGGGGATAGGGCGGAAGTCGACGATACGTTCGCGGCTGAAGGTCTGCATGGGGTAAAACACCCCTCTGCGGCGACAGGGAATGGCGGTCATGGGAATGCTGCCCGAGGTGTGGGCCACCAGTTTGTCGGTCTCTGCCAGACGGTTCGCTATAGCGGCGATGGCATCGTCCTTGACGGCTATGATGACCAGGTCGCCCTCGACGTCCTGCGCCTCGAAACTTCGCCCGTGCAGCCATGTTACCTCATGTCCAGCCTTGCGAAGTGCGGCGTGGAGGTTGGTGCCCAGATTGCCCGTGCCAATCAGCGTCAGCCTCATGCCTTACCAGTTTTCCTTGTGTACCTTGTCCCAGAGCAGGCGCTCCTCGTTCTGTGGTTTGCGCTCGGCTCCCTTGTGTCCCAGGGCAACGATGCACAGCACGCGCACCTCGTCGGGAATGCCGAGGATGCGGCGCACGTTGGCTTCGGCATCTCGTCCCTCAGCGTCCTTGCGTTCGCGCATCTGTACCCAGCAGGCTCCAAGCCCGAGGTCTTCGGCTTGGAACAGCATAGTGGTGGCGGCTACACTTGCGTCCTCGACCCATGCGTCGCTCACTTCCGGGCGGCCCAATACGGCAATGGCAGCGGGGGCACCAGCCATGAACTCGGCACCTGCGGCCTTGCAGCGTGAAAGCTGTCCTATCTTCTTGCTGTCCGTGATGGTCACAAACTCGTAGTTGTGCATTCCCTTGCTTGAGGGAGCCATCAGGGCGGCACGCATGATTTGGCGCATCAGGGATTCGTCTACGGGTTCCTCGGTAAACTTGCGGTGGCTGCGGCGCAGCGTCACCAGCTCGCTGAAGTCTTTCATTGTCCTTATCCTTTCTTTTATGGGTTTTCCGATACAAATATACGAAAGTCTTGCGAGCTAACCAAAGTTTCTTTGCCAAAAGGCATTGCTTTCCTCCATTTTCATCATCGCGTCCCTGTTGCTGAAGGAATACTAATCCTACAGCCGAAGGAATAGTAATCCTACACGTGAAGGATTAGTAATGTTGCCTCGCATGCGTAGGCATGTTCCTTAATAAGGATTACAAGGAGTCGAGCGGAAAGTCGGGACGTCGCACCTGGGCGGGATTCTTGCTGTGCTTGGCGGGTTGTGGGGTTGAGCCCTGACTGTGGCCTCGTGCCTGTCCTCGGTAATCGGCCCAGCGCTCCATGATGGACTTTACGTAGCCGTGTGTCTCGCTGCCGCGCAGATAGCCGTAGCGCACCACGGGGTCGTTGTAATAGCGCGGTTCGCTCAGTAGCAGAATGTAGGGTTCCACATCGCGCCACACACGTTCGTTCTTCCCATTCTTTTTGGCCAGCGCCATTGCGTCGCGCACATGATTGGAGCCTCCGTTGTAGGCGGCCAGGATGTAGGGAATGCGTGCCGACTGCGGCGAGATGTCGGAGAAGGTCTGATTCAGTTTGTTCAGGTATCGCACACTGGCTTGCACGTTGATTTCCGGGTCGAAGATGTCGCCCTCTACGCCCAGTTGGTTGGCTGTGCCCGGCATGATTTGCATGAGACCTTGTGCGCCTGCCCACGAAACAGCTTTCGGGTCGAAGGCCGACTCCTGATAGCATTGGGCTGCCAACAGGCGCCAGTCCCATCCGATGGCCGAAGCATGCCGCTGGAAGAGTGCGTCGTAGTGGCTGATTTGTCCTGTTGCGGCATCCAGCATGACGGGTCGCGGGCTGCGTCGCGGCTTGACTTCGGCAACGGTGCGCGACTTCATTTTCTCGACCAGGGCAGGGGAGTACCAGTCCTCGATGGCCTGTGCCAGCAGGGAGGCTTCGGGACTTACGAGCCATTGCGTCGTGCAACGGTGTGTCCCCCGTGTCTTGGGCATGGGCATTGCTATGAGATCCACCTCACGGCTGGTCAATTGGCGGATGAGTTCGGCGCTGTCGTGAGCCACCTCCATGCGCAGCCGAACCCCCATCGAACGGGCAAAGTCCTCCACCAAGTCGTGCTGAAGTCCGAATCCCCGCCCGCGGAACTCGAAATAGGTATCAGGGCCAGACAGCGTGGCAGCAATGAGTTCGCCCGACTCCTGGATGTCGTAGAGGTCGTAGTTGTTGCTGACGGTGTCTGCATCATCGGCAAACACCGCAGACACCTGCTCACGCCTTTCGGGTTGACAACTGGCGAGAGCGAGGCCCAATACGATTATAAGGATTGTCCTGGGCGTAGGCGATGGATGATGTAGGTGCGCATGATGTCTATGGCCTGACTGTTGCTCCCCCCCTGAGGCACGATGAGGTCGGCATAGCGCTTGGTGGGTTCGATAAACTCTTCGTGCATAGGCTTCAGTACGTCCAGGTAGCGGTCGATTACCATCTGTGTGGTGCGTCCGCGTTCAACCGTATCGCGCTGAATGACGCGAATCAGGCGTTCGTCGGCATCGGCATCAACGAATATCTTCAGGTCCATGAGGTCGCGAATCTCCTTCTTCCACAGGGCCATGATGCCTTCGAGGATTATCACTTCGCAGGGCTCCACATGTACCGTCTCGGGCTGGCGGTTGCTCTCGATGTAGGAATAAGTGGGTTGTTCGATGGCTCGCCCATTGCGCAGGTCCTCGATTTGTCGGGTCAGCAGGTCCCAGTCAAAGGCATCTGGGTGGTCGAAGTTGATGCGACGGCGCTCTTCCATCGTGAGGTGTGTGGTATCGTTGTAGTACGAGTCCTGGGGGATAAGGGCAATCTTGTCGACTGGCAACGCTTCCACGATTTTACGGACGACCGTTGTCTTTCCGCTTCCTGTTCCTCCTGCAATTCCGATGATGTACATGTCTTTTAGGATTAAATGTTATAGGTTTTGGCGAATGCTATATTCGCAGTTTGTTGAGCAATTCCGTGTTGATGCGCTTGATGCGCTCTCCCTGTTCGCGGAAGTCCATACGCAGCAGCGTCATCTCTTGTTGCATTTTGTCGTGAATGTCGTTAAATGCGCTGAATAAGGGCGACATGAGGCGCTGCTCCTCATTGCTCACTACGACATCGATGCCCTGTGGTATAATCTGCACGTCAATGTCCGTGCCACATTGCATGGGGTCGCCGTCGAAGTGAACCACACCCGGCTGTTCGCGATGGATATGGAGGCTGCGGCACTGGAAGGTGCGCGCATGGGGATTCTTGTCGATAGTCTTGTTCAGTAACTGCACCACGACCTGGGGTGCCTCAAGCAGATTGAAGGGTTCGAGCAAGGTGACGTCCATCAGTCCGTCGTTCATCGAAGCTGCAGGGGCGATGTACACGTTGTTGCCATATTGCGAGGCGTTGGCGCAGGCAATAAGGAATGCCTCGTGGGTCTCCTCCTCACCGTCGAAACTGATTTTATACGTCTCTGGCTTATAGGTCAAACCTTCCTTCAGGGTATTGTCCACATAGGTGATGAGGCCACGTTTGCCCGCTTCGGCAAACTTCTGGCTGATGAAGGCGTCGAAACCTATGCCGCAGGTGCAGAAGAACGGCTGTTCGTTGATGCGACCGTAGTCGAGCCGCTCCACTTGACATTGTGCCAGTATCTTCAACGCGCCTACAGGATTAATAGGTATATATAGGTGACGGGCCAGACCATTGCCGCTTCCGCAAGGGATGATGCCCAGTGCCGTGTTGGTGTGAACCAGCGAACGGGCAACCTCGTTCACCGTTCCGTCTCCGCCCACGGCTACTGCCACGTCCACGCCATCCTTGGCTGCCTGACTGGCCAGCAATGCGGCGTGTCCGGAGCGTTCCGTATAAACCATCTCTACATCGAACGTATCGGAGTCGAGAAACTCTGGAATCAGTTTCACGATGGCTTCCTTACCTCGCGTTCCTGAGATTGGATTGATGATGAAACGAACTTGCTTTTTTCTCATTATGACGCAAAAATACAAAATAAATTAGAAAGCACAATGCACAATTCACATTTATTTCGTATCTTTGCACTCCGAAAAGAAAAAGTTAAGAAAGAATACATATTAGTTATAATATGGGATTATTACAAGAAAAATTATCACATTACACTCTTCCACAGGAGTTTATGGCAAGAGGGATTTATCCCTATTTTCGTGAAATTGAAGGGAAGCAAGGCACCGAGGTGATGATGGGCGGCAAGCGTGTACTCATGTTTGGTTCCAATGCCTATACCGGCCTGACGGGTGACCAGCGCGTTATCGATGCTGGTTGTGCCGCTATGCAACAGTATGGCAGCGGATGCGCCGGTAGTCGCTTCCTCAATGGTACGCTTGACATCCACGTTCAGTTGGAAAAGGAACTTGCCGAGTTCGTTGGCAAGGAAGAGGCTCTGTGCTTTGCTACTGGCTTTACCGTAAACAGTGGTGTCATCAGTCAGCTCGTCGGCAAGAACGACTATGTCATCTGCGACGACCGTGACCATGCTTCCATCGTTGACGGACGCCGTTTGTCATTCGCCACGCAGCTGAAGTTCAAGCACAATGATATGGCAGACCTCGAAAAGCAGCTTCAGCGCTGCGAGCCCGACGCCATCAAGCTGATTGTGGTTGACGGTGTGTTCTCAATGGAAGGCGACCTCTGCAAACTGCCCGAGATAGTTGAGCTGAAGAAGAAGTACAATGCTTCCATCATGGTTGACGAAGCCCACGGCATTGGCGTATTCGGACGTCAGGGACGTGGTGTGTGCGACCACTTCGGACTCACGAAGGACGTAGACCTCATCATGGGCACGTTCTCAAAGTCTCTTGCCTCAATCGGTGGTTTCATTGCTGCCGACCACAGCATCATCAACTGGCTACGTCATTCGGTACGTACTTATATCTTCAGCGCAAGTTGCACTCCTGCCGCTACGGCTGCCGCACGCGAGGCGCTGCACATCATTCAGCAGGAGCCCGAACGCATCGAGTCTCTTTGGAAGGTTACGAACTACGCCCTGAAGCGTTTCCGTGAGGAAGGCTTCGAGATTGGCGACACAGAGAGCCCCATCATTCCTCTCTACGTGCGTGATACGGAGAAGACCTTCATGGCTGTGGCTATGGCTTTCAACGAAGGAGTCTTCATCAACCCCGTTATTCCTCCTGCATGTGCTCCACAAGATACCCTCGTGCGCTACGCCCTGATGGCTAACCACACGAATGCCCAGGTGGACGAGTCGGTGGAGAAACTGAAGAAGGTATTTAAGGAACTGGAAATACTTTGATTCAACTCGGCAAACTTGGTATCGAGGCCCTGAATGCCATGCAGCAGGATACTGTGCTGGCATTCCGAAAGGCGGACAATCTGGTATTGCTAAGCCCTACAGGCAGTGGTAAGACGTTGGCTTACCTGTTGCCGTTACTTGAGAGCTTGAACGCGGAAAATGCCGCAGTTCAGGCTCTTGTCATTGTCCCCAGTCGTGAGCTGGCCATGCAGACGGTGGCTGTCATCAAGCAGTCGGGAACTGATATCCGCGCCGTTGCCGTGTATGGCGGACGCCCAGCAATGGAAGAACACAGGACGCTGAATGGTGTACAGCCTCAAATCGTGGTGGGCACTCCCGGACGATTGCTCGATCATCTGACCAAAGGCAATATTGTGTCCGACAGCATCGTGACGCTTGTAATCGACGAGTTTGACAAGTGTCTCGAACTGGGTTTTCGTGAGGAAATGTCACAGGTCTTTGCACATCTCACACAAGTAAAGAAGCGTGTCCTACTCTCGGCAACGGATAACCCCGAGATTACTCGCTTCCTGCCAGAATATAAGCAACTGAACTACCTCACGGAGGAGGCGCAGACGGAACGTATAGAACAGTGGGTGCTGAAGTCGCCCCTGAAAGATAAACTTGAGACGTTGCGCGACTTGTTGTTGGAACGTGGCAGCGAAACCTCCATCGTATTCTTAGGATTCCGCGAGAGTGTAGAGCGCGTGGCAAAGTTCCTGAAGGAACAGGGATTCGTCCTTTCATCGATGCACGGCGGAATGGAGCAACGCGACCGAGAGCGTGAACTGTTCCGTTTCATTGCAGGTAGCACAAATATACTGGTAAGCACCGACTTGGCAGCACGTGGACTTGATATCCCCGCGCTCGATAATGTCATTCACTACCATCTTCCCCTCAACGAACAGGCTTTCATCCATCGCAACGGAAGAACGGCCCGTTGGGACCGCGAGGGCAGAAGTTTCCTGATTATTGGTCCCGAGGAGCAAGTGCCAGAATATCTTGCTGCTTCGGAGTATGTGCTAACGCATTCAGCAGCATCTCCTGCTCTTCCGCTCTGGGCCTCACTCTACATCGGTAAGGGCAAGAAGGATAAAATCTCCAAAGGTGATATTGCCGGCTTCTTGATGAAGGTAGGCGGATTGTCAAAGGATGATGTGGGTCGCATCGACGTACGCGACCATCACAGCTATGTCGCCATCAACCGGAAACGCATGAGCGAGACCCTTGTCCGTTTGCGTGGACAGAAAATCAAGGGTATCAGGACCATCATCGAGGTGATGAAGTAAACCTCACATCCCTTCCTTCTGAACCTTATTATCCTTTCTTCGTATTCCTCTTGGGGTATGTCTCGCCCTTTTCGATAAGTTCGATGGCTTGATTCACCACCTTGTCTTCCTCGTTTATGAACTTGATGTAGTCGCTCATGTTGCGAGCCTCGTAGATGATGCTGCCTAAGATGGCACGGTCAAACAGCCGACGACTGCGGTAAAGCATCAGATTCCGACGACGCAGGCCTTGTCCCTCGGCATAGGAGGCGAACTTCTCCAGCAGGTTTTGCTTCGCTAAATAGTTCTTCAGCTCCTTGATGTCGTCATACTTCTTCAGGGTGGGACGATTCGTGTCGGTATAGTCGAAGGCAAACTGGCGGATGTGTCCATTGAAGGCTGCTTCCTTATAATACGATGTAACTTCGCTGGTGTCTTCAGGAACGAAGATGTCGGGCGTAATGCCACCACCTCCATATACAGTCCTGCCGATTCGCGTCTTGTAGGCTTCGCCTGTTTGGTGTATGCTGTCCTCGGTGAAGTATTCACCTCGTTCGTAGCGTGCAATGAGTTCGTTCTCGTAATCCTCATCGTGGCCGGGAACATAAGGTTTCTGGATGCAACGTCCAGCAGGAGTGTAGTATCGGGCAACCGTTAGTCGAACCACGCTTCCGTCCTTGAATTCCATAGGTTGCTGCACAAGTCCCTTTCCGAAGGAACGCCGTCCGATGATGGTGCCTCGGTCGTTGTCTTGAATGGCTCCCGCAAAGATTTCGCTGCTGCTGGCCGAGCCTTCGTCAATCAGAACGACAATCGGCAGTTTGGGGAACGAACCGTGCCCATCGCTGCGATAGTCTTCCCTGGGCGATTTGCGTCCTTCCGTGTAGACGATAAGCTGGTCGGCTGGCAGGAACTCGTTTGCCATCTGAATAGCGATGTGCATGTATCCGCCTCTGTTTCCTCTTAGGTCCACAATCAGGTTCTTCATGCCTTCCACGTTCAGTTGAGCCATAGCTATCATGAATTCAGCATAGGTCTGTTCGCCAAAACTCTTTACGCGGATGTAGCCGGTATTGTCGTTTATCAGGTAGGCCGCATCGATGCTCTTGACGGGAATGTCGCCACGTACCACTTTTATATATAATGGTTTCGGACGTCCCCTGCGGTGGATTTCAAGCTTGACGACGGTTCCTTTCTCGCCTTTCAAGTATTTCATGCACTCGTGCTGGTCCATACCTACGAGGTTGACGGTGTCGGCTCGCGTGATACGGTCGCCAGCTTGTATTCCTGCCTTCTCTGCGGGACCTCCCTCTATGGCAGTCATCACACAGATAGTATCGTTGGGCATATTGAATGAAATGCCAATACCTGAGAAACTGCCCTTGAGATCTTCGTTTGCCTCTTCTGCATCGTCTTGCGAGATGTAAGACGAGTGTGGGTCGAGCTCGGAAAGTATCTTGGGCATGGACTGCTCTACGAGTGAGTTCATATCTACCGTATCGACATATTGGTTGTCAATCATCTGCAGCAGGTAGTTTATCTTGTTGCTACCCGTGTTGATGATGCTCAGCCGATTACCAGAAAAGTGGTTGGCATAGAAAGTACCGATGACGATGCCGCCAATCAGGCTTATGGCTATCAGTAACGGGGTGAGGCGCGATTTGTTGGTGTTCATGATTGGGTGGTTGAGAGTAGTTTGACTTCGATACCGGCTCTGCGTAACAGGTCTATTCCTTCCGTCAGACGGTATTCCCTGGCATAGATGACTCGTTTGATACCTGCCTGAATGATGAGCTTGGCGCATTCAATGCAGGGTGCATCGGTGACGTAGAGTGTAGCTCCGTCGCTGTTATTGTTCGAACGTGCAATCTTGGTGATGGCATTTGCTTCGGCATGCAATACGTATGGCTTCGTCACGTTGTTCTCGTCTTCACATACATTCTCGAAGCCTGATGGCGTACCGTTGTAGCCGTCGCTGATAATCATTTTGTCCTTGACGATGAGTGCTCCCACCTGTCGGCGAGTGCAGTAGCTGTTCTCGGACCATATTTGAGCCATGCGCAGATAACGCAGATCCAGATCTTCCTGTTTCTTGTCCATATTCATTTTATTTTCGTATGCCATTGCGTCGGAGAAGTGCCTCGATAGTGGGTTCGCCACCCCGGAATCGACGGTAGAGCGTCATGGGTGGCTCGCTGGCTCCTCGCGACAAGACCTCGTTGCGGAATCGATTGGCGGTTTCCGTATTGAAAATACCTTCTTCCTTAAAGGCTGCAAATGCATCAGCATCCAAAACCTCTGCCCACTTGTAGCTGTAGTAACCGGCAGCATAGCCTCCGCTCATGATATGCCCGAACTGGGCGCTCATGCAGGTCCCTTCAATTCTTGGGAGCAGTTGGCAGCTTTTCCAAGCCTCTTCCTCGAACTTCATAACGTCGCCCTCGAAGTCGTCCTGTAGTGTATAATATGCCATATCCAGCAGGGCGAGTCCCACCTGTCGTACACAGGAATAGCCGGCCATGAAGTTCTTACTTAAGATGATGCGGTTGATGAGTTCTTGGGGTATGGGTTCCCCCGTTTGATAGTGACGGGCGAAGGTGTTGAGGAATTCAGGTTCCGTCACGTAATTCTCCATGAACTGGCTGGGCAGCTCAACAAAGTCCCAATAGACATTGGTGCATGAAAGACTCTCAAATCTGACTTTTGAGAAAAGGGCGTGTAACGAGTGGCCGAATTCGTGGAGAAAGGTCTCGACCTCGCCCAGTGTCAGCAAGGCTGGCTTTGTATCTGTGGGCTTTGTGAAGTTCATGCAGACCGATGCGTGCGGACGGCTGTCACCTCCCTCTTCCTCATCAATCCATTGCTCTTTGAATGTCGTCATCCAAGCTCCGCTTTGCTTCGAGCTTCTGGGATGGAAGTCGGTATAAAGCAGACCCAGGTAGCTGCCGTCTTTGTCTTTTACCTCCCATGCCTCCACATCGGGGTGATAGACGGCAATGTCCTCCCGTTTGTTGAAGGTGATGCCATAGAGACGGGTAGCCAGTCCGAATACGCCCTTCTTCACTTGAGAGAGTTCGAAGTAGGGACGCAACATCTCGCTATCGATGTTATAGCGTTGCATTTTCAACTTGTGGCTGTAGTAGGCGAAGTCCCAAGGTTTCAGTTCATAGTCTGGACCTTCTGTTTCGCGTGCCAAAGTGGTAATCTCCTCCACCTCCTTCTGGGCTGTGGGCAGATAAGCCTCACGTAAGTCGTTGAGCAGTTTATTGATGCGGTCGATGCTCTCGGCACAACGCTTCTCGACAATGAAGTCGGCAAAGGTCTTGTAGCCAAGTATGTTTGCCAGCTTGCGACGTAGGTTGACTATGCGTGGAATCAGTTTCAGGTTGTTGCATTCGCCTTCGTGCGTACAGATGGTCATGTGTGCCATATACATCTTCTGCCTGAGCTCAGCAGAATCGGCATAGGTCATAAAAGGTCCATAGCTGGGGGCGTGCAATGTGAAGAGCCATCCTTCCTTGCCTGCAGTTTGTGCGGCGTGTGCTGCTGCCTCAATCTGACTATCAGGCAGTCCGCTCAGTTCTTTTTCATTCGTGATGTGCAGTTCGAAGGCATTTGTCTCGCGTAGCATGTTCTGCTGGAACTGCAAGGTAATCTGGCTCAGTTCCATCTGTAACATGGCAAACTCTTTCTTCTTTTCGTCGGAGAGCAATGCACCGTGCCTTACGAACGATTGGTACATGTTGTCCAACAAGGTACTTTCCTCGGTGGTAAGCTCACGATGCTTGTCGTGAACGGCTTTTACGCGTTTCCACAAAGCCTCGTTCAGCATGATTTTGTTGCTGTGCTCTGTAAGGATGGGCGACATCTTCTGGGCCAGTGCGTCCATATCGTCATTGGTGTTCGCACTTATGAGATTAAAGAACACATTCGATACGCGGGTCAATGTGCGGTCGCCTTTGGGAATAATGGTATTCTCGAAGGTTGGCTCTTCGGGATTGTTGGTAATGCGTTCGATGTCGGCATCATCGCGTTTCATTCCTTCGAGCATAGCTTCTTCATAATGCTCGAATTGTATCTTGTCGAAAGGCACGCTCTCAAGTGGTGTTCCGAATTTCTTGTTTAGAAAAGGATTATGCTGTTCCATTGCTTGTGTCGGTTATTCTGCCAGATTAGGCGACTGCCAAGTTTCGTAACCTCCGTCCTTATTGCTGTATATGAAGTAAGCTTTTAGCTCGGGGTGTTCCTTCAATACCTCCTTTGCTTTGTCCAGTCCCATCACCATGAAGGCAGTGGCAAAGGCATCTGCCATAGAGCAGGTTGGCGCAATTACTGTGCTTGACAGAATGCTGTGTTGAACGGGGAATCCAGTCTTGGGGTCTATGGTATGTGCTAGCTTGCGTCCGTCTTCGCTGATGTAGAAGTTTCGATAGTTCCCACTTGTTGCCATTGCACAATTGGTCAGTTGCAAAGTGGTTTGCAGCTCATTGTTCCGGTTTTCGTTATCTTCAACGGGCTTATTTACTCCGATGTTCCACTTTTCGCCCTTTGGGTTATTGCCGCGAACGACAATCTCACCTCCTATTTCAATCATGTAGTTTTGGATGCCGTATTGATGAAAGAGACTTGCCACTTGGTCAACACCAAAGCCTTTGGCAATGGCGCTGAAGTCAAGCACCATCCTTTCGTCTCGCTTTACTAATCGAGTGCTGTCTAACGAAACTCCTTCCCAACCTACGAATTGCAGAAGGGAATCCACCTGAATCTGGTTGGGTAATTCGCCATTCTTGAAACCAAATCCCCAGGCATTAACCAGCGGAGCCACAGTTACGTCGAAGCATCCGTCCGTGGCCTTACTGATTTGTTGGGCTTGTGTGAATACGGTACGCAGCATACTGTCTGTTTCCAGACTCTCTCCCTTGTTGATTCGACTCAGAGTAGAGTAGGGGTTGAACATTGATAGCGAACCATCGACCTTATTCAGGACATCCATGATTGAATTGTGAAGCGACGAGTCACATTGGTAGGTGGCATGCCATACGGTGCCGAATACCATGCCCTCGTCTTTCTGATAGGGGGCCATGTGCGGCTTGTGCCTTTGTATGATGAAGGTGGAGGTTGCTATCAGAACCAAAAGAAAGGGTGCTTTCCACCACCATGTTTGTTTATTGCTTAGATTTTTTGATGAGTGCATTCGGATACGTTTGATTTGTTTTCTTACTGGTGCGTCCTACATCGAAGATAAGGTTCATTGTGCCGCCAAAGGTACTGCTTCCGTTCTTGCCAAAGCCTGGTAAGTAGTATGGTTCACCATAGTCGCTGGTCTTTTGATGTAAGCGTGCTTTGAAACGTATGTTCCAACCCAGGCGTATGAACGACCACAGCTTTGTTTCGCATCCAAAGGAGAATTCCAGCCATTGGGCGCGTCCCTGCTGGTTGTCGAACTTAAAGGTTCCTTGCGATGCCGGCCACACAGGGTCTGTAAAGGTGGGATCCTCGAAGTCGTATTTGAAGCTGCTGAACCCGTAACGCAGACCGCCCATCAGTCGATTGCCGTTGTGCTTCTTGTTGAAGTTGTAGTCCATCCCTACACGGAAATAGGGTGCTCGTGTGTGGAATACGTTGTCGGTCTCTTGGCCTTCGCGGTCACTCTCGCCGATACCAAGTTCGCACAATGGGTAATAATGGTCGCGGAAGTTCAGACGTGCACCTACTTCCATCTGGTCGAACCTTGCGCCTACGGCCTTCATGACAGGACCTGCCAAATCAGCATATACCGCAACTCCGCAAAACAGCGGGGCCTTGGGAATCACCTCTTTGTCGTCGCTCTTGCCAAATGCGGAAGAAGTTACAACGAGGCTAAGGAGTAGTATGCAGGTAAATCTTGACATTCTCCAGTTTCTTGAAATTCACCATGGGGCTGGCCATAACCACCGAATCCACTACAGGATTTTCGGTCAGCAGTGTCAGGCTCTTTATTTCATGGAACATCGTGGTGGGACAGTCGGGCGATTCGTAATGAGGCTGGTTCGTTTTTTCTATGCGCAGGGTAATGGTGTAATCCGTGCTCAGTGTGTCGCGGAAGGTTATGTTCAGCGTATCGGCATCTTGCCAATAGCTCATAGGTAGTGATAGGGACTGAACGCTTACTCCGCTGTTGAACAGCACGGAGTCGGTTCCTACGGCGGTTACGGTCAGCGTGTCCAAAACGGTAACACTCTTCCCATTGACGCCTTCGTAAAATCCGATGTTTAGGCTGGCAATGTTTTCGATGGAACAGTTAATGCCCTCACATCCTGCCAACAGGAACAGCGCCAGACCGATTATGAACTCCAGTCCTCTTCTCATCTTCTATTTCTCAGATTTCCTTCTCTATCTGGTATCTGTTACGCTCTGTCGAGTTACGACTGATGAGTTCACCCAGAAAGCCTGCCACGAAGAGTTGCGTACCAAGAATCATCATGGTAAGTGCCAAATAGAAGTAGGGCGATTCGGTGACCAGACGTGCTGGAATGCCCGTTGCAAGACAGTAAATCTTGTTTCCGCCCACTACGGCTGCAGCAATAAATCCCAGCATGAACATCAACGTCCCAATGAAGCCAAACACGTGCATGGGTTTCAGTCCGAAGCTGTCGAGGAACCAAAGTGAGAGCAAATCAAGATAACCGTTTACGAAGCGGTTCCAACCCATGAACTTCGACTTTCCAAACTTGCGGGCTTGATGATGTACAGGCTTTTCGCCAATCTTGCTGAAACCGGCGTTCTTTGCCAAGTAGGGGATGTAGCGGTGCATTTCGCCGTACACCTCGATATTCTTTACAACGTCGCGACGATACGCCTTCAGTCCGCAGTTAAAATCGTGCAGGTTATGTATGCCGCTTACCATACGGGCGGTGGCATTGAACAACTTTGTGGGTATTGTCTTCGACAGAGGATCGCCCTTGCTGCGGTTCATCTTGTAGCCGCTTACGAGGTCATACCCGTCTTCCACAATCATACGGCGAAGTTCTGGTATTTCGTCAGGCGAGTCCTGAAGGTCGGCATCCATCGTAATGACTACATCTCCTTCTGCCCGCTCGAATCCGCAGAACAGGGCTGGACTCTTTCCATAGTTGCGACGGAACTTTATGCCTTTTACTTCAGGGTACTCCTTTTGCAAGCCCTCTATCACCTGCCACGAATGGTCGGTGCTGCCGTCGTTTACGAAAATCACTTCATACGAAAAACCGTTTTCCTGCATCACGCGACGAATCCATGCATGCAGTTCTGGCAACGATTCCTCCTCGTTGTAAAGAGGTACTATTACTGAGATATCCATATCTGTATATTAATGGTCTGCAAAGATACGAAAAATTTTTTATTCAAATCCTACACTATTATACAAATGTTCTTTTGCCGCATGAAAAAGGAGCACCCGGTATTCGGATGCTCCAAATCAGTTTCGTCAGTAGTCTGTCAGATTACTTGAGAGCCTTGTTCAGCATAAAGTACATCTCGTTGTTGCGAAGTGTCTGCTTGAAGTCGGCGATGTTGGTCTGCTTGTTAATCTTAACATACTCGATGCCAACCATCTCGGCAAAGTCTTCCCAGTACTCCTCGTTGATGTCGTAGGAGAAGGCGCTGTGGTGCGTTCCACCTGCCAGAATCCATGCAGCAGCACCAATCTCGAATGTGGGCTGGGGAATCCACAGGGCAGATGCTACAGGCAGGTTGGGCATGGGCTTCGGCTCGATGCACTCAACCTCCTGAGAAATGAGGCGGAAGCGATTGCCGAGGTCAACAACGGTGGCCTTGATGCCTGGGCCTGTCTTTGAGGTGAAGACGAGGCGAGCGGTCTGCTGCTTACGGATACCGATGCCGAGGAAGTGAACTTCCAGCTTGGGTTTGTCGGTTGCAATCAGCGGGCAGATTTCGAGCATGTGGCTCTGCAGGCAAGAACTGCGGTCGCCAGCGAAGTTCAGGGTGTAGTCCTCGAGGAATGAGCAACCGGTAGGCATGCCCTGCTGGATAACCCAAAGTGTGCGATAGAGGCAGGCGGTCTTCCAGTCACCTTCGGCACCGAAACCGTAACCCTCTTCCATCAGACGCTGGCTGGCCAGACCAGGAATCTGGTCGAAACCACAGAAGTTGGGATCGTCGATGTCTGCATCGCCCAGGTCGTCGAAGTTAGTGGTGAAGGCTGTAGCACCCTCGTCCTTCAGCACGCGGCGCAGGGCAATTTCTGCTTTGGCTGCATTGTGAACCTTCTCCCAGTAAACCTCTTCGCCGCTCTCGTCAATCTTGATGGTGTAGAGCTTCTTGTACTCTTCAACGAGTTCGTCGGCTTCCTTGTCGGTAACCTTTTTGAAGTAGTCCATCAAAGAAGAAACGGGGTAGTAGTCAACATGGTAGCCCATGCGCTGCTCGAATTCTACGCGGTCGCCATCGGTAACGGCAACATTGTTCATGTTCATACCGAACATCAGGCAGCGAACATTGTGAGCATCGGCAACACCAGCAGCTACACGAGCCCAAACGGCAATCTGCTTCTGAGCCTTCTCGTCCTTCCAATAACCGCAAACCACCTTGCGGGCAATACGCATGCGGGTGCAGATGTGTCCGAACTCGATGTCGCCGTGAGCCGACTGGTTCAAATTCATGAAGTCCATGTCGATTTCGCCCCAGGGAATCTCGGCATTGTACTGTGTGTGGAAGTGGAGGAGGGGCTTCTGCAACTGCTGCAGACCTTTAATCCACATCTTTGCAGGCGAGAAGGTGTGCATCCAGGTGATGATACCTACGCACTTCTCGTCGTTGTTGGCAGCCAGCATTACCTGCTCTACTTCCTTCGAGCTATTGGCTGTACCTTTATAGACAATCTTCACGGGAATGTTGCCGCTGTTGTTCAGACCGGCTACCATTTCCTTCGAGTGAGCGTCAACTGCGATGACTGCGTCACCTCCATAGAGCAACTGTGCACCAGTCACCCACCAAATCTCTAAGTCTTTGAACATAATTCGGCCCCCCTCTAACTCCCCCAAGGGGGAGGACCAAACAGGGGCAATGGGTCTATGTTAGTAATTAAGGTTTAATGTTTTTGTCCTTTTTGTCCGTAATAGGCGTTGGGACCGTGCTTGCGCATGTAATGCTTCTCAATGAGGAGCGGGTTCATCGTGAGTTCGGGGTTAACCGAGAAGGCTACGAAAGCCATCTTGGCGCACTGCTCCATAACTTTGGCATTGTACACAGCATTGTCGGGAGAGGTTCCCCAAGAGAACGGACCGTGGTTCTTAACCAATACGGCAGGCGTGTGGTCGGGGTTAATCTTACGGATGTTCAGTATTTCATCTACAATGACGTTACCCGTCTCTAACTCGTACTGACCCTTCACTTCGGCTTCCGTCATATCGCGCGTGCAGGGGATATCCTTATAGAAATAGTCGGCGTGTGTGGTGCCGATATTGGGGATGTCCTTACCAGCCTGTGCGAATGCCGTGGCATAAGTGGAGTGAGTGTGAACCACACCCTGAATGTTGGGGAATGCCTTGTACAGAACAAGGTGTGTTGGGGTATCGCTCGATGGGTTGAGGTCGCCTTCGACAACCTTTCCGCTTTCCAAGTCAACGACAACCATATCCGAGGCCTTCATCTCGTCGTAGCTGACACCGCTGGGCTTGATAACAACCAATCCCTTTTCGCGGTCGATACCTGAGACGTTACCCCATGTGAATATAACCAGACCTTGCTTTACCAAGTCAAGGTTGGCCTTGAATACTTTTTGTTTCAGTTCTTCTAACATAATATGGCTAAATTAAAAAGTAAGAATTAAAATGTAAAAGGGCTATCGCGTTGAATCGTCTTTATTTTCTTTGGCGTTCTTTACAATCGTTACTAATAGTGCTACAATCTCTTGTGCATCCTTTAGTATTGATTGGAACGTTTTTTCATCAAGATATTCGTTATCATATAATAGATGTAACCAATAGACGCTTTCATTTGCTTCTTTCAGTGCAATGTAATTCTTATTAATAAAGTCTTTTTTGCTTTGTGCAAATTTTGCTTCGCCAATTAATGCCCTTATTGCCGTTCCGCTTCGTACCAATTGCTTTGACAGAATATATTCCTCTTTCTCGTATTTGAGGTATCTGTATGCCTTGACAATGCGATTGGCAAAGTCATACGACTTGTCTGCAACCAGATTGTCTATATGCAAGGGCATCTTTTACTTTTTAATTTTTACTTATTACTTTTTACTTTATTTATTCTTACCAGAAATACCAATAGAATGTGGCGCAGAGGCCGATGACTACGAGGGTGCCGATGATGTCGAATGCACCCCAGCTCTCCTTGATGCTCTTCTTGAAGTCGCTGGTGAAGGTGATGGCATCAATCTGTTCGCGGCTGGGAGCAGGTGTGAAGAAGGAAACGAAATAGATGAACAAGAGCAGGAACACCAGCAGCCAACACTCGAATACGAGCCAGTTGGTCTGCCAGAACCATGTGGTGTTCTCCCAGAATGCACCTTCCATCACGGCACGGCCAGTATCGGTGAAGACGTTGGTGATGAGGCGCAGCATACCGATGAGGAAGCCTACAATCATGGTGTACTCACCAGCCTTGGGGGTAACTCTCTTGCTGAGGATACCGCAGGCGAATACAACGGCCATGGCGGGAGCCAGCAGCGACTGGATGCCCTGAAGGTAGTTGTACAGGGTGTCCATACCCATCATGATAGGCAGCCATGCGAAGCCAAGGATGACGACAACAACGGTGGCAATACGGCCAGTCATTACATAGTGAGCTTCGCTCAGACCCTGTTTCAAGGGCTTGTAGAAGTCCTCAACAAAGAGGGTAGCGCAGCTGTTGAAGAAGGCTGCCAGAGAGGCTACCAGAGCACAGATAAAGCCGATGGTGACGATACCCTTTATACCTGCGGGCAGAACCTGCTGTACCATGATGGCAAAGGCGGCATCGGTCTCTTCCATCTGGAAGGCACCCTTCTCGGCCAGAGCGGCAGCAATCATGCCAGGGATGAGGAACATGAAGCAGGGGAGCACCTTGAAGAAACCTGCAGCGATGGTGCCGCGACGTGCGCGCTTCATTACTTCGGCATTGTCTTCGCCAGGAACCTGACCCAGTACACGTTGAACGATGTGCTGGTCGGTACACCAGTACCAGAAGCCGATGATGCAGGCGCCGAGGAATACCACAAAGCCTGGATATTCCTTATACATGGAGTCACCTTCTTCCCAGTGGAACATGTGGGTGGTGCCATATCCGTTGTTGAGTTGGCTGCAATAGTCCATCATGCTGGTCCATCCTTCAGCAATGCTGCCGCCGCCCAGAGTGGCAAGACCCAGGAACAGCACGAGGAAGGAACCGATGATGAGGATGGGGGTCTGGATAGAGGAGAGGGTCATTACACCCTTCATGCCACCGAATACGGTGAACACAGCGGTGATGAGAATCAGACCGATGGCTCCGTACCAGAAGTTCAGGCCCCAGAGATATTTGAAGAAGATACCACCTGTCAGGGCTGTCACGCTGACCTTGGTCAGAATGTAAGCCACCAGCGTGATGACCGACAGCCAGTAACCTGTGCGCTTTGTGTAGCGGAACTTCAGGAAGTCGGGCATGGTGATAATCTTGCCCATCTTGTTAATCAACAGTTGATAGAAGGGAACGAACAGCCAGCCGAGGATGAGAATCATCCAGCCCTGCATCTCCCAGTGTGCCATACCTACGCCGCTCTTGGCGCCAGTGCCGGCCAAGCCTACAAGGTGCTCGGAGCCGATGTTGGCGGCAAAGATGGCCATACCGATTACATACCAGGGTTCGCCCTTACCAAATAGGTAGGCGCTTGAGTCCTCGCCCTTCTGGGCTTTCTTGTCCTTGACGATGGAATGGTACACAGCCCATACTACGCCAAACAGGCCGATGGCGAGTACCGCCCAGTCGAGCCAGATGAATTCAGTTGAACTCCAATTCATAGTGTTTTAGATTGAATTAATGTATTTATTATTATTTACTTTTTACTTTCCACAGTTTTGTCATGTCTTCCAGCGTCTTGCCCTTGGTTTCGGGGACGAGCTTCCATACGAAGAGGGCTGCCAGCAGGCAGATGATGCCGTAGAGACCGTAGGTGAACCAGTGGCCGAAGTCATCACCTTCGGTAAGGTGCATGTTGAACATGGGCACGAACGATGAGGATACGATGAAGTTGAATATCCACTGGAAGGCAACGGCAATTGCCACGGCACCGCCACGGATGGTGTTGGGGAATATCTCGGCGATGAGCACCCATGTGATTGGGCCCCACGAGAACATGAACGAGGCACTGTAGATGAGCAGACTGGCTGCGGTAAGCATACCCATACCTTCATGTCCGAATGTTATGGCAACACCGATGGCTCCGATTGCCATACCCAGCGAACCTGAGATGAGCAGCGGCTTGCGCCCCCACTTCTCTACTGTGAAGATGGCTACGAGAGTGAAGAGGATGTTGATGACGCCCATGAATACGGTTAGCATCATTGGGTCGTCCATGCCCATATCGCCGAAGATTCGGGGGGCATAATAGAGCACGGCGTTGATGCCCACGGCCTGCTGGAACACGCTGAGCATGATGCCTACGAAGATGCACATGGCACCGTAGGTCATCAGCTTCTCGGTCTTCACCACCATGGTATCCTTGATGTCCTGCAGGATTTGCTGAGCTTTGCTCATGCCGTTAATCTTCGAAAGGATGCGCTCTGCCACGTCATCGCGTCCGATAGAGACGAGGTAACGTGGAGTCTCAGGCACAAAGCAGATGAGCAGGGCGAAGAGTCCTGCGGGCACGGCCTCGCTTCCGAACATGTAGCGCCAGCCAGTTGTCACGGTCCACTGTGCTGCGGGGTTGATGGCAGCGATGCCTTTTCCCATCTCCTCGACGAGCGGCTGTATGTGGTCGCCCAGAATGAAGAAGTTCACGAAGTACACCACCAACTGGCCGAAGATGATGGCAAACTGGTTCCAGCTCACCAACATACCTCTTATATTTGAGGGAGCCACCTCGCCGATGTACATGGGGCAGATGGCAGAGGCCAGACCTACGCCGATGCCGCCTATGACGCGATAGATGTTGAACATGATGAGCAGGGAGAAGGTGGGAGTGCCGTGCTCAAAGAACAGGAACTCTGGCTCCATGCTTCCGAGTGCCGACACGAAGAACAGTAGGCCTGCTACGATGAGCGAGCGCTTGCGTCCGAGATTCGTGGCGAGGAAACCCGATAGTGCCGAACCTATGATGCAGCCTATCAGTGCGCTGGCCGAGGTGAACCCGTGCCATGTGTCGGTGTATGCGAAATCCTTGGCTTCCATAAAGAAGGCTTGCAGCCCCTTCTCGGCACCCGAGATTACCGCTGTGTCGTATCCGAAGAGCAATCCGCCCAGCACCGCAACCATGACGATGCAAATCAGATAGCCCTTGCTTCCCTTGTCTGCCTGGCTCATTTCACACTAAATTTGTAGGCGCAATGGCTCGTGTATGTCTCGCCGGGGTTCAGCGTGGCGCTGGGCCAGCCTTCGAGGTTGCTCTTGTTGGGGGTGTCGGGGTACTTCTGAGTCTCCAGGCAGATGGCAGCGTGCTGGTTGTAGGTGATGCCCTTCTTGCCCACGGCAGAGCCGTCGAGGAAATTGCCGCTGTACACCTGTATGCCGGGCTCGTCGGTGAAGACCTCCATCAGGATGCCCGTCTCGGGGCTGTAGATGCTGGCTGCCACTTGGCTGTCATCGCCCTTGGTGTTCAGACACCAGTTGTGGTCGAAGCCGTTGCCGTTCTTGATTTGCTCGAAGTCGAAGTTCTTGATGTCCTGACCTACGGAGTGAGCCGTGCGGAAGTCCATGGGCGTGCCCTCTACGGGAGCAATCTCACCCGTGGTCATGAAGGTGCTGTCCACTGGAGTGTAGGTGTCGGCATTCACGTACAGCTCGTGGTTGGTGATGGGCTGTGTTGGGTCGCCGTTCAGATTGAAGTAGCTGTGGTTGGTCATGTTGATGACAGTGGGGGCATCGGTTGTAGCCGTGTACTGGATGTCCAGTACGTTGTCATCGTTCAGACGATAGGTAGTGTAGGCTGTCACCGTGCCGGGGAAGTTGTTGTCGCCATCGGGACTCACAAGTTTCAGCGTTATGCAGCAACCTGCATCATCCGCCAATTCGTACACCTTGTACTGCCAACCTGTGGGACCTCCGTGCAGGCAGTGTCCGAAGTTGTTCTGAGGCAGTTGGATTTCCTTCCCGTCAACAGTAATCTTGCCTTGTGCAATGCGGTTGGCATAGCGTCCGATGGATGCACCGAAGTCGCTGGGATGATTCTCGCGGTCGGCAAACGTAGCTACGTTGTCGAAGCCCAGTACCACGTCCCTCATCTCACCGTTCTTGTCGGGAACCATGATGCTTACCACGCGACCGCCGAAGTTGGTGATGCACACCTCCATGCCGTTGTTGTTTCTCAGCGTGTAGAGCTTGGTCTCCATGCTGTCAATGGTCATTTCAAAGTCTGCGGGGTTCAGTCCCGAGGCCGTCAACTGGGCCTCCTTTGCATTCTGCGGGGTGCAAGCTGCCAGCATGGCTGCTGTAGACAAGCCCATAAGCACATTTTTCAAGATAGTTTTCATGTTTTCTTATAGTTAAGTTAATGATAAATGCACATTATCGTAGCAAATTTAACAAAAAAAAATGAAAGTCCGCGCCTCCCTTCCCACTTTTTTTACAAATACTGTTTTAAAGGACAAGGATATGTAGTTGTATTTCATACGAAAAGCCCCTCGCGACCTATCGCAGGCGACGAGGGGAGCACGTGCTTGTTGCTAACAAAAGATGAATCAATGTAAAAGGCTGCCATCCTTGGCTTGTCCGGCCACAGAGGTTTCGATGATGGTGTGGCGGGCGTTATTATAGAACTTGATGTGTGCCTGCCCGTCGTGGTCGAGTTGTAACTGTGGGTTCCAGTACAGGGTACGGCGATAGTCTGGTGTGTCTTCAGGTGTGGGTCGGCGTTGGGAGTAGTCAACGTGATAGTATTCGCTGGGATAGTTGAAGCCCTGTATCACGTAGCGGCGGTTGACGTAATTGTATCGCTTTTGGTTGTCAGGAAGCTTTATCAGACTAATCTCCACGTTGGGCTGGTCAGCCTGTCGATAACGCTGGCTGCCTTCCTGACGGGGTGAGTAGTCGGTGTAGATATACACCTTGTCGAGGTTCGACAGCAGATAATACTGATGTGTTGTGTAGGCGCTGCGGTTGCGGGTGGAGTGTATTGAGTCGTAGCGTACCTCTACGTCGTAGTGACGATACATGTTCATATCGCTGATGTAGGTATGTGCCAGGTTGAACGGAAAATCGACACCCATGCGTCCATAGTTGAATCCGGCATCCACTGTAGCGTTGAAGGCTTCGTAGGCATCGAGTACGAAGGCGGGCTTTGAGGCGTCGAAGCGGCGCAGACCACCGTGGCGCGAACGGATCACTACCTCGCGCATGTTCTCGTCGATGGCAAAGCCGGCAGAGAGTTGGTGCCGTAGCTTTTCGTCGGACAGCGGGGCCAAGTGACACTGGTACCAGCTGTAGGGCTTCACGAAACGTGGATAAGGGAAAAGCAATCGCACGTAATAGTCTGGATAATAGTTTGCCACGGCGCCATATTCGTCATCGGGTTGCTGCAGGGTCAGTTGCGAGGTGTCGCCTCTCTTTGCAATCTTGTATCCATTCATCCGCCCCTTTTGCTTTGCTGCCTTCTTGCTTACCTTTGCTGAATCCGATGCACCCAAGAACATCAGGCAGTAACCGTCTATGTCGGGCATGGTGATGTTGAACAGCCCTTCCTCGGTAATGGTTTCTCCCACGATGGGCTTGCAGCCTGGTTTCAGGAACTCGGCACGTACCAAGGGTTCGTGTTTCCATTTCGATTTGTTGGAGATGATGCGCTGCCACGAGGGACGGTCGCTCTTTTGCCGAGTCTGTGGTGTCTCTACACCGCCATTGTATTGCCGTTGCGAGGCATAGTCGTTACGGTTGGTTGTTGATGTATATCCTCCGTCTTCCGTGCGCGCCATGGGCATGTGAGCCCGTCGTCCGCCTGGCATTACCCAAGGGTCGCCTATGCGCAGTCTGTTGTCCCGATACGTGTTGGACCAGCGGTCGCTCCACGTCTCTGACTTTAGGAAGTCCAGGTTCACACCCTGTCCGTATTCCCGTTTCAGTTCCTCGGCTATCTCCTCGGTGCTGAGGCCTTGGTCGAAGAGCTTTTCTGCCATTTGCTCAGCGCTAAAGAAATTGGTTTCGTCATAGCTTTGGTAACGGTGTACACTGCCTTCCAGTATCTGGCTGTACTCGTTGGGATGGGTGAGGACAAAGTCGCCAGGTGTGGCCATCTCGCGCCAGTCAAAGCGGCGCCATCCTTGTGTCAGCATGAGCAGGTCGAGTGCCTGACGGTGTTCTTCATCGTCACGCTCGAAATACCAACCGGGATTGGGCACAAAGCCTTTAATCTCCGACGACAACAGCATTTCCACCTGTATCGTGGCATTGTCGTAGAGGTTGTCTGAGAACGTGGCGTCGCGCACGGCCATGCTTATGCAGGATTTGGGCATGGCGGATTTTCCTACGTACGATATGTCGAGGCTTATTTCCTCGTAAGGTTCGTATTGTGCTTTCGTGCCGCTTACCTTGATGTTCGGTTTCGTCAGCTCTGGCTCAGAGACAAAGAACAGACGGTCGGCATAAACTCGGCCTTGGGCATCGAAGAGTGTCATCTGATTCACACCGCAATTCAGTGCGCTGCGCGGAATGGTGACGATGGAATGACGTCCCTGAAGCAGACCGAATTCCTCCATGATGCCTTCGTGCATGATGGTGTAGCCAAACTGGCATTCAGCCAATGCCCCACGCGCATTCACCTCCAGCGTTACCTCTTCGCCTGTCATGTTCAGTATGGTGGATATACCTTCGGTCGGTATCTGGTCCAGCTTTGCACTCACCATGATGGTATCTCCCTTGGAAGAAACGGAGTCGGTGTAGAAAAGGGCGCGATACTGCTGGTCGGGTTTAGGTGTGAAGTGGAGTAGTCCTCTGCCGCGACTCACCACACGGGCCGTTGCCACTTCGTGGCCTTTTTCGTCCACAATACAGCATCGTCCGTTGGCCGTTTCGCCCTGTTCGTTGCTCACCTCGAAGGCCAGCCGGCAGGGAGCGTCGGCTACCAGTGTACCGCCCTCGGGGTAGAGCGACAGGTGGAAACGTGGCGGTGGCAGCTCGTCCTTGAAGTAGCGACGCAGGGGACGCAGGGTCATGTCGTGGACGTATAATCCTGCCGAATCGGGCTTGTCGTAAACTGGGAAGACACGCGAGTAGAGCTTATCGTAGTCACGAAAGTACTCCTTGGCCATTGCCAGCGTATAGAAAAGTTCCTCCTCAGCCAACGTGTGGTCGTGCTCATACTGTCCCCAGTTGAGTTGCCAGCGGGTGTAGGCCCTTAGTTCGTAGAATCCGGCATAGAGCGTGTCGGGCAGGGCGAAACAGCCATTGCCATGCCCGTCTTTCATCTCCAGTATTTGTCGTTCCACAAGGTAGCCGTCTTGGTTGAAAAGTTCCACGTACATTACGCGGCTGATGCGGCTTGGGATGTCGCAATCGGTGCGTCTTGAATAGACGGCATACCAGATGGTGTCGCCCAGGAAGTAGCAGGTGTTGTCCATGTGTACGTACACTTTCTCCTGGGGAACGTAGTGACCGAAGGTGTTCAGCCGGCGTGCCCATCCTTCCAGGGTCGTGGGTACGGCTTCATGGCTCAACGTGTCGGGCTTTGAGATGAAGAAGTCCTCATACTGTGCCTGTATGGTGTTTGCAACGATACACAGCATCAAGCTCAATATCACTTTTTTATACGTGCTCCCCATGTCGATAGTGTTAAGAAGTGGATGGAATCAGCGGTAAGCACTAACGAAGTGCTCCATATCGTATCTTTCCGCTCGATGCTTGACGATTGCAATAGTGTGCGTATGTTTCCGTAAGACAGTGTGTAGCTTATGGTATCACGTCCCTCTTCGTGCACTTCGTAGTGATTGGCTCTTCGTGCTTGTTTCATACTTGCTGCCACTTGCGATTGCAGTTGCCTGACTATATGCGCAGGAACCAACCGACGTGGAGCTTCCATTCGTAGAGCCCGATAGTTGACGGTGTATTCCCTGCCGTTTTCACTACGAAGACGAGCGTGTAACGAAGTCGTATCAGTGGTGAATTGTGGACAATGTTGCTCAAGCAATGGCTTCACACGGAACAGAGGACACTGTGCATTTGCTGCAGATGGCAAAAGCAAACTGATTGCCAGTATTAATAATGGTAAGACTCTTTGTTTCATGTCTTTCTTGTTTTAAGGCTCGATAGTTAACAAATGCTCATTTACTATTTTGCTGGTCATGGTGCGTTGTTCGTATGCTTTGTCTTGTGCAGCAACAGAGCGGTTTACCAATTGTGTCAGATTCTCGTCAATAGTCTGTGCTTCACTTGGTGTTTCAATTCTGTTACCAATGTTCCAAGACCATGCAAACACTAAGACCAAGGCTATCATTGCAGCTGCTGCATACCACCAGGTTCGGTGCCAAATGTTAGAAGGCTGGTCGCTGCATGTCAATTGCTTGAATGCTTCTTCCGAGGTGTCGGGACGTAGCGAGCGCAGGGCCTCGGTGAGTTGGTCTTCGGTCATTGGGGGCTGTTTCATGGGTTCCTCCTTTCTATTTCCGACCTTAGTGCCTGTCGGGCTCTCAGGAGCATTTGCTTGACGGCACTGGTCGTGGTGTTTCGTATGTTGGCAATTTGTTGGATGGACAGGTTGGCGGCGTAGTGCATCTGCAGAACATTCTGGTGTGGTGTGGATAGGCGTCTCATGGCCTTGCGGACGGCTTCGGCCCTTTCGCGTGCCTCCATGTCCTGATGGGGATTTCCGGTTTCCGCTACAGATACGGTTAGTTGTTCCATGATTCTTTTCTCCTTCCGCAGATACATTCGGCAAACATTCTTTATAATTGTCGAGAGCAGGGCCGAGAGGTCGCGCTCCTTGTCTATCCGACTTCGGAACAGCCATAGGTTGACCAGCGTTTCCTGCACGGCATCGGCAGCTTCCTCCTCGTTCTTCAGATAGCTCATGGCAATCTTCATCAAACGGGGGCTCTGCTGTGTGACAATGTCGTTGAACTCTTGCTCCGTCATACCTTTGGCGTTACATTTACATTAATTATATGCGGAAAACGTGGAATGGTAACGCAAAGATACTAAAAAATCCCTAATTAGGATGTGGGTTTGTCGTTGTGGGCCTGGCTTTGCTCTATCCTGTCGAGCTTTCTTTCCAGTTGGGTTAGCTTTTCGAGAACTTCGTCATTGTTGTCAGACACCATGGCATCCACGAAAATACTGTTGATGAGGCTCATGCCAATGATTCCACCCAGGAAAAGCAGGATTGAGAAGTATATCCGTGCGAAGACGGCCATTGCCGTTCCGCTGTTTTCGGCAATAGCTTCAGGCATTTCGTACCACCCCTCAATGGTGAACAGGCGGAAGATGGAATACACGCTGATTGCTGGATTCCCAAAGTGTTTTGGCGCAGCATGGCCAAAGAGGAAGGTTGTAACGATGCTGAATACCAACAAGAAGACAAACAACCCGATAACTACGATATACGAGGAACTGAATGCCGTCTTCAGACCTTTGAACAGGTTGTCGATATTGGGAACAAACCTCAGCATGCGGAATGACTTGAAGGCACGCAGCGTCCTCAGTGACAGCAGTATGCTCGTGCCGGGCAATTCTAATCCGAGGACATTGACGCAGGAGGGTAGAGCCAGCAGAACGAGTAAAAAGTCGAATCTGTTCCATCCATCGGACCAGTATTTGGCAAAACCCCATGCATGGATTTTCACAATAGCTTCGATGAGGAACAGCAGGGTGAATGTACTATCGATATATAGCAGGGCTCCCCATTGATTCGGAACAAAGCCACTGATGAAAATAATGCCCGTGTTGATAAACACCAACACCAGCATGATATGCTCGTTCGTGAAGAATCGTTTTACTGCTCCCATGTCTTAACAATGTCTTCTTTGGCCATATTTGTTATTAATAATCTGCATTCTGCACAGCAAAGATACGAATAAGTGAGCGAAATGCCAAATTTTGGAACAGCAAAGGCGAAAGATATGTGACAAAGGACAGGGGAGGGGACAGGGGGACAAGGGGACAAGGGGACAGCGATTTTCCTTGGGTATGCACGCTATTGCTGTCTATAAAGTTTGTAGTTATATATATATTATAGTTATATATTATATATAATATATAAATTATCTAATAATAAGATATGACTATCCTTCTTGTGTGCAGCATACGCGCGGAAAGGCTGTCCCCCTGTCCCTTTGTCCCCTAATCCCATGTCGTGTGGGCGCTCGCATCTCTTCGCTGCTGGAAATGGTGATTTCCCTCGCCGCCCTCATCGCATCCCCTTGCGCCCAGGCACCCGTTCCTCTGGCTGTAGGAATAGTAATCCTTTGGCTGTAGGATTACTAATCTTTCGACGGAGGGAATGGGCTTTTTCAGCATGGGGATTGTGTGCCTGTGATGATATTAAAGGAAAGAGTGAAACGAAATTGTGTAAATATTTGTATATATGAATATTATTTTATCCATTAATACAAGAAGAGGATACAAAAAAAGAAATCCGTGACTCTCGATGTGAGGGCCGCGGATTCTCGTTTGTTGGCTATCTGTTTATTAGAGCAGACGACGGGCACCGTCGCCGATGACTACGTCGATGACGATGGGCTTCTTGCCGTACTTCTCGAAGAAGCGCTGCTGAACGACTTCCTTGAAGTGGTCGTACATCTCCTCGGCTACGAGGTTGATAGTGCAACCGCCGAAGCCGCCGCCCATGATGCGTGAGCCGGTGACGCCCTCTTCCTTGGCAACGTCGTTCAGGAAGTCGAGCTCCTCGCACGATACCTCATACTCCTTGGAGAGGCCGTAGTGGGTCTCGTACATCTTCTGGCCTACCAGCTCGTAGTCGCCCTTCTCCAGAGCATCGCAGACTGCCAGCACGCGGTCAATCTCACCGATGACGTAGCGGGCGCGCTTGTACTCAACCTCGGTGATTTCGCCCTTCACCTCATCGAGCATCTGCATGTTGGCATCGCGCAGGGTATCTACCTCGGGGTGGTGCTTCTTGATGATTTCAGCCACGTGTTCGCACTGCAGACGGCGCTCGTTGTAGGGAGAGCCTGCCAGCTCGTGCTTAACGCAACTGTTCACCAGCATCAGTTTGTAGCCCTTGGGCTCCCAGGGGAAGTATGCAATCTCGCCTGAACGGCAATCCATACGCATCAGGTGGCCAGCTTTGCCCAAGCAGGATATAGCCTGATCCATGATACCACAGTTGCAGCCGATGTACTTGTGTTCGGTGCGCTGACCAACCTTGGCCAGTTCCATTCGGTCAATCTTGTTATCACCGAACATGTCGTTCAGGGCAAAGGCAAAGGTGCTCTCCAAGGCTGCGCTTGAGCTCATGCCGGCACCAAGGGGAACGTCGCCAGCAAAGGCTGTGTTGAAGCCCTGTACGGGAACGCCCAGCGCCATCATCTCGCGGCATACGCCGTAGATGTAGCGTGCCCATGTAGCCTTTGGTCCCTTCTCGTCGTCAAGCGAGAACTCCACCTTGTCTTTCAGGTCGATACTGTAGGCGCGGACATTGCGGGTGCCATTGGCCTTCAGCTCGGCAATCATGCCCTGCTCAACGGCTCCGGGGAATACGTAACCGTTGTTGTAGTCGGTGTGCTCACCGATAAGGTTGATACGGCCTGGAGAGGCATACACGTTTCCTGTGCTTCCGTCGAAGTGCTTGATGAAGCGACTCCGAACATCTTCGATTGTTAGTTTCATAAATAGACCCCTCCTGACCTCCCCTTAAAGGGAAGGAACACCGCTTAGGGGTTTGGGTGTTGTGTTAATATTATTATTGAAATTACTTCTTAAAGAAACCCTTCCCCCCTCCTTTAAGGGAGGGTCGGGGTAGGTCTTTTATTCCACGGGAATATCAGTATTCACGTTCTTGCTGCCGATAAGGGCGTAGTACAGGATGTATACGGCGCAGAGCAGGGGTACCCAGTAAGAGGTGAGGTAGCTGCCGGTGATATCGGCGACCCAACCCTGGATACCTACCATGATTGCAAAGCCGCAAACCATCGTCATAAATGCACCAGAGGCAATTGCGGTATACTTGCCTAAGCCTTCCGTTGCGAGGTTGAAGATACCGCCCCACATGACAGAGGCACACAAGCCTACCAACAGGAAGCAGAAGATGCCTACGGGAACCTCACCCCACAGAATGGCCATGTTGGCGTAGTCGATACCTGGAACGCTGACCTTGATAGACTCAGGAAGATAGATACCCAGCAGCAAAAGCACGATGGCAGAGGTTGCCACGAAGGTCATCATGGCTTTGGTACTAACCTTACCACCCACGCTGGCACCGACGAAACGTCCGATGAGCATAAAGAGGAAGTAGATAGAGGCCAAGGTGCCCACGTAGCCAGCATCCATGCCTAAGCCAAGTGTTACACTGGGGTCAGCAGACTCAATGGGGGCTGTAAGGTATTGAAGTATGAAACCAGGAATACCCATCTCCACGCCACCATAGAGACCAATGGCCAGAATGCCAAGGTTGAAGTGACGGAACGAGAAGGCGCTGTGTGGGTCTTTCTCACCATTCTTCTTTTCAACGGGCTGCTGCGGCTCTTCAATCTTTGTGAACAGAATGACAACAAAGGCAATGACGAAGATTGCGAGGGCAATCATCAAAGCTGGTGTAGCATCGCTGATTTTAGCCTTGGCAGCATCACCAATGAGAGCACCCATGATGATGTACACAGCAACGGCTGCCGTAGAGTTGAATACACCGCCCGTCTGGATGAGTTGGTTACCCTTGTTGCCACCGCCACCCAGCAGGTTCAGCATAGGATTTACAACGGTGTTCAGAATGCACATGCAACCACCGGAGATGAGGGCGCCGCAGAGGTAAACGGCCATACCGCCCCAACCCGAAAGCCACTGGACGATGATACCTGTGATACCTACCAGCAAACCTACGAGGGCTGTCTTCTTATAGCCCCACTTCTGAATCATCAAACCTGCGGGGAAACCCATGACCAAATAGGCCATGAAGTTGCCATAGTTACCAATCATGGCCATGAAGTTGGTAGTTCCGAACTGATTCTTCACGATGACACCCATAGGCGAACACAGGTTCGTCACGAAGGCAATCATGGCAAACAGGGCTATCATGACGATGATAGCACCCCATTGTTTCTTTTCTTGTTTCATAAGCAGCCCCCCTCTTTCTCCCCCGAGGGGGAGGACCATGCGGGGGCAATGGGTCTTGAGTTGTTATTTTATTTATTATTTGTATCGATATATTCCTCCCCTCGGGGAGGTTAGGAGGGGGCTGCTATTCCGTGCCGAACTTGTAGATAGTCTTTTGTGTGTAGACCTCGCCCGGACGCAGTACGACGCTAGGGAAGTAAGGACGGTTGGGGCTGTCGGGGAAGTGCTGAGCCTCGAAGCAGAGGGCAGAGCGGCGGGGAGCCGTAGCACCAAACTGCAGGGGATAGCCCGTAGCCCAGTTGTCGCTATAGAACTGCACACCGGGTTCGGTGGTGTAGACCTCCATCGTGCGACCGCTGACGGGTTCCGTCATCTCAGCAGCCAGCGTCAGTTCGCCCGGCTCCTGCTTGTTCAGCACGAAGCAGTGGTCGTAGCCAGCGCCGTTCTTAATCTGTACGTCGTCGGCATCGATATCCTGACCAACGGCCTTGGGGGTGCGGAAGTCGAAAGGAGTGCCGTCCACCTTCAGGATTTCGCCCGTAGGAATCGAGGTGTCGTCGATGGGGATGTAGTGGTCGGCGTTGATGCGCAGGATGACGTTCGTGGCCTCGGGTGTGGGGTTCTGTATGCCGCAGAGCGAGAAGTAGCCGTGGTGAGTCATGTTCACGATGGTCTTCTTGTTCGTCATGCCGCGGTAGTCAATCACCAGCTCGTTGTCGTCGGTCAGCGTGTAGCGCACCGTCATCTTCAGCTCACCGGGGAAACCCTCTTCGTAGTAGGCAAAGGTGTAGCGAAGCACCAGTTCGCTCTCATTCACCTGCTCGGCATCCCATACACGGGCATGAGCGCCAGTGGGACCGCCGTGCAGCGCATTGGGACCGTTGTTGATGGCCAGCGAGTACTCCTTGCCGTTCATCACGAACTTTCCTTTGCAGATACGGTTGCCATAGCGACCGATGAGGGTGGAGAGGAAGGGTTCTGGACTGGCCACTACATCTTTAATATTGTCGTGTCCCTGAATGACGTTGCCGTAGTTCCCATCGCGGTCGGGTACCATTATAGACACAAGAGCACCACCGTAGTTGGTGATGTCCACTTCCATTCCATTGTTATTCACGAGTGTGTACAAGTCGGTTTGCTTACCCTGTACAACGGCCTGAAAATCTTCGCGCTTCAGGCCCGAGATGTGTTGTGGTGTCATCGTTATTAAGGTTTAAAGTTAATCAATGCAATCGCAAACTTAATGAAAAACTTTGAACTTTGCAACGATTAGACCGAAAAAATGGTAAACTTTAATCTATTTTTGCAAAAAAGTGAGCAGGTCGGCTACTATGAAGGACGAACCTCCCACGAAGATGAGGTCCTCGGGGCCGGCATCGTGCAATGCAGCCTGGTAGGCTTCGGCAACGGTGGGGAAAAACCTCTCGCGCCCATTGGAGGAGGCAGATTTCAGCCTGAGTTCCTTGCCTAGCATGGCAATTTCCCTTGCTGGCATTGCCCGCTTCACAGAGGCTTGGGTAAAGTAGTACGTGGCATCCTTGGGGAACAGGGACAGCGACCCGCGAACATCCTTGTCGCCCACCATGCCCAGGACGACAAAGACCTTCCTCCCAGCCTCCCCCCGTAATGGGGAAGGAGTTCCTGCTCCCTGATGGATTCCCTCCTCATTATGGGGGAGGGTTAGGGAGAGGGCTTTTAATTGCTCTGCAATGTATCGCAGTCCACCGGGGTTGTGTCCAGTGTCGCAGATGACGGTGGGGCTGTCCTGAATCTTTTGCCAACGTCCCATGAGGCCCGTAAGTTCACATACGTGCTCAAAACCGTTCCTGATAGCCTCTTCCGTAATTCGTAATTCGTCCTCCCTTCTTCCTCCTTCGTCTTTCGTAATTCGTAATTCGTAATTTGTAATCACCTCAACTGCTGCCAGAATCGTCCGTGTGTTTTTCTCCTGACAGAGTCCGCAAAGCTGGGTCCTGAAGCTGCCATAATGGCGTGTCTCGCACGTCCTCCCGTCCCAACTTATGATTTCATCAGTTTCTTCAGCAAAAGTTATTGAAGTTTTGTTTTCCAGAGACTTATCGAAAAATACTTTTCTTATTTCTGGGTGCTTTTCCGTTGCTGTATCGTTGTTCCTGGTCTCTCCAATGACTACGGGCACACCGGGCTTTATGATGCCAGCTTTCTCTCGCGCAATCTTCTCCAACGTGTCGCCAAGGAACTGTGTGTGGTCGAAGCTGATGTTGGTAATGACCGATAGCAGCGGGGTGATGATGTTTGTGCAATCGAGTCTTCCGCCCAAGCCAACCTCTATGACGGCATAGTCCACTTCCTGTTCCTTGAAATACTGGAAGGCCAGCGCTGTGGTGAGTTCAAAGAAGGATGGATGCAGGGGCTCGAAGAAAGAGCGCTCGTCCTCTACAAAACGGATGACACGCTCCTCAGGTATCATCTTGCCGTTGACACGAATCCTCTCACGGAAGTCCACAAGGTGCGGACTGGTGTAGAGACCCACTCTGTAGCCCGCAGACTGCAGTATGGCTGCCAACGTGTGGCTGACCGAACCCTTGCCATTGGTGCCTGCCACGTGGATGGTCTTGTATGCCCGATGCGGATTACCGAAGTGTTCGTCTAAGGTGCGGGTGTTCTCCAATCCCTCCTTATAAGCACCAGCCCCGATGTTCTGAAACAACGGGGCTACGTTAAACAGGTAGTCAATGGCTTCGTGGTATGTCATCAACTAAAGAAGCTCTTGAACTTCTCGAACACTTTCTTGCGGCACGAATCCGAGGGACGGAAGTTGTCGCTCTGGGCAAATTTCTCCATTGCCTGCTTCTCGTCGCGGCTGAGAGTTTCGGGGATGTAAACGCTGATGTGAACGATGAGGTCACCAGTGCCGTAGCCATAGCCCTGTACGGCAGGCAGTCCCTTGCCACGTAGGCGAACTACCTTGCCTGGCTGTGTGCCAGGCTCTATCTTGATGCGGGCCTTGCCATCCAGCGTTGGAATCTCCACGGTGCCGCCCAAGGTTGCCGTGGGCACGTCGAGCAGCAGGTTGTAGACGAGGTTTTGTTCCTCGCGCACGAATTCCTTATGTTGTTGCACCTCGATGAACACCTGTATGTCGCCTGCCACACCGTTGTGCTTGGCAGCATTTCCCTTTCCGGGTACGGTGACTACCATGCCGTCGGCTACGCCTGCGGGAATCTTTACCTCAACCACTTCTTCGCCTGTAACGACACCTTCGCCGTGGCATTTCGTACACTTGTTCTTGATGGTGTGACCCTCGCCGCCGCAAGTGGGGCAGGCTTGCTGGGTTTGCATGCGTCCGAACATGGAGTTCACGGTGCGTACCGTGTAACCCTTGCCGCCACACGTCGGGCAAGTCTGTGTCTGACCATCCTCCGAACCGCTGCCGTGACAGTGGTCGCAGGTGATGTTCTTGCGTACTTTGAACTTCTTGGTCACACCTGTGGCAACCTCGTTCAGTGTCAGGCTGACTTTCAGGCGCAGGTCGCTGCCACGATAGACTTGCTGTCCGCCGCGACTGCCTCCTCCGAATCCGCCAAAGTCGAAACCGAAGCCTCCGCCTCCCATGCGTCCGCCGAAGATGTCGCCGAACATGGAGAATATGTCGTCCATATTCATGCCACCGGCACCATTGAATCCGCCACCCATGCCATTCAGACCTTCGTGGCCGAACTGGTCGTAGCGGGCACGCTTCTGCTCGTCGTGCAGCACGTCGTATGCCTCGGCAGCCTCCTTAAACTTCTCTTCAGCTTCCTTGTTGCCGGGATTGCGGTCGGGGTGGTATTTAATGGCCATCTTCTTATAGGCGGCCTTTATTTCCTGTGGTGTGGCGTTCTTCTGCACGCCCAGCACCTCGTAATAGTTACGCTTTGCCATATTCTCTGATTTTTAGATTCCAACAACTACTTTTGCGAAACGCAGCACGGTGTCGTTTAGCATGTAGCCCTTCTCGGTGCAGTCGATAACCTTGCCCTTCAGTTCGTCCGAGGGGGCAGGGAACTGGGTGACAGCCTCGTGGAAGTCGGTGTTGAAGTCGGCTCCTTCGGTCTTCATCTGCGTTACACCCTGAGTCTCCATTACCTTCAGGAACTTCTTGTAAATCAGCTCTACGCCTTCCTTCACGGCATCTACGTCATCTGCTTTTTCCATGTGTTGCAGGGCTCGTTCCAAGTCATCGATGACGGGAAGAATGGCCTCCAGCACTTTGCGACCACCGTTCAGGATGAGTTCAGCCTTTTCCTTGATGATGCGCTTGCGGAAGTTGTCGAACTCGGCCTGTTTGTACAGGCGTTCCTTCTCCAGTTCTGCAATGCGTACCTCTGCTAAGGCCAGTTTATCCTCTACGGTTTCTTCGCGAGGCTCTTCTGCTTCAGCAGTCTGTTCCGTTTCGGCAGTTTCCGTCTCGTTCTTTTCAACGTCAATGTTTTCTGCCTCGTTCTTTTCTGTGTATTCTGTTTCTTTGTCCATAGTTAATGTATATAATCTTTCGATTTTCGCCACAACAAAAACCTTGCCAAAGATGCTATGTGGATTATCCCTGCCAAACTTGCAGGTATTGTTGGGCGATGCGTACGGGGTCGTGATGACGGCGGATGTATTCCACGCTCTCACTGCTTAGACGGCTTATTGCATCGGGGTGCAACAGCAGTTGTTGCTCGATTTGGTTGAATACGTCTTCCTCGCTTGGCTGTACATTAATGATGGGATGCAACTCCTTTTCTCCCAATAGATTGTAATGTTCAGGTTCCGCCCCTCCGACAAGCACCATGCCGTGCGACATGGCCAGCAGTCCGTTCATGGCTGGCGTGTAGGAATAAAGTTGGTCAAGCAGCACATGGCTGCCGTCGAGCATCTGCTGGTATTGGGCGAAAGGTACGTTCTCGGCACGCACGATTTCCATCTGTTCCGGGTATTTGGCTTTCAGGCGTTCGAGTGCCCGCAGCATGATGTCTGTTCCTTTGTATTCGCTACGGCTGCGCTGAATGCCGATGAAGAAGTTGAGGACTGAGGGCTTTTTTGAAGAAATCGCCTCAACGGACGTTGCAGAGGACTTCGTGTCCAAGGGGATGGGGAAGGGGATGAAGTGAAGCTTGTCGGCATAATGGGCCTGACAGCAACGGTAGTTTTCGTAGAGACTGGCGATGATGCCGTCGCAGTCCTCGGCAATCTGGTCGAAAAGGTCGCCCTTGGGACCAAGCCAGTTCTGCTCCATCTCTTGGGTAAAGGCGTTGTGCCGACGTTCCCCAAAAAGGTAGAAGTCGCTGTAGCGGAAGGTCTCGGGCTTCAGTCCTTCCTCAACCCAGGGTTTATCTATGCCGTAGGAACCAAGGAAAACACGACCATTCTGCTGTCTCAGTTTTCGGTAATAGGGCAGTATGCGTTGGGGCTTAAGGTCGAGGAATACGGGATTGATGAACTGTACCACATCGTAACCCCGCAAACGGGGTATGGTGCGAAGGATGTCGATGTAGTAGCGCAGGGTGTCCCATTTTCCGAGCGAATGCCTGCGCAAGTCAATGTCACGTGAGTAGTTCTTCCAGTGGTCGCCGTCGCTGACTACTGTTACTTCATGTCCCAGTGTTCGCAGGCCCTCCGCAAGTGTCCAATGGACATTGCTGTATTCGCCAACGAGGAGAATCTTCATCGTACTACCGTCTTCTTGCCTCCCTGAATATAGATGCCCTTTGTCGGACGCAAGACGCGACGGCCCATGATGTCGTATATGGCGTCAGCCTCATTCTTTGCTCCTGATACCTCATTCTTGATGTCCTCAACTCCATCGGGCAGGGGCTCGACGTATTGCCACTGGAGACCGAAATCGTCGGCACTCCACCAAGCGCTGCCTGTGGTGGCTTTTGCTTGCATGGTCATGCGCAGCGTATCGCCTGGGCGCACGATGACGTATGGGGTTTGTATCAGCAGCCAGCCGTTTTTGTAGGGACTGCCTTCGGGACTTACGTTGCTGACGGGAGTGATGGTGGTCGTCTGACTTACAGACTCCTCACCCTTAGAGCTTAGCACGGTGGCTGTGAGCGAGATTGCCTCGTTGGTGCTGCCGCGAACCAAGGCCTGCACGCTGTAACTGCCTTCAGGCAGATAGGTGATGTCCTGCGACATGGTGCCTGTGAAAGCACTCGACTTCCACTGATTCCAATAGGCATTTGAGGTGCTTCCGTCGCTGGCTTCTCCTGTGCTTGTCTCGCAGTTCTCGACAGTCCAACCATAGGTGTTCTTGCGCTGGCAATTTGGATTAATTACATAGGCCGAGGCATCGCCGTCTGTGAAGAAGTTCAGGCGTGCATTCTGCTCTGCCAGTTGACGTGCAGCCATGTATTGGCGATGGCTGTCGGCATCAAGGTCGCTGGTGCGAACAAGCTTGAACTCGTCGCCACCAGCCCAGCGTGCACTCATTTCACCTATGTTCTTAATGCCGATGCGGATTTTCCCGTTCAAGACCACGATGCCAGGTATGGTGAGGCGCTTGTCGTAGTCCATTTCGTGGTCCTCGGTTACGGGAGCCAGATACTGCACAGTGTCGGCCTGGGCATAAAGCACCACAGCGCCATTCACCGTAGCTCCTTCTACATTGTCCGTTGTGTTGAAGACGGCTGCGGACAGCTCGTAGATGCCAGTGGGCAGACCGCTGATGTCCTGATAGTAGTCGAATTGCATCCCAGCAGCTTTGCTGTCCCATACTTCCAGATAAGTGTCGCCCGTACCCTTTGTATAGCCGTTGGCTGCACTTCGCGTACATGTCCAGCACTCTACGGCATCCTTGGAGGATGTCTGTATGTTGCCGTTCTGCACGTAGCCTGTAGCTGCGTCCATACTGTTTATCTCGTCGCCCACAGTACGGCGTACATATACTCGCAGTTGGGTGTTGTCGATGTTGAAGTCGCTAAGCGGGAATTTATACTTCAGCGTATCGTTGTCGAACTTGTAGTAATCTGTCTCGGTGTAGTAGTCGGACCATTCTCCGCTTTGCTCGTCAAGCTTCTGCACCTTCAGCACCTCCGTCATATCACCGTTTGGGTTTGTGATGGTTACGGCCAGGGTCTGGTTGGTCTCGTTGATGGAGGTCTTGATGGTCGGAGTCTTTATCGAGGGAGTCCAGAATGTGGGCACTTTGGTGTATTTGTTATTATAGGCAAATGTAGCGCGGTGGTCGCGATATACTTGTCCTGCCGGGGTCAGGCCCTTACTGGGGTTGGCATCGTAGAACATGTAGGTCTCCCACATGTCGGTTCCGTAGATGGCGTAACGCTCAATCCAGGGACATTCCTCAAGCTTTTGCAGCAGCACTTGCAGATACTTGCGGTTCTGTTCGTAGCTGGTCACCTTTGTGCTGTTCCAAGAAGCGCTGATTTCCATTTCCGTCAGCCACAGGGGGCGTCCTGTGTTGTTCCACACGCTCTTGCACTTGGTGTTGCAGAACCAGTTGGCGTATTCGCTTTCGTTGTAGCTGGCCAGATCCCAGTAGGCGTGGGTCACAGCGAAGTCGCAACGGTTGGCCATGTTGTCCACATAGTTGAAGTATTCGGTGAGATAGCTTAGCTCTGTGGGTTGCGGTGAACCGATGCGTCCGGCACCAGCCTTGAAGTCTTCGGTAACGGTATATGCCTTCCACGAGTTTATGGTGCCGCCGCAGGAGCATTGTGAACTTGTATGTTGCTCGCTGTGCTCCGGCTCGTTCAGGGAGAGGGCGGCTGAGGCTGTCTTGCTGTTGACGTCGTCAGCACTGGGCCAGTAGAGATGCTGGCGGCAGGGAACGTATTCCAGGTCGGTTGTCGAACTGTATCCTGCACTCCACGTCCAGTACCAGGTGGCTCTCAGCTTGTCAGCACCGCTTGTGCCGCTTGTATTGCCCCATCCCTTCTTGCTCAGGTACTGCCAAGGCTTTATGTAAACCGAACTGACGCGTTTCAGCAAGGCTGTCGGCAATTCTACCGTCAAGTCGGCATGGTCTGCCACGAATACGCGGCTATATCCTTTGTAGCCTGTGCCTGAAGCCAAGGTTGCCATATATCCACGACGCAGCACAAAGCTGGTCATCGTGTTGTTATTTCTATTCAAGGTTGTGTGTGTACCCACGCTTACGTTGAACTCACCGTTTACTCCCTGACAAGTCATTACAGGTTTCGGTATGGGTATCACAGCAGCGCCGTTCAGGAATATGGCTACGCGGCAGTTGCTTCCGTTTTTGGCAGTCTTGCCCTGTATCTTAACATATTTGAGGTAGGATTCGATGACCTCGCTGGGTGTGATGTTGTCGATGATGAGCCAAGTCCTGTCGCTACCCAGGTTGATGAGCGATTTGCCGCTGATGGGCGTAGAGTTGGCCGTGATGTGTATGTCGATAGCATCGGAACGGTTGATGGTGTCGTTCTTCAGCAGCGCATAGTCTATCTCTTTCACTCCCTGTGCGTTGGTATATTCCTCTGAAACGTATGCTGCGCGTGCTTCGTCCCAGCTACTGCCCGTCACAGGAATGGCAGACCACTGCGAATGGCTTCCTTTGGGTTTGTCGTAGAATATGGGAACGTATTTAGTGCCTTTATTGGCTCCGTCCACACCCAGATAGCTGTTGCCTTTTTTGTTGATGAGGTAGCTGTATGTGCCTTCCTCCACAGCCCACAGAAAGCGTGAACTCGTGGAACGGTTATCCTCGAACACGACTGAGTAAGAACTTGAATTGCTGGCTGCCAAATACTTGCCGCTACTTTTCTGACGTAGGAGCACATAGCCGTTGGTGCCGCTGGCTTCCGCTACGAATACATAGCTGTCGGCTTCTGTGTTGGTGCCATAGGCAGAGATGGCAGGGCCGTTGCCTTCTTCATTGGTTCCCAACAGTTTCTCGTAAATGTTCAGCCACAGGTAGTATTCCGTATCGGCTTTCAGGGTTGCTGCCTGCATGCTTAGAATGATGTGCAGGGCAAAGAGAGTGGTAAGTATTCTTTTCATAGTCAGATATATTTTCATGTTTTCGTGGGCAAAGGTACAAATGTGTGCGCAAAGGTACGAATAAGTGAGCGATAAATCAAACATGAAGAGTGATAAATTAAACTTGAAGTGCAAGAAATTTGGTATTTCGCTTGCTTATTCGTACCTTTGCACGATTTTATGAAAAAGAGAGAACCAGATGACAGTTACCGCCATGTATTGAAGTACACTGGCGTGTTTGGTGGTGTGCAGGGTTTGCAGATATTGGTGACCCTGATACGCAATAAACTCACTGCGCTTTTGCTTGGTGAGGCCGGAATGGGCCTGAACAAAAGGTTCCTCAATATAGCAGAGGTGCTCAATGCCTGGACGAACTTTGGCATAGCCTTCTATTCCCTACAACAGATTTCAGAGATTTACGAGGAGGGTGATGACGATCGGATGCGGCATTTCATTACAGTTATTCGCAGTTGGAGTGTTTGGTCGGCCCTGTTGGGTGGCTTGATATGCTTCTTCTTTGCCGTGCAACTCAATGATTATTATCTCCCTGGCGAGGCCCATCGGATGGAGATTATGCTGCTTTCGCTTTTTGTCGCCTCTTTGCCCATTGAGGCAGTAGAGTGCTCTTTGCTAAAGGGACTACGCCGCTTGCGCACGGTGGCTGTTATAGAGGTCTTGAGTGTGCTGTCATCCTTGCTTTTCACCATTCCTCTTTATTATCTGCTGGGCATCAAGGGAATTGTACTTTCTATGGTGCTGTGCGGATGGGGTACGGCTGTGATACACCTGTTCTTCTCCGTTCGCATCTATCGCTATCAGGTTCGCCTGCATTCTTTGCGCACGCTTCTCGAAGGTTGGCCGCTCATTCGCATCGGCATTCCCTATGTGCTGGCAGGTGTGGTGGGAGCAATGGCAATCGGTGAGGTCTACAAGTATTTGGGCGACGACAAGGTTGTTGGTCTGTATAGTGTGGGCTATGGGTTGATGGTAACCTACGGAGGCATGATTCTCAAGGCTGTCGAGACAGACTTCTTCCCTCGTCTTTCCAGCATCAACCACGATACTATACGTCTCAATCATGCCATCAACCAGCAAATTGATGTGTGTGTCTTGCTCATCACTCCCTTCATGATTGCCTTTGCGCTGTTTATGCCCCATATCATACGCCTCCTCTACGACAGTAACTTCTTGCCTGCGATGTCGATGGCAGTCTGTGCCGTCTTCTACATGTTCTTCAAGGCTGTTACCACGCCGATTGGCTATACGTCACTGGCAAAGGGCGATTCGTGGCTCTACCTTATCATGGAGTGCGTCTATGATGTTGTTTTTGTACTGATGCTTCAAGTGGGTTATTCCAAGATGGGGCTCACGGGAGCTGGTATTGCCCTTTCTTTTGCTGCGCTTTTCGACCTTTTGATGATAGGCTTTGTCTATGGTTGGATCTATCATCTTCGTCTGCGTCGCCGCACTGTCCTGCTCATCATTCCGCAAGCCTTATTGCTTGCTTGTGCCGTAGGTGCCTGCCTATGGCTGACTCCCATGTACAAATACATTGCAGGTGTTTCGGCTCTTTTCCTGTCAGCTCTATTCACTCTCCGCTTCCTTTCCAACGAAATGCAGGAGGTGCCCTTTATTGCCAAGTTAAAGCATAAATTTGGTTCTTAAATGGAGGCTCCCGTTGTCTCGGTCCTGATGGCCGTTTATAATGCAGAAGCATGGCTTGGCGCCGCATTGCAGTCCCTGCTTGGGCAATCCCTTCCGAATATAGAGATAATCGCCGTCGACGATGCTTCTACCGATGGGTCTCTGCAACTTCTTCATGATGCAGCAGCCCGCGATTCCCGCTTGCGTGTCTTCTCCCAAACTGTGAATCAGGGGCAGGCTGTTGCCCGAAACGTGGCACTCTCTCACGCGCGCGGTATATATATATGTATGGTGGATGCCGACGATTGGCTTTCGCCTGATGCCCTTGAGCGCGCGGTGGATGTGTTCTGCAAATATCCGCAGACGGACAGCGTGGTGTTCCGCCTTGTGCTGCACTACGACGAGGACGGACGCGAGGAGGACTATGCTGGCACCCGTAACATCGATACGGCGGCTGTGCTGCAAGGAGAGGAAGCCTTCCGCTTGTCACTCGACTGGACACTACATGGACTGTATCTTGTGCGCCGCGAAATCCATCTCCGCTATCCCTTTGATGACAGCTTGCGCCTTTACAGCGATGACAACACTACGCGCCTCCATTACCTCCACAGCCGTGAAGTGCGTTTCTGCACGGGTATCTATTACTATCGTCAGCATCCGTCAAGTTCCACATTGGCTATCAGCCCTCGCCGATTCCTGTACATGCAGGCCAACTACCACATGAAGCAGGTGTTGGAGCAGGAGGGCGTTTCCAAGGAAGTCAGGAATCTCTACGAACGGCACCGTTGGCATAATTATAAAGGACAGTTGTGGCTCTTCTTCACCCATAAAGGACAATTTACAAACGACGAGCGAAACCAGATTGTCTGCCAGCTCCGCTCGTTATATGGGACGTTCTCCCGTAAAGTTCCCTTTGGTCTGTTCTACGCCGAACAATGGTTGCGTTGGCGTTCGAAGGGCTGGCGCTAATTCACCACATTCTGTGGTTTTCCTGCGAGGAATGCCTGCACGTTTGCAGTCGCTGTGCCGATGAGGCGCTGACGCGATTCGCTACTGGCCCATGCGATGTGTGGTGTCAGGTAGCAGCGTGGGGCTGTAAGCAGGGGATTGTCGGCTCGTGCCGGCTCTGTGCTCAGCACATCTGCGCAATAGGCTCCCAAGCGTCCCTCCTGCAGAGCCTCTGCCACATCCTGCTCGTTCACCAGCGGGCCGCGTCCGGTGTTGATGAGTATTGCCGAAGGCTTCATCCGTTTCAGGCTGTTGTGGTTCATGAGTTCACGTGTTTCTTCCGTCAGCGGACAGTGTAGCGAAAGCACGTCAGCCTCCGACAGAGCCTCCTGCCACGTGGCTTTCTCGATGCCTGTCGGCAGGTCGCTGCGGTTGGTCACAGCCAGCACGTGCATTCCAAAGGCCTGAGCTATGCGGGCCACCTGCGTGCCAATGTTTCCCATGCCGCGAACCACGAATGTCTTGCCTGCCAGTTCTGTCAGTCGGGTGTCCATCCACAGGAAGTCGGGACTTTCCGTCCAGCGTCCCTTGCTGTTTTCCTCGGCATAGTGTGCTACGCTGTTGGTTACGTTCAGCAGGTGGGCGAATACCAGTTGAGCTACCGAAGGAGTGCTATAGGCAGGGATGTTCGTGACCACTATTCCCCGTTCTCTGGCAGCCTCTGTGTCAACAACATTGTAACCCGTTGCCAGAACACCGATGTATCGCAGATGGGGCAGGGCAGCGATGACCTCCCTGTCCATTACCACTTTGTTGGTCAGCACGATTTCCGCTCCCTGACAGCGCTCTATGGTCTGTTGGGCAGGGGTGCGGTCGAATACTTCGACTTGGCAATTGGGCAGTTGCTCCAGCGCCTTCCAGTCGAGGTCGGTCTGTGTGACAGAGAATCCGTCGAGAATAATGATTTTCATATAAAGTTAACTTCCGGTCGTATGTCAATGCCGAATCTTTCCTTCACATCGTTGCGGACGGCTTCGCACAGGCTTACTATGTCCTGTCCCTTTGCACCGCCCCGGTTCACCAGCACCAGAGCCTGACGGTCGTGTACGGCAGCCGGTCCCAGGGTTTTCCCCTTCCATCCGCATTGCTCAATCATCCATCCTGCTGGAATCTTTACGTGGCTCTCGTCCACTTCGTAGTGGGGCATCTGTGGATATTGGCTGGCCAGAGCCTCGTATTTTTCGCGCGACACAACGGGATTCATGAAGAAGCTGCCAGCATTGCCCTGTACCTTTGGGTCTGGCAGTTTTGCTTGCCGTATGCCGATGATGGTCTGCCGCAATTGTTGGGCTGTCAGGTTTGCCGTGTCGATGTGCTGACGTTCCAGTTCAGCCCGAATACCTCCGTAGTCCAAATGAGGCGTGAATGTGGTGGAGAGCAGATAGGTGACATACAGCACGGCCCAATGTCCGCGATAAGCCTCGGTCTTGAATATGCTGTGCCGATAGCTGTATTGGCACTCTTCGTTGCGGAAGGTGCGTCGCTGTCCGTTGTCCAGGCTCATGCATTCCACCTCCACAATGTAGTCCTTGGCCTCTGCGCCGTATGCTCCGATGTTCTGTACCGCCGAAGCTCCCACTTCGCCTGGGATGAGCGAAAGGTTCTCCAGCCCGTACCAGCCATGTTCCAAGGTGTAGGCTACCAGATCGTCCCACACGACACCTGCTCCCACGCGCAGTAGAATGGTCTCTGCATTGTCGTGGTCTGTGTGCAACTGCTCTATCGTACGGATTCGGCTGTGCAGGACTGTTCCCTCGAAGTCGCCGAGGAAGAGTAGGTTGCTGCCGCCTCCGATGTGGAGCAGGGGAGTGGTGCCCACGAATTGCGACAGCTCTTCTGGGGTGTCGTATTCCACAAACTGCCGACAACGTGCATCGATGCCGAAAGTGTTGTTTCCGAGCAGGGAGTAGTTGTGTTCAGTTCTCATAGGATACCAGTTGCCAGCGTTCGCCGTCGCGGTGGAATGTGAATATGTCGAGCATACCGTTGGAAATGCCGCATTGCAGCATGTAGATGAAATGCTGATTGGGGAAGGTCTGTCCGAAGTCGATGTTCACGAACCTGCGGCCTGGCATTTCGGGCCGGAACACAGGCCATTGGTCGCGGTCTATGGTGCCCTCCATCTCGTCCTCCTCGTCACCCGGGTCTTCGTCCATAGAGAACTTCAGGTGGCGTGCCACGCTCTCCTGCTGGAACACGGAGTCTGTGGCAAACTTCTCGTAGAAGGTCAGGAATTCGCGCATGGGGGATTCAAAGTCGCTGTGCGTTCGGCTGCTCAGGAACCATCTTCCCTCCTTGCGGTCGAAGGCGTTTGTCGTCATCTTCTGAGCCTCCAGGTCGATGTCCTGCAGGTCGATGTGCTGCAGGGTGCTGTCGCTTTGCAGGACGTTCATTTGCTCCAGATCGCCCAGTAACAGGATGTAGTAGTCGTTGCCGGGCAAGAGGAATTCACTTCGGAACTGCTTGCCGCTGCTGATGGTGCGTGTCGTGCCGTCCAGTTCCGTTACGGGCAGGGGGAAGCACACGCGCTCGGCCTGAAAGCGACCGTTGTGGGTGAAGGCGAAGAAGAAGTCGCTGAACTCCTCGTTCGGCTGCTCCTTCAGGGTCAGTCCCTCGTCCTCGTCCTGAATAAAAAAGGCAGAATCGCTCTCCAGCGAGTCTGCAATCTCCAGCGAATCGACCTCTTCGTCCTCTGAGTTCCCTATATGTCCCCGACTGCAGGAAACCCACGCCAGCAAGGCCATGCAAAGGGCCGAAAACAACAATATTTTACCTTTCATTATTAGTAATCTCTCGAAAAGTTGTGCAAAGATATAAAACAATTGACAATTGACAATTGATAATTGACAATTATTTTGTACTTTTGTGCCGCAATTTACATAATGACTATGATTGAGAAGATTCAAAAACTGAAGGAAGAGGTCAGCGCCCTTCAGGCTCGCAACGCCGAAGAGGTGGAGGCGCTGCGCATCAAGTATCTGAGTAAGAAGGGCGAACTGAATGCCCTGATGAACGATTTCCGCACGGTTCCTGCCGAGTTGAAGAAAGAGGTGGGAATGCGCATCAACGAGCTGAAGACACTCACCCTGGAGAAGATAAACGGCCTGCGCGACGCTGTGCAGGTGGCAGATGTGGCAGGCGACGACCTCGACCTGACCCGCACCCCCTATCCGGTTCGGCTGGGCACACGCCATCCGCTGACGCTGGTGAAGAACGAGATTGTTGACATCTTTTCGCGTCTGGGCTTCACGCTGGCCGAGGGACCAGAGGTGGAGGACGACTGGCATGTGTACAGCTCGATGAACTTTGCCGACGACCATCCAGCCCGCGACATGCAGGACACCTTCTTCGTGGAGGCCCACCCTGACATCATCCTCCGCTCGCATACCAGCTCTGTGCAGGCTCGCACGATGGAGCGCCAGCAGCCCCCCATCCGCGTCATCTGCCCGGGTCGTGTGTATCGCAACGAGGCCATATCAGCCCGCGCCCATTGCTTCTTCCATCAGGTCGAGGGCCTGTATGTCGACAAGAATGTCTCGTTTGCTGACCTCAAGCAAGTTCTCCTGCTCTTTGCTCAGGAGATGTTCGGCACAGACACAAAGATACGCCTGCGCCCCTCCTATTTCCCCTTCACGGAGCCCTCGGCAGAGATGGACGTTTCGTGCACCATCTGCGGCGGCAAGGGCTGCTCCATGTGTAAGGGTGCCGGCTGGCTCGAGATTCTGGGCTGCGGAATGGTTGACCCCGCCGTGCTCGAAGCCAATGGCATAGACAGCACAGTTTACACTGGCTACGCCTTCGGAATGGGCATCGAACGCATCGCAAACCTCAAGTACCAAGTCAAGGACCTGCGCCTGTTCTCGGAGAACGACGTACGCTTCCTCGACGAGTTTGAGAGCGCATAACGCCCCTGACATATTGACATTTGTCAAGAAAAAAGCGCATTCCTGCAGAAAGGGGTGCGCTTTTCTTTGTCAGTAGCAGAAAACCCCTTACCTTTGCAGTGTCTAATTAGATGTTAGTTTTTAAGGTAAGTTAAGATTGTTTTCATGATTCAACCGCCTGGCGTCGCGATGACGACAGGCGGCTTTCTTTTCCCCCCCGCCCCAATCCCCTGTCCCCTTATAAGTCCCATTAGCCCTATATATCCTATAAATCTCATGGTCCTAATCGACCTCGCCCGTCGTCTCACCCTTCGTGATACGTCCCTTCGCCTGACCCCGCCCGTCGCCTCCCCTGACGCGATACTATTCCTTCCGCTGACACATTACTAATCCTTCGCCCGATACATTACTATTCCTTCTCTTGTCAGACAATTGTGTGTCAAGCGTAGGGACACTATTCCTTCGTCGTAGGAACACCATGCCTCTGCCCAAAGGATGGTGAGTCTGTCGCTTGCAAAAACGCGCATTCATGAAAAAAACCTCCCAACCTCCCCCAAAGCCGATGAATAAAGGGCTCGCGAGGGGGAGGTTTATTTGTAAAGGTCACCTAAACCTCACCCAAACCTCCCCGCATCGAATTGATTGTACCAAAGTGTAAATCATTGATTTCCAATAACTAATTTTTTGACGTAGTCATTAATCGGAGGGGAGGTTTGGGGGACTTTTGAGTGAGGTTTGAGAGCTAACCTCACCGCCTCCAGCCCCGATAAATAAAGGGAAGGGGGAGGTTGTGAGGTTTTTTTGCACATTTCCTCTTTTTTGCAAAAATCCTGCGATTCTCTTTCGACTGTGAAAAACTTTTCGTAATTTCGTAGCCGTAATAGCCGTGTGGCGCAGATGTTCATAGCGATGAGCAGAGCCAGTGGGCTTTGCGTATGTGCGTAAAGGATAGAGTGACAGATGGTAAGGGTATGGGCTACGGCTTGTATTCCACTATGTGCCTGATTAGAAATGCGGGAGTCGTTCTGGAAATCCATTCTGGACAGCATATTTTGCGTACTGACGGAAGTACAGAGGAGGTTTCTGAGGCTACTTTATGGCCGGGAACCATTATATATTTTGAACTTCATTCCAATAAAGAGATAGAGCCCAATAGCATCTTAGAACATCGCACAGATGCAGAGACTGAATTTAATGAAACTTTCATCGATACGTCAGATATTGACGAGCTCTGGTGATTAAGAGAGATATGACTATGATAACATTTAGTTTTAGAGATTTCGGAGAGCACCTTGGTACGCGCCAGTTAGGCGAGAAAGTACGTGAGCAACTTTGGCCACTCCTACAGGGCGATGAGAAAGTCTGCCTTGACTTTGAGGGAGTAGATGTTGTTTCCAATTCCTTTGCCGACGAGTGCATTGCCAAACTCCTGCTAAAAATGTCCCTTGACGAGTTGAAACAACGTACCACTTTCAGTCATCTCAATGACTTTGCCCGCAAAAACATAGCCCTCGCCCTGAAACGCAGGCAACAGTCCTTGGCTGTGGCGTAACAAATACCCTTGAACTGAAGAACAGAAAGTAGATTAGACATACAGATAAAGCCTTTCCGCTCACAAAGTGGAAAGGCTTTTTCGTTTCCTTCGCCGCTACTCTCTTTTTTTGCTTAAATTCCACAGATTGGCGCTTATCGTATAGCTGAGCATGCCGCGATAATAGCCATGCTTTTTCATGACCGTAGTCACGGATTTTCACGACCGTAGTCATGGGTATGTCATGACCGTAGCCATGAATGTGTCGTGTCCGTAGTCATGAATGTGTCGTGTCCGTAGTCGCGACACCGCCCTGTCCGCGGCCGCCAAATTCCACCACTATAGTCCATAGCCATTACCATTATAATCGCAAATTCACGTGACTCAGCATAAATTATGCCATTAAAATTTTGCCTGTATAAAATAAATATGTAAATTTGTGGCGGTATCGGGGGAGAAATCCCGAGCCGCAGATGCATTAGCTTATTATTTCGCACTTACCGAAAAGACCTCGGAAATCTCTTCTGGAATAGTTCGATTTAAGAAGCAGAGGGAAAGTCTATGGAGGCAGTCCCCTCACTCACACTTAATGCTATGCACACGCTTTGGCGTGGTTGCATTCTTATATGTGAGTAGGGGTTCCAAATCCGAGGTCTGCCCCTCAGGTAAGTGCATAAGAGTGCCCACGCCATTCTTTGTGCCTTTCCTTGCTACTGCTTAAACATGAATAATAACTTAAACTAATGCCTATGGAGAAATAAGATTTTTTCGCACATCATGAATTGGGAAGAAACAAATTTGTGCAATGTTTTTTATCAGCACAGAAGGATTTATTAATTAAAACCGAACAGCTCAATGGTATATAAGAGAGTAGGAGAGAAATGAAAGTATTTAATAAGGCATTAGCCCCCATTTTGTTATTTATTGGAGTATTTGCAATTAACACTCAAGCATACTCCCAAGCAAATGAAAGAGTTCTTGGTTCAATTTCAGGAGAGATGGAGGCAGGTGAACAGTATGATAAGTATAGAAGGTCTTCAGATACTATGAGAGAATATATGCGAGGTTGGACATTTGTTAAGGAGGTAGATAATATGAAAGACTACTCGTATGATGAATTATATGGCAAATGTTTGGAGGAAGCAAAAAGACAATATAAGGGATATTCTAATTTATCTTTAATGAAATTATCTTATAAGATACGTTTTGATCATTTGGATGATGTAATATGGAGTGCAAATATAATGGGTTCTTCAACCGAATATAAAAAAAAGGGACTTACAAAAAAAATATATGAGTATTCCGCAACTGTAGTAGTAAATGAATGATATTTCCTTTTCAGGATATTTTTTTTAATTATTAAAAACCGATGGGCCGATGGGATATAACAGGCAAAAAGTCATATGAAGAAGTTATTTGCAATCTTATTCGTAACAATTATGAATGTAGCTGCATTTGCAGAGGATGGTTATGGTACATGCAGGGTACCTGGTTCAGACGAATACATTGAAGTGAGTGTAAGTGTTTCAAATGGTAAAATGATTATTTGTAATGCTTCAAGCCGTCCAGTTGTTTCTGTTTTTGTGTCCATATCCGCTACAGAATACTGCTCTAAAGATATAAATGGTAAAGAATGGACAAGCCCCGTTAAATATAAAGCGACATTATTCAATAATAGAGTTTGGACACTTGCACCATACGAGAGAAAAGAGGTCAATATTAAAGTTCCGGAGACTCATCCTTATCATATTGGTTGGAAAGATGTTAATGTTACAGTAAATAATCCAAACTGTAAATAATTTTGTGCTTTATTAATGTTCAAAAAAGCCAAAACTTGAAGTTTAAGTGTATGCGACAAAATAAACATTTTATTCAATGTAATTGCAACATGGCATGAACAACATCCGCATGAAGGACGGAAGCACTCGTAAGGTCATCCGCCGATAGCAGAGACCTTACAGGCATTCACGAATAGAAGAACCGCACTTGTCACTCGAAGGGTGGCAGGTGCGGTTTGATTTTGTACCTTTAACTTCGTTGAGGATAGGCGGCACCTCGGTTTTGAATCTCTGACCTTCGGTCGAAGATAGGAGGCACCTCGGCAATCACAAATTTCAGAGCATCGTAGCGTTGCTACACGACCTGTGGTCGTCATTCAATCAACAAGGTAAATGTATGCAAGCATACTTTTCCCGTGTCGCTTGTATTTTGATGCTCTGAAATTTGCGATTTCGCTCGGTTTTCACTACCTTTGCACGCGAAATTAAAATAAATAATATAATATGAATATATCTTATAAATGGCTACGTGAGTATGTCGACTTCGATATGACTGCTCAGGAGGTAGCTGCCGCACTTACCAGCGTTGGACTTGAGGTGGACGGAGTGGAGGAGGTGCAGAGCATCAAGGGTGGACTCGAAGGCATCGTCATTGGTGAAGTGCTGACTTGTGAGCCTCATCCCAATAGCGACCACATGCACGTCTGCACCGTCAACCTGGGACAGGCCGAGCCGGAACAAATCGTATGCGGTGCCCCCAATGTTGCTGCCGGACAGAAGGTGGTGGTGGCTACACTTGGGACTAAGCTCTACGATGGCGACCAGGAGTTCACCATCAAGAAGAGCAAGCTGCGTGGCATTGAGTCGAACGGCATGATTTGTGCCGAGGACGAGATTGGCATTGGCACCAGTCACGACGGCATCATCGTGCTGCCGCAGGACGCTGTGCCCGGAACGCCCGCTGCCGAGTACTATCATCTGGAGAGCGACTTCCTCATCGAGGTTGACATCACTCCCAACCGTTCGGATGCCGCCAGTCATTATGGTGTGGCTCGCGACCTGTATGCTTGGCTCTTGCAGAACGGCAAGAAGACAAGTCTGCACCGCCCCTCGTGCGAAACCTTCAAGGTGGACAACAACGAACTGCCCATAAAGGTGACAGTGGAGAATCAGGAGGCTTGCCCTCGCTACGCTGCCGTATCGCTTCGCAACTGCGAGGTGAAGGAGAGTCCTGACTGGCTGAAGCAGCGCCTGACGTCCATCGGACTGCGCCCCATCAACAATATCGTGGACATCACCAACTACATCATGATGGCATACGGCCAGCCCCTGCATTGCTTCGATGCAGACATGGTGAAGGGTCATCACATCGTCGTGAAGACTATGCCAGAGGGCACGCCGTTCGTTACCCTCGACGGCGAGGAACACAAGCTGAGTGACCGCGACCTTGCCATCTGCAACGAGCAGGAGCCCATGTGCATTGCCGGTGTGTTTGGCGGAAAGGGTAGTGGCACGTACGAAACCACGAGGAACGTGGTGCTGGAGAGTGCATACTTCAATCCCACATGGATTCGCAAGTCGGCCCGCCGTCACGGACTCTCAACAGACGCTTCGTTCCGCTTCGAGCGCGGCATTGACCCTAATGGTACACTCTATGCCCTGAAGCAGGCTGCCCTGATGGCAAAGGAACTTGCCGGGGCCGAAATCAGCATGGACATCGTTGATGTCAAATGTCAAATGTCAAATGTATTTGACGATGCCGTTGTTGACCTGAAGTTCGACTACGTGAACAACCTCATTGGCAAGGACATTCCACAGGAAACGGTGAAGAGCATCGTCGAGAGTCTTGAGATGAAGGTGCTGGAGGAAACGAAGGAAGGCCTCAAGTTGCAGGTTCCCGCCTATCGTGTCGATGTACAGCGTCCCTGCGATGTGGTCGAGGACATCCTGCGCATCTACGGATATAATAATGTAGAGATACCTACGGCTGTGAAGAGCTGTACGGCTGTGAAGGGCGATGTGGACAAGAGCCACAAGTTGCAGAACATCGTGGGTGAACAGCTCGTTGGTGCTGGTTTCCACGAAATCCTGAACAACTCGCTGCAACGCGGCGCTTACTACGACGGACTGCAGAGCTATAAGTCGGAGAACTGCGTGCGACTGATGAACCCCCTGAGCCAAGACCTCAACGTGCTGCGTCAGAGCCTGTTGTTTGGTGGTCTGGAAAGCATTGCCCGCAACATTGCATTCCGCAACAGCGACCTCAGCCTCTTCGAGTTCGGCAACTGCTATTACTTCCACGCCGAGCGCCGCTGTCAGGACATCATTCCTGGTGTCAGCAGCAGTCGCGACCCGGAGGTCATCAAGCACGTACTGGATGCCTATAACGAGGACTATCACCTCGGCCTGTGGCAAACGGGCAAGCGTGTCACAGGTAGCTGGGCACATGCCGACGAGGAAACGAGCGTCTATGAACTGAAGGCCCACGTCGTGAACATTCTTACCCGTCTGGGCGTTCCCTTTGGTGCTTTGGTATTTGCCAAGGGCGAGAGCGACCTCTTCGACAAGAGCCTCGAAATACGCAATCGCGGCGGTAAGGTGCTGGTACAGTTGGGTGTGGTAAGTCTGAAGCTTCGCAAGATGTTCGACATTGAGCAACCTGTCTTCTATGCCGACCTCAACTGGCAGGCACTCATGAAGGCCATCCGTAACCAGAAGGTTGTAGCCACCGACCTGCCCAAGTATCCTGCCGTGAGCCGCGACCTCGCCCTGCTCGTTGACAAGAGCGTCGAGTTCGGTCAGATTGAAGGCATAGCCTACCAGACAGAAAAGAAACTGCTGAAAGAGGTGCGCCTGTTTGATGTTTACGAGGGCAAGAACCTGCCCGAAGGCAAGAAGTCGTATGCCGTCAACTTCATCCTGCAGGACGAAACCCGTACAATGGGCGACAAGCAGATTGACGCCATCATGCAGAAACTCATCCAGAACCTCACCAAGCAGCTCAATGCAGAACTGAGATAGGTCTTGCAATTAAGAATTAAGAGAGAAGAATTAAGAATTATGTCAAATGCTGTCCAAGAAAAAAGCGAAGCATTGGCCGTTCGCATCGTAAATCTCTGGAAGTTTCTACTGAAGCATCAAGAGTACGATATTAGTCGGCAGGTAAAGCGCTCTGGGACAAGTATTGGCGCTAATGTCTGTGAAGCCCTTTATGCATCGAGCAAAAAGGATTTCCTCAATAAAATGTACATTGCCTATAAGGAATTAGGTGAAACAAAATATTGGTTGAGGATACTTGATAAAACGCAATTGATAGACACAGATTCTTTTTCCTCTCTTTATTCTGATTGTGAAGAAGTAGATAAAATAATATCAAGCATAATAAAAACAACAAAGGAGAATTTAGATAATAATAGTATAAACATAGAAAAGAAAGAATGTAATTCTTAATTCTTCTTTCTTAATTCTTAATTTTCTTAAACAATGGGAAGAGCATTTGAATATCGTAAAGCTACGAAACTGAAGCGTTGGGGCCACATGGCCAAGACCTTTACCCGTCTGGGTAAGCAGATTGCCATTGCCGTGAAGGCTGGCGGTCCGGAACCCGAGAACAACCCCTCATTGCGCAGCGTCATCGCCGTCTGCAAGCGTGAGAACATGCCGAAAGACAACATTGAGCGTGCCATCAAGAACGCAATGGGCAAGGACCAGAGCGACTACAAGAGCGTAACCTACGAAGGATATGGCCCTCACGGAGTTGCTGTCTTTGTGGACACCCTTACCGATAACACCACCCGCACCGTTGCCGATGTGCGCAGCGTCTTCAACAAGTTCAGCGGCAACATGGGAACCACAGGTTCGCTGTCGTTCCTTTTCGACCACAAGTGTGTGTTCACCTTCAAGAAGAAGGCAGACATGGACATGGACGACTTCATCCTGGAGATGATTGACTTCGGAGTGGATGAGGACTTCGACGAGGAGTACGACGAGGACAAGGACGAAACCACCATCACCATCTACGGTGAGCCTACCAGCTACAATGAGATTCAGAAGAAGCTTGAAGCTGATGGATTTGAGGAAGTCGGTGGTGAGTTCACCTACATTCCCAACGACCTGAAGGACGTCACTTCCGAACAGCGCGAGACCATCAACAAGATGGTAGAACGCCTTGAGGAGTTCGACGACGTGCAGACCGTCTACACCAACATGAAGCCGGAAGAGTAAGCCGGAGGGTAAAATGGGCTCGCCCAACTTCCGCTTCAAGCAGTTCGAAGTGTGGCACGACAGGTGCGCACAGAAAGTCGGAACCGATGGCGTCCTGTTGGGCGCTTGGGCACAAGTCGAAGGCTGTGATAGCATTCTTGACATCGGAACAGGAAGCGGACTTATTGCTTTGATGATGGCACAGCGTGCTCCAAAGGCCAAAGTGGTTGGCGTGGAGATTGACGCGGATGCTGCCCAACAGGCAAGGGAGAACGTGGTAAGAAGCCCATTCAGGGAACGTATACAAATTGTGCAGTCAGATGTACGGGACTATGAATCGACCGTTGCATTTGACTGCATCGTTTGTAACCCTCCTTTCTTTGTTGAGGAAACATTGCCCGACGACTCACAAAGGGCAATGGCGCGACACACAGCCCTGCTTGATTTCTCAGACCTCATCAAGGCCGTCAGTCGTTTGATGAACCCAGATAGCTTGTTTACTGTGATACTTCCAATAAGTTGTGCTAATGAGTTTGTAAACCAGTGTTTTATGAATGATATGTTCCTTGTTAGACAATGCCAGGTTACTACAGTTTCGACGAAACCTCCCAAACGTGTGATGCTTGCATTCTCGAAGACGAAGCGTGGAGATAACAGTTACGAAACCCTTGTGCTGCAAGAGCGGGATGGCAGTCGTAGCGAGGCATATCAAAGGCTGACTAAAGACTTTTACCTTTAATCAAGATTACCTGATACATGAAGAACAGTAAAGCATTTATCTATTTCATTTGTATGGTATCTGCAATGGGCGGATTGCTCTTCGGATACGACTGGGTGGTGATTGGTGGAGCAAAGCCCTTCTATGAGCTTTACTTCGGCATTCAGGATTCGCCTGTGATGCAGGGAGTGGCAATGACAACGGCTCTCGTGGGTTGTCTCGTGGGAGCAATGGTGGCAGGCTGGGCTGCCGACCGCTGGGGGCGCAAGCCTTTGCTGATGCTGGCAGCGGTGCTGTTTACGGTATCTGCTATTGCCACTGGGCTGTTCAACGATTTCACGCTGTTCAATGTTGCACGTTTCGTAGGTGGTATTGGCATTGGCGTGGCTTCTGCCTTGTCGCCCATGTATATTGCAGAGGTCAGTCCTGCAGAGATTCGCGGACGCATGGTAAGCTTGAACCAGATGACCATCGTGTTGGGCATACTTGCGGCACAGGTGGTGAATATGCTGTTGGCTAAGGATACGTCTGTCGAGATGCTTCAGGAGTGGAATAAGGAATGGGGGTGGCGTTGGATGTTCTGGGCAGAGACGTTGCCTGCGGCTTTGTTTCTCCTGATGAGTTTCTTCATTCCTGAAAGCCCAGTGTTCTTAAAAATTAAGAGTGAAGAATTAAGAATTAAGAATGAACAGGGGGAGTTAAGGGAATTGATGGAGCGGAAGTATCGAAGGGTGCTGTGGCTGGGGCTGGTGATTGCTGTGTTTCAGCAGTGGTGCGGTACAAACGTCATCTTCAACTATGCGCAGGAGATATTCGTTGGAGCCGGATTTGATGTCGATGGAATGTTCATCAACATTGTCATTACCGGGATTGCCAACGTGCTGTTTACCTTTGTTGCACTATATACGATAGAACGCTGGGGACGTCGCACGCTAATGCTCTTGGGGGCAGGAGGCCTGGGTCTTATTTACTGCATTCTTGGCATCTGTTATTGGCAAGGTGTGACTGGCGTGTTCATGGTAGCTCTTGTAGTGTCTGCCATATCGGTCTATGCAATGACGCTCGGGCCTGTCACATGGACGCTTCTGGCCGAGATATTTCCCCATCGCATTCGTGGCATTGGTATGGCTACATGTACTTTCGCCTTGTGGGTGGGCTGTTGCACACTTACGTTCTCATTCCCTTCGTTGAATGAAGTCCTTGGCAGCAGTGGCACGTTCTGGATTTATTCTACAATATGTTTATTGGCTTTCATATTTCTCTTGCGTCGTTGCCCGGAAACGAAAGGCAGGAGTCTTGGAGAACTGGAAAAAGAACTTGTTAAAGATTAAGGATTAAGGGTGAAGGGTTAAGAATTTAATAATATCATTATGACTAAAGTTTGGAGAGAAGATATCGTGATTCCGACGTATGAGGTCGGACATGAGGAAAAGAATCCCATCTTCCTGGAGAATCGCGTCTATCAGGGGTCGAGTGGGGTAGTATATCCCTATCCTGTAATAGAGTCGATTGCTGACACGAAGACTGACCATACTTATCATGCCCTTTGGATGGAGAACGAATACCTGAAGGTGATGATTCTTCCCGAACTGGGCGGCAGGGTGCAGATGGCTTACGATAAGATTAAACAACGCCACTTTGTCTATTACAATCACGTTGTGAAGCCTGCCCTTGTGGGTTTGGCCGGCCCGTGGATTAGTGGCGGAATTGAGTTCAACTGGCCTCAGCACCATCGCCCGTCCACGTTCCTGCCTGTTGATTGCGACATTGAGGAGAAGTCGGACGGAAGTGTTGTTGTCTGGTGTTCAGAGATGGAGCGCATGTTCCACCAAAAATCGACCGTTGGTTTCCGTCTGCGTCCCGGATGTGCCTATCTGGAAATAAATGTTCGCTTGTATAATCGCAGCGAACTGCCTCAGACGTTCCTATGGTGGGCAAATCCCGCCGTGGCTGTCAACGACGAGTACCAGAGCGTGTTCCCACCCGATATCAATGCGGTGTTCGACCACGGAAAGCGTGCCGTATCTACCTTCCCCATTGCCACAGGCACCTACTACAAGATGGACTATTCGGCTGGCGTGGACATCTCGAACTACAAGAACATAAAGGTGCCCACATCTTATATGGGTGTGAACTCCAAGTATGACTTCGAGGGTGGGTATGAGAACGACACCAAAGGCGGAATGCTGCATGTTGCCAACCACCACGTGTCGCCCGGCAAGAAGCAGTGGACATGGGGCAATGGCGACTTCGGACGTGCCTGGGACCGTAACCTGACGGACGAAGACGGACCATACATCGAGCTGATGGCTGGTGTGTACACGGAGAACCAGCCCGACTTCTCGTGGATAATGCCATACGAGGAAAAGGAGTTCACGCAGTACTTCATGCCTTACAGGGATTTGGGCATTGTGAAGCAGGCCTCGAAGGACATCATCTTTAACCTCACGAAGGCAGAAGGCGGCGTCCGTATTCAGGTTTTAGCCACATCAAAGCAGAAGGTACGCATAGAGTTGGAAGCCGATGACTATACTATATTATATAATAAGGAAGAGGTCTTGACGCCTGAAATGGTGTTTGAGCAAGTGGTGGACACCAAAGGCGTGCCCTTCGACAAGCTGACGTTGACCGTCTACCAAATAGGACGCGCTACAAGTCCGTTGAGTTGGCACGCGAACTCTGATGAGTTGAAGCGTGTACCCGATGCAGCAGAAGCGTCTCTTCCTGCCGAGGAATGTAAGACCGTCGAGCAGCTATACCTAACAGGTCTCCACCTGGAACAGTATCGCCATGCCACGTGGTCGCCTCTCGATTACTATGAGGAAGCACTTCGTCGCGACCCTAATGACGTGCGTTGCCTCAATCAGATGGGTTTGTGGTACTTGCGTAGGGGACGCTTCGAGAAAGCCGAAACCTTCCTGCGTCGGGCTGTCAAGGTGCTGATGAAGCGCAACCCCAATCCCTACTGGGGCGAGCCGATGTACAATCTTGGTCTCTGCCTGAAATACCAGTGGCAATTGGAAGAGGCCTACGACTGGTTCTACAAAGCCACTTGGAACGGTGGTTGGCAGGGTGCTGCATATTTCGCCTGCGCTCAGATTTCCACCATGCAAGGTCGTTGGGAAGATGCGTTGCACGAGGTGGAGCGTTCCCTTGTAGCAGGTTACCATAACCAGAAGGCCCGTGCCCTGAAGGTTGCTATCATGGCTAATCTCGGCATTGAAGACGGCATCGCGGAACTGATGGAAGAAAGCCTCAGACAAGACCGCTTCAACTATGGCATATTGTGGGAAGCTGGCGAGCGGGAACGCATTGTGGAGCTGATGCACGGCAATCCGCTGAACTACCACGAACTGGCTCTTGACTATGCTCAGGCAGGACTCAGGATGAGAGCCAATGAGGTACTTGACCTTGCCATAGAGCAGGGGGCTGTGAATGCAATGACCTATTACTACAAGACGTGGATTAATGCAGAAATATGTCCTTTGCCCGATATTCCTCTCCCAATTTGTTTCCCCAACCGATTGGAGGACATTCTGGCTCTGAGGCGCGTGATGGAGCTTGACAAAAAGGATGCGCAGGCTCCCTATCTGCTGGGTTGTCTGTTCTACGACAAGCGTCAGTATGACGAGGCTATTCGACTGTGGGAGCTTTCGTCGGCAATAGACCCCAAGTATCCTGCCGTTTGGCGCAACCTGGCATTGGCTGCTTTCAATAAGCAACACGACAGTAGGAAGGCTGTGGAACTGATGGAACGTGCCTTCCACCTCGACGAAACGGACAGCCGCATCCTGATGGAACTCGACCAGTTGTATAAGGTAATGCAGCGTCCGCATGAAGAGCGATTGGCATTCCTGCAGCAATATCCAGCCCTCATTGCCCAGCGCGACGACCTCGTGCTTGAGGAAATTACGCTGTTGAATCAGGTGGGACGCTACGAGGAGGCCATGACGAAACTCGATGCCCACAAATTCCATCCGTGGGAAGGTGGCGAAGGTAAAGTGCCAGCTCAGTATCAGATTTCTCGCGTGGAGCAAGCAAAACAAGAAATTGTAAATAGCAGATTGTCAAATTGTAAATTGGACAAGGCTGTTACCTTGCTCAAGGAATGTCTCGAATATCCGCACCACTTGGGCGAAGGTAAACTTTATGGCGCTCAGGAGAACGATTTCTACTATCTGATGGGACTTGCTTACGAGCGTATGAGCAATGATGTAAAGGCTCGCGAGTGCTTCGAGAAAGCCACCGTAGGACCTACCGAACCTGCAGCGGCTATGTATTACAACGATGCTAAGCCCGACAAGATTTTCTATGCTGCGCTTTCCTATCGTAAGCTGGGCAATGAGACGAAGGCCCGCAGCCTGTTCCACGCTCTGCTGGGTTATGGCGAGAAGCACATCTTCGACGAGGTGCGCATGGACTACTTTGCAGTATCGCTGCCCGATCTGCTGATTTGGGATGGCGACCTGCAACTGAAGAATACCATCCATTGTAACCTGATGATGGCCTTGGGGCATATAGGTCTTGGACGCATGGAAAGGGGCTTGTCCTATCTGGAAGAAGTGGAAAGGCTCGATGTAAACCACAGCGTTCCTCCTGCGCTACGAACATTACTCACCCTAATTTAACCAATCATGAAACGTCTATTCTTATTTATATCTTTAGTTCTTCTGTCTTCACTTTGCATCCTGCTTTCGACAAATGTTCCCGAAGTGAAGTGGGATAGTCATAGCCTGATTATAGACGGGAAGAGAGTTGTTCCCGTGATGGGCGAAGTCCACTATTCACGCATTCCTGCAGACGAGTGGGCTCAGGAGATTCGTAAAATGAAGGAGGGTGGTGTGACTATTCTTGCCACGTATGTCTTCTGGAACCACATCGAGGAACAGCAGGACATATTTGACTGGAGCGGGCAGCGCAATCTACGTCGCTTCCTCGAACTCTGTCAGGCCGAACAGTTGCCGGTGATACTGCGTATAGGTCCCTATTGTCATGGTGAGGTACGTTGTGGCGGCATTCCTGATTGGGTTGTTGAGTCAGGATGCAAACTACGTAGCGAAGACCCTCGTTTCCTTGCCTATGCTGAGTCGCTATACCGTCAGATATTCACCCAGTTGCAGGGATTGCAATGGAAGGACGGAGGCCCAGTCATAGCTTGTCAGTTTGACAACGAATTTGGAGGAAACGGCTCCTATCTGATGGCATTGAAGGGTATTGCACGGCGCATAGGTTTCGACCTGCCGTTCTACACCAGAACAGGTTGGCCTGAGATGCGCACTCCCACACCCTTTGGCGAGATGATTCCACTTTATGGCGACTATGCCGATGGATTCTGGGACCGCTCGACACGTGAGGGAGTAGGCAACTACTGGAAGGCTTTCCACTTCAAGGCTTTCCGCAGCAGTACAGCCATCGCGTCGGAACAAATCAAGAATCAGAGCGAGACAGTCACCAAGGGCGACGAGCAGTATCCGTATTTTACTTGCGAACTTGGAGGTGGAATGATGACCAGCTATCATCGTCGAATATACGTTTACCCTGAGGATGCCTACTCTATGGCCCTTGTGAAGCTGGGTTCGGGCAGCAATCTGTTGGGGTACTATATGTATCACGGCGGTACAAACCCTGAAGGGAAACTTACATATTTGAATGAAAACCAACGGACAAAGGCTACAAACCACAATGACCTGCCCGTAAAGACCTATGACTTCCAAGCACCTCTCGGAGAGTTCGGACAGACTAATCCCCATTACTACAGCCTGCGCCCATTGCATCTTTTCATGCATGATTTCGGAGAACGTTTGGCAACGATGGAGGCTGTCTTCCCTGTCGACAAGGAAGCCAAAAAACACGATGATACTTATCTCCGATGGAGTTATCGCAGGAATGAGAAAGCCGCTTTCGTTTTTGTTAATAACTATGAACGCTTTGCTAACCTGACAGCGAAGAAAGGTGTGCAGTTTGAGGTAGAGGGAGTGAAATTCCCACGAAAGGCTATCACAATACCAGCAGGAACAATGGCAATTTTCCCCGTTAATCTTGCTTTGACGGACAATCATGTTATAAACTACGCAACGGCACAACCAGTGGCATGGCGCGAAGGGAAGATGTGGTTCGAGTGCAAGGACGGTATTGCCGCAGAGTTCTGCATTGACGGCAAAGTACGTACCATCAAGCAGACCAATAGTGTGAAACCCTTCGCGACGGTGGGGGGATTGCAACTGTTCCTTGTTTCCACAGAGGAGGCTGGACGTCTTTTCCTCAAACAGGAAGAGCGTGAGAGCCATACTAGTATTGTCGCATTCAGCAAAATGAAGGAGGCTGGAGCCCTGCGTGAGATAACAATCGGTGTGCAGAAGGTGGCAGAGGAACCTGTTGACAAGGACTTTGAGCAGGCTGCCGTCTATCGTATTGAATTGCCAACTGACAGTTTGCTTCGTCAGGGGTTGATGCAAATCAGCTATCGTGGCGATGTGGCACGTCTGTATGCCGATGGTCGGCTCATAGGCGACAACTTCTACAACGGACGTCCTTTCCTCATGGGCTTGTGGCGATTGCCGGCTGATGTGCGTGAGCTGGAACTCCGCATCCTGCCCTTGCAGAAGGATATGCCAGTCTATTTCCCTCGCGAGGCCGACACAACGGTGGGAGAGGCTGTAGAAAGGGTAACGATACGTACAAAATAAGAGGATGTCGCAAAAAATGGCTTCTTCGGATAGAAAAAACCTGAAATAATTTGGCTACAATAGATTAATGTATTATCTTTGCACACGAATTTGAAGATGGTGCCTTGGATGAGTGGCTTAGTCACCGGTCTGCAAAACCGTCTACAGCAGTTCGAATCTGCTAGGCACCTCTTACAGATAAAGCACTCGGGGCGCAACATCGTGTTCTGAGTGCTTTTGCTTTTAGGTAAGACGACAGAAACATTGAATCATGAAAAAGTTATCCTTATTGCTGGTCGCCGCTGTTTGCAGCTTTGCTGATGCAACAGCACAGGTTGTTAGTTCCGCTTCTTTCTTGAAGGCTCATAAGAAGGTGGATGTGGTAGTTCCTTATCGTGTCACGGACGAAGGCGTGGAAACTCCCATTGAATGGGGACTCGACCTAGCTTGGCTGAGCGAGGATAATATTCGCACTGGCGTCTTGTATGCTGGCAAAGATTTAATCAACATTGTACGTACTTCATATACTTCTACCGAGAGCGTGGAGGGAGGCGAACTGTCCACGGACCAAGTGGACAATATACGCAAACGTGCCGCCCTCATTAAGAAGTACTTCGGTACGGACATTGCCATGAACATCAATCATGACCATCCCTCGGTCAACAGTTGGTACAACGCACAGTCTGCGGGTTCTACTGGTCGCGGCAAACGCTGGGCAAAGGTGATAGATCTGACCATTAAGAAATATGCCGAACTCGGTCTGAGCAATGTGGTAAGCATTAGTCCCTACAATGAGCCCGACTACGGCTGGGATCAGGGTTATAATAGTTCCACTCGCAAGTCTGACTTCCTGAATACGGCCAAGAGTCTGAGGGAAGACTACAACGGAGCCTATGACAATGTGCGCATGTGTGGCGGTAACACGCTGAATGATGATAAGGCTTACGAATGGTGGAATTATCTGAAGGAATATCTCGATGAGGGTAACACCCATCAGTTGGCGGGCTCATTCGACAACTATGCCAACTTCTTCAAGCAGGTGCGTGACTATGGACATCATGCTACGGCTGACGAGTTGCACAACACCATGGAAGCCATGGTTGGTGTGGAATATGGTATGCAGACTGGCATCTGGTGGGGAACTTGTGAATACACCCGCAGCCAGTTCATGAAGGCTACCGACTTCCACAATCCTGGTAAGCGTATTGCTTATGGCGAGCATCGCAACAACTGGACGGCAGCCTCGATATACCGTCATCCTAACGGACGTATGCAGCTTTTTGGCGGTACAAGTGAGCGTCAGGCCGTGACCACGACCTACAACTTCGCAAGTGTGGACCGTCCTGTTTGGGTGAATGGCGAGGGAAGCAGGGAATATGTGATGTACTTGCATGGCGGAAGCGGTTACCAAACTGGGCAAACGAATTGCGAAAGGGTGCTTGACGTGCAGAGCGGTCGCGACATCATGCCCCATATTGATGGCACCTACCGCATCATGAATGTAAATAGCGGTAGACTGCTGGGTACCGAACAGATCTATACCAGCGATTGGCACTCTGTAACGCAGCGTGGCATTTCCTCATCGAAGGCCCTGCAATGGGTTGTTGAGCCGTTGGCTGATACTGTGGCATACGACCTCAGCTATTGTTTCATCACGCAGAACACAGGCAAGGGTATGACGCTCGACATCCTGAACTGGAACATGAGCGGCGGTGCCGATGTGGGTGTGTTCCCCGGTGGACTGGGAACCAACGAACAGTGGTATCTGGAATATGCAGGTGAGGGCTCCTTCTACATCCGCAGTCGCTTCAGTACTTTATATCTTGAGGTTGCCAATTCCTCGAAGGATATTGGAGCCAATGTGCAGATGGGCTACTATACGGGTAAAGATAACCAGAAGTGGCGTTTCATAGCTGTGGACGCAAGACCCGAACTGGTTGCTCCTGAAGCACCTACTGAACTGAAGGCCCAAGCCAACAATGTCTCCGTACAGTTGACATGGACGGCGTCCACATCGTCGGACGTAGCCAGCTATACCGTCCTGCGCAGCGAGGATGGTAAGGACTATTACACCATCGCCAAGGATGTGAAGGGTAATGCTTATTGCGACAATGAGGCCTCGGACGGCATCACCTATTATTATCAGGTTTATGCCGTTGACAAGTGCTACAACTACAGCGAGTGCAGCAATGAGGTTCAGGCCGCTGCAAGCGGGGATAGGGCACTTGTTATGCATCTGCCGCTCAACGACAGCTTGTGCGATACTACGGACAATGGCAATCATGCTGCCGTGTATGGTGCTACGAACTGGGCAGAAGGAAAGATTGGCAACTGCCTGTATCTGGAATCCACGACTTCAGGAGACACCGATGGCGACAACTTTGTGCAACTGCCCTATACGGTAGCTAACCACGACGAACTGACTGTGGCCTGCTGGGTATATTGGAAAGGTGGTAACGCATGGCAGCGAATCTGGGATTTCGGCAACGGCACCAATCAGTATATGTTCTTTGCCCCCTCTACGGATGGTGGTATGCGCTTTGCTATCAAGAACGGTGGCGACGAACAGATGATTCGTGTTTCCAATACGTTTACGCGCAACCGTTGGACGCATGTTGCCGTGACATTGGGTGCCGATGGGGCCGTGCTCTACATCAACGGAGCAGAGAAATCCCGTAATGCAAACATTAGCATCAAGCCCAGCGACTTCAGCCCCGTCTTCAACTACATCGGGCGCAGCCAGTTTGTTGCAGACCCATTCTTCAAGGGCAATGTCGATGACTTCCGCATCTACAACTATGTGTTGACGGCTGATGAGGTTCAGACACTTGTGGATATGGCTGACGGTATTGAGGACGTGGAGTCCGATGCAATGGAGGCTGAAAACGTGAAGGACGGTTACGAGCTGACTGGCAGACGCTCCTCGGCAAACGGCAAGGGCGTAGTAGTCTATAAGGGTCGCAAAGTCCTGAAAAATCAGTAGAAGACTATCTGCTGTACTATGTTTGCCCCCACGCGCTCGTTGATTTGACGTGCCAGTTGTGTGCGCCCCATGGTGAGATCATGCCGCAGGGCCGGGCGTGTAATCTTGATGAATAGCGTACCTTTTTGGAATCTGACATCCCCCGTGTAGCGTGTTATCATAGGGCCTGCCACTTCGGGCCACATGGCGACAGCCCTGTGTTCGTATAGTGGTGTTTCCAGTCCTTCTTCGCGCAGATAGCGCAGCAGGATGTCCCTCAATACTTCCGAGTTCTTGCGTTTCATAGGCTGAACTCTCCTTGGCTGACGTGGAACAGGCGGTGTTCCCCGGGTACGCAAGACAGGATTCTGTCCAGATGGTCGCGATTGGTGTCTGTAATGAAAATTTGTCCGAAACCCTCGCCCGACACCATCTTCACAATTTGCTCCACGCGGCTGGCATCCAGTTTGTCAAACACATCGTCGAGCAGCAGTATGGGCTTTGTATGGCTGCCTGTGCGCTGTAGAAAGTCGAACTGACTTAGTTTCAAGGCTATCAGATACGACTTGTTCTGCCCTTGGCTTCCTTCGCGCTTGATGGGGTATCCGTCCAGCGTCATTACCAGCTCGTCGCGGTGAATGCCATGTAACGAGTAGCCCACGGCATAGTCTTTGTCGCGGTCGCGGCGTATGACGTCGAGCAGTGGCCCGCGTTGGCAGTGGCTCACGTATTCCAGCCCCACACGCTCTTCCTCGGGGGCTATGGCACTATAGTATCGCTGGAAGGCAGGCACCAGTTGTTCCACATAGAGGCTGCGGCGCTGGTAGACGAATTCTCCCTCACGAGCCATCTCCTCCTCGTACACCTCCATTAGAGCAGGGTCGGGGCGGGTTTCTGCCTTTAGCAGTATGTTGCGCATCTGTAATGCTTTGTTGTAGCGCATCAGGGCATCCAGATAGGCAGGTTCGCATTGTGAAATCACAATGTCCAGGAATCGCCTTCTTTCCTCGCTGCCACCGGCTATCAGCATCGTGTCCGAGGGACTGACCACTACCAGCGGTATGAGCCCGATGTGCTCTGCCATCCGCTTGTAGGCCTTTCCTCCACGGCGCATCACTTTCTTGCCTCCGCGCTTCAGTCCGCATACGATAGTTTCTTCATTCCCATCCTCACGCTCGTACTGGCCCGAGAGCATCATGGTTTCTTCGCCGTGCTTCATGCAGTTGGCATCCATCGTGGTGAACGCACTCTTTGTCATCGACAGGAAGTACACTGCATCCAACAGGTTCGTCTTCCCTTGTCCGTTCTGTCCGATGAAACAGTTTATGCCAGCCGAAAGCTCCAGCTCGACCTGTGCAATGTTCTTGTAATTAAGGATGGATAGCCGTCTCAGTATCATACGTCACTTTAGCTTTGCAAGGCCTCCCTCGGAGGTCTCCTTGTAGAGTGAGGGCAGGTCGTGGCCTGTCTGCTTCATGACACGTACGGCACGGTCGAAACTGACGCGGTGGTGGCCGTCGGAAAGTGAGGCATAGAAGTTGGCGTCAAGGGCTCGTGCTGCGGCAAAGGCATTGCGCTCGATGCAGGGAATCTGCACCAGTCCGCACACAGGGTCACACGTCATGCCCAGATGGTGTTCGAGGCCCATCTCTGCGGCGTATTCAATCTGCGACACGCTGCCCCCGAAGAGTTGGCAGGCAGCTGCGGCAGCCATGGCGCTGGCCACACCCACTTCGCCCTGACAACCTACGTCGGCACCCGAGATGCTGGCATTGTGCTTCACCAGATTACCTATCAGTCCCGCTGTGGCAAGGGCGTGCAGAATGCGTTCCTCGTTGAAGGCGTGCCCCGTGCTCAAGTGATAGAGCACAGCAGGCAGCACACCGCAGGAACCGCATGTGGGAGCCGTGGCAATGACGCCGCCCGAGGCATTTTCTTCGCTGACGGCCAGTGCATAGGCATAGACCAGTCCCGAGCTTTGCAGGTTGGCCTTGTAGCCCTTGGCCTTGGTATAATAGACGGGAGCCTTGCGTTGGAGGCCCAACGGACCAGGCAGTACGCCCTCGTGGTTGATGCCGCGCTCCACGGCCTCCTGCATCACGTGCCACACTTTCCTGAGGTGGTCCCAAATCTCTGGGCCCTCGTTCTGCTCCACGTATTCCCACAGCGAACAGCCCGTCTCGTGGCACCAGGACATGATTTCGTCCATCGTCGTCAGGGGGTAGACACGCCGGTGTTCCACCTTGTCGTCAGGTCCCTGTGACAGGGCTCCGCCACCGATGCTATAGACTGTCCACTCGTCGAAGAGACTGCCATCGGGTTGCCGCACGGCAAACTTCATGGCATTGGGGTGGTAGGGCAGGCGTGTATGGGGTTCCCAGTGCAGTTCCACTGGCCCCTGCTTCTCCAGCACGCGCATGATGGCCACGTCCGTCATGTGCCCTTTGCCCGTAGCGGCCAGCGAACCATAGAGGGTGACATCAAAGGCTGTGGCCTCGGGATGCCTTTGCAGGTAAATCTTCGAGGCCGACTGGGGGCCCATGGTGTGGCTGCTCGACGGGCCGATTCCTATGCGAAACAAATGGCGCAGTGACTCCATCGTCTAACTCTTAATTCTTGCTCCTCTACGCTACGCAAGCGTCTCCTTGCGTCGCCGAGCGCTTAATTTTTAATTTTTAACTTTTAATTTTCAATTAAATAAGGTATTGGTCGCTGATGGACTCGTTGTTCTGCACACGGCTGATGGTGCTGGCAATGAGTTCTGCCACGCTGATTTGCTTCACCTTTTGGCTCTTGCCGCGATAGGGGATAGAGTCGGTGAACACCATCTCTACGAGCGGGCTGTTCTCCAAACGCTCGTCTGCCGGGCCGCTCATGATGCAGTGGCTGGCGATGGCCCGGACGCTCTTTGCTCCGTTCTCCATCATCAGTTGTGCAGCCTTGGTAATTGTGCCTCCCGTATCTACAATATCATCGAGCAGAACAACATTGGCGTCCTGCACGTCACCGATAATCTGCATGGTGGCGACCTCGTTGGGGCGGCGGCGTGTCTTGTTACACATCACTAAGGGGCACTGCAGGAACTTGCTGTACGTCGAGGCACGCTTTGAACCGCCCACGTCGGGGGTGGCAATCACCAGGTTCTCCAGATTCAGGCTCTGTATGTAGGGCAGCATGACGCTTGAGGCATACAGGTGGTCGACGGGGATGTCAAAGAATCCCTGTTCCTGGTCGGCGTGCAGGTCCATGGTAATCAGGCGGGTTATGCCTGCCACGCTGAGCATGTCTGCCACGAGCTTTGCGCCGATGGCCACGCGCGGACGGTCCTTGCGGTCCTGCCGTGCCCATCCGAAGTAGGGTATTACGGCATTGATGGTGCGGGCCGATGCTCGCTTGGCTGCATCAATCATTAGCAGCAGTTCCATCAGGTTGTCGGCGTTGGGGAAGGTCGACTGCACGAGATATACGTCGCGCCCTCGGATGCTTTCTTCGTAGCTGACGGAAAACTCTCCGTCGGCAAAGCGGGTGATGACGAGGTTACCAAGTGGACAGCCCAGTGCAGCACAGATTTTTTCTGCCAGATAGCGTGTCTTTGTGCCGCTGAAGACCAGGAATTCTTTGTTCATTGTTGTGAGTGTATGTTTGTTGTGGGTTTTATGTGCATGGGTTTGGGGTGGCTCATTGCGTGGCTTGGCGCAGCTTGCGGAAGTGGGTGATGAGGTCCTTGAAGTCGTAGCCGCGGTGGATGTTGAAACGTCGCCACAGGTCGCCCCTGATGACCACTCCTCCGAAGCCGAACTGCCGTATGGTGGGAATGTTCTCCAGCGCTATGCCGCCCTGTGCCATCACGTGGCGGTCGATGATGCCCTGGCGCGTGGCCTGGTGCAGGTCGTCGCTGGTGAAGCGTGCCACGTAGTTGGGTTCCGAGATGCTGTCGAAGACATTCTTCAGGATGACGTATTTGCTGTCGTGCTTGTGTTCCTTCACCTCGTCCAGATTGTAGCACGTGCGGCTTACCATGTCGTGGTAGTCAGCCGGTGCCGTGGGGTTGTGGTGGCTCAGGTGGATGCCCATGAGCCCGAACTCTTCCTTCAGGTAGAAGTGGTCGTGCGTTACAATGCGTCGGTGGTATTCGTCGGGCAGCAGGGTGAGCAGGCGTTCGCAGAAGACGGGCTCGCTGTTTGGCTTCCGCAGGTGCAGGATGTCAAGCCCCTCCTCGAAGAGTGCTGCCAGTATCTTGTCTTCCTCAATAAAGAAATCGGGTGATGTTAGAAGTATGAGTTTCATGTCGTCCGATATTTTACGGCAAAGATAGTGCAAATCGAGTGCAATACCAAATAAATGGGGCTTAAATTATACTTGCTGGGAGAAATATATGCTTACGGCATGATATTTCGAACAGAAAGCATAATTATGTGCCAGCAGCAATAAACAGCAAAGCTGTTGCCCCATTTATTTTGTAGTGCCGAGGTGCCGCCTATCCTCGACCGCAGGTCAAAGTAGTTAAAGATACAAAAACCGAGATGCAGCCTTTTTATTGGCCTTGGGCGATGCTTTTTGCCACGACGTAGCCCATGGTCCATGCCGCCTGCAGGTTGAAGCCCCCCGTTATCCCGTCAATGTCAAGCACTTCGCCTGCCAGGTAGATGTTGGGGTGGCTTTTCAGCGCCAGCGTCTTGCTGTCGATGTTGGACAGGGCCACACCTCCGCACGTGACGAATTCCGCCTTATGGGTGCGTCTGCCGCTGATGGTGTAGGTGTCGGCGGTCAGCGTGCTCACCAGTCGGTTCATCTCCTTACGGTTCAGGCAGTTCCATCGGTTGCTTTCCGCAATGCCAGCCCTTTGCAGCAGGAAGGCCCAGTGGCGGGCTGTGAGGTGCGAGGGATGGTGGTTGCCCATGAGTTTGTTACTCGTCTGGAAGCTGCCCAGCAGCGTGCGCACCTGTTCCTCGTTCTGTCCCTGCATCCAGTTGACCGAAAGTTCTGCCCTGTAGCCCCGTTCTGCCAAGTGGCGGGCGGCATACGACGAAAGGCGCAGGATGGCTGGCCCGCTCATGCCGAAATGGGTGATGAGCAGCGGGCCGTCGGCCTGTAGCTTGGTGCCGGATAGTGCCACGTGGGCCTCTTCCACCACGGCTCCAGCCAATGCGTGCAACTGAGGTTCGTCGATGTTCAGGGCAAACAGCGAGGGCACGGGCTCTGCTATCTCCAGCCCCAGCGGTTCCAGGAAGGAAAGACCCGACAGTCGCGGACTGCCCCCAGTAGTAATGATGATGCAGTCGAAGGCCTCGGGCAGCGTCTCTATGCGGTGGCCGCACTCTGTCGTGATGCCCATGTCGCGCATCAGGCGGGCCAGTGTGCCCACAATCTCCATGGCATCCTGCGAACGGGGGAACACGCAGTTGTCGTCCTGCACGGTCAGCCTCACGCCCTCCTGTTCCCACCAGCGCATGGTGTCCTCTGGCCCAAACTCACGGAACAGGCGCTCCATCAGTCTGTGTCCACGCGGATAGGCCTCGCGCATCTGCCGTATGCCCTCGAAGGTGTTTGTCAGGTTGCACCGTCCGCCACCCGTTATGGCCAGTTTCGCCATGGGTCTGCTGGCACGCTCGTAGAGGGTAATCTCCGCCTCCCGCCGCATGCGCTTCAGGCATACCGCACAGAAGCATCCCGCAGCCCCCGCTCCAACAATCGCCACTTTCATGCCTTATCCTGTTTCGATACTCCTGCAAAGGTAGGAATTATTGATTATACTGAGGCATATACAGGGAAATCTACTTTCTTGCAGATATTCTGTTGTTTATTCCAGTCTATGTTATTGCAGATAACAAGTTCTTCCTTTGTTATCAAATGTGTGGTCTGCATGGGAACCGTGTCGTATGCCAAACCATAATCCTCAGCCCACTTGCGCACCTCGGGCGTATCATCGTAAGTCATAAGAACTTGTCCACGCATTCTGCTTGCTATGTCGAAAATGTGACGATGGTCAACGTCAAAATGATTGTAAAGCCTTTTTCCTGCCACTGTATATGGTGGGTCTATAAAGAAAAACGCGTTCTGGTCATTAATCTTATCTTCCATAATGTCAAATGCATTCCCATGAATGAAGGATATGGAGTCACGCAAATTGTTAACTTCGATTATTCTTCGAATCAAAGTTTCAGGATACCATCTTGATGCAAGTCCCTTGCCGTTTTCCCCCGATTTAATTATTCCAGAACCTTTAGCCAGTATTCCACCATGATTTGTGCGGTTTCGAACGATTGTAGAGAAGGCAAGTTCTTTTCGACCATCTGCACCATGCAAAACTACGTTGTTGATGTTTTCTGCATTAACCTTAAACGACGCTATCTGATCTATCAGCCAGCTACTTTCATCTGAGAGGATGGTTTGCCATGCGGCAGCCATGTCATTATCTAGCTCTACCATAATGGCGTGCTTAAAATAATGTTCGGCAATGGCTGTCAAACTAATAATACCACCGCCAGCAAATGGTTCCACCAAGTATGAATCATCTGTTGCCAACGAGAACCATTTGCGAGCAGTGGGTACGAGCCATGTTTTTCCACCTGGATATCGGAATGGACTGCGCTTACGTACCGATGCTACGTTTATGAGTTGACGTTCGTTTGAACTTATTCCCATTTCCTCGTTTGTGAAAAGGCTTAGTTGTATATCTTGACGTTTCATAGTAATTCGTAAACGGAATGTGTTTCGGGTTCATTGTTGATTCGCTCGTCCAATTTGCCTTGCAGAATTGCTACAAAATCTTCCATCTTCCCGGGTTGGGTGAAGATAACCTTTTCCAGAGCCTCTTGGAACTTGGTATATACCGTTTCGACAAGGACTAACTGGTATGTGTCTGTCTCTTTGTTATATTCCAAATCGTATAGGAACCATGCTATGTCAGCCTCTTCCTTCGTTGTCCTTGGCAATGTAGGCAGTGTTTCGTAGAATGATTTCTGTATAACGACACATTGCTTCTTGTTCCATGCTTTGAATATTCCTCCCTTATATAACATCTGTGGTATGAGCCTTTTGCGTGAAGAAGAAAGATAGTCTGGGTGCGGATAGTTTCGTCCGTCCCATTCAAAGTCCGCCAATGGATTCTTCATATACTCATGGAAAGGGTTGCGCAAATTTCCGCTGATATAGACACCCTGAACTTCAATCGATGCGAAGTCAACGACCTTTCCCTTGTCGTCGTATTGCACAATAACATAATCCACGTTCCCCGCAGATAAGCCATTGGCATCAACAAGTCTTATTTCTGGCAATGATGTCCACGTCGTTCCCTTCGGCCATACGAATGATGCCGCATTTTGCAGGATAATCCAATCCTCTCGAAAGCGTGATGGACATGTAATAACCCTGTTGTCGCCATGGTTTATGCTACACACCCCCAAGGGATTGTCTGCCTTATCCTTCGTGCAGTTGGGGAATCTGTTGTGAAAAGGACACAATCTGTTCTCTCGGTAATGTACGGCCTTCTTTGTTTTATTGGAACAAGGGAAGCCAAAGACTTCTGCTAAGGGGTTATTCTTGTTTTTCATAAAAAATCATAATTATCGACAAAGATAGGAAATGTTTTTGAAAGGGCAAAGGGAATGGGGAGGAATGTTGTGGAGTGTGATGGATTCCATGAAGGAGTTTGGCACTTTATATGCCTGATTCTACTCTTAGCGGTGGAGCATTGCAATCCTGTGGGCGGAGGATTGCAATCTTGTGGGTGGAGGATTAATAATCTTACCGCGATAGGATTACTAATCCTACGGCGAGAGGGAAAAATTGCAAAATTGCATTGCAAATTAATCTTGGCACAACACGAGCGGGAAAGGGGAGTGGATAGATAAGATAATTATTTATATAAGTTATTATATATTAATATATTATAGTGTATTATACTATATAATACTATATTATTTTTCTTTCTCTACAAAACAAAATTGAAATGCAATGCAATTTTGCAATTTTTGTAGAGAAATCTATTTGCTGTAATCGAAAATTTGTATCTTTGCAGAGAAAAGAAATAGGAAATCGTATGGATACACAATTACTGAGACTGGAGGCTCCCTACAGCATCATTTGCAACAACAAAGGGCAGTTTGGGCTACACATTGCCACGCTTATAGTTACGAAGGAAACGAGCCATGATGTTTCCAAGATTATGCCAGTTAGTGCGGCGGTAGCGATTGCCAGTTACCCCGTGGTTCGTAGTTATTCTGCCTTGGACGGTAAGGTGTGGACGGATACCGAACTTTCCGAGTGCCATCAGATATGTCGGCAGAAGGAGAATGTATCGGCTTGGCATTTGAAGAAAGTGATGGAGTATTGTGCCAAGCACAATGTTATGAGGTTTTCGGACAGAATCCCCATCATGTTCGATTTGGCGATGATGGAAAACAAGTGCCAATATGTCCCAGTTATGGATTATGAAGGAAAACAACATTCGCTCTATGAGGTTGAACTTGTATTTGAGGAAAGTCAGGACAAGAATACCTGTATGGTGTATTCGGCTGCGAGTGACAGTTTCTATTTCTACGAATACTTTGCAAACGAGGAGTCCGCTCCGTCGATGATTCCTACGAATCTCCAGGCCATCGAACACCTGGCGGAACTGAGAAATAGCTATCTCAGGATATTCCATCATGTCGGTCTCAAGAGGATTTCCTTTACCACCCAAAATGCCGACTACCAATGGTTCGTAGATCGGCTGAACGAAACAGATTAGAGCTGTAAGCCCATGCCGAAAGAGTATGCTCCCATGATCCTTAACGAGGCTCGTCACTATGCTGACATAGCCAAACGTATGACTCGCGACGATGCGAAACTCGTTGAGCGTATACTTCTTCGTCGTGCAATGGAGGTTGGGGGCGTGTCGGATGAAATTATGGGCACAATAACCAGCATCAGTGAGTATTTTGCCGACGAGGACAGAAGGATGCAACGCGAACTCATTGAGTCCGAACTGCGCAGGAAGGGGGCACTGAGGAAAGAAACGATTGATGCCGAAGACAACCAGATTGTGTTTGCCATCAAGCGGACACTGCCTAAGTTCAAGAGCGAGAGGGACTGGGGTGGCATCTATCGGATATTGGTGGACTTGTGCGACTTCCCTTCCACGAAAACGGATTTCGTAAGGAGTATGGCCAGATTGGGTATATACGCCGAGGATGATACTGTAAAGATTACCCGAAGTATGCCTCCCGCTATTCGTGGCGATGAATGGTGCGGAAACAGTTTCACATATCAATCTTTACAAAAGGGTGTGAAGACAACATGGCCTGAAACATATTATGAATGGATGCAATCCGACATCAAAGACAGAGACTTTACAGACCGCCGCGACATTGCAACAAAATTTAGAGAGGAACTGTTATACGCTGTGTCCCGAATGCGCTAAACTATACTATACTGTACTATCGTAGTACACTTTCTCAATAAACTGTACTATAACTGTACTATAATTGCCCCGAATCGTATTATTAATTGATACGATTTTTTTATGTCCATACCTTTGCAGCAACAAAACATTTTTAATGCTGATAAAGTTATGGTAAAAGAAAATTATGTGAGTCGTCCGCACAGAAAGCCGGACCACTCGGTGAAGGGAACAATGAAAACGTGGGAAGGAACAGACTATTGCGAGTTCCATCCCACTGGTACTCGTGAGTCGAACCGCCAGATGCTAAAGCAGATGGGGGACAGCTCATTCTACAAGAACGAAGGCAAAAAGGAATCGAGCTACTCGCTCCACCTGAACGTGGACGGCGAGAGCCAAGACCCCGTTGCCGAGATGTACGACATCTTCATGCATCTGACCGCAGACCAGCGCAAGCAACTGCCGAAGCTGCCTGAGGGGAGCGAGGGGCGCATGCTTTATGATGACAAGCAGAGTCTTCAGATTTGGCACGACAGCGAAGCTGGGAAGGTGACCATTCTGACACAGTTGGAGTGCTCGGCAGACATCGAGCGACAGCTGTTGCAAGCCGAGGCTCAGATGAACGTCGTGGTGGGCAGAAACCGTAAGGATTTGATTAACAACTCTAATAAATAATGTATTATGGAACCGTACAGATTTACAACTCAGGCGAACCAGTTTACTGGCGAATGCCTGCCTTGCACAAAGGCTATGTTTTACACCACTGCAAACAGCGCTTTGGTTGACAACACCATCGCCACGCGCCGAGCCATCGAGAAGACCATTGACGACGGACTGGCATTGGATGTTTGGATTAATGATGCAGACTTCCGCAAATTTTGCTGGAAGATGGAACGGCGACCGCGTGCCGGAGCTGACTTTGCCGCGCTACCTGTAGAGAAGAAACTACAGCAGTGGACGAACGCTCAGAAGATGTGGCTGCCTTGTTTTATCTTTGCAGTCAGGGAGTTTGCCGCCATTCCCAAGACCGACAAGCAGGGCAATCCCGTGCTCGATGCCGAGGGAAGGGAGATTCTATTCCGTCGCCGTTTGCAGAGCAGTATTAAGGAGTTGAGTGCTTTGTTTATGTTTGATGCCGACCATCTGACGTGCAACCCTCGCGAGATTTACGAACGTACGCTGCGTCAGGGATTTCCTTGGAAGGTGCGTCTGGCTCACGTGACATCCTCCGGGCATGGTCTGCGGCTGGTATGTGAGGCCAATCCCGATGTGGGCAACATTGCCGACAACCAGATTGAACTCGGTCGCGAACTGGGCCTGCTTGGCATGCTCGGCACGACTGGCAAGCCTGTCTGCGACGACTCGTGCATCGATGCCTCTCGCATCAGCTATGCTCCGCGCATGAGCGACATCTACTTTATTGACGAAGATAACTTATTTAACCTCTAATATTTTTACTAATATGGAACAAGAAAAGAAAAGCAAGGAATTCAATGAGAAATTCCTTGGGGCGTATCAGCAGGAGCAGAGCGACCCCACAAACAAGAACCATCAGTTTGACAGCGAGAAGGCTACGGCTGATGGTCAGGTGACGAACCCCGCTACGGTCACACCCACCGCCGCACAGCAACTGGCAGCAAGCGTGACACAGCCTGCCGACAGTCTCGACCTCACGGCCTTTGGCTATCCCTTGGTGGACTTCAGCAATGCGCTGTATCCTAACGGTGCGCCCGTTGGCTCGCGCCACAAGTCGGCCATCAAGCTGGCCTACGACCTGCTGGTGGTGTGTGACGGCGATGCAGAGAAGGTGCGTGCGCTGCTAATGCAACTACAGTGGGTGAAGGACGTGGTGGCTGAGCGTGGCCAGAAGGAGATTGACGACATCATGGAGGCAGCGCAGAAACTGAAGCACAAGCGCGAGTCGGAGAACTACTACGAATTGCAGCCTTCACGTGAAATGCGCCGTGCCATTGAGACGGTGACTGGTCGTAAATTTACAGCGCTGGTGAAGGAACTGCAGAAAAAGGCTTTGGGTGGCATGACGGATGCAGAACAGCATGACACCACAGCCATGCTGGAGCGCATAGGCTACGAGATAGAGAAACTGTTTCCACACTATCCGGAGATAAAGCGGCTTTGCTATCGCTTGGAGCGTAAGTACTACGTGGTGGCTCTATTTGTGGGCGGTGCCTTTGGCATGACGTTGATGACCCGCTGCTGGTATCAGTCGGGCATGGAGCCTGGGCGCAAGTGCCGTCTGAACAGCGTTTTGGAACTGATAGGACGCAGCGGCGGTGGCAAGCATATAGCAGTTAGGCTGTATAAACTGTTGATGACTCCTGTCAGAAAGTCCGATGAGGCTCAGACGGCTGCACTTAACCGCTGGAACGAAGAACGCGACCAGAAGTCGGGTGGTGAGAAGAACAAGACACCACGGCCAAAGGGTATCTTCCGCTGTATGCCTTCCGAGACTTCGGCTGCTGCCATTCGCGAAGCAGAATTTAACGCCAAGGAGATAATTGACGACGAGGAATGGCCACTGCATGTCAGCCATTTCAACTCAGAACTCGATGACCTCATAGAGCAGATGAAGAAGGGCTATATGAACATTGAGAAACTCTTCCTCAAAGGATTTCACAACGAACCGGACGGTGCCTATCTGAAGACGTCAAGTTCGATGGTTGGCGAGTACGACGTTCACTTCAATGCCGTGTACTCAGGCACACCCGATGCCCTGCGTAAGCAGACTACGAAGGAAAATTTTGTGAAGGGTCGCTTGTTCCGCATCACCGCGGTACCATTGGCTGACTCTAATTTCCAAACCCGAAAGCGTCATAAGTACGACGACAAGGACCGAGAGAACGAGGCCGCTTTGCTGGAATGGGCCTATAAGCTTGATGCTTGTAAGGGCGAGATTCCTTGCGATGACATTGACCTTGCCCTCTGTGAGTGGACGGAGCGCCGTATGGCTGATGCTGAGGAGAATGGACGTTCATTTGCCTTGGAGGATATGGTAAAGCGCCCATATTGGCATGGCATGAACTATTCTCTGCCCTTCATTGTCAGTCGCCATTGGGATCAGATGGTAGAGGAAGGTGGTCGCTATAAGTGTCCTGCCAACTTCAAGACCGATAAGTTCGACCGCCAGCTGGCCTTGCTTATTGTAAACGCCCACTATGCTTTCCAGCAGCACTTCTTCCTGGCCGTAGGCGAACAGTACTACGACAATCAGGAGGCTCAGCAGGCTTCTGGTCGCACGCACCAGCAGAAAACGTGGATAGGCTACCGCCGTTTGCCAGACCCCTTCACACGAGAGGACGTTGACATTTGCTTTGGTTACGAAGGCAACGCAAACAATATCAACAGCAAGATAAAGCGTTTGGTGGACGATAGTATGGCGCAGAAAATCACCACGGGCGAGGACAAGGGTAAGTATCATAAGTTGATGTGATATTGACAGCCTGTGCCGATATTGCTCACGGTCTCGCAAAATTGCAAAATTGCATTGCATTTCGTTTTTTATAGTTCCCAAGAGAGGGCGGCATTCAAAGGATTGCTGCCCTTCTTTTTCCCTTTCTGACCTTGTGAGATGGTGTGAAAAAGTTGTACAAAAAATAGTGATAAAAAGTTGATAAATATTTTGTTATGTCGGGATTTTTTCGTAACTTTGTAGTGAAAGAAAAAGGTGATAGATTATAGGTGAAAGGTGACTTTTACTGTCATCGAACACCAACACTCTTCAAAACAAAGAGTAACCTCTAACCTATAACCTCTAACCTTTCAAAGAATAGCGGGAGCGGTCACCCGGTGTAGCTGGCCGCACAAAGTAACACCCTTTAATCATCAAAGAATATGGGTAACAAGACGATTGGGAGTACTCCCTACAGCCTGGCTCTTCATCCTTCTATACCAGGCGAC
>JBGUVX010000022.1:0-28372 GCA_045220575.1 Bacteroidaceae bacterium
AGAACGAGGCGATGTCTTGTAAGTCAAGAAACTCCATGATACCAGGACAGCGTTGCAGCAACATTTCGTAACGTTCACGGGGCGTAGTACAATGAAGGTCAAGATAGCGCGAACGGAATTGGCTGAGAATGTGCTCGCCAATCAGGGCTCGTAGTTTCATCGTTTCCATGTTTTGATCGAAGAACAGTTCCAGTTGCTGACCCGTAACCCTTCGTACACGGCTGGGCACCATAGCCTCAATCGTGGCTTGTGACGGACGGTCATAGAGAAATGTGGGGTAGTCACATACGAACTCGCCCTCAAACGAGAACCACGTAATATGTGCCTTGTCGTCGCTCATGCCATATTTTACATATTTGAAACATCCTTCAGTGACAAAAGCGAACCACCGTGCAGGGTCACCCTCGCGCTCCAGTTGGTCACCCTTGCGGTAAACTATCTCCTCACCCTCCCGTTCGCAGAACTCCCGAAGTATCTGCAAATCCAAGCGATTATTGTTGAATTTCTGTTCCATATTATTGCATTGCCTTATGATTCGTCAAACGCTCCCCATGTTCCATGCAGTACTCCCGCAGGAACTCCAAGTCCAGCCCTTCCTTGTAGGTGTTGAAGTGTTTGTTTGGTTGGTGGGTCATAATGCCGTCCATCTTTGCTTATCTCTGATTATGTCAGTCAGCGACTGGAAGTTTGTATAAATAGAATTACTAAATGCCAAATATATTTGAGGGATCATTTCTTATGTTAATATAATGTTTCTACTTGATATTATTATGCCTTGGCACTTTATTCACGCAAATTGTGATAGAATCTGATTTCATCTCTTCTATGAGATCTGTTAGACGTTTTACATCCATCTGTAGTTCGTTAACGATACTGTCATTTTCATTTAAAAAAACTACAACAGATGGAGATGATTTTTCTTCATGAGAAAAACCTTTCCCTATGGCAATGCAGAACAAACCAAGTGACAATAATAGCAAAATACCACCTACAATTGCAATTGTTAACTTAATTGGCCTACTCATATATCTTCAATAGTATTTCGTTAAACAAATGGTCATTATCTTGTCCCAGTTTATGAAGAGCGAATATCGTTTCGCTGCAAAGGGATACGGGGAGATTGTCCTTAAAGGCATTTTCATATTCACTATCTTTTTCTATGATATTAAACATATTCATTTTGTATGCCTTCAGAAGTGTCTTGTTTATCTTGTACTTTTGGAATAGAACATTTTGAAGGTCTCTGATATGCGCTCTAAGATGGTAATGATTATACTTTATGTCTTTTGCTTTCATCCCACCATTAATCACTTTGGTTATAAAGTCTCTCGTTTCTTTACGTAAGTCGATGACTTCATGTGCAAAATGATCCTTAAGTGTTCTCTCTGTATCCAGTTTACGCTGAACAGACTTCACCACCCACCAAGCCATAAAAGCTGTCACAAGGATACTCATGGCAGTTAGGCATACAGACGAAGCTTGAAGATAATCTGCAACTGTCCAATTCATCTCAATTAGTTATTTCGTATTAGGCTGTATCCAATTCTTTTGTTTTAATTCACCATCTTCTAGCCTATACCAGGCTGTATGATTTTCAGTTTTAATTGGTTTTTTTCCACTATCTCTTAGTTCCTGCCACGCCGGAAAAGTTTCGTTTTCAATAGCCTCTTGCCAATCTGGTTCAATAGTTGAATCTATTACGAGCCATTTTTCAACTTCTTCTAATGAAAAGTCGTATACTAAGTTGCCGAATGACTCATCAAGGAAAGAAGGACCGTATCCATCCTCTCCTCCGTCAAGAACTATTTTCATTTGCTCTTTTGTCTCGTAGGCCTCTTTAAACCATCCGTTCAACTTTTGGTGGTAAAAATCTTCACCAGAATGATCACTGCGGTTACAATATCTTAGTCCCGTCAGTGGCGAATAGTCTTTTGAAATAATATAAGTTTTCATAATTTTACTTTGATTTAATACACGATGAATCTACAATCCAACTATATAGTGTTCCACTAAAAGCTCTGTTTCTGTGATTAGCAAACTTCCTGCTCTTTTCTGAAGTTGTAAAGTCTAATATTACATTGTTTGTCAATACAATCAAATCTTTAATGTGCCCTAGTGTATTAGCATGCTTAATACTAGGCAACCCCCTGTTTCTGTAAGTTTGTTTTGATTTAGAGCCGTATTTTCTATTAAAGGCCCCCTCTAATATGTCCACATGCGAATTGTTGTCTAACATGTCTTTTATATATTCGGTGAAATTCCTGCTGATGGATTCCAAAATTCCTTGCCCGAGGTCAAGAGCTACTACAATTACTTTGTCCTCCTCAAATTTCATGCCAAATGACCATTGGTCATGTTCTGCCTTACTCCAGTCTACCGTGTTTCCACATATTTCTTTGATAATCTCAATTCTTTTATATTCTTGACCCTCACAACCAGAAATGTGTTTGTATATTCGTTTCTCCATATCAGCAAATTTCTTTATTTGGTCATCCTTTAGTTTCTCGTTACCTTTGGCAATCTTCATGTTTTCACTAGTAGTTGATAGTTCATATGGCCTTCCAGTCATGTCAACTTTATTATTCAGAAATCCAGAATCTTTCAGATACTGTCTACATGAAGATCTAACTGGTGCATTACCATATATAAGACAAATTGGTTTGGTTTTTTCTAATTCATCACAGATAGATTCAAGTAACATTGTCGATGCAAAATCTATATGCTGAACATATCTTAAATCAATCAATAATCTTAAAATTCCATCTTCTGACTTATAGGCATAATCCCTACTTCTCAGTTTTTTAAAGAAGGATATACATCCCTCAGTATTTTTTAGCAGTCTGAAATCAGGAGGTGCTGTCAACTGGAAAAAAGGAGTCCGTTCTTCATGAGAAGTAATGCCTCCACTTATTATCTTGGATTGAACATGCAAAGAATTGTGGTAAGACTTCTTCCGAGGTTTGGTCTTGGCCAATCTTCGAAGTCTTCTTAGTTCATATTGCCGTCTTTTGGCTCTCTTCCTTCTTCGTGTATAATAAGTCATTGCGCTGTCTATTTCTTTTAGCTGTTTCGCTGCTTTTTGAAGTGCCTGCACTCCACGTAAGCAAAATACCATGCAGGGACGCCCTCGTGCTCCAACTAGTCGCCCTTGCAGTAAGCGACCGCCTCGCCCTCCTTCATGCAGAACTCTCGCAGCACCCGCAGGTTAGTACCATTGTCTGATATCTTCAACTTCTGTTCCAAACTATTCTTTCACCACCCCTAATTCTTTCATCAGCTCATACAAAGTGGTTACCGATTCTGTAAATTCTGCCCCTTGCGCTTTCTTTGTTTCGTGGATTGCTTTAGCTCGATTGTAGGCATCTACCAATCTCTGGTTGTGAGTTTCTGGATGAATAGCCATCATCAAGTCAAAGAAGTCTTCTTCCACAGCCTTGCTCTCACTATCATAGGGTTTCACCTTCACTGACGCACTTCTGTTGTACAAATCGATAGCCCTGTTGACAAGGTCTATCTGTGCCTGTGAATGGCTGTTGTTTTTCATCGGAATCGGTTGACCGTCCAAATTGTAGAAATGTAAAACGAACCAATACTCAATACACATATTTGAGAAGGCCACTCTGAACCCATACTGCCGGGCAATCCTGATGCTGACAGCAAAATCCTCATGGCCATCACAATCGTACACCAGCCATTTCTGACTGTATTTATCGCGTTGTGTCCTCGGCAGACAATTATATTTTTTGTTAGCCTCTTCTACTAACTCCACACATGAGCCTATGCCATGGCCTGGCACGACAACTGGAACGACTTTGCAATTGTTCTTCTTCAACAACTCAAAGTAACTCGGCTCTGTATTTCTTCCCTCACAGTACAGGATAACCTTATTAACCTTTTTTGTACCCTGGTTCCTCCGTGAAGTGACTACTCGAGAATGATTCCTACCCATATCACTTCTTCTCACGCTGTATTAACTCCATCAGACTCTTTATGCTCACATAAGGAACTCCGCCAAAGTCACCATCAAGATAGAGATTCTCCAGATTCGACCGCATGTCACCACCAAAGTCTGTCAGTGGAGTGAGTACTGATTCGCCATAACGGTTTTTGTCCACGATATAAACCTGATTCTTCACAAACAACTTTTGTTCATCCTCTGTTTTATATCTAAGAAGAGAGGCATTCTGGGTGTTGATAATCAACTGCGCCTTAGTGTGGCAACGATAAAACATATCCACTACCTGGCGGGAAATAAATGGATGAAGACCGCTGTCAAACTCATCAATAAACAGCACAGTTCCTTTCTCAAGTGCAGAAATAATGGCCCAACTCAACCAGAACAGCCGATTCGTACCATATGACTCATCCTTCTCCAATGAAAACCACACATCACCAACACGCTCATATAGCTCATTATACTGTCTGTGCGAGGTGCTGATGCCGTCGTACAAGGGGCCGGCCAGATTATCTTCCCCAATCATAGCTTTCACTTTCTCCGGCACATCCTCTATTCTTATTTCATGGAGGTTCATGTCCTCAATGTTGAAATCGAAAGCCTTCATGAACTTTGTGATAACCTTTTTCCTTTCTTCATCAGCCAGATACTGTAAAGGTACTGCCGAGCGAATGTCATTAGCAGAAATCACGATGGCATCGTCAAACCAGCTTACTATTTTTGTAGCTAAAGGTTCATTAAATGTCTTCAGCACTGCAAGGAAACTCGATGATGGAGACACCATATCTGCTGAAATAATATTGTTCGCAACCTTGACGTTGATTTGCTCCTTATTGAATTTTATGTCTGCTCCATCTCGCGAGAACACATTAATTTCTCTTTGTCTCTTCAAATAGAGCCATTCGCTCAGCACTTCCTTGTTGTTCAACTCTACACCATATCGGTACTGAGTTCCATCAATTATCATCACAGCCTCAAAAAATGAGCATTCCTTCTCAGAAGCTGTATTTAGACGGAAAGCATCATACTTTGTCTGCCAGTAATCTAATATAGGAATACGGTTGTCACGCTTTGGTGGACTTATAAACGACTTCATGAAGTTAAAAGCGTCAAACAGCTTTGTTTTACCACTTGCGTTAGCACCATATACCACAGCTGTTCTTAATAGGCTCGTCTTACCATCTACTTCATGGCAATAGAGGTCTTTCTTCCCTGTTCCCGAAGCGACAAGATTCAGAATTGCTTCATCTTTGAAGCTTTTGTAGTTGCTAAATGAAAACTGTACTAACATATTTGTTTCTTTTAAGCCATGATTTCTTTTGCAAAGTTACGTTATTTTTCTTAATATTGGTCGCCTTATTGCGATTTTTTGCGATTTTTTGCATAAAATTGATATTAAACAGGCGTTTTTGGAGTTTTTAAACTATAATTCTTGAACGATAAAGTAAAATGGTTAGAAAGTGAATTCAACGAAAATATATCTATCAACCATACATCGTTATAAAAAGTTAAATACGTTAAATCTTCATCTTTTTTGCATCTACAGAATCAACGCCATCACTTTTCTACCGTTTGGAATAAAATTAATTGAAATACAGTGAGTTACAAATACTATGGTTGCAGTAGCCTTACTTCTCTCACCATCCCCAGTAGTGTGGAAACTATATCTGACAATACATTTGAAGGATGTAATGGCGTGAATGCGTTAGAGGTAGGTGCCACAAAAGTCGCATCTAATCTCTTCGGTATTACACCTGCAAATATAAAGGATGTGTCCATCCTTGACGGGGTGAAGGAGATTGAAGCCGATGCTTTTAAGGATTGTACAAATCTGGAACGTTGTAGTTTTGAGAGTGTAGAGGGCCTGTTAAATATCAAATTTGGCAATGGATATGCCAATCCCCTATGTCAGAACAAAGTGCTGAACATCGGTGACAAGATTGTGACGGAGTTAGCTATCCCAGAAAGTATAACTGAAGTGAAGGATTATGCCCTGTTCAACTGCAGAAGCTTGAAGAGTGTGACCGAAGGAGATAATGTGAAGACAATAGGAATAGGTGCATTCTCCGGAAATACGAAACTCAATAAGGTGGTACTCGGAAGCCAAGTAGAAAAAATCGGAAATACGGCATTCAGCCAATGCCCATTGACCTCCATTTATAGTTATGCTGAGGTTCCACCGACCTGTGGAAACAATGTTTTCACCATGAATGCAGAGGACTGCAAACTATACGTTCCCTCCGCAAGTATAAGCAGATATCAGAATCATCAGGATTGGTATGAGTTCGACATTCAGCCTATGATATCCACCTTCAAACTCACCTATGTGGTAGATGGTGAAGTGTATAAAATTACCGTGGATTCAGGTTCAACCCTGACTGCCGAACCAGATCCCTATAAGGAAGGCTACACCTTCTCTGGTTGGAGTGAGATACCTGAAACAATGCCTGCTAATGATGTTGTAGTAACAGGTTCATTCACCGTCAATACCTATAAGCTTACTTATATGGTTGACGGTGAGGAATACAAAACAGACAGTATCGACTACGGCACAGCCTTGACTCCCGAATCCGAACCCACCAAGGAAGGCTACACGTTCAGCGGTTGGAGTGAGATTCCTGAGACTATGCCTGCCAATGATGTTGTTGTAACAGGGTCATTCACCGTCAATACTTATCAGGTGACGTTTATGTATGGTGAGGAAGTGTTGAAGGTGGACAGCGTAGAGTTTGGTGCAGTGATAGAGTTGCCTAAGTCTTTGGACAGCGAGCGCTATACGTTGATAGAGTGGCTGGATGTGCCTGAGACAATGCCAGCCCACGACCTCACGATTTATGCCAGCTACACGGACGGCATAGAGATGATTAAGAATGAAAACAAGAATGAGGAAGGCATCTACGACTTGAATGGTCGCAAACTGAGCCAGATGCAGAAGGGCATCAACATCATCCGCATGAAGGACGGAACGAGCCGTAAGGTGCTGGTTAAGTAAGCATCTTACTTGGAATTACGGATAAATGGATCTAAGGATTCGCAGATAACACACCGCACTTGTCACTGAGGTGGCAGGTGCGGTTTGGTTTCGCAGTTTGTTGTGTGTTGGATGGATTGAAGAGGGAAAACCGAAGTGAAATAGCCCAGTCCAATTTGGACTCGGGTATAAATCAACAAGTGGGAATTTTTTCCCTCTTGTAAATCACAACTGGTTAACGGGCGCAATTTTGCGCTGGTTGAAATAGCTCATGTTGTACCGCAGGGAAATTTTTCCCAGTCATCCCAAACACCGTCCAGTCGAGCGACTCTATTTCACGCAGCGTAAAATTTGAGCAAATATATATATATATGTGAAAGTTTTTTGCTAAATTTGCAGCATCATATAAGCCATAATCGATGAAACAAGAAGTATCTGTCAAGTCATATCTCATAGAGAAACTCAAGCAGGAACACTGTTTGTGGAGTTATGACAGCGACTCTATCCATGATATGCCTGATGATATGCTGATAGAGTTGGTGATGCTGTATCTTGACATCGACGAAATCAATATGCTCTTTAGCATATTCTCTTATAAGAAGATGAAAAAGGCTTGGATAGAGAATGTAGTAGCCCAAGGTGAACGCTATTATAACCTGAACTATTTCTTTGCCTGGTACTACTTCCACGCCAAGTGTCCGCGCAGCTATGTTAAGGCAATGGCTACACGTCAACTCAATAAAAGACTGGCAGCATGAAATCACAGGCACTTGCTCCGCAGACAGGCAGAATCATTGAGGCCATCTCTCGATTGGAATGCATTAAGCCCTTTGTGTTGGTGGGAGGAACAGCTCTGTCCATACAACTGAAAACGCGTCAGAGTGAGGACTTGGACTTCATGCGATGGAAAGAGAGCAAGGACGATACGCTTGATATAGGTTGGCCTGAGATACAGAAAGAACTTGAGAGTGTTGGAACCGTTGAGGATGTACAAGTGGCCGGATTCGACCAGGCATTATTCATCGTCGACGGTGTGAAAGTCTCGTTCTATGCAGCCCCTCGCAAACGTATTCCATCTATGCAGGAAATACCCTACATGAACAATATCCGTCTGGCTGATGTAGAGTCCATTGGTATCATGAAGATGGAAGCCATGATGCGTCGCAGTAAGTTCCGCGATTACTACGACATCTATTCCATACTTAAGAACGGTGCTGACATCAAGGCATTGATTCCGCAAGCGCTTGAACATTCTGGTCATAAGTTAAAGAGCAAAGGCCTCATGGCCATGCTGTCGAATGGCGCATTATTCAAAAAGGATGAACAATTCACCCAACTTCAGCCTATTTACGATGTTAGTTCTTCGGATATCGAAGCCTATATCAAGAGTCTGTTGGCTTAGAAAAACTAAAGAATCTGTCTGTCTAATTTCGCTAATTTCATTAATTCATAACTCCCTCGCTCCCTGTAAAGAGAGTGGGGGAATTTGATTGAAATAGGAGAAAAGTGGTGGAAATCTCTTTGAAAAGTGAAATAAATTTGTTTACTTTGCAGGTTAAATAGCGATTTTAACGATGACCATTGCCATTATCGTACTGATGTTGTTGGCTTATCTGCTGATTGCCAGCGAGCATCTCACACACATCAACAAGGCCACGACGGCGATGTTTGCCGGCGTGGTGGGGTGGATTCTCTACATCATCTATGTGGGCGACGACAAGACGCTCATTGCCGATGAAGTGTTCCCGCGCCACTCGGCCTATTTCTGCAGCATCGTGCTTTATCTGTTGAGTACGATGGGCATTGTGGAGGTGCTCAGCAACAATGGGTGCTTCGACTTCATCAGTGACCAGTTGCGCACCCGCTCGATGCGGCGTTTCCTGTGGGGCATTGTGGCTATCACCTTCTTCCTGTCGGCAAATCTTGACAACCTGACTACGGTGGTGCTGATGCTGGTCATCATGCGTCGTCTGCTGACAAACCGCCGTCAGCGTCTCTATGTGGGTTCGGCAATAGTGATTGCGGCTTGTGCCGGCGGTTGCTTCACCGTCATTGGTGATGTTACCTCGCTGATGATTTGGACGCGCGGAGCCGTCACTCCCACAGACTTTGCCTTTGCCATGCTGCCGGCTGCATTGGTGGCAACCTTCATTCCCACGTTGCTCATCAGTTTCGACCTGCCCGATACGCTCGACATCAATCGTCCGCATATCGTGTATCGCGGCGATGATTCCGTGATTCCCCAGTGGCAGCGCATCGTCATGCTCTTTGTGGGCATTGCCGGTCTTTGGTTTGTTCCCACCTTCCATCGCCTGACACTTTTGCCGCCCTTCCTCGGTTCGCTTTGCGTGCTGGGTGTCGTGTGGGTGCTTGACGAAGTGTTCAACCGTCACGGCTTGCGTACGGAGCAGCCCACCTTGTTGCCGGGCAGCGACCGAAGGTTGCAGTACGAGGTGCTGCAGGTCATCATGTTCTTTATCGGCGTGGCACTGGCTGTGAGCGCACTGGTGGAGATTGGTGCCATGCAGAGTGTGGGCAACTGGCTCGACCACTCGGTTCATGACATCTATGTTATCAGCATCGGTATGGGTGCCCTCAGCGCCGTACTCGACAATATTGCTCTTGTGCTTTCGGCAGTCAGCATCTACGACGTGCTGCCCGAGGCCCATAATGCCTACCAGCAGTTCTTCACCCAGAACGGGCAGTACTGGCATCTGATTGTGCTCTCGGCCTGCGTGGGAGGTTGCCTGCTGCCCATCGGCAGTACGGCGGGCTATGCGCTGATGAAGAGTGAGGACTCAAGTATGTGGTGGTATTTCCGTCACGTTTCGGGCAAGGTGCTGATGGGCTGGATTGCGGCTCTCATCACTTACTTTGCCGTCGATTATTGCCTTCGTTAATCCCTGAAATCAAATCACACATTATCATGATAAGCAAACTTAAACTCATTGCGTCGTGTCTGCTGCTCCTGCTGGGCGTTTCGCTGCATGCCTATAATCGCAACCTTAATACATACTACAGCAATGCTGACGGAAAGAAGGGTGCTGAATTGAAGACCGCCCTCTTTAACATCATGGGCAATCCCAGCGTGAAGAGCTACGGCTCGTTGTGGACTCATTATTACGCAACCGATCGTCTGCCCGACAATCAGGTCGTGGACCGCTATAGTTACGTGAAACGCTACTTCACAGGACAGAACGGGAACCAAGTTTCAGGCATGAACAAGGAACACGGCATTGCACAGTCGTGGTGGGGTGGCGGTACTACTGGTATTGGTAGTGACTTGCACCATGTTTTGCCCAGCGATGCTACGGCCAATAGCAATAAGAGCAACTATGGTATGGGCGTTGTGACCACGATTAACCAGAAAGCATCAAACGGATGTATTAAAGTCGGTAAAGGAACAGCCGGAAACAATGGTACCGTTAATTTGTGGGAGCCTGCCGATGAATGGAAAGGCGATTTTGCACGTATGTACTTCTATATTGTTACTGCCTATGAGGAGAAAAATCTGACGCAGGCTGAAGGTTGTAACACGATGATGAATAACAGTTACCCCAAACTTCAGCAGTGGGCATACGAACTGTATATTAAATGGAGTAAGGAAGACCCTGTAGATGAGCAGGAACGTGTCAGGAATAATAAAGTAGATAGCATTCAGGGCAATCGCAATCCGTTCATCGACTTCCCAGGCTTGGAACGCTACATCTGGGGCGACCGTAAGAACGAGGCCGTGGATTTGGCTAACTACGAAACACCAGATAGCGGTAATACGCAGGTTGATGCAACGGCATCATTTGCTGTCGAAAGCAAGGCCCTGATAGTAGGTGACACCTATCAGCAGCAGGTGACGACGGACAGCAATGGCGAAGTAAGCTACGAATCGTCGGATTCCGCTGTAGCCTCTGTTGACGCGAATACGGGATTGGTGACTGCGAAGGCTGTAGGCACAGCTGTGATAACAGCCACCGTGGCTGCCACCAGCACCTATCGCTCGACAAGTGCATCCTATCTTATAAGGGTGACGGGAAACGGCGGAGACCCGCAGCCTGCCGACGGCGATACCTACGAACGGCTGACCACGCGCCCCGTGGATTGGGCTGGCACATACCTCATTGTGTACGAGGCCGATGGCGTGGCTATGAATGGTGGCCTGACGGAATACGACGTGGCTAACAACACGATTCCCGTGGTGATAGCCCAAGAAAAGATAACCGTGACCCGGGAAACGGAGGCGGCTGAGTTTGTGGTTGCCCCGATGACGGACGACAAATATAGTTTTCGTGGTGCCAGCGGCAAATACATGGGACACAACAGCGGCAAGAACTCAGTATCTGCCAGCGACAGTCCCATTGCCAACACTTTGTCCGTTACCAATGGCGAAGCCACTATCGTCAGCGATGGCGGATATGGACTACGCTACAACGCGCAGAGCGGACAGAAGCGTTTCCGCTTTTACAAGTCAGGACAGGAGAGCATAACGCTGTATCGTCGCACATCGAGTAGCGAGCCCAACGGCATCGGGGAAGTGGCTGATGTCAAATGCCAAATGTCAAATGTGATATATGACCTGACGGGACGGCGCATTCGGAAGGTTGTTGTTCCAGGTCTTTACATTGTGGATGGCAAGAAAGTTTACATGAAATGATAGCATTACCCCATATCCTTTCCGAGACAGAACAACAGACGCTTCGGCAATTGGTGGACGAGGCGCAGCATGTAGTTGTGCTGTGCCATCAGAACCCCGATGGCGATGCCATTGGCAGTATGGCGGCGGCTACCTTGCTCATGCGACGTCTGGGAAAGACGGCGACGGCCATCATGCCCAACCGGTATCCCGACTTCCTGGCTTGGGTGCCTACTGCCGACGAGATGCTGCTTGGCGACCGGCAACATGACAAGGTGGACGAAGCACTGGCGAAGGCCGACTTGGTCTTGCTGCTCGACTTCAATACACTCAGCCGTGTGGCACAGCCCCTGTGCGACAAGGTGACGGCTTGTGCTGCCCCACGAGTGCTGATAGACCACCACCTGTCGCCCGATGCCGATTGCCGACTCGCGATTTCCCACCCCGAAATGTGCAGCACGTGCGAGGTCCTGTTGCGCGTGATGCTGGATATGGGATGGACAGAGGGACTGACAGCCACAGAGGCAACGGCCATCTATACGGGTATGATGACGGATACGGGTAACTTTGCCTATGCCTCGAACCGTCCGGAGATATACTTGGCAATCAGCATACTGCTGCAGACGGGAATCGACAAGGACCGTATCTACCGCAATGTCTTTTATACCCACAACGAGGGGCGTTTCCGCCTTCTGGGCTATTTGCTGTATGTGAAGATGGAAATCATGAAGGATATCCATACGGCCCTCATCACCATGACCAACGAAGAACGGTTGCGCTTCAAGACCAAGAATGGGGCAACGGAGGGCTTTGTGAACATGCCCCTTGAAATGGAGGGAATGAAACTGTCCATCTTCTTGCGTGAGGATACTGAGCAGAAGGGACTCATCAGGGTATCGACTCGCAGCCTCGACGATTTCCCCTGCAATGAACTCTGTGCCGAGTTCTTCAATGGCGGCGGACACAAGAATGCCTCTGGCGGTTCGCTGCGCATGACGATGGACGAAGCAATAGAGGTCGTACACCGTGCCGTGCAGGCCTATAAAGATAAGTTAGTTTAGAAGTATGAAAATAAGTATTAGAATTCTTTGTTTGTTATCTCTGCTTGGCGTGCTCTGCGTGAGCTGTAAGGACGATGAATCCTATGCCGACCAGAAGAAGAAAGAGCGCAAGGCCATTGAGGCTTTCCTGGAACGCGACCCGCTCATCCTTGTCGGGCCAGAGGGAGATACCCTGTTGCACACGGCCAAGATAAACCCCATATCTCAGGAACAATTTGAGGCACAGGACTCGATGACCGATGTGTCGAAGAACGAGTATGTGCTGTTCAAGAATACGGGTGTCTATATGCAGATTGTGCGCAAGGGAGTGGGCGAGAAAATCAAGCACGGCGAGACCAAGCGTGTACTCTGCCGATATTTCGAGTATAGCATCATGGGCGATAGCCTGCATAGTACCGACCGTACATCGTATTGGGCTTCAAATCCCGAGATACTGGATGTGAGCAATAACTCGGGCACGATATCGGCCAGTTTCAACACGAGTGTCAATGGCGGTGGAGCGATGTATGTCATCTACGGGTCTTCGGCTAATTCCACAGCTGTGCCTGCAGGATGGATTGTGCCTATGTCGTACATTAATATAGGTCGGCAGAAGGACGACGAAGGCATAGCCTTGGTGCGTGTCTTGGTGCCGCATAGTCAGGGTACGGCAACGGCCACCAACAGCGTGACGCCGTATTTCTACGAAATCAGTTATCAAGAAATGCGCGATTAAGCGAGAGCCATGCCAAGCTCGCTTGAACATGGCCGAGTGAAAGCGCATTCGGCTTCAGCCAAATAAGCGCGATTGATGCTATACCATCAAGTCTGAGATGATGTCGTCGCTGACGAATAAACCATTGCGGGTTAGGCAGAGAGTCTGGCCCGCTTTTTCTTGCAGACGGCCCCCCTTGAGGTGAGGCTCAGCCATTCGCAGGCAATAAGTCAGCCGTTCGTGTCCGAAGTCTCGTTCCAATGCTGAAAGCGAGAGACCTTCGCAGGTGCGGAGCGAAAGCATAACTCTTTCGTCGTATAGCGCGTCGAGGTCGAGTTCTTCGGCTTGCGAGGGCAACTTACCCTCTCCGATTTCTTTGATGTATCTTTTCAGGTCCTCGCAGTTGTAGCTGCGTAGTCGCTTGCCGTCGTAGGTGTGTGCGCCGGCTCCTAACCCCAGGTAGGGCGCTCCTGTCCAGTAAGATGAGTTGTGGCGAGAGCGAAAGCCCGGTCGTGCGAAGTTCGAAATTTCGTAATGTTCCAGTCCTGCCTCGTGAGTCAGGTCGATGAGGCTGTCGTAGCAGGACAGGCTCAGTTCCTCGTCGGCCTCTGCCACTTGTCCGCTTTCCTTCATCCTCATCAGTGGGGTGCCTACCTCGAATTGCAGGGCGTAGGCCGACAGGTGGGGAATCCCCAAGGCAAGCATCTCGCGAACGTCGTTCGAGAACTGTTCTAAACGCTGCCCAGGCAGTCCGTAGATGAGGTCGATACTAAGATTCGTGTAACCAGCCTCCTGCAGCAATCTGATGGCTTGTCGAGCCTGTTGGGCCGTGTGGCGGCGGTGCAACACGTGCAGAATGTTGTCGTCAAGGCTTTGAACTCCCATGCTGACACGTGTGACGGGAGTGCTTTTCACGTGTGAAATCCACTTTGGACACACGTCATCTGGATTGACTTCAAGGGTGACCTCGGCATCGGAGGCCAGCGTGATGTGCTGACAGACGAGTGTGAAAAGGCGACGAAGCGCCTCGCTGGTAAGTTGCGAAGGCGTTCCGCCGCCAATGTATAGAGAAGAAACCACATCCGTCTCCCCCATGAAGGAGGCTCTCAGTTCCATCTCTTTCCCTATGGCTTCGACGTAGGGCATCTGCCACGTCGGAGGCAGGGTGGTGGAGTAGAAGTCGCAATAGATGCAGCGACTTTGGCAGAAGGGGATGTGGATGTAGAGTCCTGCCACGTGTCTCTTTCGCTATTTCTCGCCGTCAATCATCCACTTGCCGTCTTCTGTCTTCACGAGTTTGGTCTTTTCCTCCTTCGTGTTGCCGTCGGCATAGGTGACGTTGGCTGTAACGGTGGCCTTTCCGTTCTCCTCGTCGATTTCCTCGTTGATGACTTCGTACTTGGTCATCTTCTTGTCATCGGGCAGGCCTTCCTTGACCTTGTTCTCAAGCATCTGCAGGTAGAATTCCTTCTGTTTTTGGACTTGTTCCTCCGTTCCGCTGAATTGGGTGAGGTCGAGTGCTGATTTGTAGTCGCCCTTGATGACGTAGTCGGCATACTTTTCGGCAGTTGCCGATGGGGTGTTCTTGCTGCCACAGGCTCCCAGCATAATAGCCAGAGCGCATACACACAGTGCTGTCAGAATTTTCTTCATAGCTTTCAAATTTAAGAGTTAGACATAAAAATTGGATATAATTGGTTCGAATGGAGTAGCCGTGAAGGCATGATGCAGCGGAAGTGCATTCCGGGCAGGTCTATCGTGTCGCGCTCGTTGCCCACCAGTTCCACACCGGCTCTGTGGTAGACGTGAGTGATGAGTTCGGTGCAATACAGTTCCGTGGTGTCTGTGTCGTCGAAGGAGTGGTCGAACAATGTTCCCGCCCTGTACTTCTCCCATGCGACCTGAGCCGCCTGGGTTCCGATGCCCGCATCTACGGGTCGGCACACCCCAGCCAAAATGGCATGTGCGGTGGAGAAGAAGCGTTCGGCGGGTTCCATCTTTACGCGATCCGGGTCACCGGGAAAGTCAGGCTCACCAGGAACGGCGTGTATCACCATCTTCCTGCCAGCCGAGTCGACCACGATGCCTGTATGCGAGAACAACCCTTCGCCGTCGCCCATCACCACCATGCGGCTGGCCAGACCCGTACAGCGTCGGAAAACAACATCTCCCTCTTCCAGTTGCAGCGTGTCGGGCAGCAGGCTTTCTGCCTCTGTCACAGACTTGTGGCAAGCGGTCAGCAGGAAGGATGCTGCGAGTAGGCTTAATATGACTGTTGTAGTGTTCACGCGCGTATATTAAAAGAGGTATGTGTCGCAAAGGTAGCGAAAATATGTGTACGTACAAAACTATATTGGAAAAAACCATTAGAAACATTTGGTCAAGTCGTAGGTTTTCGCTAAATTGCAAACCGAATCGCCCGAAATGGGCACAAAAACGACCTAAAATAATCTTAAATACTAAAACACAATGAAAGTTTATCAGACTCATGAGATTAAGAACATTGCCTTGCTTGGCAATGACGGTGCAGGTAAGACAACCCTCACGGAAAGCCTGCTTTACGAAGCAGGCATCATCAAGCGTCGCGGACGCATCACACAGCACAACACGGTAAGTGACTATTTCCCTGTTGAGCAGGAATATGGCTACAGCGTATTCAGCACTGTATTCCATGTGGAGTGGAACAACAAGAAACTGAACATCATTGACTGTCCGGGTAGCGACGACTTCGTAGGCGCTGCCATGACTGCCTTGAATGTTACCGATACGGCAGTCCTGCTGCTGAAGGGTGCCAATGGTGTTGAAGTGGGCACACAGAACCACTTCCGCTATACCGAGAAGCTGGGCAAGCCCGTCATCTTCCTCGTCAACCAGCTCGATGACGAGAACTGCGACTATGACCGCATTCTGGAACAACTGACCGACATCTATGGTCCGAAGGTGATTCCCGTGCAGTATCCTATAAAGACTGGTCCAGACTTCAACGCACTCATCGACGTGCTGCTGATGAAGAAATACTCGTGGGGTCCTGAAGGTGGTGCTCCCACCATCGAGGAAATCCCTGCCGACCAGATGGAGAAGGCTACCGAGATGCACAAGGCTCTTGTGGAAGCCGCAGCCGAGAACGACGAGGGACTGATGGAGAAATTCTTCGAGAGCGACACCCTGACAGAAGACGAAATGCGCGAGGGCATCCGCAAGGGACTGGCCATGCGCGGCATGTTCCCCGTATTCTGCGTATGTGCAGGCAAGGACATGGGCGTTCGTCGTCTGATGGAGTTCTTGGGCAATGTAGTTCCCTTCGTTGACGAGATGCCAAAGGTGTTCAATACCCGTGGCATGGAGATTGCTCCCGATTCCAATGGTCCCACCAGCCTGTTCTTCTTCAAGACCTCAATGGAGCCCCACATCGGTGAGGTTCAGTACTTCAAGGTTATGAGCGGTAAGGTGCATGAGGGCGACGACCTGACGAATGCCGACCGCGGCTCGAAGGAACGTATGGCACAGCTGTTCTGCTGCGCTGGTCAGAACCGCATCAAGGTAGAGGAACTGGTTGCCGGCGACATCGGTTGCACCGTGAAGCTGAAGGATGTGAAGACGGGCAATACCCTGAATGACAAGAATTCGGAGAACCGCTTCAACTTCATCAAGTATCCCAACTCGAAGTACTCGCGTGCTATCCGTGCCGTGAACGAGAGCGAGACGGAGAAGATGATGAACGCTCTGCAGAAGATGCGCGAGGAAGATCCGACATGGGTTATCGAGCAGTCGAAGGAACTGAAGCAGATTCTCGTACACGGACAGGGCGAGTTCCACCTGCGTACCCTGAAGTGGCGCATGGAGAACAACGAGAAGATACAGATTGTCTTCGACGAACCCAAGGTTCCTTATCGCGAGACCATTACCAAGGCAGCCCGTGCCGACTATCGTCACAAGAAGCAGTCGGGTGGTGCTGGTCAGTTTGGTGAGGTTCACCTCATCGTCGAGCCATATTATGAGGGAATGCCTGCTCCCGATGTCTACAAGTTCGGTGGTCAGGAGTTCCGCATCAATGCCAAGAGCGAAGAGGTTATCGACCTGGAGTGGGGCGGCAAGCTCGTCTTCATCAACTCCGTTGTGGGTGGTGCAATCGACGCACGTTTCATGCCTGCCATCCTGAAGGGTGTGATGCAGCGTATGGAGCAGGGCCCGCTGACGGGTTGCTACGCTCGCGACGTGCGCGTAATAGTATATGATGGTAAGATGCACCCGGTTGACTCCAACGAACTGTCCTTCATGCTGGCAGGCCGTCAGGCATTCGCCCAGGCATTCCGCGAGGCAGGTCCGAAGATTCTGGAGCCTATCTACGACGTCGAGGTGTTCGTGCCAAGCGACAAGCTGGGTGACGTGATGAGTGACCTGCAGGGCCGTCGCGCCATGATTATGGGTATGACCAGTGAGGCCGGTTACGAGAAGCTGACTGCAAAGGCTCCCTTGAAGGAAATGAGCTCCTACAGCACGGCTTTGAGCAGCCTGACGGGTGGTCGCGCCAGCTTCATCATGAGCTTCGCCAGCTACGAACTCGTTCCTGCCGATGTTCAGCAGAAGCTCATCAAGGAACACGAGGCTGAGAATGCCGAATAAGCTTCTTTATATGTAAAAAAGTGCATAAATAGGGGCTTAATCGTTAATAATGTTAAAAAGAGAGTGCGATATTTTGCACTCTCTTTTTTCGTTTTAACATTTTTCGTTAACTTCGCAGTATCATTAATCGAAATTCGAATGAAACGTTCCGTTCTTTTGATAATCAGCATCGGCATTGGTGTCAGTTTTGTGGTCCTGCTGCTTCTGCAGAGCCAATATACGGGCATGATGGTGAAGATGCGCAAGGACCAGTTCGACGAGAGCGTGAAGCGAAGCCTGGATCAGGCCTCGCACGATTTGGAGCGGAACGAGACGTTCAACTACCTGGAGGGCATCGTTTCGAACTATGTCGAGGCGTTGGTGGAAATCGACGATAAGAACCACAATGCCCACACGACAAAGGTGCTTGGGAATCCCACGCTGCTGGGTGTGCAGCACTTCGACTCCATCAGCACGATGCCCCGCTTGTCCCTTGGGCTACACCAGCGAACCTCGTATTCGACGAGCACACAGCAGTTCCAGATGGCTGTGCGCAATGCCTATCTTTATCAGAAGAATATCCTCGACGAGGTCATTTATTCCATTCTCTACAGCGCCAGCGAGAATTCGTTTGAGCAAAGGGTGAATCCCAAGCTCCTGGATGCCTGTATGCGTCAGGCGTTGGAACAGAATGGCATCACGCTGCCTTTCCACTTCGTCATCACCACCAGCGACGGACGCGAGGTGTATCGTTGTACCGACTACGACGAGAAGGGGGCAGAGTACACCTACACGCAGACGCTCTTCCGCAACGACCCTGCCAACAACATGGGCGTGGTGAGGGTGCACTTCCCTGGGCGCGACAAGTTTGTGCTGGGCGTGGCTCGTCTGATGGCGCCGGCTATGGTGTTCACGTTCATCCTTTTCATCACGTTCATGTTCACGATTTATCTCTTCGTGCGCCAGCGCAAGATTAATGAGATGAAAAACGACTTCGTGAACAACATGACCCACGAGTTCAAGACGCCCATCGCCAGCCTGTCATTGGCAGCTCAGATGCTGACAGACGAAAGCGTGAAGAAGACGCCGGCCATGTACGACAATCTGGGAAAGGTGATTGATACAGAGACCAAACGCCTGCGCTATCAGGTGGAGAAGGTGCTCCAGATGTCGCTCTACGACCACGATAATATCGCCCTGAAACCTGTGGAACTGAATGCCGACGAACTCGTCGAGAACATCGTGGGCACCTCGTTCGCTCTGAAAGTCGAACGCTTGGGAGGTCTGATTGAGGCGCAGTTGGAGGCAGAGAATCCCAACATCTACTTCGACGAGATGCATTTCACCAACGTCATTTCCACCCTGCTGGACAATGCCGTCAAGTATCGTCGCGAGTCGGAACCCCTTCATCTGCTGCTGCGCAGTTGGAACCAGTCCGGCAAGTACCACCTGAGTATCCAGGACAACGGCATCGGCATCAAGCGCGAGGACCTGAAGCGCGTCTTCGTCAAGTTCTACCGCGTGCATACTGGTAACCAGCACAACGTGAAGGGCTTCGGGCTGGGACTGGCTTATGTGAAGAACATGATTCGCCAGCACAAGGGCAGCATCAAGGTCGAGAGCGTATGGGGGCAGGGCACAACATTTACGATAACATTATCTACACTAAAATCATAAAGATTCACTATGGAGACGAAACAAAACATTCTGCTGTGTGAGGACGATGAAAGTCTGGGCATGTTGCTCAGGGACTACTTGCAAGCCAAGGACTACAACGCCGAGCTCTACCTCGACGGCGAGGCTGGTGCCAAAGCCTTCGTGAAGGGCAACTTCGATATGTGTGTGCTCGATGTGATGATGCCGAAGAAGGATGGTTTCACGCTGGCACAGGAAATACGCCAACTGGACGCCGAAGTGCCCATCATCTTCCTGACAGCCAGAAACATGAAGGAAGACATCTTCGAGGGCTTCAAGATCGGAGCCGACGACTACCTGACAAAACCCTTCTCGATGGACGAACTGGTGTATCGCATGGAGGCAATACTGCGCAGGGTGAAGAGCAACAAGGCCCCTGCCGTAACGATGTACAAGCTGGGCAAGTTCGAGTTCGACACCCAGCGTCAGATACTCTCCTCTGGTAACGAACAGGTGAAACTCACCACCAAGGAGAGCGAACTGCTGGCCCTCCTGTGTGCCCATGCCAACGACATCCTGCTGCGCGAACTGGCCCTGAAGAGCATATGGATTGACGACAACTACTTCAACGCCCGTTCGATGGACGTCTACATCACGAAACTGCGCAAGCACCTCAAGTCCGACCCCTCCATCGAAATCAACAACGTACACGGCAAGGGCTACAAGCTCATCGTGCTGGACGGCATCACGGCAATCGAGTAACACCGCCCCTCCAGCCGCAGCCACACTACCAACCTTCGCAGGGATAGCAATCCTCCATCCAGAGGATTACTATCCCTGTAGTCGATACATTACTATCGCATCGCCCCACGCCATACTATTCCTTCCCTTGTCACACAGTTGTGTGTCAAGCGAAGGAACACTATGCCTCTGTCGCAACGACACTATGCCTTCGCTACAACGTCAGCCCGCTTCTTGTCAGACAACGCAAGGTTTTGACTCAAAAAATACCTGAAAAATATCGCCGCTGGGACATTTTTTGCCCCATTTGGGGGGTAAAACCATCACCACTATCACCATCCATCACCCCATCCATCACCCGTCTAACCCGCATAAATAAAGGAAAGGTGATGGAATGATGTTTTTTTTTGCCCCAAAAACATTAAGATGATATTTCACAACCCGCACCTGCTGTGCGGAAGGGCTTTTCCTTTCCGCACGAAACATTTCCCGGTTTTTCCTTTGCGCGTATTTATTAAATATGTATCTTTGACCTTCAAGGTCGAAGATACTCACGCTCGGAATAAAAAATAAAATTTATTTTGTTATTCGCTCACTTAATCGTATCTTTGCAAGGTGGAATGCTTTCCACTGCACCGCAGCGGTGATGTAACTTGTTGTGATTAACAGGTCCTTGTATTTGTCTTGCATAAGAAAACAACTAATTATAAATATCATGAAACACATTAATCTACTAAACAACTTATCAGTGAAGACGTTGCTGGCTTGCATGCTCTTCTTGATTACTTCGTTGCAGTCATGGGGCTTTGTGTATGGAGGCTTTACCTACGAAGGTACCAGTGAAAGCGGCCTGACCGTAGTCGGATGCTCGTTGACAGGAGATGTGACCGTTCCTGCCAGTATCACTATCGATGAAATCGTGTATGGTGTGAAAACCATCGGCGGTCAGGCTTTCGAGAATAGAACGGATCTGACGTCCATAGTCATTTCCAATGGTGTGACTCGTATTGAAGGTTCTGCCTTCTTGGGGTGCTCGGGATTGGTTTCCCTGACCATTCCCGAAAGCGTGACGTATATCGGAGCATCCGCTTTCGAGGGTTGTACGGGCACGCTGAACATCAATTGCAATATCCCCAATCCCGTACATTATGACATAGGCGTATTCTACGGTTCTAAGTTCACGGGTTTGGTAATGGGCGACGGGGTTAAGAGTGTCGGCTGGAACGCCTTCGGTCGTGATCTCGGAAACAGCACACTCACCTCTGTTACCTTTGGCAGTAATGTCGAAAGCATTGGCGACAATGCCTTTGCCTATTGCACTGGACTTACCACTGTCAGCATTCCCGCCAGTGTTAAGACCATCGGAGGCCAGGCTTTCTTCCGTTGCACGGGTCTGACTACTGTTTCCCTTGGCAACGGTGTAGAGACGATTGGAGGCAAAGCCTTTGCAGAATGTACTGAACTCAAGTCCGTTACCATTCGCTCTGGTGCAATTGGCGATGGAGCCTTTGCGAGTTGCAGCAAGCTGAGGACCCTCTCTTTAGGGAGCCGCGTAACCAAGATAGGAGATATAGAGGACGGTAGCGGCGCTTTCAGTGGATGTTCAAGCCTGAAAACCGTGAACGTCCCCAAGAAGGTGAAAACCATCGGACGAATTGCTTTCTATGGCTGTACGGGGCTGCAATCCATCACCATCCCGTCGACCGTAACCGCGATAGGGCAGTATGCATTCGGAGGCGGATGTACGGGTAAGGCCACCATCAACTGCAGCATACCTGATAATACCGATGCCTTCTATAATGATTGCAGGTTTACAGAAATCGTTATTGGCGAGGGGGTCACACGTGTTGGCAGCAATGCGTTTAAGGGAAATCCGAGTCTGCTTTCGCTGACATTGCCCGACGGTTTGCAGTCTATTGGCAGCTATGCCTTCTACGATTGTCCCAACCTGGCCTCTGCCAATATTCCAGCCAGTGTGACGAGCATCGAGAATAGTGCATTCCAAATATGTAGGAAACTGGACCTCACGCCTGGTTCTGTCCTCTCCTGCGAGATTGGGAATAATGCTTTCGACGGTTGCAACAGCCTCACTTCCGTTACTTTCGGCAGCGAGGTGGGCAATATAGGTGGATATGCCTTCCGTGGCTGTTCGGAACTGACCACTGTTACAGTACCTGACGATGTGACAAAGATGAAGTATATTGGAACGTATGCTTTCAATGAATGTGGCAAGATGACCGATTTCGCCTTCCCAAGCAGTCTGGACAGTCTTGGCTATGCTGCTTTCGAGAAATGTAGCAGTCTTCCTTCTATTCATCTGAAAGAGGGCATTCGGATTATCTCAGGGAGCGCCTTCTTTGGTTGCTCTGGTGTCACTTCAGCGGTGCTACCTTCTACAATACAGAATATCGGCGGCAATGTCTTTAATGGCTGTCAGGGTACACTCCGCCTCGATTGCAACATTTCGGACGTCTCTGAAGGGTCAACGCCCTTCGGCACCGACCGATTCAGTCATGTGATTATCGGCGCAGGTGTGACCGAACTGAGTGACTGGACATTCTGGCGCAATCAGTATATAGAAAAGGTGACGGTTGAGAACCCAGAGCCAATCGCCATTTCCGGCACCGTATTCTCTCATCGCTCCAACATCACCCTGTATGTGCCAAAAGGCAGCAAGGCTGCGTACGAAGCCGCAGATTACTGGAAGGAATTCAAGGAAATCATAGAACCATTGTCTGAGGGCGACACCTTTGTGGCTAAGACTGCCGAGGGCGTGGACATGACTTTCAAGGTTATCAGCAATAGCGAAATGACTTGTATGGTGTGGTCGGAACAAAGTGGTGTACCTTCGATACCGAGTTCTTATCGTGGAACTGTTACTATTCCAGAAACAGTCAATGGCTATACTGTAACCCGAATCGGTGAATTCGCTTTCGAGGGTGATAATTTAGTCCTATATGGCGTAAATATACCTAATACGGTGACAAGCATCGATTATTGTGCTTTCTACGGGACGGCTATTGTTTCTATAACCTTGCCAGAAGGATTGGTGTCTCTTGGAGATGGAGCATTCTCAACTTGTCATAGACTAACATCAATAACTATTCCCAAGAGTTTGGTGGACATCAATTCCAGAGCGTTTTTTGGAAATCATCTCAGTTCTATAACAGTAGAAGAAGGAAATCCTGTTTACGATTCCCGTGACAACTGCAATGCCATCATAGAAACAGAGAAAAACACTTTAGTTATCGGCTGTAAGAATACGGTTATTCCTGAAACTGTGACAGCAATTGGCGGTGATGCGTTCAGTTACTGCGACGAACTGACTTCCATTACGATACCCGAAAGCGTGATGCAAATCGGATGGGACGCTTTCAAGGAAACTGGGCTAACCTCGATTGTTCTGCCAAAGAATCTAATGGACTTAGCTCCTTCCTTCGGCGGTTGCAATTCGCTTGAATCGATTACTGTAAAAGAAGGGAATTTTGTTTACGACTCCCGTGACAACTGCAATGCCGTCATCGAGACGGCAACAAACACCCTGGTTCAAGGATGTACAACCACCATTATACCAAATACGGTGAAGAAAATCGGAGGCGAAGCATTCGTTAATCTTCGCGATCTGACTTCTATCACGATTCCTTCTGGCGTGACAAACATCGAACAAGGCGCTTTCCAAGCAACAGGCCTCACCTCTGTTATTATTCCTGAGTCAGTAAAGACCATAGGAGACGTTGCATTCCGCTACTGCAACGATCTCACCTCTGTGGAAGTGAAGAAGACAACACCAATCACCATTAAGGAAGACCCCTTCCCGAATCGTTCCGATATCACCCTGTATGTGCCCCAGGGTAGCAAGGCAGCCTATCAAGCCGCAAACTATTGGAAGGAGTTCAAGGAAATCATAGAGAAAGAAGCTTCCCCCATCATAGTATTTGCAGACGCAAATGTGAAGGCCGTCTGCGTAGCCAACTGGGACACCAATGGCGATGGAGAACTCTCGGAGAAGGAGGCTGCAGCCGTTCGTGACTTGGGTAAAGCATTTAAACTTCGACAAGAAATCACCTCTTTTGACGAACTTCGCTATTTCACGGGGTTGACGAGCATTGCTGACTCTGCATTCTATTATTGTAACGAACTCACTTCCGTTGTCCTTCCCGCCAATATTACATCCATTGGGAGAGAGGCATTCTATTATTCCGATAAACTAACTTCCGTAAACATCCCCAATGGTGTGACATCCATAGGCTACGCTGCATTCGAATACTCTAGTTTAACATCCATAACTATACCTGAGAGCGTGAACTTTATCGATTCCCTTGCGTTTGGTGGTATTGTTGAACTGGAGCGGATTAGTGTTTCGTCTTCCAATCCCGTCTTCGACTCCCGCGACAATTGCAATGCCATCATAGAAACGGCATCTGGCAAGTTGGTTCAGGGCTGTCTTTCAACGGTTATCCCGAGCGGTGTCACATCTATCGGTTTTGCTGCATTCATGGACTATACCAGAATCACCTCCATCGACATCCCTGATGGTGTGACAGAAATCGGTAGAATGGCATTCTACAATACTGGCATCACTTCTATTACACTGCCCGAGAGCGTTAGCAATATAGATAGAAGTGCGTATGTAGGTTGCTTGTTGACGTCTATAACAGTTTACCGCGCTATACCTCCTACGGTTTACTATAAAGATGGCCAACAATCTTTCTGGAATCCTGAAAACATCACGTTATACGTACCGAAGGGTAGTAAGGCAGCCTATGAGGCAGCAGAGTTGTGGAAGGAATGTAAGGAAATCATAGAGTTCCCAGTTGATCCCTCTATCGTATCGGACTTGACTTCAAAGATTAAGAACGCCGATTTTCCTTCTACCGATGGATGGACGGCTGTAGCTTCTGCTCAATACAATGCACTGGGTAATGGTCTGATTGGTACTTATAAAGTATATGGCGATAATGCTGCTACAGTAGATGCCACCCATTTGGCAACGGAGTACTGCCTCGGTTTCGAGTGCAGATGGCAAACAAACTTTGCCGCCTACACCCAGACAGTTAACTTGCCTGCCGGCAACTATGAATTATCATTCGATGTAGAGAATGTGAATGGCTCTACTACTAAGGCAAACTACGAAAATCGCTTCACGGTAACTGTCGGTGAGACGGTTTACACCGATAAGAGCGTTGAATGGATGAATGGTAAGAGTGCATGGACAACCCATACAATTGCCTTCAGTCTGGAGGCTGCTGCCGATGTAACCATTAGTCTGGGTTATGGCACAGGTTCCAACAATATTAGTTCAACCAACACTCCGATATTGTATGTTAGTCATTTGACTCTTACAGGGGTTGCTGAACTTCCCGCTGATCCCTACGAAGCTGCTTTGGCAGCGATTGGCGAGGGCGGTAACTACTTCATCACGACCGACGTCAACGGGGTGAAGTACTACATCACCGCTGAGGGCAAGTTGACAAGCACACGCGCTGATGGCTGCGTCTTCACTGTTTCGAAGGTCGAGGGTGACGGCTACAAGCAGTACGGCTACTACATCGACGGTGGCAAACGCTTTACGAACACAGGTTTGAGCAACAACCAGGCCGTGCTGAACGTGTCCAGCTTCAGTACAACGACCAACAACCGCAATACGTGGGAGGCTCAGGTACTGTTCTTGAATGAGGAGGGCAAGTACGCCATCCGCGCAACCAACGCCGAATACGGCGAGAGCGGCTGGGCCGACGCTGGCCGCGTGTTCTTCACGTGGAAGGTAGAGGATGCCGCTGTCATTCCGCAGTACACCTACGACCAGGTGTACCAGTGGGACTTCGAGGTCGCAACCTCCGTCAATGTGACCTACAAAGTCGTCGAGTCTGACGGCGTTACGGAGGTCGCTTCCTCAGTTGTGAAGCAGGAGGCCAACAGCGAGGTATCCGTTCCCGCAAGCCTTCTCAACAACGTCCTCTACGACTATGCAGTCAGCGGCACCATCGGCGCTAAGGACTGCACGATTACGATTACCCGTACCTTCAAGGCAGGCGTGGTTCACACTCTGACTGGGCTGAGCAACGCGAAGTCCTACACCATCGGCTGCGACCGTGGTACCTTCCTGACCAAGAACGGTTATCTGGCTTCAACGGCACTCAGTTCTTTGACAAATGCCGCTCCCGGCAACTTCGCCGTTCTAAATTATGAGGACAATTACTACCTCTATAGCGTAGCCGACAAGAAGTTTGTGACCAACACCGGTGCCCTTGCCGACATGCCTACCCATGGTGTGCTGGATGCTATCCAGATGGAGGCCAAGGCTGACCCGTACTTCTTCTGGTACTTCACGGTAGACGAGGGAACAAACTATGGTCTGAACACCAACGGCCAAGACCCCTACGGCTATGTTATCAACAGTTGGATGACTGCCGACCTAGGCAACCAGTACTACATGGTTGAGGCCGCCAACTTCGATGCTACTGCTGCATTGAAGGCTCTGAACGACTTCTTCCATCCCAGCTACTTCGTAACCTACGTGGTTAAGGATGCTACAGGCAATGTCCTGTTTACCTCTGACGCAGTCCCCGTATCTCCCGGTCAAAAGATTACAACCCTGCCCGACGAACTCAAGAAAGACTTCACTGCCTACAACGAGGTTGATGTCACCATCAGCGACAAGAACACTACCATCGAGTTTACGGCTACCCCGGACTTCCCCTTCGAGATTGCCGAAAGCTTTGCCGATGCCAAGTGGTACAACATGACCATCCGCAGCAATTATTGGGTAGCAATGGACGAGACTGAACCCTACTACCCGAAGGCTGACAAGGACCTTGACGCCAACGCCAGCAAGTGGGCCTTCCAGGGTGATGCCTACAACGGTATCGTCATCCTGAACCGCGCCGCCGGCGAGGGCAAGAGCCTGACGAATGACGGTGGCAACGTCGTAATGCGCGACGGTGCCTTCAAGTGGGAAGTCTTCAGCAACAGCGACGGCTTCGTAATGCGTCCTCTCGAGGGCGAGGGCATGGAGAACATGTGGGTGAACCAGAACGGCGGATCGGCTGGTCCCCTGCAGTTCTGGAACAGTGCTGCTGGTAAGACCGACAACGGTTCTACCTTCCGCATCACTCCCGCTACTCCCGTTTATGCCATCACTTGCCTTGAGGCCGAGAACGGTAGCGTAGTAGCCGACCTGGCTGAAGCCAAGGCTGGCGAGACCGTTTCCCTGACCATCACCCCCGCTGAAGGCTATAAGCTTGATGCACTGAGAGTAGTGGCTGCTAATGGCAATGTTGTTACCGTAAGTCGCACATATTCCTTCGAGATGCCCGCAGCAGATGTGTCTGTAACGGCTACCTTCACCATCAATAGCTATACCTTAACCTATAAAGTAGATGGTGAAGTTTATAAGACCTCGACCGTCGCTTACGGTACAGCAATCACCCCAGAGGCTGCTCCTACGAAGGAGGGCTACACCTTCAACGGTTGGAGTGAGATTCCTGAGACTATGCCTGCCAATGATGTTGTGGTGACTGGTTCGTTCACCGTCAACAACTACGCGCTGACCTATAAGGTAGATGGTGAGGTTTACAAGACATCATCTGTTGCATACGGCACAGCCCTGACACCAGAGGCAGAACCTACCAAGGATGGCTACACCTTCGGCGGATGGAGTGAGATTCCTGAGACTATGCCAGCACAAGATGTAGTTGTGGCAGGTCGTTTCTACCTCTTTGGCGATGTGAATACCGATGAGGAAGTGGACGTAATTGACGTTGTTGACATTGCACGCTATGTAGTGGGAATGCCATCCGAAGAGTTCATGGTGACCTTGGCGGACATTAACAAGAACAAGACGGTCAACATCGGTGATGCCGTAACACTGGTGAATTACATAGCCGGTGACGTTAACTTCGTGAAGCCGATGTTTGTTTCTAACCAGAGTTCAGGGACGGATGTCCTGTCTATGGTCAAGACAAATAATGGATTGGCACTTTGCCTCGACAATGAACAGAGCTACACTGCCTTCCAGTTCGACCTCTATGTGCAGGAAGATGTCAACATAGAAAAGATGATGCTCAATGCCCAGCGCAAGCAGAAG
>JBGUVX010000023.1:0-4956 GCA_045220575.1 Bacteroidaceae bacterium
TAATCAAAAAATAATTTTATCCTTATAAACAACTAATTATAAATAATTTAAACGCTATCGGAGATTATTTCTCCGGACAGCAGTGAAGTATTTTTTTTATTATATATTAATAAGAAGTTTTTATACTTAGGTATGCCTTATACTTAGGTATGCTCTACACCCCCTTCCTGCAAAACTGTCATCTGTCATCTGTCATGGAAGTTTTTCGTTTGAAGAAGGTTGTTTGGCAAAGTATTTGTCGTGCACCATTATATTATTACTTACTTTAAAAATAAATATCTTTTATGACAAGATATGCGTTTTATACGTATGACTTCGGTCCAGGCACGGCACAGTTGAATGCCTTTGATGGGAAGAGGGTGCCTTTCAGTCAGCTTAGCGTTGGCAACTGTCAGCAGCGGCTTGATTTTCAGTTTGGGAAAAATGGTGAGGAATTTAGGATTCAAAGGAGTAGAAAGGACGATGCCGACCCATACCCCTGTACAGTGATGGCCCATATTGCGGGTATCACCCTGTTGCGCATAGAAAAGCCCAAGAATGTTAAGATATTCAAGAAGCAGGAAGCCTCAAAAGGAAATATAGCCTCTATTACGAAAAAGTGGGAGACTTCATCTCCATTTAATTATGTCATCATCGACTGCCGCGAGGGTCACAATCTGATAGCAATCAGCATCGACAGCGATGCTTGGAGCAATACTGACACGGTGGGCAATATGCTACAGGAGAGTATCAACCATCAGTTTGAGCTGATGGCTCTGGACATAAGCATCGGTCTTACACCGCAATACCTGTGTCGGGATTTTGTTGAGTATTCGCGTTTTCTGATAAAAAAGAAGAAGAGGCGCGTCACGAAAATGACATTCTTTTTCAGCGGCGGCACGATAGACCCACAGATAGAAGCCATCATCAGGAAAGACCGCTATCTTAGCGGACTGAACAACAGGAACTTCAATTCGAAGCACACTGAGGTGTCATACATTGACCCCGACAGCGCAAGCATAATCCGCAAGAACTCGCAAACGCTCGAACATTTTGTCACTCTCGTCATGAGTAACCCCAACTCCGATGCTTTTCGTCTGCGCATGACCTACGATGATGGCACTACGCTAAACTGCGGAAAGAGAGTAAGGATAGAATATGAGATGTCAGATCAGACTTTTATGTCTTTATTGGGCTACGGGTCTTTATTCAAGGAAGAGCAAATCGGGAACTGGCTTGATGATGTAGTAAGGCTAATAGAGGAGGAGCGGAATGCTGGATAAACTAAAAAAAGAAGAGAAGATTCGTGTTCATAGCAACTTCTGCGGACATGAATTATACAAGGTGTGCGATGCTGCATTTCTCCCTCGTGCCGGCAAACTCGACAGCGCACAGGTCAACACAGAAGACATATTCTGCGAAGTGGCACAATTGCTCGACACCCTGAACGAATACCCCCATTTCCAATCCGGGCAGAAAGATATAGAGAAGTATTACTCACAATCCATGCTGAAATATCGGGAATGGGCGGACACCACAGTAAGAGACAGGGAAATGATTGCCGACACGGTGTTTCGCATTGTCCGCAAACTCATGAGCCACCGCTGGCAGTTGTGCTACAGCGAAGAGCTGTATGATGCCATGAGTAATGTGCTGAACGAAAGAAGTGATTTAGAAGACAGCAGCGAGTTTGACAAAGCATTGTTTGAGTATAGCAACAACCTCGACACGTGGATAAACCAAGATTACAACGGCCACTTGTGCGAAGAGATAGAAAACACCATCAGCGATAAACCTGCAAAAACCAAGTTGCCCAGCGGACGCAAAAGCGTGGACGTGGAGAAAATCTTCTCCTCGTTCGACTATCTCCCACAAGTCGACAACAGAGTTCAGCGCCTGCAAGCCTTCCACAGGGGAATGGATGGGAGATTCTTCAAGGTTAAGCTAAAGGACTTTGTCGACATCTTCACCAACAAATCCACTACCAAAAAGATTCTATGGCTGGGCGATATAATAGAATTGAAATACCTGATAAACAAGCTGGTTAGCTCCAAATGGATAAAGCTATCCAATAGCTGCGGCAAGTGGCAACTGGTATGTGCCCGCTTCAATATTAGAATTAAGAAGAATGAGAAGGCGGATGACAGATTGACAAATGACAGTTCATACGTGGAGGAAGACCTGAATACATCGCAGTTCAACAAAAGCAAGAAAGCACCCAATACGCACGACGAACTGGACCGAATCATTGCTGTACTCGACCCTAAAATAGACTACACGGAGGCACTCAACGACTATCTGGATTATCAGAACTCGATAGGTGACCATGACGAACTCGAAGACACGGCAGACGCACTGGCTCACGGACTAAACACAGACCTCCGAACATAGGTCGGTACGAAAGTCGGCAGCAAAAACTTTTTTTCTATATTTTCAAATTGACGCAAAGCAGAGCAAACACGCTGCCTTGCGTCTTTCTTTTTCCCTCATTCGGCGGTCGGCATTAATTGGCGGTCGGCATTAATTGGCAATAATACCGAACAATCAATCCATTGGTAGTTTCTCTCAAATGAGGACAAAAAATTTATGTTACAAAGTATTTATGCTTTTAATCGCCGTCCCAAAAATAGTAAGACTGGCGATGTCGAGAGAAGTTATCATCGTGGTTATGCCGAGGCAGCAACAGCAGAGCAGATTCTGGCAATGCTCCAAAGCAAGGAACTGAAGGAAACCGTAGCGACAATCCGCAACGGGCAGGAGCAACTGAAAGAAGCGCTGCCCTACGTCTGCCCACACTACGCGCGGTTCCGTGACAATCATCGCTCGCAGGATGCCATCATCCCCGAGGCATTCACCTTCCGCACATGTGTTGACGTGGATGAATTGGAGATAGTGGAAAGGGCAAAGCAGCGAGCCCTGGAGGTCAACGAAGACCCCTTCAGCGACTGGGAAGGCTTGGTGGAATACATCGAGTACTCGGCCCGCAAGAAGCTGCACATCTGGATTCGCATCCCCAAGGGCATGACAATCGAGGAGGCACAACAGGCATTCTGCAAAGAGATTGATGTGCCCTACGACGAAGCATGTATCACACCCGAGCGCTTCATCTACATGACGGGCGACGAGGTCTATCGTTCCCCCAAGTGGCTTGAACCGCTCACCGACGAGGACATCAACGAACGACGCGAAGCCTACCTCCAACGTGGGCTCGATGCCGACGGACGACCTCTGAAGGAACCTGAGACGAAGGCAACACCAGCGGCACAAAGTGAAACAAAGCCCTCAGAAGTCATTGCTGCCAGCAAGCGTACACGCTTGATCGTGCAGGAAATCATGAAGAAAGAAGGGCTCACAACCACCGACCTCATCGAAGTGGGTGGACGTCACAATGCCCTGAAGATGATTCTCTGCCACGCCACACCGCTGCTGAAACAAGGCGAGTTCCTTGGTGTAATGTCTGAACTCATGCCCAGCATCAGTCAGGAAAAAGACCTGCAGCAGCTTGTGCGCGACTTCTATGCCAAGTACTACGATGAGAGTGCCCGCCTGACAGAGTTCCAGAAAGAAGTGTTCCGCAAGAGCCGCAAACTGGACGACACGGCAGAGAGCGATGCAAATGACCAAACGACACCAAAGCAAGTCCCAGGCGACACAGCTCTATTGTCGGAAATCTATGCATCAGCGCAGCCCCCCATGCTGCCCGCAAAGCTGCCATCACTGGTCAAAGCCGTAACCTCGCAGACTCCTCGCGAGATGAAGCCAACGGTGGCTCAGGGCATGTTTCCGCCGCTGGGCGCCTATCCGCGCAAGCTGAGCTTCCTCTACATCGACAACCAATACCGCGAGCCACGCATAAACTGCCTCACCATAGGCGGTACGGGCTCTGGTAAGGACACCAGTCTGAAACAGCCCCTGAAGCACATCACTATGCCTATGGCGGAGCGCGACAATGTCAACCGACAGCGGTTGAAAGAGTACAACGAAGCGTACAACGCCACAAAGGCCAGCAAGGACAAGCCGAAACGCCCAGCAGACCTCATTATCCAGAAGGTTGGCTCTGACTTGACACCCGCCCGATTGGCACAGCTGATGGACGACTCACAAGGAGCTCTGCTCTACACGATGATGCACGAATTCGAACAATGGTACGGCGTGGAAGGACTGCGCGGACAACAATGCAGTTTCAAAAACCTCAAACTGGCCGATGACGAGGACAACCCTTTCGGACAGGAACGTGCAGGAGTTCAGAGCGTTAACTATACAGGCCCCTTGGGACTGAACTGGAACGCATCAACAACACCCGGCAAAGTCCAGAACATGTTCCGCTACGTTATGATTGACGGCCCCGTAAGTCGCGTATGCCTTGCCACTACTCCCGATGTAGGACTGGCAGCACCCATACCCAAATACGGACGCTATGACGAACGCTACGACGAAGCCCTGCGCCCCTACATCGAGAACCTGCAGGCTGCAACAGGCGAAATCACCTGCCGACCAGCCCTCCGTCTTGCAGAGAAGCTGAAGGAAGAGTGCGACCAATACACCCTCATAACACAGGACGAAGTCTTTGACAACCTCAGTCATCGTGCCCTCGTACACGCATTCCGCAAGGCTTGTATCCTCTACGCTGCCAATGGCATGAAGTGGGAAAAATCCATCGAAGGTTTCTGCCGGTGGAGCCTACACTACGACCTCTGGCTCAAACTACACTTCTTCGGCGATATGATACGCAAGGCAGACGAACAAATGCAAACCTCCAAGCGAGGCCCGCGCAACCTGCTCGAACAGATACCCGTTAACGCCGAGGGCATATTCACCTACAACGACGCCGTGGCAGCCAGAATAAAAAACAGCAAAAACGAAGCTGGCACAGGCAACATGCTCAGCCAGTGGAAGAGCCGAGGCTACATCGAAGCCCTCCCCGACGGGCGCTACAAAAGACTCATACAGCAATGACAAATGACAGATGACAGTTTC
>JBGUVX010000024.1:0-46219 GCA_045220575.1 Bacteroidaceae bacterium
CTCTGTGGCGGATTTTCACCCATTTATTTGGTAATGCACTCAATTTGCACTACCTTTGTCACATGTTCGGGGAGAAATCCGGACTAAAGAAAGCATTCGCTATTATTTCGCGTTCAGCCAAAAGCGTAGGAAACTTATTGGGAATAAAAACGCTATGAGATAATACGTGACGAGATGGCCATAGTGGGACATCTTGCGCAGTCTTATTTAACGAATGCACTAACACTTAGGTGTGGTGCATACTTTGTAAGACTGCGGGGGTTCCCTTCCTACGCTACCTCCAAGCTGAACGCAAAAAGATGCATCACACTTTTTGCGTCTTGGCGTGATTGATAGTTGACTGCAAATATTTAAACTATCAATAGCGTATGAAGCATAAGGAATCGATGCAAAAGGCATACCGCGAAAAGGATGCCGAGTTTTATACTTTATATGAGGACATTGCTGCCGAACTGCCCAAGTACAAAGAACAGTTGCGTGGCAAGCGAATTATTTGTCCTTGCGATTGGGACGAGAGTTATAACGAGGAATTGGTTTATAAGGAGGAGGGCGTAACTGCCAGCGACCTCTTTGCAAACGGCAGCATCAAGCACTTGGATTTGGCAGCATCTAAGAACAAGTTTGAGAAGGATTTCGATGCCATCAAATGTCAGTTTGTGAAGTTCCTCGTAGCTCATGCCGAGGCATACGGCATTCGTTCTATATCCGTAAGTGGCTACAATCCGCAAACAGGCGACGGTGTGAAGTTTCAAGATGTTGACTACTCCAATTACGACCTCGTAATTACAAATCCTCCTTTTTCGCTCTTTTCTGAGTTTATTGACGTTATGATGGAGGCAGGAAAGGATTTCCTCGTCATTGGCCCGACCACGGCATTGACTTATAAAAACATCGCTGGTTATATGCATGAGAACCGGCTTTGGCTTGGCTATGCCAAACAGATGAAGGGATTCAAGCGGCCTGACGGCTCGCTATTGTTGTCGAGCGATAAGGAGGGTTCTGTCCCAAGAGCATGCAAGTGGTACACGAATCTCGACGTGGAATATCGTCACGACCGCATGACGCTCACAAAGTCATATTATGAAAATCCGGATAAGTATCAGAAGTATCTCAATTTCGATGCCATTCATGTAAGTTTTGTGAAGGATATTCCATACGACTATGAGGGGATGATGGGCGTACCGTCCACTATCATGACGAAGTTTAACCCAGAGCAGTTTGAAATTGTTGGCTCCAGCCTTGCGCTGGCTAACAAGTTGCCCTTTGAAATCCCCAAGAACAAACGCGGAGGCCCCGCGTTCTATCTGCCTGATGGCAAAGGCAGCGTGAAGCGTGTCTTTGCTATGCTCGTAATCCGTAATCTGCATCCACGTAAAGAAGAGGAGGAATAAGCAATGACAGTAAAGGAACTCTATAATGAAGTGCGCGACGGCAATATTATCAGCGATATTGAACTACAGCGTGAAATCATTTACAGCGATGACAAGCAGCGCCTTGTCATAGACAGTATCGTAAAGGACTATCCGCTGCCTGCATTCTACCTTTGGAAGAACGAAGATGGAAAATTGGAAGTACTCGATGGCAAACAGCGCATCAATGCCATCACTCGTTTCTATGAGAATGACCTGCAATATCAAGACCTTCTATGGAAGGAATGGAACGCGAAAGACCCAGAACTGCAAAAGAGGATAAACGATACGCAACTATGCATTATCATTAGCGAAGGAACCGAGGAAAAGAAACGCGAAATTTTCAATCGAATCAATACACTCGGCGTTCCGCTTTCTGAATATGAGGTACTAAATGGTCTTTATGCTGGTGAATATCTGCGTGGTCTTTCAAAATATGTAGAGCAGGATGCATCTGCCAAGAAGATACTTGGCGAGCCAAAGCGTGGTAAGAGTAAAATCAAGTTGCTCGATTTTGTCTGTTCTCTGCGAGACGTAAAAGACAAGAAGGAATATGTAAAGCAACAAAAAGACGAGCCTTTTGAGAAAGACCAAATGCTCGTAACAAAGTACATCAAGTTTGTTGCCTCTATCTTTGATGATTTCGCATCACTCTCTATGCTTCTACGCTTTGCCGTTAAGTATATTAAGGACGTGAGTATCTGGAAAGAGCACAAGGACGAGATAAATCGCAGAATCAAAAAATTCAAGAAGAGCCAGGAGTACAAACTCATCGACAACAAAGAACAAGAAATCGAAGACATCATTCAGACAGTCGTTCAAGGCATCAGCGTTGACCCGCGCCGTCTCTTCACGCAAGAACAGAAAGACGAACTTGTCCAACAATATTTTACCGACTCCGACCGTCATGATGGCAACAAGATTCGTTGTGAAGACTGCAAGCAGTTCTTCTTTGAAGACGAATTGACAGTTGATCACATTAAGCCATGGAGCAAAGGAGGACGAACCGAACTTTCAAACGCCCAGTTGCTCTGTAGGGCATGTAACAGTAAACAAGGAAATCGGAAATAGATAAAACAAAGAGCGATATGGCAAAAGACAAATTTGTCAAAATGGATGCAGATAATTTAGTATATACGGTAACGGCACTCTATCGCTCTATCACTCTATCATTCTATCATTAGAATTTACCTACACGATAGACATCCCGTCCCTATTCGCCATGCGATATGTCGCCTTACCCGATGCGATACTATCCCTATAGTTCATGCGATACTATCGCGTCGCCCCACGCGACACTATCCTTTGGCTGACCCATTACTATTCCTTTGGGCAAAGGATGCGATGCCTATCGACCAAGCACACAGTATCACTATTACATACGACAAAATACTAAAATAAATACGTCATAGACTATAGTATTATATACTATTTATATTTTTAATATATATTATAATATATATTAATATTTATATGATAAGAAATTATTGACGTAATAATTTATCGTTTTTGTCGTAAGTTGCTGTGATGTTGCGACGTGACACGGCGGACGTGTAGAGAATGATAGAGTGATAGAATGATAGAATGATAGAATGAGAAGTAGGAGGTGAGATTTTGCAATAAGGATTTTTTTTCGTACCTTCGCCCGTTGAAAGATTAAGTTGATTCGTCTAATGAACAATCTCGTACGAAAAATATTGTTTTCCTTGTTCGCAATGCTCGCATTGGCGGGCTGTGTGAACGAGGACACGTTCGACAACACGCCGGAGGGGAACTTCGAGGCGCTGTGGCAAATGATTGACGAGCACTACTGCTTCCTCGACTACAAGGCACAGGCCATAGGGCTGGACTGGAACGCCGTACACTCGAAGTACAAAGGGCGCATCAGCTCCAACATGTCGAACCGGCAACTGCAGGAGGTGCTGACGGAGATGCTGGCGGAACTGAGGGACGGGCACGTCAACCTCTACACCTCGGCTGACGTGAGCCGCTACTGGGCTTGGCACGAAGGGTATGCGAAGAACTGGTCGCAGGAACTGCGCGACAAGTATCTGGGGACGGGCAGCGACTACAAGATTGCCTCTGGGCTGTACTACCGCATTCTGGAGGACAACATCGGATACATCGCCTACGAATCCTTCTCCTACGGCATCGGCGAGGGCAATCTGGACGATGTGCTCTACTACCTGCGCTCGACGGACGGCCTCATCATCGACGTTCGCGGTAACACCGGCGGACAGCTCACCTATGCCGAACGACTGAGCCAACGGTTTACCAACGAGCGCATCTTGGTCGGCTACAGCCAATACAAGACGGGGCGTGGGCACAGCGACTTCTCGCAGCCCAAGGCCGAATATCTGGAGCCCTCGACGGGAGTGCGCTGGCAGAAGAATGTCGTTGTGCTGCAGAACCGCGAATGCTACTCGGCCTGCAACACCTTCATCAGGAACATGCGGGCCTGTCCGAAGGTAAAGACCCTTGGCGACTCGTCGGGCGGAGGCAGCGGAATGCCCTTCAGCAGCGAACTGCCCAATGGCTGGCTGGTGCGTTTCAGCGCCAGTCCCTCGTTCGACAAGGACATGCAACAGATAGAATTCGGCATTGCCCCCGATGTTCCCTGTGCGCTGGATTCGGCAGACGCATCGAAGGGGCGCGACACGCTGATTGAAGCCGCCCGCGCTCTGCTTAAGAGCTAATAGGAATCTGCGTTCTTGCGAGCCTCCTTGGCAATGGCCTCGTCGTGTCCCGACAGCGCAGCAAAGGGTGCGAACTGGGCAGCACGTTGCATCATCGACATGCGCGGATGGCGCTTCGACGTCGGATGCTCCAAGTTTATTATATCGTCGTATTCTCCCATTACCATTTCACAATTTGACAATTTACAATTTCACAATTTAACCTTTTCGCTCGAGCTCTGCTCGCTTGCGTAGCTTTTGCGGAGCAAGAACTTTTTAACCCTCATCGCCATCACGCCTTATGTCCGCCAATCTGCTGATTGCGCTGCCGCGCTGTGGCACCCTCGGCAAAGTTCAGTCCGCGCAAGATGGCGTTCTTGCCAAAGCGTTCCTTTATCTTCAGCCGCGCCTCCTGCATGCGCCGCTCCTTGGCCAGTACCGACTCCCGCGCCTTCCGTTCGCGCTCCAAAGCCTCGTAGTCGGTAAAGAGGTCCAGTTGTTCTGCCTTCTTTTCCTTATTTGCCAGTTCCTCCCTCACCACGCGGTTAGCCGTCAGGTTCAGCCGGCGAATCAACAAATCGGGGTTGACAACCCGGTCGAAGATTTCCATCACAGCCTCCGTTATCAGGTGCATCGACGACGACGGCTCTTCGAGCTTTGCCGTTCCATGACTATGCTTGGGCACCATTCGCCCATAATAGTCCGTCACGATTTCGCCATGATATTTCGAGCGAATCTCCTCGCGCGTCAGGCACTCCACATCGTAGTTCACCGTCAGCACCAACTGGTCGCACACCAACCGCTTGCTCACCAGCTCCAGCGCCATTCCATCGGCCATCTCCTGCACCACGACACGCGCCTTCTCGAAGCTATAGGGTTCGCTGAGCACCTGTCCGCTGGACAGCGAATTCGTCTCGGGCCGATACTTCTTGATGTAATCTATCGTGCAGGGTTCCCATCCCCAAGCGTGGTCGATGAGCAGTTCGGCATTCACGCCAAACAAACGGTACAGCAGTTCTTCACGCTCGACCGAGCAACGCGCCAGTCGCCCCATCGTGTCAACGCCATAGAGGGCCAGTTTGGCAGCAATGCCCTTGCCCACGCGCCAAAAGTCTGTAAGCGGACGATGGTCCCACAGCTGTTGGCGGTACGACATCTCGTCGAGTTCGGCAATGCGCACCCCATCCTTGTCCGGCGCAACATGCTTCGCCATGATGTCCATCGCCACCTTGCACAGATAGAGGTTCGTACCAATGCCCGCCGTTGCCGTAATGCCCGTCTCGGCAGCCACGTTCAGCATAATCCGACGAGCCAGTTCATGGGCCGTCATCTTGTAAGTAGCCAGATAATCCGTGACATCCATCATCACCTCGTCGATGCTGTAAACATGGATGTCCTCCGCCGCAATGTAGCGCAGATAGATGCGATAGATGCGCGTGCTGTAGTCGATGTAGAAGCGCATGCGAGGCGGAGCGATGATAAAGTCCACCCCCTGAGCCTTCTGCCGCACCTCGAAGAGGCGAGCGCGGCCTGGAATGCCCAACTTCTTCAGCGCAGGACTGACGGCTAGGCAGATTGTCTTGTCCGTGCGCGAAGCATCAGCCACCACCAGGCGGGCCTTGAGTGGGTCGAGTCCGCGTTCCACACACTCCACCGAGGCGTAGAACGACTTCAGGTCTATGGCAATGTACTGACGTTCTTTGGCCAAAGGATAAAGGTTATAGGAGCCCCCTTTTCCTCCGTCGCGAATGGGAATTCGCTCCCCTTTGTGGGGCCGAAGCCACATTCAGTGGCTTCTCTGAAGACCCCAGTCGCCTCCCCGAGGGGAGGGATTAGGTTATAGGTGACTTTTTGTTTTGAAGGGTAAAATCGTAATTCGTATTTCGTATTTCGTAATTGCCTTAGTCAAGGTGGAACAGTTCGGGCAGGGGGATGGTGACAGGCGAATTATCGGGGTTCACCTCCATGATGTCAGCCATCATGTCCCACCAGCGCTGCGTGATGGGGTCAACGTTCTCCGTATCCTGCGAACTGCCCTCCTTCGAGCACTCCTGATAGGCAAACAGGATATTCGTGTCGCGGTCCCAGTAGATGCTGTAGTTACCCACGCCCTGGTCCTTAATCATCTGTTTCAACTCGGGCCAGATAGCCGCATGCCGTCTCTCGTACTCTTCCTCAAAGCCAGGCTTCAGGAACATCTTGAATGCAAATCGTTTCATTTCGGTAGGTTAAACGCACGGCTCATTTCTGCCATCTGTTCGTCGCTCATGCCTTCGGGTTCGTGGCCCATGGCGCGGCTCTGGATGTAGATGAGTGCACTCTTGTTCAAAACATCAATCTGGTCGAAAGCAGCCATCACATCAACATCTACAGCAAACACGCCGTGCTTCTCCCACATCACCACATCGTAGTCATCGTCGATGGCACGGATGGTGGCTTCAGCCAGTTCGTTGCTGCTGGGCAACATGTAGGGCACCATCCCCAGACCACGTGGACAGAAAGCCTTAGTCTCTGGAATCATCGACCACAGCATGCGAGTGGCAACGTCCTTCTTCATCCACTTCTGGCTGTGGGTCAGCGCCACGAGCTCGATGGGGTGGGTGTGAACCGAGGCGCGATAGGGAGAGCCCTTTGCCAACAAGTAGTTGTGGACGGCCAGATGGCTGGGCAGTTCCGAGGTGGGACGAACGGGGTTGTCGGCAATCATCTCATACGAAGCGCAGTCGTCCAAGATGCGGATGATGCTGCCGTTCTCCATCGGACGGCGGGCAAGGTCGCGCATACGCATGTTCGTGCCCTTACAATAGAAGTAGCAACCCTTCAGGTGGGGGAGTGTCAGCCCGATAGAGGTTACGGGACCGATGGCTGGCAGTTGGCGAATCTCATCGTCCACCAATTCTGTCACATTGACGGTGATGTTACCACCATTACGTTCAGCCCAACCTTTTTGCCAAAGGTATCCGGCGACTTCGGCGACTTTCTCAACTTCGGCCTTCAGCGCAGGCCTTCCTTCTAATATTGATTTCATAATCTTCTCGTTATTACGTTATTTCGTTATCACGATTTTACGACATTAAAAATTATTTCCATATCGTTCGCGAGTTATCTGCTCCAGCGACTTGCCACGCGTGTTAGGACATCCAATGACGCCCACAATAAGTGACAGGACGAGCAAGGCTATCATGCAGTAGGCAGCAAGGGTGAAGCCCTCGCCTTTCTCGCCATAAATGTAGGTAAAGACCAGTCCCCACGCAGCTGAGAGACCGCGTACGAGGAAGAACATCAGCCCTTGCGCTCCAGCACGGAACTTCGACGGGAAAAGCTCGCTGCCCCACAGGGCGTAGAATATCTGCACGCTCAGTCCACCTTCGATACCCCAAAGAATGGCGAAGGCCCAGAGCGAAGCCGTGCTGCCAATGCCTGTGGTAACAACCATAGCCCAAGGCGAAATGGCTACAAGCAGTCCAAGAACATACACGAACTTGTGGCTCGTGCGGTCGATGTACTTGGAGAGAACAGCCGTTGTAGCCACGGTGCAGAACCACAGCACGCAACTCAGCCAGTTAGCCTGCTCGTTGCTCACACCACCCGCCGTCTCGTAGATATGCGGCAGGAAGAAACCCATCACAGAGGCCACAAGGTTCCAAGTGAGATATATCACGGCAAGGTAGGCAACAGTCCTGACGGCAATCTTGTTGGTCAGTAGCACCTTGATATTGTCCACGATGCCACTCTTCTTTTCCTTGTTTGCCTTGAACTCAGCACTCTCTTCGAGTTGGCGTTGAAGGGTCCAAGCCACAAATGCCACGACAAAGAGGGTGAAGAATACTACGCGAGAACTGAACACTTCGACGGCGGCTGTGGCAGCATCTGCACCAATGACAGCATGGGCAAGCGGCTCTACTATACTATATAGGTAGCCGCCAGGAGCGAATAGCATACCAAACAGAAGGATAACCATTGGTCCAACGCCCCACGACATCTGCGAGATGCAAATGTTGCGGCCCCGATTGTGTACCTCAGAACTTTCTGAAATATAAGTCCACGATGCCGGCACGCCCACGCCCACGCTGATACCCGTAATTAGGAAACCAGCCAAGAGCATCGGGAAGTTAACCGAGAGCATGGTAATCAACACGCCCAGCATGTACACCAGAAGGTTGTACGTGAAGATGAACTTGCGTCCGAACTTGTCTGCGAGGAAGCCGCCTATGATGGCACCTATGGCAGCACCAAGCGCGTTGGCACTTAGCGCATTTATCCATCCGAGATGCATCTCGCTCAGCCCCAAGTAGTTTTTCCACAGGGTTATGCCGCTGGCACCTGCAACAATAGCACCTGCATCAAGATAGTTATTGAGAGACACCGCAAGGGTGCTCTTCAGGCTGTTGTCTTTCATCGCTTGCCCGTTACTTCACATTCATACTTTTGCACTTCGGCAATGAAGTCCTGACCCACAGGAACATTGTTGCGAAGGCAGAACTCGTCGTAGACGGCAGCCCAAGGCAACGACTTGCACTCTTCCAGCAAGGCCAGCGTCTCGAAGCCCTTGCCTGCCAGTTCCAACTGGCTTATCTTGGCCGTAGGTTCCAATAGGGCACGAGTCATGCAGCGCTGGGCGGCACGAGAGCCCGTAACATAGGCACCCAAACGATTGATGCTGGCATCGAAGTAGTCGAGACCATAATGCACGCGGTCCAAAGCGTTGGCACGCACGATTTCCTGAAACAGTTCCAAAGTGGGGTCGTCCATCAAGGTCACATGGTCGCTATCCCAACGTACGGGACGGCTGACGTGCAACATCAGTTCCGGAACGAACTGCAGCACGGCACTCACCTTGTCGGCAGGGCTTTCTGTAGGATGATAGTGACCAGTGTCGATGGTCAGAATCTTATTGTGCTGGGCGGCGTATGCCGTGTAGAAATCATGACTGCCCACGGTGAAACTCTCCAGACCGATGCCGAAGACCTTACCCTCGATGCAGTCCTTCATCATGGGCTGCGGCTTCTCGAAGATTTCGTCGAGGCTTTCACGAAGCAACTGACGATAGAGATAGTGGTTTACACTCTGGTCCTTCTGTCCGTCGTGCACCCACAGGTTCATGATACAGGGGTCGCCCTGTGCCTCACCCATGGCATTGGCAATATCGCGACAACGCTTTGTGTGCTCTATCCAGAAACGGCGTATGCCCTCATCGGGATTCGACAGCGACAGACTGCCACTCTTTGGATGCGAGAAACTGCTGGAATTGAAGTCGAGCTTCGTATCGTTCTCCCGTCCCCACTCTATCCAACTTTGGAAATACGAGGCATCCACCTCGTCACGATCTACCACCTTTCCTTGGAAGTCGCCATATATCTCATGCAGGTTCAGGCGATGCTGACCAGGAATCAGACTCTTGGCTTTGAGGATATCCTGACGCAGTTCGTCGATGTTACGGGCACGACCAGGATAGTTGCCCGTCGTCTGAATGCCGCCAGACAAGTTGCCGGCCTGCACCTCGAAGCCGATGACATCGTCGGCCTGCCAACAGTGCATTGACAGGTGGAAATCCTGCAACTGGTTCAATACTTTTTCTGTATCTACACCCACTTCGGCGTAGCGCTCGCGAGCCACCTCATAGGCACGCTGTACTAAAGTTTCTTTCATACTATTTTAACGATTTAATGATTTAAAGATTTGATAATCCCTATCCCACTCCGCAGAGGGGTTCGGTGTGTAGGACTTCAGCTCTACGCTCTTTGCCACTATACGACGCATGTCGGTCAAGGATTCCACACCGCCTGCGGCACGTACTTGAACCAGCGTGTTGCCCAAAGCTGTTCCCTCTGCGGGTCCAGCTATTACAGGCAGTCCTGTGGCATCTGCAGTCCATTGCATCAAGTGCTTATTCAAGCTTCCGCCTCCAATGACATGCAACTTGCGGATGGGAAAATCTGCCATTTCACCGAGGATTTCCAATATCTGACGGTAACGGAGAGCGAGCGAACGGAAGATACAGCGCACATAGTCGGCAGGTTGTTGTGGCTCTGCCTGATTTGTCTGTCGGCAGAACTGCCGTATAGCTGCAGTCATGCTGTCGGGATGAGCAAAGAGCGGGTCGTCGGGCTGAATGAGCCCGTTGAATGTCGACGTGTGGCACAGGGCATTCAACTCGTTCACATCGGCAGGCACATCCTTGAATTCCTTGCGGCAATTCTCGAAGAGCCATAGCCCACAAATGTTCTTCAGGAAACGTGTAGTGCCGTCCAAGCCGCCTTCATTGGTGAAATTATGGAGGAAGCTCTCCTCATTGATGATAGGATGGGCGCTCTCAATACCCAAAAGCGACCAAGTGCCACAGGAGAGGTAGGCATATTCACCGTCCTCGGCAGGAACAGCAGCTACAGCCGATGCTGTGTCGTGACCTGCCACACATACTACGGGAACTGGGCCTACGCCAGTAGCCGTCTGCACCTGTTCGGTCAGCACTCCGGCCTGATGACCAGGCTTTACCAATGTCCCCAGTTTGTTGCGGGACAAGCGCAACAGAGCTAAAAGTTCTTCATCCACATCACCCGTTTCGGGATTCATCATCTGGCTGGTACTCAGTATGGTCTGCTCGCAGACAGCCTTCCCTGTCAACATATAGGTCAGGGCATCGGGCACGAAGAGTATCTTGTCGGCATTGTCGAGGGCATCGCAACCGTTACGTTGCAACGTCTCCAATTGGAACAAAGAATTGAAGGGCATGAACTGTATTCCAGTTCGATTGTAAAGTTGGCGGGCGGGCATGTACTGCTCGAAGAAACGCTCAACTGCTCCATCGGTATGGCTGTCCCGATAGCAATATGGCAGTCCCAGTAACTGCCCGTCTTTGCCAAAGAAGGCAAAGTCCACGCCCCAGGTGTCTATACCCAAGGAGGTTAGTTCTATACCCTCATCGGCCACCTTACGCAAGGCTACGAGTATCTCGTTATACAAATGCGGTAAATCCCAAAACAGATGTCCAGAGATGGGAATTTGGGGATTCTTGAAACGAGTAAATTCACGCAACTCTACACGCTGCCCGTCAAAGGCAGACAATACGGTGCGACCACTGGTGGCACCTAAATCCACAGCTAAGAAATATTTCATAGTTTAGTTGGCTAATGCAAGCAAAGTTATAAAAATTTCAAGAAATAGCCTTATCTTTTGCCAGTTTTTTATATCTTTGTAGGCAAAACTGTCCAATATGATTCATCCAAGCATTGATTGTTTTATTCCTTACGAAAATGAGGAACAGGCCCAGCAGACCCTCAACCAGTTCAGGGCCGACCCAAACGTAGCTAACATACACCAGCTCACAGAGCCTCCTTTCTCCACACGAGCCCTACAGCGAATTGCTTCGCTTGCACAAGCACGCTATACTTTATTATATATGAAGATGTGGCCGCTCGAATTGGGCTATCAGGCGCTGAGCCGTCTGGTTACCATTGCTGACGACAGCGGTGCATCACTTGTCTATGCCGACCACGATACCGTGCTGCCTGACGGCAAGCGTGAACACCGACCGCTCATCGACTACCAGTTGGGAAGCGTACGCGACGATTTTGCCATGGGTTCTGTGCTGTTGATACGCACGGAATGCCTCAAGGCCTACTTCCAGCAGGACATGCAGCACCCCTATCAACATGCCGGACTCTATGACCTGAGACTTTTCCTCAGTCGCACCTGCCTTCCCCTTCACGTCACGGAGTACCTTTATACCGAGGTGGAAACAGACACCAGACTGAGCGGTCAGCGACAATTCGACTATGTTGACCCTCGCAACCGAAGCCGTCAGATAGAGATGGAGCGGGCCGTAACACGCCATTTACGACAAATCAACGCCCATTTAGCTGCTGGTGAATACGACCAGATAATCCTCAGTCGTCCGGAAATGCCTGTCGAAGCATCAGTTATCATCCCTGTGCGCAACCGTGTAAAAACCATCGAGGATGCCGTCCGTTCGGCCCTCTCGCAGGAAACCACATTCTCCTTCAACGTCATCGTTGTCGACAACCATTCCACCGATGGCACAACAGAGGCCCTTCGTTCCCTATGTAACAATAGTATAGTTTCAAGCGGAAGATTAGTAATCCTTAGCCCGGAACGATGCGATCTTGGAATAGGAGGATGCTGGAACCTTGCCATACACGACCCACGATGTGGGCGCTTTGCTGTGCAACTCGACAGCGACGACCTCTATTCCTCGCCACAAACCCTGCAACGCATCGTTGACACCTTCTATCAGGAAGGGGCTGCTATGGTGATAGGTTCGTATCGCATGTGCAATTTCCAGCTTGAAACCTTGCCGCCCGGTCTCATCGACCACAGCGAATGGACAGAGGCCAATGGTCGGAACAATGCCTTGCGCATCAACGGATTGGGGGCACCACGCGCTTTCTTCACACCCGTCTTGCGCGAGATACAAATCCCCAACACCAGCTATGGCGAGGACTATGCCCTTGGACTTATGCTGAGCCGACGTTACCGCATCGGACGCATTTACGACGAACTTTATCTATGTCGCCGATGGGAAGGGAACAGCGATGCGGCACTCTCCACCGAAGCCGTTAACCGCAATAATCTGTACAAAGATCAACTGAGAACCCACGAAATACGAGCCCGGCAGCAGTTGAACCAATTATGGCAGCACGAAGTAAATGCCGATGAAATCGAGCGTTTCCATGCCTCCGAAATAGCAAATTGGGCAATGGCAGCAGAGAACTATGCGGCACTGTCTGAGGTACAGACGAGGGTCTTGACAGAGGATGGTTCTGTTAGCAACGATGCCATCGATGCAAACCAGACTGAAGGAGCCTTGACCGTCCAGTGGAATCCTAAGCGCATTGTCAGCACGGTAGCCAAAGTTGACCCCAAAACCATTCAGGAAAGGCCTTGTTTCCTTTGCAACCACAACCGTCCCAAGGAACAGCATTGCCTGCCCACAGAGAAACACTATGAGATTCTGCTCAATCCCTTCCCCATCCTACCCGGGCATCTAACAATTCCAACACGACGTCATCAGCCGCAGAGCATCTTCGCACACTTCAACACCCTACGACATTTAGCCTGGAATATGCCACGACACATCGTGTTCTACAATGGGCCAGAGTGCGGTGCTTCGTGTCCCGACCATTGTCATCTGCAAGCTGGAATGCGAGGAATCATCCCCATAGAACGCGACTGGAAGCACTACGACGCACAACTACAAAAGCTCTATCCTATCACGCCCCAGCAGGAGGCTGATATCGAAGAAGCTGGCAACAAGCGGGGATGCGGCCTATACATGCTCAAGACTTGGGTGTGCCCAGTCTTTGTCATACGTTCTATGCCTACAGCACCTGACAGCGTACTTTGCCAGCACCTCTACAATGCCCTGCCCATCCCCGAGGGTTCCAGTGAACCAAGGATGAACATCATTTCCTGGCATCAGGAATGGGGTGCAGGACGCGAAGACGAAATCGTCACCCTCGTCTTCCCACGTAAAAAGCATCGTCCGGAATGCTATTTTGCACAGGATGAAAGTCAGTTGCTTGTCAGTCCGGGTGCGCTGGATATGGGAGGTCTCATCATCACACCACGCGAAAAAGACTTCCGCCGTATCACCGCAGAAAATGCCATCAGTATCCTGCGCGAAGTGACGATGACGGAAGAAGAACTCGCCCCCGTCATCGAAAAGATACAAGGAGGAACCACTTCTCCAATCGACCCAAAGGGACGCCAACCCAAGCAAGAATCTCTCAGAGGGGAGGAGTCTTCTCTACCTCATGGGGAGGATGAGGGAAACATGGAACCAGAAGTAAGCGTCGGCATCATGACCACTGATGTACTCAACTTCACACTTAATGGCGAATATCGTGCCAAAGGCGAGGAAGTTTCAGGACCACAAACTGTGACCATCGAAGATGGTGCGCTGAAGTGGAACGGCAATATCTATCACGACCTGACCCTTCGCCCAATGACCGAAGCATCGACATTCAGTCTGCACAATGTCACTATCGGCAAGCAGTTCCACTGGGAACGTCAAGAGATGCAGACCTTTCAAGGTAAATTGCGACTTGTAGTAGACGAAAGTAAGATAGTAGCTATTAATGTGCTGCCCATCGAACAATATCTGGCCAGCGTCATCAGTAGTGAAATGAAAGCCACCTGCCCATTAGAGTTTCTGAAAGCCAGTGCCGTCATCAGCCGTTCGTGGCTGCTGGCACAAATGGAGAAACGCAAGAGCGGACCGAAACAGGGCTTTTTCCAATTCAAGAAGACTGACACCGAACTGATACGCTGGCACGATCAGGAAGAACACACCATTTTCGATGTATGTGCCGACGACCACTGCCAACGATATCAAGGTATCAGCCGTCAAATAAGCGCACAAGTGCAGCGTGCCATCGAAGAAACCCGTGGACAGGTATTGACCTGTGAGGGAGAGGTATGCGACACACGATTCGGAAAATGCTGTGGCGGGCAGACTAATGACTTCGAGAATTGCTGGGAGGACCAGCCACACTCGTATTTGCATTCCGTCAACGACCCATATTGCAACACCCAAGACCGCGAATTGCTGGCCACCGTTCTAAACGACTACGACCAAGAGACTCAGGATTTCTACCGCTGGACAGTAGAATACACCCAGCAAGAGCTACACGACATCATCACAGAGCGCCTGGGCCGAGACCTGGGACAAATAGTCCGATTAGAAGATGTGGAACGTGGGAAGAGCGGTCACTTGGTACGACTAAAGATTGTAGGCACCGAAGCCTCGTTCACCATCGGAAAGGAATTGGAAATCAGGCGTACACTGAGTAAATCGCATTTGAAGTCATCGGCATTCACTGTAGAGTATTCCGACGAAAAGGATGGGATTCCACAGCGTTTCATCTTGCACGGTGCAGGATGGGGACACGGTGTGGGACTTTGCCAGATAGGAGCTGCCGTAATGGCATCGAAAGGCCATACTTACAATAACATTCTACGCCATTATTACGACGGAGCGGAAATAACGAAGAAATACTAAGAAGACTTGGAACTACCTAAGATTTCCTATGTGTGCCTACTAACCCTACCAGGCCCAAAGCCGCCACAAGGAGCGTCTGCAACGAGTGTACGATGAGCACAAACATCGCACCGTTATTGCCGTCTACCCCATAGAGCATCAGAACGGTCTTAACAGCAAAATGCCAAGGGCCAGCCCCGTTGGGCGTAGGAACAATGACGGCAAACGTACCCACAACAAAGGCGACCAAAGCTACCGTCGGTCCCAAATGCTCGGTGTATGAGAAACAATAGAATGTGAGATAGAAGTGGAGAAAATACGATAGCCATATCCCAACGGAATAGATCCAGAAAAGCAGTTTTCCACGTACATGGCGCACGCTCAGCAACCCATCCACTAAACCACGAACAGTTTCGCGTCCCTTGTCAAGCACATGCAGTCGACGAAGGATATACCATACCATGAGCAAGGCTACCAATCCACAAAGTGCCGTCACTAACCAGCCAGTCAGGGAAAAACTGCCCACAACGCCTTGCACCGAAAGACCCGTACGAGACATAAAGCGGACAAAGACAGGAACCTGCCAAAGCACGGTGAATACTGTCAACAGCAAAATGAGCAATATGTCAACCACACGCTCCGTTACAACTGTACCCAAAGCCCGGCTCATGCGTGTGCCCTCGTAACGGCTCAAATAGCCGCAACGCAACAACTCACCCACTCGCGGTACAACCAGGCTACTGGCATAAGAAAGAAAAACTGCATTAACACACGAACGGCGACGCGGGCATTCTCCCATGGGCTCCAGCATCTGTCGCCAACGCAAACCGCGAAACACCTGAGCAAGAATGCCAAAAGGGAAGCTAAGTAACATCCACCCCCAACGCATATCAACGCTCAACGCAGCACTCACCTCTTCCCACTGAAAACCACGATACATCCACCACAGAATGACACCGCCAAGTGCAATGGGAAATAGGATACGCAGTATGTTTTGCAAGGTTTTCTTCATAACAGCCACAAAGATACGAATATTTTTTTACTTTTACTTTTTACTTTATACATTAATTCGTATCTTTGCACCCAGTTTGCCGGCCCAGATGGTGGAATTGGTAGACACGAGGGACTTAAAATCCCTTGGCCTAACAGCCGTACGGGTTCGAGTCCCGTTCCGGGCACAGCAAGAAGAAACCCCGTCGCGATTGCGACGGGGTTTCTATTGATTTAGGGGAAAAGAACTTCCCCTCCCTCACAAGGAGGGAAGGGATAGGTCTTTACTTTACAATGTACTTCTTGCCGTTGATGATGTAAACACCCTTCACAGCCTTGTTAACACGCTGACCAGCCATGTTGTAGATAGCAACCTTAACAGGAGCGGTAGCCTCAACACCCAGGATAGCGGTTGTCGGGTCAACATCAGGTACATCAGTACCTACGTACTCCAGCTTCCAGTTGTTCCAAACGGTCCAGTCACCATAACCTTCTGTTTCCTCGTGATTCTTGCGCAGACCGATGGTAACATCGCCCTGGCCTTCCTCAACCTTGAACTGCAGAACATTCTCGTAGAGAGGTGCTACACCGTCTTCCTCTTCATCGAAGGCAAAGATAACCTTACAAGCAGCTACGCCATTGGGGATGTAGATGGTCTGGTTCTCCTCTTCACCAACCAACTCAATCTTAACTGAGTTGCCAGTGGTTACGCCTTCATAGCTACCGTCCTCAATGAGTTCTGTATACTGCTCATAGCATTCAGAGATGTTCAGCATTCTGGTTTGTGCATCGCCAGCAAACAGCATTGCACGAGAATTCTCCTTGAAGCCTTCTACCTTGTTCAAGCAGCTGTCGATGCGTGCACCGCTACCATCACGATAGTAACCATAAACCTTCAGACGATAGTAACCAGGATTCAGACCCAGAATGGTCTGGCTGAACTCAAACTCGTTGCTCTGGAAGAATTCGTTGATGCCGTTATCGGAGGGATAACCGTGACCAACAGTACCAACAGGTACATTCCAACCCTTTTCACCGATAGGTTCAGTTACATCAGGATCGTAGCTGAGGTTGTTGGGGTTGTAGATAACATAGCTGATGTCGGCGGGGTCACCCTCGCTGGCATTGCCAGCCAGACACTCTTGTACGAACTGGTTGTAAGCCTTAACCATGTCGATGCGAGCCTGGTCAACAGCAGCGTTGTTCGCGAACTTGTAGTTGCCCTCGGGATCGAGCTTGTCCTCAATGTCTGTCATAATTTCGGGAATATCTCCCTCAAGACCTTCCTGCTCATAACGGAAATAGTACAGTTCTTCGAACTCTTCCTTGAAGGCCTGCATGAAGGCCAGGTTTGCAGTTACAGCATCAGCTGCATCAAGCAGAGCCTGGATGGCATCGGTGCAAGTCTTACCAACACTAGAAGCCAGAGCGTCGTCGGCCTGTGCCTGTACATCCTGAACCAACTGCTCGATAGAGTCGGTAACAGCAACCTCGTTCTCATCCAGCATCTGGGCAAGAGTTTCCTTCCTCTCGCGAATCATCTCCTTATACTTCTCAATGTCCTCACCCTTGTAGACAAGCTTGAAGTCATCGAACAGAACCCAGTCCTTCGAGGACTTGGTACGGATACCAATAGTGATATCGCTAACCATACCTACTACGAAGTTGAAGTAGTTCTTGTAAAGACCGGCACGGAAGTAAACATTAGCACCAGACATACCGTTAGGAGTATACTTACCTTCACCATTCACGGCGTCGCCATTGTGGGTACCAGCCTCACCGTGGCCACCACCGTATTCGGAATTATAGAGAGACTCATCCTGTGCATCGGCGTTGATATCCATAACATTAACGGTCTGCTCAGATGTGCCAACTACAGCATAGAGGACAGCATCGATACCATCAGACTCGTCATCGCGCTGGAAGGCCTGGCAGCTCAACTGGAACACACCGGCAGGCATGTTCGCGATGGTCTGCTGGATGTCGAAGGTTCTGTGCCACTGCTCGGCGCAACCACCGTCAACAAGACCATCAACGGTGTTGGGATATGCTACATGCTCTGCGGGCAGCTGTACATTTTCACCACCCCATGTGGGAGCACCGTCCTTAACAGTCCATTCAGAGAATGCGGTGTCGAAGCCGGGGTTCTTAATCAGCAAAGTGATTTCCTTATCAATGCTTCCTTCGGGATCAGCAATCAGAGCTGCGCTGATAAATTCTGCGCACATGTTGTAAGCTCTGTCACCAAGAACTGCAATCTCCTCGCTGGTAGCAGTACCTTCGTCATACTTCTGCTGGAAAACGGTAACAAGGTCGCTCAGGTCGTATGCCAGATTCTGCCAATCCTTCTGAGCCATGCGGATTTGCTTGTTGATAGAAGCAATTTCGTTCTTTAAAGTAACATATTCGTCGATAGATTCCTGCAGGGTCTTAGCGGCAGCCTCCAAGTTAGCCTGATGAGCTTCGTAGTCCTCAGTAGCATTCTTGGCAGCATCCATTATGGTCTCATAGTTGGTGATAACGGCCTGCTCTGCCTTGATGGTCAGGAGATCATAGGTCTTCTCCAGTTCGGCAATGTAGCTGTCGAGCAGAATCTTTGCGGGATCGCCTGATACCTCACCAAAGTAGGTCAGGGTGAAGTTATCGGCAGCAATCCAGTTAGCAGAAGCGTTGTTGGTGCGCAGACCAATTTCGACATTACCACCAGTGCTGATGAAAGTAACCTCAAAATGTTCGGGCTGGCCGTTGCCAGTAGCGATGCCTGCAACCTTCTCCAGCTCACCACCAGTAGCGAAAAGCTCAACACCAGTTGCAGGATTATGACCATCCTGCTGGTTAGAGATAGCGTCGCAGGTGAACATATATTTACCCTGAGGCAGAGCTTCCATTACTTGGCTCAATTTACCATCACCGATGGCACGCCATGTATAGTTGGGGTTGAATGCGCTGTTTGCCCAAGCCTCGATGAACTTGCTGATGGTTACACCATTATAGCTGTAGTCGCTATTCTGCTGATAACCTACGTTTGTTGCATTTTCACCGCTCTTGAATGTGCAAGTCCAACCATCAATGTTACCTGCGCTGAAGTCATTGTTCTTAATCAACTCAGTAGCACGGGTACAGGGGTTGTCGTTAGAGGGAGGGTTAACGCCGTCATCACCAAAAGCCAAGATGGCATAAACGCGATCGTGCTCAACCAGAGGCTTCAACTCATCGTAAGCAGCCTTCATCTGGTCATAGTCACCACTGTTGTAGGCATCGGTGTACTTTGCGTAGTCGATGTCATAACCACCTTCCTCGATTTCAACAGCCAGGTCAAACAGGTCTTTCTGCAGGAAGTAGGTAGACATGTTGATGAAAATCCAGTCGCATTGGAAGCCATCATCTGGGTTAACAGCAGCATACATGGCATTAGGCATATCACCATCGGGGTTGCAGCCCCAGAAACGGTCCGCCCAGTTCTCGATGTTCTCACCGTATGTATCGTCACTGGCAACGCAGCGTACACGATAAGTTTCATCACCTTGTGGGATGAGTTCGAAGTAACGGTGTGGATCGGTGGGGTTGTCCACGTGCATGGCAAAGCCGTCAATTCCGTTGCCGGAGATGAAGAGGAACTGACCTGGCCAGTTGTCGTCGTAACCAGCAAAGGTCCAACCGGCCTTTGCTTCGTCGTACGTCATCGTCCAGGTGATGGGGCTGTTCTCTACCAAACAAGCAGTCGTGTTCCAGCCAAACCATGTTGCGCCATGACCGACGTACATGTCAGCAGCCACGTTCTTCACGCGATAGAGCTGCCCGCTTACGGGTACAGAGGGATCTGTGGGCTCCACAGGCTCTGTCCACGTCTGAGCAAAAGAGGCTACGCCAATAAAGGCCATGCCCAACAGAGTAAGTAATCTGTTTCTCATAATTGTGATTTGTGTTAGTTAATAATTAAGTTAATAAATAATGTTAGTTCATTCATTTTCCCTTAAAAGGGAGTTCTTTCCGTTATAATTTGCTGGTTTTTAGGCCAAAAATCGAACAAAGATACACAATTATATAAATATAAAGGTATCGCGAACTAGTGTTTAAGGTTTTTTAACACTAATCAAGTCCTCAACACGGCGGGTCAGCGTAATAAAATCATCAACGGAAAGTTGCTCAGGCCGCTGGTTGAAAAGCGTATCAGCCAAAAGCTGCATCATTGTCTCATCGTCAAGATGGAGATCTGTGAGCAGGGGACGGATATTGTTGCGAAGTGTCTTGCGTCGTTGGTTGAAAGTGGTTTTCACTACGCGGCGGAAGAGGCTTTCGTCACAATCCAGTTGCTGTGTCTGATTGCGGGTAAGTCGGATGACAGCGGAACGCACCTTGGGTGGTGGATTAAATACACCTGGTTCAACGGTGAACAGGTACTCCACATCGTACCAAGCCTGTATGAGCACAGAGAGTATGCCATAAGTCTTCGAACCAGGACGAGCAGCAATACGCTCTGCCACTTCCTTCTGTACCATACCCGTGCAGCAGGGAATTAGGTGCTTGTATTCCAGCATCTTGAAGAATATCTGACTCGAAATGTTATAAGGGTAGTTGCCTGTGAGCACAAAAGACTGCCCATGAAAGGTACGGTCGAGTTGCATGGTCAGAAAGTCATCTTCGATGATGCCTTCCTCAAGCATGGGAAAGTGGTCGCGCAAATAGCGTACGGACTCAAAGTCAATCTCCACCACCTTCAGTTGACGCGGCTTCTGAGCCAAGAACTGAGTCATAACTCCCATACCTGGTCCCACCTCCAGCACCGGCAGATCGGGGCATACATCAACGGTGTCGGCAATGCGTTGGGCAATACTGAGGTCGGTAAGGAAATGCTGGCCGAGAAACTTTTTTGGTTTAACCTTATGTAACATGATTAGCGATTATTTATGGAAAGGGTGTTGTTTCCGTAATAAACGCGATAGCGATAAAGCGGTTTTCCTGTTGCGCCTTGCGAAACCTGTCCAATATTGTTAAGGTCATAGGTCCGTTGGCAACGAGAACAGTAAGCATAGCCCCCCTGCTTCAACGTCAACTTACGCGTTAAATAATCCGTATCCTCGTAACAATTGCGACAGGCTAAATCGTAGCATGTGACCACTGGAACACTTTCGCCCATTTCAGGATTATTGGGCAGACCAACGATAAAGCCGCAAAGCCCCATATAGAATGCCGTATATCCGTCGATTGCCGTACGATTAGCCTCTCCCGGAGTGCCTGAAGGCTTAGCAAAAAGGTATTTGTTACCCGATTCGTTGAGGGTTATGGTACACCATTCACCCATTGACTCGCATGAGGTATAAAGTTGAGAAATACTGTTAACTGGGCGAAAGTCGAAACGGGCAGGCAGTTTGCAATACTTATTGTTGACTAGACCGTCGCTACACGAAGAGAGGCCTCCCCCTACTCCCCAAAGGAGGAGAAAAAGTGCGAAAAGGCGTATGATGACTGGGGGGAGTTTCATTAATATAGGGCCTATGAGACCCATAGGACTTATAAGGTTAATAAACTTTGTTCGGCAGCAACAGCCTTGTCGAAGCCAATGGCTTCATAAGCCTGCTGCATGAGCGTCGCAATTTGGGTGGTACAGAGGTTGCCAATGGAGCCCTGATGAGTATGACGGACCTCACGACTTGGTCTGAAGTGTCCAGCCTCGATGTCCATACCCACCTTCTTGTATGCATCGCGGAAGGGCATTCCTTCTGTGGTAAGTCGGTTCACCTCTTCAACGCTAAACATCAGGTCGTAGCGCGGGTCTTCAAGAATATGCTCGTTTACCTCCATCTTGTTAATGATATAGGTGACCATCGACAGACAGTCGCGCAGTTCCTGGAATGCAGGCAAGAAGACCTCTTTGATAATCTGCAGGTCACGGAAATAGCCACTGGGAAGGTTATTCATTATGAGAGTAATCTGGTTGGGCAGTCCCTGCAACTTATTGCATTTGGCACGAGTAAGTTCGAAGACATCAGGATTCTTCTTATGCGGCATAATACTGCTACCAGTTGTACACTCCTTTGGAAGATGAACGAAAGCGAAGTTCTGACTATTGAAAAGACAAGCATCGAAAGCCAGTTTCGACAAAGTTCCGGCAATTCCCGCCAATGCAAAACTGACCGTTCGCTCCATCTTGCCACGCCCCATCTGAGCATATACTACATTGTAATCCATAGAGTCGAAGCCCAGCAGGTCTGTCGTCAACTGACGGTCAAGAGGGAACGAGCTGCCATAGCCTGCAGCAGAACCTAAAGGATTTCGATTAGCGATGTGGTAGGCAGCTCCCAACAGGGTCATGTCATCTACCAGGCTCTCGGCATAGGCTCCAAACCACAGGCCGAAACTCGAAGGCATAGCCACCTGCAAGTGGGTGTAGCCTGGCATGAGCACATCCTTGTATCGCTCGCTCTGGCTCTGCAACTGTCCGAAAAGTTGCCGGACGTCGTCTGCCAAAAGTCGCAATTGCTCACGTGTCCAAAGCTTAAGGTCAAGCAAGACCTGGTCGTTGCGGCTGCGGCCCGAATGAATCTTCTTGCCCATGTCGCCCAGTTCACGCGTTAGTATGAGTTCCACCTGTGAGTGAACGTCCTCTATGCCGTCTTCTATGACGAATTGTCCCGTCTCCGCCTCAGAGTAGACACGTCGCAAGGCAGCGAGCAACGTGTGAAGTTCGTCGGAGGCAAGTAAGCCCACACGTTCGAGCATTGTAATGTGTGCCATCGAACCTAGCACGTCGTGCTTGGCCAAATAGATATCCAATTCTCTGTCGCGACCTACTGTGAAACGGTCTACGGCCTCATTAATGTCATAACCTTTATCCCAAAGCTTCATATCAATTGAAGATTGAAAGTTGAAAATTAATAGGGAAGCATAGCGAGCATATCGGCAAGCCGTTCCACGCCGTCCTTCAGTTTGCCCTTGAGCATCTGCTTTAGAAAGAAGTTCAGGTCAGCACCGAGAGTCACCTTCATGGCACACTGCGTATCACTGGCAGGCAACAACTGAATCCACAGGTTAGCCGACACGGGCGAATTCTCAGTAGCAAATTTAATCAGTTTAGGCTCTTCACGCTCCACAATCCGAAGGCTCAGATTACCCAAAGGCGCAACATTTGCCGTCACAGAATCACGGTCAAACTGAAGGCCCTGCACTATCTCACGAAGACGAGCCAATTGCTCGTCGTTGACTTTGTCGCCTGCCTGCTGTCGAATAACTTGTTCGAATGCAGGGTCAGCCATGCGTTCCTGAATGGCAGAAAGATGGGTCAGGTCACTCAGCTTGGCATATACATTCCCCACTGGGGCATGTATCTTCTTAACGGAACTTTCGTATTTTGTCATTTCTTCCAGTTTGCAGGGTCTTTACGCCATTCATGTAGGAGAGTGATGTCGGCCTCGGTAATGTATCCGATACGCAGGGCCTCACTCACCACAGCCTCGTAATTGGTTAGGGTAACCAAAGTGACCTTTGCCTCCTTGAAAGCACGCTCAGCCTCGGGGAAACCATAAGTATAAGCAGCAACCATACCAATGACCTCACATCCGTTATTGCGAATAGCCTCAACTGCTTTCAAACTGCTGCCGCCCGTGGAAATCAAATCCTCAACCACAACAACTTTCATACCAGGTTTCAGTTCACCTTCAATAAGGTTTTCCAATCCATGATCTTTAGGTTTCGAACGGACATATACAAAAGGCAAGCCAAGAGCATCTGCTACCAAGGCTCCTTGAGGAATAGCGCCCGTGGCCACACCAGCAATGGCATCAACCTCGCCAAATCGTTCTAAAATAATACGCGACGTCTCCAACTTTACGAACGAACGCAAACTGGGATAAGACAAAGTCTTTCGATTATCACAATAGAAAGGAGATTTCCAACCAGAGGCCCAAGTAAAAGGATTGTTGGGCTGCAACTTTATGGCCTTAACATTAAGCAGCTTGGCTGCAAAGATTTTTTCTAATGTCTTCATTATTGTATTGTTTTTTATCTATTATCTTTTTCCTTGCACATGAAATATTTTCGGGCACAAAGGTACGGATTTTTACTGACATAACCAAATCAGTTCCAGAACTTGTGATAGCAGGTTAACATTACCTGTTTTTATCGATTGCAGAAACTGCCTCGTCAAGTTCGAATCCACGTCCCACAAGGAATCGCAAAAGTTTCATCCGAAGTTCGTAGTCTGAACGCGCTTTAATCGAAGGGAGCTTTTTCTCAGCAAGTTGTCGAAGAATACCTAAATACTCATCTTCAGACAGTTCGGCAAGAGCCGTATCACGGTCGGAATTGGATACGCCCATCAATCTTAACATCTGACCTATTTTTACACGTCCCCAATGGTTATAGCGCATCTTGTCAAGGGCATAAGCCCGACAGAAACGAGCCTCATCGATAAATCGCTCTTCTTTCAGTTGTAAAATGATGCGTTCGCATGCTTCTGGAGATTGCCCCCAGCCTATAAGTTTTTCTTCTATCTGGCTCACGCAGTACTCACGCTGACTACACAGAGCCGAAGCACGTAGGAGAGCTTCCTTCTCGTCTATTTCTACCGATGAAATAGTGCGATTCTGCATATCTTAAATCTAACTAAATCAACACTTACGGAACATGCCTTTTATAAATCTATCGCGTCCGAAATCATCCCTTATCACCTCGACATCACGAAAACCGAAGTCCTCGATGAGACGGGACGTTTCTGTCCCATATGCCTGATTGATTTCAAACCATAAACTTCCCCCATTACACAAATGCTTTTTAGCAAAACTGGCAATAGAACGATAGTAGAGCAACGGGTCGTTATCAGGCACAAAAAGAGCTTGATGAGGTTCGTAGTCGAGAACATTATTATCCATCGTCGCTGCTTCGCTTTGGCAAACATAGGGAGGATTAGAAACAATGATGTCCCATTGACAATCATCGGCAGGAGGAGTCATGATGTCCACCTGCTTGAACACAACATGAGCATCAGGATAGAAGGCGGCATTGCGACGGGCAATAGAAAGGGCCTCAAGACTAATATCCCAAGCCGTCACATGGGCTTTAGGCAAGGCCAAGGCTAACGACAGGGCAATACAACCAGAGCCTGTGCCAATATCAAGTACATGGAGTTCATTAGGGAGATTAGGCTCATAACCTCGAAGGATGTGGGCGACCAACTGTTCCGTTTCGGGTCGGGGAATCAGCACCCCAGGGCCCACGAGAAAACGATGACCACAAAACTCCGTATAGCCCAAAATGTACTGAATGGGCTCATGACGGAGCAATCGATGAACAAATTCCTGAGATTTGGCGAGGTCATCTGCCGATAAATTATTATCTTTGTCGAGCAAAAGGTCTGTCTGAGTCAGATGGAAACACTCCTCACAAAGCCAACGAGCCAATGCGCGTGCTTCATCCTCGGAATAGGCCTGACAAAGGTCATGAACAATTCGATGGAATGTTTTCATACTGCAAAGGTAGTTAATTAATTGAAAATTGAAAATTGAAAATTGAAAAAACTTTTTTGTGGAGCAAAGGGAAATAGATGAGATGTACATGCGGAGATGCCTTCAACTGGCACGTCTTGGATGGCAGGACGCACCACCTAATCCGATGGTTGGTGCCGTATTAGTATGCAATGGAAGAATTATCGGCGAAGGGTATCACCGTCGGTGTGGTGAAGCCCATGCCGAGGTAAATGCTATTAACAGCGTTCGTCAGCAGAAACTCATCAGCCACAGCACTATCTATGTTAGTCTGGAGCCTTGCGCTCACTATGGAAAGACCCCCCCTTGTGCCCAATTGATTATAGACCGAAAAATACAGCGTGTAGTAGTCGGATGCCGAGACCCCTTTGCCCGTGTTGATGGACGTGGAATTGCCATGCTTCGTGAAGCAGGCATAAACGTAACTGTTGGCATATTGGAACAGGAATGCCTATGGCTCAACAGGCACTTTATCACCTTTCATACGTTAGGACGACCGTATATCACCCTAAAATGGGCGCAAAGCAAAGATGGATTCATCGATCGGAAACGTCAAAGCCCTGACGAACCGCCTGTAATCTTCTCCACCCCCACAACACGAGCTTTGGTACATCGATTAAGAGCCAGAAATGAAGCCATCGCCGTAGGAAGCAGGACCTGGGAATTAGATCACCCGTCCCTAACCGTGAGATATTGGCATGGTCGCAATCCGTTGCGTTGCATTATCAATCACGACAACCCTCCAGAATCTTTAGTAAAAGAACTTGCAAAAAAAGGAATACAGACCCTGATGGTTGAAGGCGGCTCCCAGACCCTACAGTCGTTTATTAATGCTGGACTATGGGACGAAGCCCGCGTGGAGACCGCACCTTTCATCTTAGGAGATGGCGAAAAAGCGCCCAAAATTGAAGGTAAAGAAGGCGAAAAACTGTTAATTGACGGCAATAGTGTCCATTTTATCTATAAAAATTCTTAAATAAGGAGCGCGAAGTTTCGTTGTACGAAAGAATTGTCGTACTTTTGTAGGCCAAATAATGAAACGCGCGTACACATGTATTGTAAGAAACATATTTATTCGTTATTGCTGACCCTTCTGGCGCTCCCATTTGTGCTGAATTCATGCAAGAGTGACGACGAGGAAACGACAGAGGTTTCTGATGCCTGCTATATTTCCAGTTTCTCTCTGGGAAGTGTAAAACGTGTCATCTATGGTCGTACCACTGCTGGAATGGACAGTATTTACACGACCACCTTCTCTGCATCGTATTTCCCCATGATTATCAATCAGCGTGAGCAAACTATCGAGAATCTCGATTCATTGCCCATACGCACTCAATTGGACAAAGTGTTAGTTACTGTCGAATTCGAGCACACACTGGAATGGCGAAAGGCTAAGATTGACAATCTCGAGGACACAACATGGACGACCTATGACAAGAGTGACTCTCTCAACTTGAGCGATTCCTTGCATTTTCGTGTTTTATCCAAAGATGCGACATCGAGCCGCACCTATACTGTGAAAGTAAATGTGCACCAGCAAATGGGCGACAGTACCAATTGGGACTCATTAGGTATTCTAACTGAATTGATGACAACGACTGCACGCAAGGTCTCAGTCTGGAACAATAAGCTAATTATATTAGCTACCCAAGCCGATGGTACATTACTCTGCATACAGCATCCGCTTTCCGCCAATGGCAGTTGGTCAGACCAAAACACCATAGGAACGGCAAAAGCCATACCCTCCACCTTGCAGCAACAAGGCAATCGGCTCCTTATAAGCACATCTGACGACCAGTTATTGGAAAGCACCGATGCCATCACGTGGACTCCAGCAGGATTCCCCGCATTAACAAGTATGCGTCTGGTTGCAGCCAGCGACGACTATGTTTACGCTCTATCTGGCGGGAAACTTTACAGAAGTAACGGCATCACTTGGGACGAAGAACCGTTAGACGACGAGGCTACGCTTCTCCCTAACGACCAGATAAACAGTGTTTTTTACACACTGAAGAGTGGCATGCCGCGACTTATGTTAGCTGGCAGCCGCACAAACAAAGATAGCAATGCTACCATCTGGGCTAAGTCGTGGGACGAGGGACAGGAAGCACAAGAAAAATGGGTTTACTACACGCCCAACACTGCCGACAAACACAACTGCCCCATGTTGAACAACCTGTGCATCGTTCCTTACGACGATGGGCTGCAAGTTCTGGGTGGACGCAGCTGGGACGGTGAACACGAAGCTCTCGACAGCATCCGTCACAGCAATGACCACGGCATCAGTTGGAAAACCTACGAAAACAATGACATGCTGGTGGACAAATCTATGCAACAGGCAGCACAAACTGCACAATATATCACGGCAACTGTTGACAGAAATAACTTCCTATGGATTGTCATTGACAACCAAGTTTGGCGCGGACGCATCAACAGACTGGGATTCCTGAGAAAATAACGAATGAGACAACTGGCCATCATATTCATGTGTTTATTCATCACAACTGCCGTGATGGCAGATGACGATGAAACCTACCAGATGGAAATGGGAGGAGCCCTTGGACTGGACTTCTACATGGGTGATGCCAATAAAATACCCTTTCGGCATTCGAGTGCCATGGGTGGCTTTGTACTCCGCCGTATGTTCAATCCTCGTATGGCCATAAAAGGCGATTTAACAATGGGACACCTGACTGGGAATACAAAAGGGCGTTACATTCCCACGAGTGCTGGCACTCCTTCAACTGCGGGCGGCATTCCTGTAAGTTTCAACTTTAAACGAAATGTTTGGGATCTTGGTGCCCAGTTTGAATTCAATTTTTGGGGATTCGGAATGAATGAAGGCTACAAGGGAAACAGTCGCATCACCCCATATGCTGTAGCTGGAGCAGGACTAACTCTGGCAACAGGAGGTGGCGCTGGTGCAAAGTTTGGCATGAATTTTCCCGTGGGACTTGGCGTGAAATACAAACTGAAAAAGCGTATCAATATTGGTGCCGAATGGACTTTCCGCTTCACTACTACGGATGCCTTAGACACGAGCAAAGAATGGAAACAACTCAACAAACCCTATGCTATTGAGAGCTCTGGGCTGAAAAATAAAGACTGCTACTCGTACATGATGTTCTTCATCACCTACGAGATGCTACCAAAATGTAAAACCTGTCACAACAATGATTGATAAAAGCCGAATACCCGAACATGTTGCCATTATTATGGATGGCAACGGCCGATGGGCAAAACAGAAAGGGCTGCCTCGCACTGCAGGTCATGCGAAGGGAGTGGAAACGGTAAAAACAATTACCACCGAAGCTGTCCGCTTAGGCATTAAATACCTGACCCTTTACACTTTCAGTACTGAGAACTGGAACCGCCCCGCACCCGAAATAGAAGCATTAATGGGGCTAATCCTTGACAATTTGGAGGAAGAAATATTCATGAAGAATGATGTCAGGTTTCGCGCAATTGGTGGGCTGGAATTACTACCGCCTAAAGTACAGAAGCGTCTGGCTGAATGCGTGGAACGGACGGCTGGCAACAAAAAGATGACATTGAACATTATGCTGAGCTACTCGTCTCGCTGGGAACTTACAGCGACCATGCGCCACATCGCCGAGGATGTAAAGACAGGAACTTTACAGCCCAGCGAAATAACAGAGGATCTGATATCGAATCGTCTGCTTACGAATTTCATGCCAGACCCCGATTTGTTAATCCGAACGGGGGGCGAACTGCGTATCAGTAATTATCTGCTGTGGCAATGCGCATACACAGAACTTTATTTCTGCGATACTTTCTGGCCCGACTTCGACGAGAGCAGCCTAAATCTGGCTATTGAAGATTTCCAAAGCCGTCAGCGGCGCTTTGGAAAGACTGGTGAGCAAGTTGAGGAAGAGAATAAAGTTGAGAGTTGAAAGATTAGAGAAGAAAGAATGAAGCTAAAACACCTCATATTATTGTTATTCATGTTCTGTACCGGACAAGGCCTATTGGCACAGAACATGAATAAAGATACAGCACCCATCGTCGACTACGGACGAACTCCTCGAGACTACATTCTGGGCGGAATCACAGTAAGTGGCGTAAGCAACTACGATGATTACCTCTTGATTGGTCTGTCAGGATTACAAGTAGGGGAGAGAATCACCATTCCCGGCGACCAAGTCACTAAAGCCATACGCCGTTACTGGCGTCATGGGCTATTCAGCAATGTATCCATTCGAGTTGATAGCATCGTACAGGATTCTGCATACCTGCACATCCAACTGACACAACGCCCTCGCATCTCCCAAATCAACTATACGGGTGTAAAAAAGAGCGAACGCGAAGATTTGGAGAAGAAATTGGGACTGATACAAGAGAACCAATTGACGCCTAACACCATCGACCGTGCTAAACTGTTGGCAAAGAAGTATTTCGATGAAAAGGGCTATAAGAACTCCGAAATTGAAATACTACAGCGCGATGATGCCTCAAAGCCAGACCATGCTATTTTGGACGTCAACATCCAGAAGAAAGACAAGGTAAAGGTTAACCATATCTATATAACGGGTAACAACAATCTGGCTGAAAAGAAAATCAAGGGTGACCTGTTCCACAAGGGTGTGCTGAAATCCATTCACGAGCGTCACAATACCGGCAGTTGGTTCCATTCGAAAAAATTTGTAGATAAAAAATATAAGGAAGCAAAGGAAAACCTTATCACCAAATATGCAGAACTGGGTTTCCGAGATGCCATACTTCTGAGTGACAGCGTGGTAGAGTTTGATGAAAGAAGTGTGGACATCTACTTGAATATTGATGAAGGAAGCAAATACTACATCCGTAATATCGAATGGGTAGGCAACACCTTGTACAACACAGAGGCCCTCGACCGCTTGCTACGCATGAAAAAAGGTGACGTCTACGACCAAAAGTTGTTGAACAACCGCTTGTCGAACGATGAGGACGCCATTGGCAACCTCTACTACAACAATGGTTACGTTTTCTATCAGCTCGACCCTGTAGAAACCAATATTGTTGGAGACAGTGTTGATTTGGAAATGCGTATTTTTGAAGGTACACAGGCTCATATAAGCCACGTACGCATTATTGGCAATGATCGTGTGTACGAAAATGTTGTTCGCAGAGAACTACGCAATAAACCAGGCGATTTGTTTTCGAAAGAAGCATTGGAGCGCTCATATCGAGAAATTGCATCCATGGGATTTTTTGATCCCGAAAGCATTGACCCCAAGGTGGAACCCAATGCCGAGAACGGTACAGTTGATGTATCCTGGGGCCTGACCCCAAAATCAAACGACCAGATTGAATTCTCACTGGGTTACGGACAGACGGGTGTCATAGGAAAGATTGGTCTGCGATTCTCCAACTTCTGTATGGCGAATCTATTTAATCGTAAGAGCCTGCGTCGCGGCGTACTGCCTCAGGGAAACGGCGAGACATTTAGCATCAGCGGTCAAACCAACGGACGTTACTATCAGGCCTACAGCGTATCGTACATGAATCCGTGGTTCGGTGGCAAACGCCCCAGTTCGTTCAGTATTAGCGCCTTCTTCTCCAAGCAAACCGACGTAAGCGACAACTATTACAATTCTGCTTATTTCCGCAACTACATGGGTAGCTACCTGTACGGCGCTGGCAGCAATGGATACTACAACAATTACTACGAGAACTTTTACGACCCCGATAAATTCATTAAGGTCGTAGGTGCGTCCATCGGCTGGGGTAAACGTCTGAGCTGGCCCGATGACTATTTCCAGTTCTCTGCCGATTTGGGTTACACAAGATATATGTTGAAAGACTGGGAGTATTTTCTGGTATCGAACGGTAATTGTAATTCTTTGGCGCTTAGCCTGAGTTTGGGACGAACATCTACAGACAACCAGATATTCCCACGCCGAGGCAGCGAGTTCCTGTTCTCTGTGTCTTTAACTCCGCCTTACAGCCTGATTGAGAACAAGGACTTCGAGAATCTGGCCACTAACCGCAACTCGGTTACCTACAATAAAGAACTACAGGATAAATATCGCTGGATTGAGTATCACAAGTGGAAATTCAAGGCTCGTACCTTCACGGCTCTGACCAAAGGAAGCAAGTGCTTGGTATTGATGACCCGTGTGGAATTCGGTCTTCTGGGTCACTATAATAAGAACAAGCGTAGCCCGTTCGAAACATATTACGTGGGTGGCGACGGAACTTCGGGATACAGCTCCACATACGCCACAGAGACCATCGGCCTGCGTGGTTACGACAATGGTTCGCTGACTCCCAGCGGTTATCCTGGCTATGCCTATGACCGTTTCACTGTTGAACTTCGCTACCCGTTGATGTTGGGTAACTCGGCCAACATCTATGTCCTGACCTTTGCCGAAGGCGGTAATGCGTGGAACAGTATTAAGAAATTCAATCCCTTCGACATGAAGCGAAGTGCAGGTGTTGGTGTACGTATCATCCTACCCATGGTGGGTCTGTTGGGTATCGATTGGGCATACGGCTTCGATAGTGTTTTAGGCAGCAAATCGGTAGGTGGAAGCCAGTTCCACTTCATCTTGGGACAAGAATTCTAAAAAGTAAAGAAATTAAGAGTTAAGAGTATATAACAAACAATCATGAAAAGACTATTCGTAATGCTGATGGTGGCACTGGGTGCCGCTACTGCACAAGCTCAGAAATTTGCTTTGGTAGATATGGAATATATTCTCAAGAATATTCCGTCCTACGAGCGTGCCAACGAACAATTGAACCAAGTAAGCAAGAAATGGCAAGCCGAAGTAGATGCCTTGCAGACCGAGGCCCAGACATTGTATAAGAACTACCAGAACGAGGCAGTATTCCTCAGTGAGGAACAAAAGACTAAACAGGAAGAAACTATCGTAGCCAAAGAGAAAGAAGCTGCAGAACTGAAGAAAAAATATTTCGGTCCCGACGGTGAGCTATTCAAGAAGCGCGAGAGTTTGATGACACCTATTCAAGACGAGATATACAATGCCATCAAGGATATTTCGGAGCTAAAAGGATATAGCCTTATCCTCGACCGTTCCTCCGATGCCGGCATCATCTTTGCTTCGCCCAAGATAGACATCAGCAACGAGGTGCTCAGCAAATTGGGATACAATTAAAGCGTAGAATTAAGAATGAAGAGTTAAGAATTAATAATATTTTGAATTATGAAAAAGATTTTGTTTGTAATCATGATGCTCGCTCCCATGAGCATCTTTGCCCAGAAGTTCGCCCATTTCAACATGGCCAATGTGATGCCAGAAATGGCAGAGTGGAAAACGGCCAGCGCCGAAATCCAGAAACTTACAACACAGTATCAGGAAACATTGGAGAACATCCAGAAGGAATATCAGGCCAAGGCCGAGGAGTTTCAAAAGCTCTCCAATGACAGTACTCCACAGGCCATCCTGCAGAGCAAGGCTCAGGACCTGCAGAGAATGGAGCAGAGCATCCAGGATTTCTATCAGGCTAGCCAGCAGGATTTGCAGAAGCAGCAAACCGAAAAGATGGAGCCTATTTTGGCAAAAATCAGTGCTGCCATTAAGAAAATCAGCGATGCTGGCGGCTATGTTTACATCGTGGATATTTCCTCCGCTTCAAGTGCCATTTTCGTCAATGAGACACTGAGCACCGACATTACCGCCCAGTTGAAAACTGAGTTGGGTATTAAGTAAAGTTGAGATTTCAAAGTTTAGAGTTTAAAGACATGAAACGTATCATTATTGCACTGCTTGCCTTGCTGCCCATGATGGCAAGTGCTCAGGTCAAGTTTGCCAGTGTCGACTACGATACCGTGCTGAAGCAGATGCCTGAATATGCCAAGGCTCAGCAAGACCTGGCAGAACTGAAAGGAAAGTACGATCAGGAGGCCACTCGTGGTGAAGAGGAGTTCCAGAAGAAGTTCTCCGAGTTCCTACAGGGTCAGAAGGACTTCCCCGAAAACATCCTCGTAAAGCGTCAGGCCGAACTGCAGACCCTCATGGAGGCCGGTATCAAGTTCCGTCAGGAAGCACAGGAACTGCTGAGCAAGGCCGAACAAGACCTGATTGCCAGCGTGAAGGCCAAACTCAACGAGGCTATCCGCACAGTGGGCTTAGAAGGTGGCTATGCCTTTGTCGTCAATTCCGAAAAGGATGCCTGCCCCTTTATCAACCCGTTGCTGGGCGAAAACATTACCGACCGCATCCTGAAGCAATTGGGCATAGAGGCTTCTCCTGCAGAGGCAGCACCCGCTGATGCTAATGTTCAGTAAACAAACGATAAATACTGGTCCCATCGGAGTATTCGACTCTGGGTATGGCGGACTTACCGTATTGAGGCAAATCCGTCAGCTCATGCCAGAATACGACTACCTATATCTCGGAGACAATGCGCGTGCTCCTTATGGCACGCGCTCCTTCGAGGTTGTCTATGAATTCACCCTACAGGCCGTACGCCGACTATTCGACATGGGTTGCCCTCTGGTTGTGCTGGCCTGCAACACTGCATCGGCCAAGGCCCTGCGCACTATCCAACAGCGCGACCTGCCAGCCATCGACCCCAGTCGGCGTGTGCTGGGTGTCATTCGCCCTACTGCCGAGTGTATCGGCGACATTACTCAAACGCGCCATATCGGCATCTTTGCCACCCCTGGCACTATTCGCTCTCAGACCTACGACATTGAAATAGGCAAGCTTTGTCCTGACATCCGCGTTACCGGACAGGCCTGCCCCATGTGGGTTCCCCTCATCGAGAACGGTGAATACAATAGCGACGGAGCCGATTTCTTTGTGGAGAAAAACATCCGGCAACTGCTGACGCAGGACCCGGACATAGATGTCATCATACTGGGTTGCACCCACTATCCCCTGCTCTACGACAAGATTCGGAAACATACTCCTCCGCACATCCACCTGATTTCGCAGGGCGAATATGTGGCAAAGAGCCTTGCCGACTATTTCCGTCGGCATCCCGATATGCAGGCACGCATTACACAAAACGGCGGCATACGCTTCCTGACCACCGAACAGCCAAGCCAGTTCAACGATAACGCAGCAATGTTCCTTAGTCAAAGCATCAACGCCGAACATGCCGTGCTTTAGACATCGAATAAACAAACATTATAGCCATGAAAAAAATCTTATTGACGCTTTCACTTCTCGTTAGTGCTGTTTACGGTTTCTCAGCCGAAAGTTTCAAAAACAACATCGTAGCCCAAGAAGGTGCGTGGTGCTGGTTTGCCGACCCGCGAGCCCTGCACTATGAAAACGCAGCAGGCACAATCAATGCCTCTTATCTTGGCTACATCGATATTCATGGCAATGTTATGGCCACTCAGTACGACTGGCTCACGGGCCGTAAGACGGATCTCCTCATCCGAAGCTATTTCCAGCCTGACGACCACAATAACCCCACCTTCGTGGTTCTGCCCGATGAACGTGTGATGATTTTCTACACACGTCACACCGACGAGGCAAAGATATGGTATCGCATCTCCAAGAAACCTGGCGACATCACGGCACTGGGTGACGAGAAATATCTGGCTACAGCCAACAACACCACATATCCCTCGCCTTTCATTCTCAGCGATGACCCTGACCACATCTACCTATGTTGGCGAGGCATCAATTGGCATCCTACTATAGCACGCATAACCATGCCCGATAAAGACGACAAGTGCCAGTTCGACTTCGGTCCCAAGCAGATTGTGCAGAGCACTGGTGCACGTCCATACGCCAAGTATCAGTCGAATGGCAAGGACAAGATATACCTTTCATACACCACAGGCCATCCTGACAACGAGATGCCCGACTGGCTTTATTTCAACGTAATCGACATAAATAACGGCAACGGTCCCATCCTGCGCGACCTTGAAGGCACGCAGTTGAGCATCATAAACAATGGTGTGTTCAACGTCAGCAAGACCGCTTCCTACGCCTCATCGTACCCCAAGACCATTGTTGACAAGACTGATGGCATCCGCAACTGGGTGTGGCAGATTGCTCTGGATAAAGACGAGAATCCTGTCATTGCCTATCCACATATCGACGACTCCAAGACAGGACATTTTTATTGGTACGCTCGGTGGACAGGCTCGCAATGGAAGAAGGTTAAGGTGTCAGATGGCGGACATGCCTTCCATCAGAACTGGAACCAGACGGAGCGCTGCTACTCAGGTGGTATGTCGCTCGACCCCGATAACATCAACGATATGTACCTCTCCATTCCCACAAAGAACGGACAATATAATAAGGATGGAATCTACGAGATTTGGCGATACACCATAGATGATGAGGGCAATGTCGCAAGCTCTGAACAAATTACCAAGGATTCGCCCAAGAACAACGTACGCCCCTTCGTCCTGCCTGGCTCCAAGAACTCGAAGCTGCGCCTTGGTTGGATGCAGGGCGACTACTACTATTGGATGGTGAACAAGAACTATCCCAAGGGCTATCCCACAAGTATGCTCTGTAACTACGAGTGGACAGAGGAGATGAAAGAATACGAAAATCTTCATGTCTATTGTGTTTGTCTACATCCTGGCACAACCCTGAACCTTGGTTTCATTCTCAATCAGGATAATTATGAAGGTGAGCTTTTCAAGATTGGCGACAATTTCACATATAGCATCAATGCCACGACCAAGCGCCCCGAAGTAGTTATTAACGGCATCAAGTACACTGGTCAGAATGCCCTCTACACCAGCGACAATTGGGCAAATGCCAGCAGCGGTACAAATGGTGACAATCATCCGACAAAACTCAAGAAACTCGTGTTGACACTAACCTACGATGGTCAACGGCTCATCATCTATCGCAATGGTCTCGTAGACCAAGTTATAGAAACGAATGAGGTAGAAGGCGATTTTGCGAACGGCATCCATACAATAGCTATAGCCGAATCTTATGGCGATTTGCTCACGCCTATGGAGGTGCGTGACTTAGCAAAAAACACCAAGGTGTCGAACCCCAATCTGCCCACAGCTTTGGTGAACGGTGACTTTGAGGGCAGCTACTCCGTACAACAGGGCAGTGGCGTAAGCAGCGACCGTGCCATCTATGTGCCCGAGGGATGGATCGTAGAACGTAGTGGCGGTAACGAAAACGACCTTACAGCCCTGAAGAGCGGCGACCTATATTACGACCAGTTTTTCGGTTCGCGTGCCAAACCTGCTACCAATGGCGACCAAACCTATTGGATACGTCAGAACTGGGGCACACCAACGCTTACTCTCTCTCAGGAACTGCGTCTGCCTGAAGGCGAATACACGCTGGAGTGCGACGTGTGGAAAAGTGGACTGGGCGGTGATGCCTACTTGCAGGCCATTCCCGAGGACGGTGCTACTTTGCAGGCACCAACTGTCGAGAACAAGGAGGAATGGCAACACATGAGCCTACAGTTCACCAGCGACGGCGCAGCCAGCACCACCATCCGCCTTGTAGCCATGCACAACAACAATGGCACGGAGAAAATCATCGGTTTCGACAACGTCACCCTCACCTGCAATAGTGGCGATGGAATCGGGACAGTTGAAAATGAGAAAATGAGAAAGTCAGAAAATGAGAAGGTGTATGACCTCGGCGGTCGCCCCATCTCAAAACAAAAGAAGGGCCTCTACATCTCCAACAGTAAGAAGCACCTCCGCTGACTCCCTTCCACAATAAGTGAACAAGTACGGCTGCACTCAGTGAAGTTGCAGCCGTGCGCGTTATTTATGACTTGTAGCAGTAGTGCCGTCTGTGTTTCAGGTAGTCGGGGTCATCCTGATGACGATAGGCCTCTTGCTCGAAACGGATGTGATAGTAAGCCTTCATCCTGTCGCGATACTTCAGCAGAAGCACCAGCCATTCCACCACATACCATAAGAAAAAGGGCAGGTACAGCAGTTCGCGCTGCTGAGCCGTGTGTATGAGTTCGTGATTCACTTCACTCGGCGTCAATTGACGTAGCGAAAAAATGATACCAAACAGGTTGATAGCCAAGAAGCTGCCACCAAACGGGTGTCGCTTAATCAGTACCAGTTTATAGACTTTCTGTTGTTTCATCATCTCATCTCCTTCGTGGGGAGCAGGCGATAAAGCTTGGCTGCCAAAGCACCGCTGATGTTATGCCAAACGCTGAAGACGGCTCCAGGGATAGTAGCCAAAGGATAGGCTGCAAAATGCAGTACGGCCAGCGACGAGGCAAGACCTGAGTTCTGCATACCCACCTCAATGCTGACAGCCACGCACTTGGGATTCGGCAATCGCAACACGCGGCCTATCAGGAAACCTGTGAGAAGTCCCAACAGGTTATGGGCAATCACTACGAAGATGACGACCAAACCTCCCAGCAGCAGGCGGTCGGCATTGTGGGAAACAATGATTCCCACCACTATAGCTATCGCTATCGAAGAGAAGGCAGGCAGGTACGGCGTGACACGTTGTGTGAGTTTGGGCAGGAAACGCTGGCACAGCAGTCCACAGACGATGGGCGCTATGACCACATAGACAATGCTCAGCAACATACCCAGCGTGTCCACTTCCACCATCGTTCCAGCCATCAGCCACACCAAGAGTGGCGTCAGCACAGGAGCCAGCAGGGTCGAAGTCGCCGTCATTCCCACCGACAAGGCCAAATCGCCCTTTGCCAGATAAGTGATGACGTTCGAGGCCGTACCACCAGGACAGCATCCTACGAGGATTACGCCCAATGCCAGTTCCTTGGGCAGCGAGAAAGCCCACGTCAGCACGAAAGCCAACAGGGGCATCACCGTAAATTGTGCCAGACAGCCGATGAGAATGTCCTTCGGACGGCTCAGCACGATGCGAAAGTCCTTTGGCGATAGAGCCAGTCCCATGCCGAACATGATTACGCCCAACATGGGGTTGATAAGCCAAGTATCAATCCACTCGAACGACGTTGGCACCATCAGCGACAACGCAGCCACCAACAGCACCATTGCCCCCATCCAGCGGGCTATGAAGTCACATACCCGTTTCATGAAAGGGAGCCTACTTCACGATGAGCAGATAATACTTCTTCTTGCCCTGCTGAACGAGCAGGTACTTGCCGTCGAGCAGGTCGGCAGCGGTTACCATCTGGTCGAAGGCAGCAAGTTTTTCCTTATTTAAGGAAACGCCACCGCCCTGAGTGAGTTTACGCATCTCGCCCTTCGAGGCGAAGCAGGGGGAGTGCTCAGCAAAGAGGTCAACAGCCTTGCAGCCCTCACCTTCCAACAGTGAGCGGCTAACCTCAAAGTGGGGAACACCGCTGAAGACATCAAGCAGCGTAGCCTCGTCCAGTTTCACGAGACTCTCCTTCGTTGCCTTACCGAAGAGGATGTTGGAGGCTTCGAGAGCCAGCTCGTAGTCCTCACGACCATGAACCAGCACAGTCACTTCCTCTGCCAAGCGCTTCTGCAGCACGCGGCGACCCGGGTCTTGACGGTGCTCTTCGATGAGGGCATCGATGGTTTCCTTATCCAAAGATGTAAATATCTTGATGTAGCGTTCAGCCTCCTCGTCGCCCACGTTGAGCCAGAACTGGTAGAAGACGTAGGGAGAGGTGCGGTTGCGGTCGAGCCATACGTTGCCTTGCTCCGTCTTACCAAACTTCTTGCCGTCGGCCTTTGTGATTAGGGGGCAAGTGAGGGCAAATGCCTCGTTCTCCACACCCAACTTGCGACGGATGAGTTCCGTACCTGTGGTAATGTTGCCCCATTGGTCGCTACCACCCATCTGCAGACGGCAGTTCTTGGTCTCGTAGAGGTGCAGGAAATCGTAACCCTGCAACAGCTGATAGGTAAACTCCGTGAATGACATTCCTTCCTGAAATTCGCCATTTAATCGACGTTTTACGCTATCCTTAGCCATCATGTAGTTGACGGTGATGCACTTGCCGATGTCACGCGCAAAGGTGAGGAAGGTGAAGTCCTTCATCCAGTCGTAGTTGTTCACCAGTTCGGCGGCATTGGGAGCGTCGCTGTCGAAGTCGAGGAATCGCGACAGTTGTTCGCGGATGCACTCCACGTTGTGACGCAGCGTAGCCTCGTCCAGCAGGTTGCGCTCCTGACTCTTACCACTTGGGTCGCCAATCATGCCTGTGGCACCACCCAGCAGGGCGATGGGCTTATGACCGCAGCGCTGGAAGTGGCGCAGCATCATCACGCCGCACAGGTGACCGATGTGCAGACTGTCAGCCGTTGGGTCGATGCCCACGTAGGCCGTCTGCATTCCCTTACTCAACATTTCCTCTGTTCCGGGCATCATGGTGTGAATCATGCCCCTCCATTTCAGTTCTTCTACAAAATTCATACTCAATACTATTCCGACCCCTACCCCTTACCCTCCCCGAGGGGAGGGAGTATATACTTTTGTAAGGCAAAGGTTCTTTCTTATTTTGTTATTATTATTTAATGTTACATTTTGTGTCCGAAACCACACCCGCCCCGCGGGGAGGGTAAGGGGTAGGGGTCGTCCTGTTAGCTGAACAGGTCAGGCTGTTCGGGCGTGCCGAAGCGGGTGCCGTAGGTGCGTCCCAGATGCTGGTAGGCCAGCTCGGTGACTTCGCGACCTCGTGGCGTACGCTTGATGAAGCCCTCCTTGATGAGGAACGGCTCGTACACCTCCTCCACCGTGCCTCCATCCTCACCGATGGCAGTAGCGATGGTATTGATGCCCACGGGACCACCCTTGAACTTGTCGATGATGGTCAGCAGTATCTTGTTGTCAATCTCGTCGAGTCCGTGTTTGTCGATATTCAGGGCTTCGAGGGCGATGCGGGCAATCTTCAGGTCAATCTCGCCATTGCCACGAACTTGGGCAAAGTCGCGCACTCGGCGCAGGAGGGCGTTGGCGATACGTGGCGTACCACGACTTCTGCTGGCAATCTCGCCTGCTGCCTCCGATGAAATGGGCACATTCAGAATGGAGGCCGAACGTATGACAATCTTCTTCAGCGTCGAAGCATCGTAGTATTCCAAATGCAGATTGATGCCGAAACGGGCACGCAAGGGAGCTGTCAGCAAGCCGCTGCGCGTGGTGGCTCCGACAAGCGTGAATGGATTCAAGTCAATCTGTATCGAGCGAGCCGATGGACCCTTGTCTATCATGATGTCGATACGATAGTCCTCCATCGCCGAGTAGAGATACTCCTCCACGACAGGCGAGAGACGGTGGATTTCGTCGATGAAAAGGACATCATTTGGCTCCAGCGAAGTCAGTAGTCCTGCCAAGTCACCGGGTTTGTCGAGCACAGGCCCGCTGGTAACCTTGAAGCCCACGCCCAGTTCGTTGGCAATGATGTTCGACAGGGTGGTCTTCCCCAATCCTGGGGGGCCGTGCAGCAGGGTGTGGTCGAGCGGCTCGCCTCTGTAGCGTGCAGCCTCGACGAAGACGCGCAGGTTGTCCGTCACCTTCGTTTGCCCGCTGAAATCCTCGAAACGGAGGGGTCTGAGTGCGTTCTCAAACTCCTTCTCGCGCATCGTCCTTTGTTCTCTGATGTCGAAATCTTCCATTGCGGCTACAAAGATAGTGCAAATCGAGCGGAATGCCAAATAAATTCGAGCATTTATCTCCCTTCGGTCAATGGGTTTGCGGCAATAAGGGTTAAGAATTAAGCGCTCGGCGACGCAAGGAGACGCTTGCGTAGCGAAGAGGAGCAAGAATTAAGAGTTAAGAGTTAAGAATTATTTGGTATTTTGTTCATTTAATTGTATCTTTGCAGGCAAATGAAACAAACATATTTTATTAATCTCTAAACACAAACATTATGAAGAAACTTTTACTCTCTCTCTTCGCAGTTTTCACTGCAAGTTTCGCAACGGCTCAGACCGCAATCTGGGAAGAAGACTGGTCTGGTTGGACAGAGCACGTGAAGGCTGTCCTTGAGGACGTTAACGACAACTACACCTTCACGGGCACAGTCACGAATACTGACGGCTCGTTCAAGAGTGGTACCACCCTCTACGACGAGGCTCTGGCTGGCGGTGCAGCTCCCGAACTGCTCATTGCCAAGAACGGAGGAGCTTTCTCCGCTGTAGTCGAACTTGGCGACAAGACGGGCGACATGACTTTGACCTTCAAGTCAAACAAGGCTCTTACCGTTACCGTTCAGGGTGGCACGATTGGTGAGAATCAGGGTTCTGGCAACGACTACTCCTATCCCATCAACGCCACATCGGCAACGCTCACCATCACCTTCTCCAACACCCTCTCTTCAAATGCCCGCTTCGACAATGTCAAGCTGTTCCAGGGCGAGGGCAAGAAGGTGGCTGGCCTGTCTTGGGGCACATCGGCTCGCACGGTGACCATCGACGCCAACGACAACGTGTTCCCAACGCTGTCCAACGAGAACAACCTGCCTGTGACATACGCAAGTTCCGTTGACAGTGTGGCAACTATCGATGCAGAGGGCGTCATCACCCTCTTGGCAGCGGGCAAGACTGAGATTTCCGCATCATTCGAGGGTAACGACGAGTACGAGGCCAGCACCGTGAAGTACACGCTGACCGTTAAACCCGCTCCTGCCCCTACACAGGATGTAACAGTTGCTGAGGCGCTCGCTATCATTGCCGGACTTGAGGACAATGCCACGACAGACCAGACTTACAACGTAACAGGTTATGTCGTTGGTGAGCCCGACTTCCAGCGCAAGGATGACCAGACACTCTACGGCAATGTCAACTTTACAATGGCCGATGCTGCCAACGGCACAGAACTGCTCACCGTATACCGTGCCAAGAACATTGGCAATGAGAACTTCACAGAGGAGACAATCTCCACACTGAAAGAGGGTGACAAGGTAGTTGTATTCGGCAAACTGCAGAAGTACGGTAGTGGCGATAGCTACACTCCTGAGCTCAAGAATTGTTATCTATTATCCATTAATGGCGAGACTCTCGTCAAGGGCATCGCTGCCGAGCAGGAGTCACAGGCAGTCTTCGACCTCAGCGGTCGTCGCGTAGAGAAGGCTCAGAAGGGCATCTACATCGTTAATGGCAAAAAGGTTGCCTTCTAAAGTAAAAAGTAGAAAGTAAAAAGTAAAAGAGCTGCGGATTCGTCCGTGGCTCTTTCTTTTTGCCCATCTCCACGCACTTTTTCACTTTTCTCTTTTCTCTTTTCACTTTTAATTCTTAATTTTGCACTATGGTACTAAACTACATCTGGATTTTCTTTTTCCTTGTGGCATTCCTTATTGCCACAGTGCAACTGTGCATGGGCAACACCGAAGTGTTCCCTGCCATCATCGAGAGTACATTTGCATCGTCAAAGACCGCCTTCGAAATCTCCCTGGGTCTTACGGGCACGCTGGCCCTGTGGATGGGCATCATGAAGATTGGCGAGAAGGGCGGTCTGGTCAACGCCCTTGCGCGCGGACTCAACCCCCTGTTCAAGCGCCTGTTCCCCGACATTCCCGAAGGGCATCCCGTTTTCGGACACATCTTCATGAACCTCGGAGCCAACATGCTGGGCCTCGACAATGCAGCCACCCCTCTGGGACTGAAGGCGATGGAAGGAATGCAGGAAATTAAGAATGAAGAATTAAGAATGAAGAATGAACGCGGCGAGATTGACGAGAGCGAGATGCAGCGCCTCAGGGAAACGGCATCCAACCCGATGATTATGTTCCTCGTGCTGAACACCAGCGGCCTGACGCTCATCCCCGTTAGCATCCTCGTCTATCGTGCACAGATGGGAGCCGCCCAGCCGACGGACGTCTTCATTCCCATCCTGCTGGCTACCACGATTGCCACAATGGCAGGCATCATCATCACCAGCCTCTACCAGAAGATAAACCTCTTCAACCGCGCCATCATGGGCACTATGATTGGGCTCTGCCTCTTGGTGAGCGGAATGGCTTGGGCAGCTTCCCGGCTCGGTCGCGATGAACTGAACCTCTACAGCACCACCATTGCCAACGTCCTCCTGTTCGGCATCATTGCAGCCTTCATCGTGGCTGGCATGCGCAAGAAGGTGAACGTCTACGAGGCCTTCATCGAGGGAGCCAAGGGTGGATTCGAGACCGCCGTTCGCATCATTCCCTACCTCGTCGCCATCCTCGTCGCCATCGGTGTCTTCCGCGCCTCCGGGGCTATGGACGTGCTGATTAGCGGCATTGCCAAGGGATTCGAGATGGTGGGCATCAATGCCGACTTTGTGGGTGCCTTGCCCACGGCGCTGATGAAACCCCTCAGCGGCAGCGGAGCACGCGGCATGATGGTGGACGCCATGACCACCTACGGTGCCGACTCCTTCGTGGGTCGCCTCTCGTGCATCTTCCAGGGAGCCACGGATACCACTTTCTACATCCTTGCCGTCTACTTCGGCTCTGTGGGTGTCCGCAACACGCGCCACGCCGTAGCCGCAGGCCTGCTGACCGACCTCGTGGGCGTGCTCGCCGCCATCGGCGTTGCCTACCTCTTCTTCTATTAAGCTACAGGAACAGGAGGCTTACGATGAATATGTTGGCTGCGAGTATGATAAAGTTCATCAGCAGCCCTATGCGCATGAAGTCGACGAAGCGGTAGCCGCCCGGCCCGTACACCAGCATGTGGGTTGGCGAGCCTATGGGTGTGGCAAAACTGCTACTCACGCTTATCATCAGTGCGATGAGGAAGGGGTAGGGGTCGCAACCCATTTTCTCGGCAGCCTCGTACATGATGGGGAAGAACATTGCTCCCGCCGCTGTGTTCGATATGAACTCTGTGGTGAAGGTTCCAACGAGGCATATTGCCGTCATCACCACTATGGGATTTGTGCCGCAAACGTCGAGTATGCCCAGAGCCATCCGCTCGGCAATGCCGGTTTTCTGTATCGCCACGCCCAGCACTACGCTGCCGGCAAACACCATCAGTATCTCCCAGTTGATGGACTTCATGGCCTGCTCCATATTGCAGCAGCGGAACAGCAGCATCGCTGCGGCGGCGATGAACGCGCTTTGCAGCAGGGGTATGACGTCGAATGCCGAAAGGGCAACCATTGCTATCATGATGACCGACGAGATGAGCGTCTTCGGACCTACGTTCGCCACTTGGTCACTGTCGAAGAAGTGCACTTGCGAGTGCAGCCTGTCGGTGTTTACGTTCATGCTTGGCGGACATTCCAGCAGCAGCGTGTCGCCGGCTTCCAGCATCACCTGTCGTGGGGCCTCGTTGATGCGTTTCCCCCTTCGAGCCACTGCCACCAGCGTCATGTTGTTGTCGTGTTCGAAAGTGCTGTCGCCAATGGCGGTTCCTATCAGGCTGCTGCCAAAGTTGACGTATGCCGTGCGCAGTTGGCGTTTCCCATCCACCTCGTCCATCGAGAACACGGGGTGATTGGCGCTCACCAGCCCGTGGCTCTTCTTCAGTTCCAGGATGTTGTCAATCTGTCCGGCATACACCAGACGGTCGCCTCCCATCAGGAACTCGTCCTCGCTGAGTGTTGCCTGCACGTCGTCGAAGTGGTAAATCTCTATCAGGCTGCCACCCCTCACATGGAACAGGCCTGCGTCGCTCAGCGTCTCGCCTACGTATTGGTTGTCCGCTGGCACCAGCAGCTCCACGGTGTATTCCGACGTGTCCTCGAAAGCCGACTCAGGGGCCTTGCGTTCGGGCAGCAGGCGCTGCAGGGCTATTATCGACAGCACTCCCACCGCAAGGCAGAACAGTCCCGGAATGGTGGTTGCCAGCACGTTCATGGCCGTCCCCGTCTTCTCAGCATACATGCCGGATATAATCAGGTTAGGCGGTGTGCCGATGAGCGTACAGATTCCACCCATGCCCGAGGCATAGCTCAGCGGGATGAGCAGTTTCGACGGCGCCACGCCCAGTTTCTTCGACCACATCCTGACAATGTTCACGAACATTGCCACCACCGTTGTGTTGCTCAGGAACGAACTCAGGGCAGCCACTGGCAACATCAGCCTCACTATCGCCTTCCAGTAGCTGTTGGGCTGTCCCAGCATGTTCCGCACAATCCATTGCAGCACACCTGTGTGCGTCAGTCCCGCAACCACTACGAACAGCACCCCGATAATCACCACCGACGGCGAGCTGAAGCCCGAGAAGGCCTCTTTCGAGTCGAGCACACCGGTGACGAACAGCACCCCAATGCCAGCCAGAAACACCATGTCGGTACGCGCCTTCGTCAGCAGCAGCGTGGCAAACATGCTCAACACCGTCGCTATCGTAATCCAGGCGTGAAGGTTGAGGCCTAAGAAGAGCTCTGTTTCCATCGTGGTTTATCTGAACTCAAACAGCTTGATGAATCCCGTCATGGTAAAGACGGAGCGTATGTCGTCCGACATGCCCTTGATGAACACATGTCCGCCCCACGTCTTTGCCTTCTTCAGTATTCCCAGGAATATGCGCAGACCGCTCGACGAGATGTATTCCAGCGCCGTGCAGTCCAGCACTATGTCCTTGCCCTTGCAGTCGTTAAGGGGCTCCAAGGCACTCTCTGTGGCAGATGCCGCAGCCGTGTCGAGACGGCCCTCCAAGGTTGCCACCATTTCCCCGTCCACTTCTTGAATCGTTGCCTTCATATCAGTTTTTTTCTTGTTTCGTCAGGCGAAGGTACGAAAAAAATTCCTTATTGCAAAATCTTACCTCCTACTTCTCACTTCTCACCTCTCACCTCTCACTTTGAAGCTTTGCTTCGAGCCTGCTACCGCTCGGCATAGCTCAAATACATTTGGCTTTGCTCTCGCTTACTCGCAGTCTTC
>JBGUVX010000025.1:0-7159 GCA_045220575.1 Bacteroidaceae bacterium
TACCTTCATGCTGCCCCTCGACTTGCATGTGTTAAGCCTGTAGCTAGCGTTCATCCTGAGCCAGGATCAAACTCTTCACAGTATATTCTTTTTTTCTTATTTTCTGTTTAAAAGAAGTCGAAGAAGTTTTTATCCTAACACCGATTAAACTAAGTTTAAATTAGAATCGACGGTTCGATTCTCATACTTGTACTACTTTCTTGTCTATGTAAATCTTTCAATGAACTCTTGCTTTTGAGAGGTCTGTTTCTCATTTGCGGGTGCAAAGTTACGGACTATTTTTGGATTGACCAAATATTCCTAAGACTTTTTTTCATTTTTTTTCTTTTTAGGTGCTTTGTTTGTATAAACCAACGGGTCTTTGTACCTTTGCGCGTCTATATAAATATAAGGAATACGCGCGTAAGAACTAATTATACCTATTTAATAAAACATATAAAAACGATGAAATCTTTTCTCAAGTACACATTAGCCAGTCTGCTGGCTTTAGTTTTGTTTACCGTGGTGTCCACCATCATCACCATTGTATCCTTTGCAGGCATGATGGCCAGTGACGGTATGACCGCATCGGTGAAAGACAACACCATACTCCGCATCAACCTGAATGGTGTCCTTACCGAACAATCCGAGGACGACCCCTTTACTTCCATCATGAATGGCAGCATGGAGCCCGCGCCCAGCCTACAAACTTTGTCTGAAGCCATTAAGCGTGCAAAGGACAACAAGAAGGTAAAAGGCATTTATCTGGAGAACGCCGTATTGAGCGGCACGCCTGCTACCGTACAGGAGCTGCGCCAGGCCCTTGTAGATTTCAAGGAAAGCGGCAAGTTCATTATTGCCTACAGCGACACCTACAGCCAGTCGGGTTACTACATCTGCAGTGTTGCCGACAAAATCATGGTGAACCCTGAGGGTATGGTCGATTGGCACGGTCTGGCCTCCCAGCCCATGTTCTTCAAAGATGCCTTGGCCAAGGTGGGCGTCAAGATGCAGGTCTTCAAGGTAGGCACATTCAAGAGCGCCGTAGAACCCTTCATCAACACCGAAATGAGCGATGCCAACCGTGAACAGGTGACCTCATATTTGGGCAGTATATGGCAGAACATGCTGAAGGATGTGTCTGCCTCACGCAAAATCAGCGTGGAGAAGCTGAACATCCTGGCTGATGAATACGTAGCTCTGCACCCCACATCATATATGTTGGAGAACAACTTGGTTGACACCCTGAGTTACATGGACGGCGTCAAGACCTACTTGAAACAGCAGATGGGACTGGACGAGGACAAGAGCCTTACGTTTATTTCCCCCAAGGATATGGCCTCGGCTGAAGTTCCCGAATACAAAGAGCAGGACGACAAGATTGCCATTTACTATGCTGTAGGCGACATCGTACAGACCAGCGGAAGCATGTCGCCCATGGGTGGCAACGGTCCCCAGATTGTGGGCGAGAAGGTTATCGACGACCTGCGCAGCCTTCGCGAGAACGATGATGTTAAGGCCGTAGTCCTGCGTGTAAACTCTGGTGGCGGTTCAGCATACGCCAGCGAACAAATCTGGCGCGAAGTTGAATTGCTGAAAGATAAGAAGCCCGTCGTTGTATCCATGGGCGGTATGGCTGCCAGTGGTGGATATTACATTTCCTGCGGTGCCAACAAAATCTTTGCCGAGCCCACAACACTTACTGGCAGCATTGGCATCTTTGGCATGATACCCGACATGAGTGAACTCATCACCCAGAAGGTCGGTGTGAAGTTCGACGTAGTAAAAACCAACGCCCTGAGCGACATGGGTACTATGGGTCGTCCGATGAACGAGGCTGAAGGCGCACTCATGCAGTCGATGGTAGAACGCGGTTACGAGACTTTCACTGGCCGAGTTGCCCTTGGTCGCAAGATGGACATCGCCAAGGTGAAGGAGATTGCCGAGGGACGTGTATGGACAGGTGAGCAAGCCAAGGGTCTGGGCCTGGTCGACCAGATTGGCAACTTGGAAGCCGCAGTCAAGTCTGCCGCCAAGTTGGCAAAGGTCGAGAAATACAACACCGTGAACTACCCCGAACCCGAACCTTGGTTCCAGTCGTTGCTTAACGACAAGAAGTCAGGCTATTTGGATGCCGAAATGCGCAACATGCTGGGCGAATACTACACCACCTTCTCACTATTGCGCACCATCAACACGCAGGACCGCATACAGGCCCGCTTGCCCTTTGAGCCTAACATTCAATAATTAAGAGGAAGTAAGAAAACTATGGAAGGAGATTTGGTACACATCAACGAATGGCTGCGACCGCTGAGCTGGCTCTACGGTCTTGGTGTTGCCATTCGCAACATCCTGTTCGATTGGGGTGTACTGAAATCTCACAGCTACAATATTCCCATCATCTGCGTCGGAAACCTGACGGTAGGCGGAACGGGCAAGACCCCGCACACCGAATACCTGGTGCGCCTGCTTAGCCGTCATTATCGTGTTGCTGTACTGAGTCGTGGCTATCGGCGGAAGAGCAAAGGCTACGTATTGGCAACAGCCAAAAGCACTGTGGAGGAAATAGGCGACGAGCCTTGGCAGATGAAGAAGAAGTTTCCCGACCTGTATGTTGCAGTGGACCGCGACCGCTGTCGTGGCATCAAACACCTGTGTCAGGACGAGGCGACCCGCGATGTTGAGGTCATCCTCCTCGACGATGCTTACCAGCACCGTTACGTCAACCCAGGTGTAAACATCCTGCTCGTGGACTACCATCGCATGATTACCGACGACTGCCTGCTCCCAGCAGGCCGTCTGCGCGAGCCCAAGGAAGCAAAGCGTCGGGCCAACATGGTCATTGTAACCAAATGTCCGCACGACATCAAGCCCATGGGATTCCGCGTTATTCAGAAGGCCCTGAGCCTGATGCCCTACCAGGATCTCTTCTTCAGTACGTTCAGTTACGGCTCCATGTACCAGTTGTTTGGGAAGGACAGAGCCACACTGTCTGATATCGATTCCAAGGAATCCATCCTGTTGCTCACGGGTATTGCCCTGCCCGAGCAGATGCGAATAGACCTCAGTCGTCACACCTCCCGCATCAGCACCCTACCCTTCCCCGACCATCACTATTTCACCACGGAAGACGCGCATAGCATCAACCAGCAGTTTGCAGCGTTACCAGCTCCCAAGCGCATCATCACCACAGAGAAGGATGCCACGCGCCTGCTCCGTGTCGAGGGCCTCAGCACGGAAGCGAGCGAGGCTATCTACGTGCTGCCCGTCAAAGTGGAAATCATGAGAGAACAAGCACAGAACTTTAACGATAAAATAACAGGCTATGTACTCAAAAATTCAAGAAACAGCATCTTGGCTAAAGGCAAAAATGGCCTCTAAGCCCACAACAGCCATCATCCTTGGCACAGGATTGGGACGATTAGTCGAAGAAATAGAAGTCACACAAGTTATCCCATACGCAGAGATTCCCAACTTTCCGCAGTCCACTGTCGAGGGGCACACGGGTCGCTTCATCCTTGGACTGCTGGGCGGCAAGGAAGTCGTTGCCATGCAGGGACGCTTCCACTTCTACGAGGGTTACCCCATGACTCAAGTCACCTTCCCCGTCCGTGTGATGTACGAACTGGGCATCCGCACGCTGTTTGTCAGCAACGCCAGCGGCGGCACTAATCCCAACTTCCAGGTGGGCGACATCATGATTATCACCGACCACATCAACTTCTTCCCCGAGAACCCTTTGCGCGGTCCCAACTTCCCCACAGGGCCTCGCTTCCCGGATATGCACGAAACCTACGACAAGCAGCTCATCGCCCTGGCCGACGAGATTGCTGCAGAGAAAGGCATCAAGGTACAGCATGGTGTCTATCTGGGCACACAAGGCCCGACCTTCGAGACACCAGCCGAGTATCGCATGTTTGCCCGTCTCGGAGCCGATGCCGTGGGCATGAGCACCGTGCCCGAGGTCATCGTAGCCCATCACTGTGGCATCAAGGTGTTTGGCGTATCCGTCATCACCGACCTCGGCGGCTTCGACAATCCCGTAGAAGTTAGCCACGAAGAGGTGCAGCGTGCCGCCGACAAGGTGCAGCCCAAGATGGCTGAGATTATGAAGGAACTGATAAAGCGCATGTAGCGCAATATAAAACGAAAAGATAAGAATTGGAAATAGCGAAGCTGGGTGAGTTCGGCTTGATAAAGCACCTCACCGAAGACATAAAGCCCGAGAACCAAAGCACACTGAAAGGTGTGGGCGACGATTGTGCCGTACTCGACTACGGCGGCCCCAACCGTGTGCTCGTCACCACCGACATGCTGATGGAAGGCGTGCATTTCGACCTGCAGTACACCCCGTTGAAACACCTTGGCTACAAGTCCGTGATGGTGAACCTGAGCGACATCTATGCCATGATGGGCACACCGCGACAGGTCACCGTCAGCATGGCCATCTCGAAACGCTTCAGCGTAGAGGACATCGAGGCCCTGTACAGCGGCATGTTGCTGGCGTGCGAGGAGCACCACGTCGACCTTGTCGGCGGCGACACCACCAGCAGCCTGACAGGTCTGGCCATCAGCATCACAGCCATCGGCGAGGCCGCAGCCGAGGACATTGCCTACCGCAGCGGGGCACGTCCCACCGACCTCATCTGCGTATCCGGCAACCTTGGTGCAGCCTATATGGGCTTGCAACTGCTGGAGCGGGAGAAAGCGGTGTACAATGCGCAAATTCAGAATTCAAAACTCAACGGTCAAAATGCAGCTGCACAGGAAGCGGCTTTCCAGCCCGACTTCTCAGGACGCGAATACATACTGGAGCGCCAGTTGAAGCCCGAGGCACGTCGCGACATCGTAGAACGGCTGCGCCAGGCAGGCATCCGTCCCACCTCGATGATGGACATCAGCGACGGCCTCAGCAGCGAGCTGTTGCACATCTGCACCCAGAGCCACACCGGATGTCGCATCTACGAAGAGCGCATACCGCTCGACTACCAGACCGCCGTCATGGCCGAGGAACTGAACATGAACGTCACCACCTGTGCGCTGAATGGCGGCGAGGACTACGAACTGCTGTTCACCGTTCCCCTGACCCAAAACGACCAAGTGTCGGCACTGGAGGACGTAAAAGTCATCGGCTACATCACCGAGGAATCACTGGGCACGGCCCTCATCACTCGCGACGGCCAGGAGTTCGCCCTCAAAGCCCAAGGCTGGCAACCCGAAGGCCTCAGACCCGAAACCCAAGAATAGCCCTACCTTATAATAATAAGAGGAACGCGCGCGCATACGCGTGAGCACCATCAATAAGCTGCTGTCCGCTGGATGGCAGTTTCTTGTTTAAAATCGCATTTTATTGAGATTTACGTTCTCCGTTTGACAAATAATTGCTATCTTTGCACCAAAATCGCAATATATTGAGATTATGACACAGCGAGAGATGGGCAATGCCATAAAGGAAAGGCGCAAGAAACTGGGAATTAACCAGCAGACATTGGCAGATTTGGCAAGTGTGGCTGTCAACACCGTTGTAGCTATCGAACGGGGAGAGGGAAACCCACAGTTGGGAACGCTGTTGACAATCCTCGACACCTTGGGTCTTCAAATGATTATTGACATCAAGCAACTGGAGTATGAGGCAGTGTAAGGTTTACGTTCACGACAAAGAGGCTGGCATACTGCAAGAAACAGATTCCAGAGAATATGTGTTCACATATAGCGAGGGTTATAATGGCGAGCCCGTCTGCCTGTCTATGCCTGTTCGGGAGGAGTCCTATCGTTCCCCCCATCTGTTTCCCTATTTCTTCAACATGCTGTCCGAAGGCTCCAATCGTCAGGTACAATCTATGTTGCTCCACATCGATGAAAACGATGATTTCGGCATTATGCTGGCAACGGCTCAAAACGACACCATCGGAGCTGTAACCGTTAAACCCATCTGAATATGATAGAGCTCAGTGTATGCCCTTCTACCCTGCAAGAAGGTTTTTCCACTTATTCCCCTGCTGCCCGGAAAATACTGTTTGACGGAAAAGAGGTTTCTCATGTACTGGATTTCGATAGTCCCAACAACGACAGCGCCGACAACGAAGCCTACCTGAAGAATGTGGGGCGCATTTCCCTTTCAGGCGTACAGCCCAAAGCGAGTTTAGTGCTGAATGACGAAAACAAATTAGCAAAGCCTATCGGAAATGAACGTGGAACTTATATTTTGAAACCTGCCCCATCATCATACGCCTTGCTCGACCGTAAATATTGCCCTGCCAATGAGCATCTCACCATGCAGTTGGCATCCAGGGTATATCAAATTGAGACGGCAGCCAACGCCCTCTGCTTCTTCCGCGACGGTGAGGCCGCCTACCTCTGCCGGCGCTTCGATGTCGGACCAGACGGAAGTAAATACAGCCAAGAAGACTTTGCTTCTCTCGCAGGACTGACGAAAGCCAATGGTGGCAGCGATTTCAAATATAGTAACCTAAGTTACGAAGAGTGCGCCGACATTATCCGCAAGTACGTTAAAGCGGCTCCCGTTGAAATCTTGAAATTCTTCCGCATCGTTGTGTTCAACTATCTGACGCTCAACGATGATGCCCACCTGAAGAACTTCTCACTCATCAACCGTGGTGACGGGGAATACCACTTATCCCCTGCCTACGACCTCATTAACACAAGCCTTCACCTGAACATGCCACGCATCTTCGCCCTCGACAAGGGATTATTCAAAGAAGGTATGCAACTCTCCGACACGAGATCCATTAGTCGCAAGGACTTTGAGGAATTCGGTCGCCGCATTGGTCTGTCCGAAAGGCTGATAAAGCGGGAGCTGAACTTCTTTGCGACAGAACATCCGCTGGCTAAAGAACTGTTAGACCGTTCCTTCCTGTCAGATTCTCTCAAACGAAGCTATTGGCTCTCGTACAACTATCGACGAACGACATTAACCTTCGACTAACGAATGCATGAGGATAATGTATCAAAATGCGCATCCTCACGTTTTGAAGTGCTGTCTGTCTTCACAGTTTCACAGTTTCACAGTTTTTTTTTCGAGGGGGTACCTCTCGCCTTCCTCTAATTCTATATATTCTTATATATATATATTAATATAAATATTAACATAAATTAACACTCCCCGCGCAGGTTGAAAAGAGGGGGTTCAAAAAATAAACTGTGAATCTGTGAATCTGTG